>CAVVHK010000032.1:0-350595 GCA_963747865.1 uncultured delta proteobacterium | reverse complement strand
CGAGTAAACGCGACATAAAACTACTTCAATTCGCGCGAAGTGGTATTACTCATCGGGCGAAAATTATTACTAGAGTCAGACAGACTACGAGAGTCAGGAACATAATCAGTTCGATGTTTTTTTCAGAAAGCCTCATGTCTGCCCGTGTGATCCCTGCCGGTCTATCATCCCACTGAGAAACAGGTCCAAGAGGGTTGATACGCCCCGCCCTACTCTGTGGCCAGCATGACGCTGCTCGCCTTGATGAGGACGGACACCGGGCTTCCTACCGTGATTCCCAACTCCTTGACGGCCTCGACGGTAATGGTGCACGTGATGACGTTACCTGCGCCGATATCGACCTTGACCTTCGCCGCCACCATTCCTTCCTGTAATTCTATTACCGGCTCCTCGCTATTGTGTGTGGGTAACGGAAAGGTCTAGCTTTCCGGCAATGAGGTAGACGATAGTGATCAGATTTCTGGTTGACCGATAACCTCTGGCTTTTGCCTTGGCGGCCTGTATCAGGCTGTTGATACCTTCGATCACCCCGTTGGTGATGCCCGACTCGAACCAACCGAGTACCTCCGTCCCAGTGGCGCTTGATAGTCCGAGCCGCTTGGATCATGGGTTGGAGACGGCTGTGCGTGGCCCAGAAGTACCAGCGCTTTAAGAACTCTTCTGCTTGCTCTCGGGGCTGTTCATACAGCTGCTGAAAGGTGAGCTTGATCTGATAGCCCTTGGCTGTCTTGAGATTCAGCTTAGGCACGTTCAGGTCTTCGATGATGACTCGCTGATTGACCGTCAAGTTCCGAGGGGGCTTCAGCCAAGCGAAACGGGTCTTCTTGAGTTCCGGTCGTGTCTTCTGCTCCATGCGTCGGACCTCGTCCAGTGCTTTGTTGATGACCTTCAGGATGTGGAATTTGTCAAAGGTTATCGTAACATTCTCGAACGTGTCCTCAATGCCGCGGATAAAGGCCGGGGACATGTCGCAACAAGCCTGTTTTATGTTCCCGGCATCGCCCCCGTGAGCCTGCAGATCTTCTTTGAACGCAGTCAACGTTGCGGCGTCTTCTCCTGGGGTGGCGAAGAGGACCTTCGACTTGTCCATGACCACGAACACCGTGATGTAGTTATGGCCCCGTTTGCTGGAAGTCTCGTCCATCCCGACCGTGCAGACGCAGGAGTAGTCCTGCTCGGTTCGGGCTTCTTCCACGTAGTGGTGGAGGATTCGCCAAATACGGGTGTCGTGTTCCCCAACGAGTCGGGCGATGGCATTGACCGGCATCTCCTTGGCCATGGCCATGATGAAAGCCTCAAAGAGCAGCGTGAACCCGCTGCCCTCTCTCGCCCACGCCAGCGGCACCTGTCTTATCCCACAGTCCGGACACTCCACCCGAGGGGTTCGGACGTGGAGGTAGGTGACGTGCTGGAAGAAATTCAGATGTCGCCAGACCTTATTCAGCGTATCATAGGCTTTACAACCTGGACGTCCGCATTCGGGACAAGCGAACTGGCCACCCCTGGAAAAATCGATATAGATATCGAGCTGTTTCTGCTCAGGGTCGAATTTGCAACGCTCCGCCAGCCAAGGCGGAAACAAACCAAGGGCCATCTGAAAAAGGTCGGTGTCTTGCATGGGGGCGTCCTCCTGGACACGATTCCATATCAAGAGATGACCTCTCGTGCTATACACTACAAAATTACGTTACCCACACACAATCGCGAAGAGCCAAATGTTAAGTGTTTGCGACAGGCTTCTAGGCCCAAAACCTTCTGATCACATCCGCTTCCTTCTTGGCGCGCTCGTATCCGCTCCTCATTGCAGGCTCGATCTGTTTGGGATCCAGCAGACTTATGCCCGGAGGAGTGCCTGCCACGATCAGCAGCGCCTTAGTCCCGGTGGACTCAAGGGCCTTGACTTCCTCGTGAACGTTGTGAGGGATGCCGGTCAGCTTTATGCCGGTCACACCATCGGTCAGAGCGATAACGATAGCGCGTTTGGACCCAGCCACGACGTCGCAGTGAGAGGTCGTCGCTGCGATGCCGCCGTCCATGCAGTAGCGCTGACCCAACAGGGTCGGGCCAATGTTCCCAGGCAGCGACGAACTGGCCGCCGCTCCATGCGCCAGAGGGATGTTATTCTTGCGTGCAACAGCCTGTCCCACGATAAGACGTTCTCCGGTATAGCAGTCGTTCGCAGTTGTGTACATCTTAGCCACAGGCCAGTCGCTCTTACTATCGCCCGTCAAGAGAGCGGCCAGTCGCTCCACTTTCACGCCGTTTAGCCTGTTATCTGCGGCCAGGGAGGCATGTCCGATCGCCCGGATGGACGATGCGCTGCCATCCTTGACCCCCATATTCACTTCCTGGGCACGCTTCTGGCTGATGTTGGGGCTGGTCACTGGAGCGAGGTCGGCAAACAGTTTGGGGAAGTGTCCGAAGAACTCAAACTCCTTGCGAATTCGTTGAAAGTGACCCGAGGTCAAGCTGCTCCCCATGTAGGAGCCTGCCGAGGTGCCGACCACCATCTCGGACAGCGCGTTCATGTCAATGCCCGCTTCGAAAAGACCGTGGAAGAATCCGCAATACCAGGCTACGTAGAACTCTCCGCCACCACCCAGCACCAACGTCCGGTCTAGGCCCTTTGCGAGTTCTGAGACAGTTGGCTTTGCTGGTACGGGCCTGGCAAGGCCATCGTCACCGAAAAGTTTATCAGAGATGGCGCGGGCCATCACGTCAGGGTCGTAATCAGAACCGGCGGCGGCAGAGTGCGGCCAGGCGATGCTTGCGGTTGCAGCACCTGCGACTGCGAAGGACGACGCCTTAAGAAAATTGCGACGTGTGTACTGGCCCATGAATGAATTCCTCCTGATTGGAAAACGGCTATGAAATCGAGTTATGCTTTTGCGACATCTCCACCCGAATTCTGCGCCGGTCATGCCGTCTTGGCAGCCTTGAGGGCGCAGGAGATAGCTCCGGTGACCCCGAAAAGTTCCCTGTGTGGAGTCCCACACGACCTGACGCAGTCAAAACCGTCGTCACGGTGCCGACAAAAGTGTATTTTTCTCCTTCTGACCATACCGCTCCATTGTTCCACCAGTCAAGCGCAATCTTAGCCGTCAGTTACTGGATCTCGACGTATTCTGCAGATGGTCCGAAGAGAGAGGCAAGACCAGGAAATACGTCGTAAGTGGATGCGAAATAATTAGTAATTCCGGAGAGTCTAGCCGCCGACCCCGCAATTTTATCGAGTCGATACGCTCACAAGCCTATTCAGAAGGGTGGACGATCCAAGACACGTGCCCCATCAAAAGATGACCTCTCATGCTATACACTACAAAATTGCGTTACCCACACACAATAGCGAGGAGCCCTATTACCTTTCCCTTGATGACGTTTCTCGTGCTAAGCTTCATGGATTTTTCCTTTCACTAATTTGTAATTATGTTCGGAAAAAGACGAATCATTTGAGGTTGCTCACAACTGTGCGGCAACCATCCGCCAAGCTGCTCAAGCCCGCAACTAATTCCATCGTAACCGGTCAAAGAATAGTCGTCAATGACAACCCAATGCCTCATCGTTGGTCCCGGTGGAATTTTTCGTTTGATCAACTCCGGATTTGTGCTAGGATATTCACGACCTGAATAGGTGTAACATAGATCCATTTTTCCGGATCGTAACTGCTCAAGCGCTTCGCTGTTTCGCATGAGCTTGTTTTATATTGACGCAAAATGTTGTTGAAGACACTCATGATCGGCGACGGTTTTTCTCCGAGCCCCCCTATTAGGTTCAAGCTCAACCCGAGGAACGAAGATCTCATTCACTATTAATCGATAGTCCTGGAGTTGGTAATTTACGGAACTGGTCCAAAAACCGAAAAGCATCGGCAATCTGGTAGTCCACGGGGCCAAATACTCGCCGCGTATATTGCATATGGGTATTCACTCCCTGATGATGGTGCGGACTGAGTGGGAAAACCGATCTTTAGAAAATAGGAGCAATAGGAATGGGTCTATGTATTCGATGACTCGGCGCCGAATCCGGAGGATGACATGGAGTTGAGTGTTCTGAGACACCTGGTTTCGAACGGAACAGGACAAGACACCGTGGGTAATGTAGCAAAAAAACTGATGGTGAGCGCGGCCAACATAACCGGGATAGCAAGGCGGCTTGAGAAGGCCGGTTTGATAGAAAAAAGGAACGACGCTCAAGACGACCTCTTCGTCACGCTTCAAATTACTCCCAATAGACGGCAGAAGCTGGACGCAATCCGAGAGGTCCAGAAACAACATAGCGACGCATACCTGGAAATCTATTCCCGCGAACGGAAAGAGGATGCGCTTTCCTTTCTCAGGGGCATCGTTAAACAAGGAAAGCAGGCGCGGATTCGGCGAAACGGATAGTGACAATAAGGACCCGCCGCAGACCTGTCGTACGGAGGAGGAGCGCTTCATGGAGATAAAACTGAAGACGACCCTGGCCGACCCGGGGAGAGGTCTTGTTGTCGATGAGCACGGAGTTCTGTGGAACCATGTTACTTCCAAACCAGTGCACGGTATTTTTCCGGCGACCACCGAAAGTGTGAACGGTGAGTCGATCCGGGGGTTTTATCGAGACGGCTCTTTGTTCATTTTGGACTTGAGTGAGGCGAAAAAATACTTCAACTCAATGGAATCGGAGAATAGACGTGATTTGCCCAATCTGTGAACGAAGTTGTTACATTGCCGAAGGGGGCGCCGGCGCATGCGGGATGTATCGCAACTCCGGAAACGCAGTCGAGGAGCTGTATCCGAACCACTATTTGCTGGTCTGCCCGATCTCCGTTGAGACCATGCCCATGCTCCACTTTCATCCGGTAGTCAAGTTCTCCGAGATCACCGAGGGGGGTCGCAATTTCGACATCCTGGGATGCGCATGCGGCGGGGTCGAGAGAGAACTCGGTCCTTCCCGCGTCAGGCTGAAAGAAAGGATTCGGAATCAAGTTATGGTCAAGACTAATGCATGAGGTAATCTTCAAGCCAATAGGAGTGATACGTTCCCCATTCCTCGACGTAGGAGGCATGCCGGTTCAAACCATGGGAGCAATCGGAGTCAAAGGGACCGTAGAAATTAGGCCCGATCTTGAGCCGGGCCTTAAAGACCTGGAAGGTTTTTCCCACATCATACTTATTTACTGCTTTCACTTGTCCAGCGGGTATTCGTGTCACGTCATCCCATTTTTGGACCGCACACCTAGAGGGGTGTTTTCCACCAGGGTTCCAAGCAGGCCTAATGGCATCGGCCTTTCCGTGGTCAAGCTGACGGGGATTCGAGGAGCGACTCTGGATATTGAAGAACTCGACGTTGTGGACGGCACTCCCCTTCTTGACATCAAGCCGTACGTCCCCCAATTCGACCACCGAGAAGTTCAGGCAGCAGGTTGGTTTGCGAATCGAGCAGACAAAGCCGCCGTGGTTCGGTCGGACAGAAGATTTGTCTACGTCCCCGGAAAAGAAGCTGAATTTGGGTCCGGGGCAAAGGCGTCGACCAGTGCGACGACTGAGCGAAAGCAAGAACATATCGTCATGGATTCCGGATCTTGCGCAACTGACCGCAGTGGGCGAATCGAGCTACCGGACGGGCCTGTCCTTTGCTCGCCCCAAGCAGATGGAAAGCGTTCCCTTGATTGAGCTGCAAGTGACCAAACGTCTGAACGGCGCCAAGGGGTGCTTAAACTTAGACGTTAGGCTCACCATCCCCAAAGGAAAGCTCGTTGGCCTTTACGGGGTGTCAGGAGCCGAAAAAACTACGTTGCTTCGGATGATCGCCGGTTTGAAAACCCGGAGGAAGGTCGCATAGAAGTGGATCGCAAAATATGGTTCGGCTCCAAGGAACGGGTTCGCGTGCCTCCTCAAAAACGCAGCGTTGGTTTTGTCTTTCAGAATTATGCCTTGATTCTTACGATGACAGGAGACGCAATCTGGCTTTTGCGGCCTCTCGCCGAAAGGATCCAAGGGTGGACGCCCTGTTGAGCATGGTTCAATTGGAAGAATTGCAGCACAGGTACCCGGAGGAACTCTCCGGAGGGCAGCAGCAACGGGTCGCTTTGGCAAGGGCTCTGATTAGACATCCCCCAATTCTGCTTCTTGACGAGCCGCTTTCCGCTCTGGACGAGCATATGAGAGATAAACTTCAGGAGGAAATCCTGCGGTTACACCGTGAATTGGGGCTTACAACTATTCTCGTTTCCCATGACCGCTATGAAATTTCCCGACTCGCCGATGAAATCATTGCGCTTCGCAAAGGACGCGTGACTTTTCAGGGCGATCCTTTGGAAGCGTTTCGGTGCGATAGACCTAATTCCCGCGGCCCGGCAAAAGCAAAGGCTGTTGATATAATACACGAAAACGGGGTTCTGACGATAATTGCAGCCAGGAACGGGGATTCCCCGAGGATCGCTATTCCGCTCGACGCTGGACATATCGAGCAGCTTGTTCGGGAAAAGAAGCCATGAATTACGGCCGTCGGCGAAAATGAGATTCGAATGTAAAACTTGGACCTGTGGGCCGCCGGAGACACTCCTAGAGTAATCTAGCGGCGATTCCGCTAACCGTCACAAGCTCAGACCGCCGAGAGCTTTCTCAAGATTATGAGAATCAGGAGGGAGACGCACGCCAATAGGGCGGCAAGAACACCGGCGCGTTCGAACTCTCCCGTGAAAACTGAGTTGTATATTTCCAAAGAAAGAGTGTTGGTCCGTCCAACGATGTTTCCACCCAGCATCAAGGTTAGCCCCACTTCGCCAAGCGACCGTCCGAAAGCGAGGGACAGACCACCCGCCACAGTCTTTCTGATGCTGGGGATCACTACGAAGATGAATGTCTCGATCTCAGATTTGCCCAAGGTGTAAGACGCTTCGATGAGGCTCAATGCGCTGCTCTGCACGCTCGCTTGGACCGGCTTAACAATGAGTGGAAGCCCCGCTACGAAGGATGCGATGACCACTCCCCACATGTTAAAGATTATCTCGACGCCGAATACCCCCGTTATGAGCCGTCCGACCGGGCCTGCCTTGCCCAGTATAAGAAGCAAAACGAACCCAAGAGCAATTGGAGGAAATACAAGGGGTAGAGTGATCAGAGTATCCACCACGCTGCGTAAGGGGCTGGTTTTCCTGCCCAAGTAATAGCCGAGCGGCAGGCCGAAAGCAACGTGCAACACCAGGGATATTCCTGCCACTTTGGCGGTGAACAGTATCGGAAAAGTGATATTTGTCAGGGTATTTGAACCCAATGATGAATCTAAAGTCATCAGCCTTCTTCTCCGAATCGACAAACAAATTTCACATAGCAAGCGCCCCCGAGGACACTCTTTTAACACCGGTGAGATGGAAAAGAGTACAATTGGAGAATCGCCTGATCGGACTAACGAAAAGCATGGTAGCTAAAGGGGGAGCCGCATCGAACTCAGGGAAGCGTTTAGCTATGTTCCCGGTTGTTCTTTGCCCTCTTAAACACGATCATCGGACAGTTCTTGCATACGTCGGCTCCCGGGAAATGGTCGTCCGGCCGTCTGACCGAGCTACTTCCCGAAACGGCTTTCCGATCCAGAAGTCGCTGGACTGTTATTCCAATTTGCTCACCGGGAATGACGAAATTGACTTCACCACGCTCGGTCTTGCCGGCGTTGTAACCACCCGAACACGCGGGTAAAAGTTGGCCTTTTTATTTAGGAAAGAATAAACGTTGCCTGCGCAAGCCGATGAATTCATCATGACGTTCGTAGTAAGAGGATGGGTATCCGTGGCGGATATATAATCCACAGACAAGTGATAGGCCTGCATGTTGTCACAGTAAAAGTGTACCGTATCGGGATCGAAATAAGCGCTGCCCAGCGGGGCCACTATAACCGCCTTTAGCTCGCCTTCTTCAAGGCGTGGTTTGGTCTTTAGGAAGCGTTCGGCTTGGGCTTCATCTCTAACATATTTCAAGTGACTCCGTACCTCGGTCTCACTGAACGGGCGCCATCCGAGAACGTAGGAGGCGTTGGGGCAGCCGAGATCGGCCTGTGTGGCCAATACCGTTTGTCCTTTCATCCGCGCTGCGATTTCCCATTGACAGAAACGTCATACTCTTCATCGGGGTAAAATAATCGCAATTGGCCTCGAAATCCTTGATTTCCTCGTCGCTGAACAAATACTTTACGGCAATAGGCAGATGGTACAGCCGGAGTTCATCCATGAGCGTCCGCTGCATGTCGAGATATGAAAGACTCATTATCTAACCTCCTAGCAAGACAGGTCTTTGAGCCAAGAAGACCTGTGGGTTCCACGGCGTCCATATCGTCTCCAGGGAATACCGGAAGTGAAAGAGACGTAGGCCGCTCAACCGGTTTTCATAAACCGGCGCTTTTCAATATTTCTTTGACCTCGGAGCTATGGCCCAAGAAATTCATAAATTTCTTGACATCAGGTCTGTCCTCCATAGGTTCTTTGTCTCTGACCAACGGTAGTCCCGATGTTCAGGGTTGCCGATAGCTTCCTGCGAAGTCAGCGTCTTTATCCGCACATCTGCATGCCCGTCCAGCAAAGAGTTCTCGCGGACGAGTTCTTGAAAGCGGTCTTGGATCGGTTCGAATATATCCATATATCCTCCTCCGGAGGCCGGTTGTCGGGGAAGACTTCACCTGGAACCCGGGATTATGCGGCAATATACCGCACTAATCCCTGGGTCTGAAGCGGACGCCCTAGGCGCCGCCACCCCGAGTTAGAAATTGCTTGTCACTAACACCTGGACGCCCACGATGGGATCGATCACTCTGTCCGGATTCACTCCCCACCTGGTAGCTTTGGAAGGCACGTCCCAGTTCGGAACTCCTCGATCTATGCACGCGTAATTGAACCATTTCCCGGGCTGCCAGTAAGCGCCGAAAACGCCCAGTTCCAAGCGGTCGAGAAGCTTCCAGTTAAGGCCCGCCGTTATCTCCCATCCTAGAGCCGGATCCGGGATGGACGGCGCTCCGGAGTTGTCCTTGTAGTTTACATAAGGGGTCCACACAACCTGATCGTCTCCCGCCCCGGCTGTTGTTACGATTCTGGTCACGGCGGCCTTCTGGGCGGGTCGTATGTACCCCCAGCCGTGCCCGTGGGAAGTTCGCTCCGCCCAAAGGAACGATCCGAACAAGTTGAGGTTTGCGGCGACAGAGTAATCAAGTCGGGCAGCCGCAGCCCAGGCTTCGTTTATGTAACCGTCTCGATTCAAATCGAAGGCGTTTACCCCAGCCCCGTAAGCATAACCCAGCAGGAAGGTGTAGGGTTGAAAGACACAATAGGCTCCGTTTGAAGTTCCCTGGACGAATGGTTGCCTGTCAATAACCGCTCCGTTACGACGGTCTGCGCCGGGCATAAAAGCGTATAAGAAGGAAATTTTGGATGGGCCTATCAGAGCGCCCGTTTCCAACATGTAGCGCCAAGAATCGTTGTAACAAGGGGCCTTGCCGACAAAAGTGATAGATTCGTTCCAGAACGCCGTCTCGGCATTGAAAAAGAACCGTCCGTTGAAATACTTCAGGTAAGCGCAACCATGGTTGATAGTGTCGTCGTATGGCACAAAAGTCGAACGACCGGCCTGGGTATTCTGGGATTCCGGACCGGCGTGCCATTTAAAAACCATAAACGTGGCGCCGAGATCCAAGGGGCCCGACCTGTAGGTCATGAACGACCTCGTGGACTGCTGCCGTATGCCGTTCTTATCCAACAGGTTGTAATAAGGAGCGGACGTCATGGATAGTCTCTGATTGGGCGCTTCCTGCCAAAAGGGTTGAAATGCGAAGGCGATCCTCATTGGGCCGTAATCACTCACCAGCAAGATACCCTCACCGGTGGTATTCTGCTCTCCGTCGTATTGCAAGCCGACACCGAAACCCTCCGGGCGCTTTCCGATCACTAGCTGTCCCCACGGCGTCTGAGCCGTTATCCACCACATAGTCCATTGACCGTCAGATGTGGCCACGTTTACCCCGGGCCGGGTGTTGGTAAAGTAGGTGGAAGCGTTGGGGTCTCCGTAGTCGCCCAGTCGATATTTGCCTCTAAAGCGGATCGCAGGATTTATCCTGATCTCAGGCAAAATTTCCAGCACCGGATACTGTTGCGAAGAATCGGTTCCTGAAACCAGGTCCTTGGCTCTCTTGCCTACCCACCCGTTCAGAGAAGCGAAATCGCCTCGTTTCAACCCCAGAGCGCCTGCGGTCCCTGCGCTCAGATCCACATTCGCTCTGCCGAAGAAGCCTTGCGGGCCTTGTTGCGAATAATACTCGTATGTGGATGAAAAGTTTCCGATCATAGAGAATTCCCAGGCGCGAACACGGTCGGGTCCCGGGCCGATTGTCGTTCCAATTATAAGGGTTAAGAATACATATGATAGGCGCCGACGCATGGCATACATCCTCCGAATCAGCCTGGAACGCAATGGAACTTCCTGACTGGGGTCCAAGGCTGGAATTGCCCCCCTCACGTGTGGCGTCAACCACCGCGGCGGTTTGTGAGCGACAGCGCCGTTGTCGGCATGAAGCGAAGAGGATGTGATTGATGGCTAACTGCATAGTCAGATGGTGAATAGTCTTAATGTGAGTAGCGTCGGCGGATTAAATCCGAAGGCGCCGCCCACAATCCTGTTCACAGACTTCGTCCAGTCACATCTTCGGATGCGCCCGGCAAGGCTTCCAAGACTAGAAGTCGGGTACGGGCAAGATCACGCGGACATTTGCGGCCGATACTGTTTGGCGGTAGCTGATTATGCCAAATGAGACATAACGATACAAACAGCGAAGATCCTTGTCAAGCAAATTTGTCTCAGCTTGGGTAACCATTCAGTTTCGCGCGGTCTGCGATGGGCGCGGGAAGGCCCTTGAGTCACCGATTCCCCCAAAGTCCCAGTGGTGAAGATAGGTCGAAGGGTAAATTAAGGAGGTTTCAACGAGGGAAACAAGAGAAGGTATGGATCCGCTTTCGGATCGAGGGCCAGACGATCCAAGGCAAGCTTTATCTGAGTCGCCGGTTCCCCGCCCAGCTTCTTGATGGTAACCGCTATCGTGGTCAGAATGCTTCTGACCTCCGCCCCCGCGTCGGTCACCGAACCGAAGCTCACTTTCCTGGCGATCACAGATGGCCTCAAATCTCTCTCAGCTAAATTGTTGTCCGCCGGAACCGCTTTATTGTCGGCCCAATGATAGAGCCGACGCTCATTTGCTCTGAAGATGTCCTGGATGCGACGGATGCCCAAATGCAGCGCCAGCTGGGCCATGACGCTCTTGATATCCTCCCGAAGGGAGGCGGCCCGACTGTAAAACTCATCATCGGATATAGGCTGACGGCGCAGCGCCATTGCCAGAGACAAGAGCGGGGCGGCTATGGCCACGAATGTCGCCACTTCCGATTCCTCGGGAAACTCCGTCTCCAAATCCTGGACCTCTCTCAGCAGATGGGCATAGCAGTATTGAATCTCACAGGGGACTTTGTTGTACGCCGCATAGCGGTCCACTACCAGCACGCCGGGCAAAGGGTCCATGCCGAAGACGGCTTGAGGGACTTTGGAGGAACGGCCTTTGCCGAATAGAAAAACGCTCAGCTTCGGAGTGGCGAATAACCAAACGTACCCGTTTTTGCCATCGGTCCGCCAACTCGTCTCATCCGCATGCTTGACCGGCGCCTTGCGATATTCCGGGATGAGCTTGTTCGAAACTTCCTTAAAGAGACCAGCGCAGCGTTTGAACAACTGCCCAATGCTGCCTGCCCCGATGCCGAGAAACTCGCTAATACGCCCCATGGGAACGCCGTGGAGGTAATGCATTTCGACAGCGTCGGCTATGAGCTGATTACCATAAAGGCTTTTGGGCAGCACTCCCCGGGGCTGCGCCGTGACATTGCGACGACAATGCCGGCAATATCTCTTGGCGAGGCGAAAGGTGATCTTTTGCGGGCTTTTGGATGGGGTGTCTACGACGCTGCGCTCCGCCCATCCCTTGTTTTCTAGCGGGCGGCCACATTCCGGGCAATTTTCGCTTGTCAGTTCCACTTCCACCGAACGGTCAACAGCTTCTTCGTCGTGGCTCTTCCGACCGTTACCCTTGTGACCCGGCCGGCCTCCTCTGGGTTTATTCTCCTTCGGTTCCGTGTTCGGCTTAATCGGGACTTTGGACGACGGAGTGGAAGATCCGAATGGCCCATCCTCCACTTTGCGCTCCTGATAGCGCAACTTGGCTTGCAGACCCTTGACTCGCTCTACAAGTTCATCAATGCGTCGTTGCTTTTCGAGGCAGACCGGGCAGCCGTTTATCGCCATGACACAGGAACCTTGAATCCGTAATAGACCGTATAGTGAACCTACCACTCTCAAGGCTCAAACGCGAGAAAAAAATCTCACGTGCTGCCTAAGAAGATCCCCCAGGACGGCTCATGCCCCGCGTAACTGAATGGATACTTTGAATCGGAATTTATTTTTGTCACTTGTTATAAAATGGCTGTTTCATCAACGTGACGACGGTTTTGCCTGCGTTCGCTCGCGTGGGACACCCCCCGGACACCCTATTGGAGTCAGCCGAGGTATTCCACCCCGCTCAGGGGCGCCAAGTGGTTCAAGATGGAGAGACCGCCGCATAATTCCGGAGGAAATTGATTTATGACTACCGCGTTATTGTGCATCTGGATCGAGGGCCCGAAGCAGCGCGTTCAGTCAGACCCTCAAGAGGGTCCCGTGAAAACATCACTCAGTAACCACCCTGAGCTGCGAAAGGCGTATCGTCTCCGGGTATCCTGGACAACCTTGTGAAAAAGAAGACGACTCCCACGAAGCCTGAACCTCCTGAAAAGGAGTCATGGGATATAGCGCCTCCGCTAGTCCGCGGGGCTGTCGGGAGATACCAAGCCCTACGACCTAATACCTGAATAAGCTGGGCAGTCCTTAGCTTGAATCTAGCTCCTGAGAGGCAAAAATACATCTACAACAGACTCGTTTTCCGGTACATCGGGAAACATATTGACACGTTGGAAATATATTGGGAAGTCTCGCAATTTCTCCCCGCTTTGTGGAAGCCACTCCGTGTAGAGGTATTTGACGGTTTCCCCAAGAGTATCATCTGAGCCGATGTGTCGGATAACGGCGCATCGCCCACCGGGGATTATTTTACAGATAATTCCAAGTTGATTGTCGGTCACCTCTCGATCAGTTGCTGCGCATAAGCCAAGACGATAGTCTTCAGGCGCAACATCCTTCGGGTTGTTATAGACAATGTTGAAAGTAGCGCTGACTCTTCGCGACAGATGATTCTGCTTACGCCATTCTATGAACTTTCGTATGGATTCCCCGAGCATTCGCTTGTCGCCGCGATGCTCGAAGACGGCGACTTTTGTGTCGTTGAAGTTGATGATCTTGACTTGTAAACTGTGTTTCGCAGACTTCATGTGATTGCTCCTCAGGTCGCTCAAAGGTTGATAGGTTGCGTACCAGTGATTCCACTGCGGCTGGTTTCTGAATTCGGACGGTGATTGCCCGATGTTTTTCTTGAATGCACGTGAGAACGAATCAGGGCCTGAGTAACCATTGGCCAATGCTATGTCTATGATCTTATGACTGCGGAACGCGAGCTGATAGGATGCTCGTTTCAGGCGGCAGAGTTGGACGTATCTGTACACACCGATTCCGAAGAAATCAGAAAACTGCCTGTGGAAATGATATTTCGAGTAAGCAGCAACACTGCCGAGTTTCTTCAAAGTAAGATCATCATCCAGATTGGCATCGATGTACTCAAGCACATTTCGGAATCTGGCGTGGTAGTTCTCCGCTGTTACCAAAATATCTCCTTGCTGATCGACCAAGAGACTACCATCTGGAAAGGTAGCAGTCTTGACAGAAGTTGCTGAATTATCATCAACCCCCATTCTAAGATCAACCGTCACATATTGATGGTCCATGATCTGCGTCGGGGTGAGAATTGACATCGTAATCAACGTAAGAAGTTTTGTAGTATTTTTGATATATTCGGCTAGAGATTGGTCAGATTCATGTGTGTCATCGGTTAATTCCCTCCACGCAACTGTTGCCGACCCACGCGCTGTCACGGATACCAAAGACTGCTGTTCTGAAGACGATTTAGCTCTTCTCTCTTTCCCGGGCTTCATCACTCAGGATGGCCCGCAACAAACCGCTGATCCCCTTGGAACGCGTTCCCGGGCTTGGAGTCTGGTGGCTAAAGCCACCGCCATCTCCGGGAGCTCCTGATCATGACACGATCCTCATGACATGGTTGAGCGCTGCTCTCGATAGATTCTTTGCCTTGACAGACGGATGCCCTTCGCTCGATAGTGATCGAGGTGGAAACGAAACTGGTGGAGCGCACAATGTCTATTCCAGGTCGCCTCGCAGATAAGACTCTGCTAAGGAGCCAATGCTACGTCGACGGCAACTGGGTTCCAGCGGATGATGGGTCCGACTTTCCCGTGATCAATCCCGCTGATGGAACACTACTGGGGCGAGTTCCAAATATGGGATCTGCCGAGACGAGGCGCGCCGTTCAGGCGGCTCATGCCGCGTGGGCAGGATGGCGGAGCCGGACGGCAAAGGAAAGAGCGGTTATACTGCGCCGTTGGTATGAGCTGATCATAGAAAACCAGGATGATTTGGCCGTCATCCTAACTTCCGAGATGGGCAAGGCCCTTGCCGAGGCAAAAGGAGAAATTGCTTACGCCGCCGCCTTTGTGGAGTGGTTTGCTGAGGAAGGCAGACGGTCTTACGGGGACGTAATCCCCGCTCACAGATCGGACAGCCGAATCATTGTGATTAAGCAACCCGTGGGAGTCTGCGCTGCGATCACGCCATGGAATTTTCCAAGCGCCATGCCCACTCGAAAGATGGCGCCGGCTTTAGCGGCGGGCTGTACTATGGTATTGAAGCCTGCGAGACAGACGCCGTTGTCAGCTTTGGCGCTGATGGAACTGGCATCGCGTGCGGAGATTCCCCCA
Source organism: uncultured delta proteobacterium (assembly GCA_963747865.1). GTDB lineage: Bacteria > Desulfobacterota > Desulfomonilia > Desulfomonilales > Desulfomonilaceae > JBBSBY01. Next base: position 335,621 of record CAVVHK010000032.1, on the reverse strand, counting down.
GGAGTGATCAACGTGGTGACAGGAGATTCTTCAGTAATCGGCCGTGAGTTATCGGAGAATCCTCTGGTGCGAAAGCTGACTTTCACCGGATCCACCGAAGTCGGCAAGCTGCTCATGCGACAAAGTTCCGGAACCGTGAAGAGGGTCTCACTCGAGTTGGGGGGCCATGCGCCGTTCATTGTGTTCGATGACGCCGATTTGGATGCGGCGACCGAAGGAGCTGTTGTGGCGAAGTATCGTTCCGCTGGGCAAACATGCGTGTGCGCCAACCGAATATTAGTCCAAGACAGTGTCTATGACGCCTTTGTCGGCAAATTTGTCTCCGCCGCGGGAAGCCTCAAGGTCGGCAATGGGCTCGATCCGACAACGAACATAGGGCCGCTGATTGATAGCGCGGCCCTGGAGAAAATGCAAGAGCACGTCCGTGACGCAATTGCAAAAGGAGCGACGCTCAGTCTCGGAGGAGCGACCCACCAACTTGGTGGGAAATTCTTTGAGCCGACTATATTGACTGAGGTGACTCCGGACATGCTTTGTGCGAGGGAAGAGACCTTCGGACCGGTTGCGCCGATTATGCGCTTCCACTCAGAAGCCGACGCCATTTCCATCGCTAACGACACGCCTTACGGCCTTGCCGCGTACCTATACAGCCGCGATCTGGCGAGAGTCATTCGTGTGGGTGAAGCGCTGGAATATGGAATGGTGGGGATTAACACGGGCTTGATATCAACCGAGATCGCTCCCTTCGGGGGCGTCAAGCAATCCGGGATAGGCCGCGAAGGATCTAAATACGGCATTGAAGAATATCTTGAGATAAAATACATGTGCGTAGGCGGCCTGCGGTGAGGCGAGCGCCGTCTTTCAATTGTAAGCGTTCACCAGGAGGGAACTTTTTTGTGCAAAAAGGGGTTTCCCGGTGAACTATTATGACCTGTTCATTGAGGTTTGTGCGCCTGAACATACTCGCGAGGTGTCAATCCGACGACTCGTTTGAATTTCTTGGTGAAATGGCTTTGATCACAAAAGCCTGTTTCCAGGGCCGAATCCACGATGGAATATCCGTCCAAGAGCAGTCGTCGCGCTTCCTTGACCCGCATCTGCACATGATAAGCGTGCGGTGGCATGCCCACCGCGTCCCGAAAAACATGGAGCAGGTGGTGCACGCCGACTCCGGTCACGTGGGAAAGCTCTTTCATGGACACGTTTTTCTCAAGGGCCCCGGCAAGGTAGTCCTTGGCCAGCGTCACGACCCTAGGGGCGTCTTGCCTTGGCGATTTGGGAGGGCCAAGGTTGGTGAGTCTGGGCAGAAGAGCGGTAAGAGTGTCCACCATGGCGGTTTCTTTTTCCAGAAGGCTCTCCCCTTCCTTCACAACCCTATACAGACGTAGCATACGTCGATAAACCGTCGGATCTTGAAACGTCCTACTGGGGAATTGAAGCCCGCGGCGTCGGCGCCCCAACAAGTCTTTGGCAATTTCCTCCAGACACTCTTCAGCGATGTGAAACATGAGGTATCCCCACGAGTCGTCCGGCCTTGGATTGCATGCGTGAACTTCATCGGGAGGAATTATGACAACGTCGCCGGCGGCGATGGCCTGACTCGTTCCTTTCTGCGTGTAATGCCCGGCGCCCGCCAGAATGGCCCCAAGAGAAACCGTGTCGTGGGTGTGCGGCGCAAAAGAGCTGTTGCGGTAGAAAGAACGCCGGATTTCCAGACAGGCAAGGTCCTTGTCTCGAAAAAACTCGGTGGAAGCTGATTCAAATTCTGGTGTCATGTTTCCACACATGGGCCCGGGCCGAGCAATAGAAGGAGCGCTGGAATCCGCCCAAGGCCTGATCGTTCCTCGGCCGCCTGATGGATCTGGGCGCCCAATCGCCCGGGCCGAGGAACTGTTCCATAAGTCCTCCCAGACTCCCTCCGAAGACTTCCAGAGCCGCAGCTTCGCCCCCATCCCGGTAGTGGGCGGACAGCGCAAACCGCTTGAACATTTTGTGGTCGTGGGACAAGGCTCCTACGGCGAGTTGGGCAAGATGGTAGCTAAGCTCGTTCCCCACGTCCGGACGTGCGAATGAGTCGCCGGACCAGAATTGTTGAATTTCCCTTTTACCCCAGAAACGCCGGTGCCTTTTCATCATTTCATCTAGATCGCGTATGTCTCGAAATTGCATGATAGGATCTTTATTTAGAACGGCAAGTTCGCACTTCTGCGCTATGCCTTCATTGAGCCACAAGGGAATCTGTAAGCGGGACAGACACACATGGGTCAGCTCATGAGCCACCGTCGACTCCGCCCTGCTCATTTCTCCTTGCGGCAGCGCAAAGTGACCGTATCCTTTGTGGATGAATACTCCCCCGCTCGAGGCGAATCTCCCCTTTTTCGGATAGAAATAGGAAATGTATGTGTAATATTGGTCAGTTGTCTCAAATAGGATGACGGCGCATTTGCCGTTGCGCTGTTTCGAGGCTATTCCGGCGAGAGATGTCAGAATCGTCTTCAGCGCATTCTCAAGGAATAGCCCTAGATTCTCGGCGTACCTTTCGGATTCGCTGGTAACGACCAGAAAATTCGGCGTAACGCCCAACCAGTAATCGCCTCCAAGAGTCTCGATGATCTTGCCAAGCCACTCTTCCGCCACCATATTCCATGCGTCATAATGCCGCGGCTCATCGACTTTTTCTTCTATGTGACGCTCTATGACGGCCCAATCGAGTCTGGGGAAACCGTCGTGAACCTCAAAGTGCCGCTCTATCCAGTCGGTCGGTTCCAAATCCTTCATGCGTCTCTCCGAAATGGGTTCACTAGAAGCGGTCGCAAGACGTAGGAGCATTAGGAAGAGTTGTCGGGGAGGGACTTTCTGCAAAAGGCCCCCACGAACCCCCAATGCTTGTGATTTAAGAGTTCGACCTTGAGTTTCCTGTGTGGGGCAGGCTTTCCAGCCTGCCGATTTCACAACCGAATTGACCGCAGGCTGGAAAGCCTGCCCCACATGAAATTTCCTTGAGCAAAAAGCATTGCCCCGGACCCTTCCCCAAAAACTCTAATCATTGCAACCAGCTCAGGGGGTCGAACGATTTATGAAACCGGTGAGCAGCCATTACGAAAGTTCTTGAAGGGAGGACCGGAGGGAAACTTCTTTCAAGAAGTTCCCCTCCGGCGGCGCTTCCGGAATCTCTCCGGATTTGCGATCGCTTTTAATACGGCGCCGTGGCATGTATCACAGCGGCCTCCAACCCTCGCCGCATCAATTCCACCACCTCGCTTCGATCGGAAATCCCATACCGTTCAGCCAGGTCAGCGACGTCGTTGTAGCCCACCCACACGCTTCCATCGGCTTCCTCCCAAACGGCTACCCGCAGGGGCAGATCCAGCGCAATGCTCTGACGGCTGAGCATCAAATGCGTACCTACAGCGGGATTACCGAATACCAAGACTTCCGTAGGCCGTAGCTCCAAGTCCTTCTTCTTTGCCGCGGCGGCATGGTCGATCCTTGCGACGATCCCCACTCCCTTGGAGAGAAGGAACTCTTGGAGCCGGTCAATCGTTACGCCGACCGGGTAGCAACTCTCTCTGCAGGTCATGACTTCCGGCGATACGGGAGGTCCCAACTTGCGGTCAAAGGCTCCGGCGATGCGGCGGGCCAATTCGGTGAAGTCCACTCCGTCCTTGTTGGCGCAAAGGGTCACGCAAACGAGTTCGGACTTATCCGTGAATCTGGAGAGGTAGCAGGAGAAGCCGGGCACATTTCCTTTGATGTCCATGAGCCCTTTGTGCTTCGGGAAGCGCCAGCCGCAATGGGCGGGAACGACGGTTCCGTCGTTAAGTTTCACATCGTTGTAGAGAAAGTCCCGATTTTCCTTCTTGCTCACCAGAATGTTACCGGCCAGGCCGACATCCCACAGGCTGATGTCCTCGGCAGAAGCCCACACAGCGCCGCCAGCATACCAGGCGCTTTGACTGTTGCGTTTGACCGGGCTGAGCTTGCCGTCTTTTTCCGCGTTCCCTGTGGCAGCTTCGGTTGGGTCGATATAGGCCCGTTCGTTAAGGAAATCCTTGTGCTTAAAGTCGTTTTTTTCAACCGCTTCCTGCTTGACCTTAGGTAGGTCAGACTCGAACATGGTGTTTTTCAGCCCGAGCCGTTCTATCTGGTTCTTGGTGACGAAGGCTTCGTAGCTCGTGCCGCTTGCCTTTTCCACCACCAGACCCAGGAGGAAGAAGTCAGTGGCGCTGTCGGCCACCTGCGTCCCGGTCTTGAAGGTCAGTGGGAGGTTGCTCACTAGAGCGATTATTTCGCCGGTCTTATACTCCCTGGACGGATCGAAGGATGGCTGCTTCGAGTAATCCGGCAGGCCCGAAGTATGAGCCATGAGGCTCCGCACGGTGACGGCCTGCCATTCGGGGGGAAGGTCGCTCACATGCTTGCCGACCGGGTCATCCAAAGTCAACTTATCGGCTTCGACCAATTGCATGATCGCCACAGCAGTGTAGGCCTGAGTCATCTGGCCGACATTCCACAGTGTTTTTGGCGACGCCAACAACCGCTTTTCCACATCGGACACCCCATACCCAACTACACGGGGAATATATGGGGCCTGGACGATGGCCAACGTCATACCGGGAATATTGTGTTCATTCATGAAATCAGCGATCATGGCGTCGATGGTTTGACCATCGAATTCCACTCGTGGATTTCCTCGTTCCGCCAAGGTCGGTTGAACTGAGCCGAGCATGAGTCCTCCTAACAGACATAGCCACACGAAAATCGATCTCATTGTAATTCATCCCCAGCGATGCGCTTAATTTGATTGATTGCATCCGTGCCCGCAATTACCAAAAAAACTACAGCAATTAAAATAGCCGCTACCCATGAAATGGATCAGAGTCTTGGGAGATCCATTGCCTTGCCCTCCATCCATGCGTTTTCATCTGGCAGTAGGCGCCCCCAACCTCAGCTCAATTATAGCCGTTCTTTTTATTTTTTGGCGCCGCTTTTTTTGGCGCAGGGCTGTTCTGCGTTCAAATGAGGAAATCATCATGCAACCTGGTAAGGATGAAAGCCTCAATCGAGCGAAAAGTCCACGATCACAGGATAATGATCCGACCCTATATTCGGCCCCACTTTGCGGTTACGTATACTGACCCCTGATGAAATCAGGCAGTGGTCTATGGGAATCCACAGGTGCGGCAGCAAAACGGGCCAAGTGGGCTGAATCCCGAAACCTTGCCTGCTGTCTCGCAGACCGGTTTTGCTTAGCAGATCCCGAAATATAGGAGACCACGAAGTCGTGTTCAGGTCGCCTAATACCATAATCGGTCGGACCGATGAAGAGATTATGGTGGAGAGATCTCCAAGATATCGTATCCGCTCTTCCCGATAAACCTGACCGACAGGCGGAGGAGGATGAACGCCGATCACGGTCAGAGTTTTCCCCTGAATTGCCAATGCCGCTTTCACAGCTCTAAAATCCAGGCCTCCGATCTTTACCATTTCAGCATGCTCGAAAGGAATTCGACTGAAGAGCGCTATGCCGAATTCGTCTTCCCGAGGCAGGCACTTCGAAAACGGGTAGTCAATCGGCATCTCACGGAGCTTTTCGAGCCAAGTCCACGTGACTTCGTCAATAACGATAAAATCAGGCGCAGCGAATCGGATGAATTGCCCAACCTTACTATAGTCACTGTTTTCTCTGTTCACGTTCATCATGACGGCTCGTAGCGTGACGGCTTTGTCGTTGTCCCCTGGGGTCCCGAAATATAACGGCGCAATGAAGCCCAGGTTAATGAGAGCGCAAACAGCGGATACGAGGGCTGCCGGGTATTTCTTTGCGAAGGAATAAAACAGAGCGCTTGCAGTGAGAACAACGAAGTGACTGGGCCCTGAAGTGACTTGTCAGCTCGAACGGCCACCACAGATTGCCCCCGAACCCGGTAAGTGTGCAAAGGCAGGCTATAGATGCTCCCACACCGAGGAGCCCCCGGAAACTTATGCTGAGTTGAAAGAATTTCCTATCCATGCTTCTGTGTATTGCTCCCGCACCTTATTGAGAACCAATTGGAATCACATTATGTGATAGCGAAAAATTCGTTGTTTCTCGATCCATTATGACGATACAATACCATTACGACATGTGGAGCCGCCACAATTTTGTGTTTCCACTCCACGTTGCCGAATTGAGCTCAGGCTTTAGTCGATCACAGAAAGGAGTTCGCATGTCCGAACTCAATCCTGATTATCGAGAATTCGCCGAGTCTTTCGCAAAACTCGTTATAGACAGAGATTTCGTCGGAACCGTAAGCCTCTTCGCCCCGTGGCTGCAGGCTGAGATTGGGCCGGAAGGTCTTCGTGATGAGCTGGACAAAGAAGCTGAGGACATGGCTCGCGAATGGGAGACGGAGACAATACCGTATCCCGCCGACTTCACGGTCGATTGGAACCCGTTGGTCATATCCGAGCTGCGAGAGCATGACACTCCGGAATACGCCTACGGGCGGCCTTACAAGCGCATACCCGATGAGATTACGGAGGCGAACTTTCGAAAGTGGATGGTAATCCAGTTCTTACCCGACGAAGATGCGGGGATCGAATTCGACGCATTCTATGATTTCTGGTTTATTCTTGTGGAGATTGACGGACAGTTTCGCATTGGTTATTACAAGATTGAAGATCCGGATTGAGCCGGGCGGCGGAGAGGCTCCTTTCCGCATTGGGCCCCTATCCGGTTTTCGGGGTCCGTTATACGGCGCAAAAATTGGTCGAGTGGAATCCGAGACAATGTTTCCGCATCAATTATAAACAGAGACAAGTAAATGCGGAGGCGTACAATGGACTGGAACATACTTCTGAGCGTCGCTGTGCTGGTTTTTGCTCTGACGGGGTTCTATTTTCTCGCAAGAACCCTGCTGTCGATCTGGAGACAGAAGGGCTGGATGAAGGGCTCGCAATACTCAAGCGGTTCATCGTGGGATTGGGAAAACGATGAATGCTATCGAAAATGCATGGATGGACTTGCTCCGGGAACTAAGAATCAATACCGCCACTGCGCCGACGTTTGTGGGCTCCGGTAATATGCTGTACTCAGCGGAGTCGGGGCCCTAAGCCACATAGCGGGCCTACGCCGGAACCACCCAAGGCCGCGGCGGGGAGGCCGAGTCATCGAAACCAACGATCTTTACCTGCGAGCCCGAGAGTTCATGACCTGCGACAGGAATCGTTGAATCACCGAAGCGTGCCGACTCGATGGTTATCAGATCGCCGACGGCGCCCACTCGAAGTCTGAGCGTCGTGTTAAGGAAGGGCAAACACACTATAATTCCAGGCCCTTTGGGCCCTTGGTAATGGCCGTCTTTGAACAGCGCAAGCCTCTCGTCATCTCGCAGTACATGAATCACCGTCGTTCCTCCTTGCGCCTACCGGATATTACCCGGGTTTGAGCAGACCATCAATGCCTCTACATGGGAGGGCGTGGGGCGTTCAGGCATAAGTCCACCAAATCGTCTATCACTGCCGTGCCCATGCACATTACCGTGTCGGCTCCTCCCCAATAGATCTTCACTGTGCCGTCTTCTTCGGGGATCGCTCCACAGGTGAATACTACATTGTGCACATAACCGGTCACTTCGCAGGGCTCGTTCGGGTTGAAGAATCCAGTCGTCGGCGACGCCCAGGATTTTCGCCGGATCTTCAAGATCGTGCAGCGCTACGCCCAGCCTGTACACAGCGCCATCCATGGTTTCGAACACTCCGTGATATATATGAAGCCATCCTTTGGATGTGCGAAAAGGTGGCGCTCCAGGGCCGATCTTCATCTGATCCCAATGGTAAGGAGCCGGTTTCATGATCACGCGGGAATCCCCCCAGTGGATCAGATCAGGTGAGAATGAAATCCATATGGACCATGGCGCTATCTGCGTGTGCGGACGGTCCAGACGAGCGAATCGCCCTTGAAACTTGGTCGGGAAAAGCGCCACGTTGCGATAGTCCGCCTGCGTGATTAACGCTATTCGTTCAACGGATCTGAAATCCGATGTCCTGCCGAGACCTATCCTTACACCGTGCCGGGAATAAGCGCTGTAAGTGATAAAGAAATCATTCTCTATTTGACATATACGAGGATCTTCAATTCCGAATTCTTCATACTCGGCGAAAACACCTTCTTTAGACGGTGTCATAAAAGGTTCGGGGTCAACGACAAAATTACAGCCGTCTTTGCTCCTTGCTAAACCCAGTATAGACCGGCCGTTTCTGAGATGAGAGCGGAAAACCAGTATGTATTCGCCTCGGATTTTGACTGCCGCTGCATTGTGAACCGTCTCAACTATGTATGGCGCATCCGCCTTGGTGAGAATCGGATTCCCCTCGAAACGGCGCACCATGGAGGTATTAAGCCGCATGACAATTACCTACTCCCGACCGAAGTCGTCTTCAAAACGTTCTATGTCATCTTCGCCGAAGTAATCGCCGGTCTGAACTTCCACGAAAACCATGTCTTCGGAACCGGGATTAAAGACCCGGTGTCTCGCTTTCTTGGAAATCTGTATGGAATCACCAGGATTTAAGGGGATCTGTTCGTTGTCGAGCGTGACGATTGCACGGCCCTGCACAATAGTCCAATTTTCCCGACGTTGTTGATGGCTCTGCAAGCTAAGCCTCTTTCCGGGGTACACGACAATGCGTTTCACCTTGTGATCGGGAAGGTCGGAGATAACTTCATAGTATCCCCATGGACGGCGGTCTTCCGTTTTTGTCTCGGTCACGATCCGATTGTACACTTTTAAATAATCGTCAACCATGCGACTCTCGCGAGAAGCGCCGTTCCGCTACTTCTCGACAATCCGAACGAGATATGCTTTTGATCTTCTCCAAAGCGTCTACCGCCTCGGAATTGTTAGATACGAGGAAACCATTGACACCGTCCGTTATGATTTCCGGCATGGAGCCTAATGAGAAGGCTATCACCGGTGTGCCGCAGGCGTTGGCCTCGACAACGGACAAACCGAAGGGCTCGTTAAAGCTTATCGGGTGCAACAGACATGCCGCCCCGCCGAGAAGCTTGTCCCGATCTTCCGGGCCGACACTTCCCACATATTTTACCCGGCGGCCATCCAGATAGGGCTTCACCTCGGTCTCAAAATATCGTCTCGTCCTGAACTATTCCCGCGATCAACAAATCCCTTTCCGCCAGCCGAGCTATCTCGATGGCTTCTCGGACACCCTTGTGGGGATGAATTCGGCCGAAGAATAGAAGGTATTCTCCAGCGGACGGGTTAAAAGTAAAAGCTTCCAGGTCAATTCCATGGTGGATGGTGGCAATATAGGTAAGTTCCGGCGACCGGTCAGCGTCGCTGATAGAGACATAATAACTTTTCCCGTTATATTTTTTGTAAACGGGAAGGATCTTTTCGGAGGAGAAGCCGTGGATGGTTGTAAGAACCGGCCTTTTCACCAGGCCGGAGTATGTGAGAGGCAAGAAATCAAAGTGATTGTGGATGAGGTCAAAATCCTGCGCCCTCTCGAAAACCTCACTGATATGAAGGGATTCCCAGACCTTGGGAATCATGCTCTTGTCTTCCTCGTAAGATCTTGGAACAATAGCGTGAAATTTCGCTTCTGTTTGCGAATCCGCCGTGGCAAAAAGGGTGACGTCAACCCCCTTCGCAACGAGACCTTCCGTGAGGAGGGAGACAACCCGTTCCCAGGGACCGTAGTGCCGGGGAGGAGTCCGCCAAGCTATCGACGACAACATAGCAATTCGCATACCGAAAATCTCCTTCCGTACGCGGTTTTGTCATCATGTTTTCGTTTTGTCCGTCATAAACGACAAATGGGCGCTTTTCGTACAAATTATCGCGCTTGTTATGTGTACTCAGTGTTGGCCGGAAGTCGCAGAATGTCAAGCTCCCTATCGAAGCGGACTTCGTCCCGTACCTCTGCCGTCCGGCCGGACATTGGGTTATTGCTTTCTGCAAGGCCACGGCGCTTGACAAGGCCGGCTCAATGCTTCACGATGAAGCATCTACAAGTGCGCCTTACCATGCGCCGTCACATTCCGCATGCGCTGAATAAACGATCATGGGGGCTTTTCAAGCAGGCGATCAGAGTCTGCAGGGACATAAATGGCCAGAATCAAACTTGAACCTCCTGTATTAGTGTCAGATCTCGACGTAGTTTACGTGGGGACATTCGTTCCGCGAAACATGCGGAATTGCGACTTTCGCCAACGATTTGGGCGCCTCCATCACACAGGAGATGGGCGGCAAGCCTTATCGCGTTGTCGCAATTACTGATCGACCCGGGTACGATTACCCCCCTGAGGTCACTTTTGAGATCCGGCAGAACGTAATTCGTGATTACGCCCGCGCGGCTGAATATCTTAACGGTTCATCGGCGCAGATAGTCAGCCTGCAACACGAATTCGGAATATATGGGGGCGATGCCGGCAAGTACCTTTCAGTGCTTCTGTCGCATTTGAAAAAACCTGTAATAACGACTGTGCATACAATTTTGGAAAATCCTCCCACTGATTACCGGAAAGCCTTTGAGGACGTCATAAATTTCTCTCAGCGGATTGTCACCATGAGCCAAAGAGGGGCGAGGATGCTCCGGGAGATATACGACGTTCCTCAGGACAAGATATCCGTTATACATCATGGCGTTCATGACGTTCCGTTTGTTGATTCCAACTTCTACAAAGAAAAATTCAATGTCGAAGGCCTGACAGTGCTTCTGACATTCGGGTTGCTCAGCCCCAATAAAGGCATAGAAACAGCTCTGGAAGCGCTACCCGCTGTTGTGGAGAAATACCCGAACACTGTCGTACATCATTCTTGGCGCAACGCATCCTGGAGTGAAACGAGCGCATGGCGAGCAGTATCGCTTATCATTGGAACGAAAAGCCAGGGACCTCAACATCGTGGACAATGTGGTATTCCAGAACAGGTTTGTCGATCTGCAGGAACTGACCGAATACATGTCCTGTTGTGATGTGTATTTGACGCCATATTTGGCCAAAGAACAAATAACTTCGGGCACACTGGCGTATGCGGTAGGAATGGGCAAGGCGGTGGTGTCCACGCCATATTGGTATGCGGAAGAGTTGCTCGCGGATTCACGAGGGGCGCTCGTGGATTTCGGCGATGTGGACGGTATGTCCAAGACTCTGATCAACTTGATCGGCGATTCAAAGCTTCGGAACAAGATGAGGAAGGCGGCTTACGAATACGGCCGGACCATGGTTTGGCGAGAGGTGGGACGTCAGTACGTGGAAATGTTCCTGCAAATGCTCGGCGAACGGAAGAACTTGGAGGTAAGATCCTCCTGGAAGCAAAAGATGCTTCCCGTGATTACTCTCCCGGAGATCAATCTGGATCATTTGATGTCTTTGTCGGACAATGTCGGCCTGCTGCAACACGCTTGCTTCAGTATACCGGATCGTGATCACGGATACAGCGCAGATGATGTCGGTCGCGGACTGGCCGCGCTCATGACCTGTTATGATCAACAGAAAGATGAGCAGGTTCTCCCTCTCATCAGGACCTACATCAGCTTTCTGCATCACTCGCAGACGGAAACAGGGCATTTCCACAATTTCATGTCCTATGATCGAAGATTCCGGGATGACCAGGGGAGCGACGATACGTTGGGCAGAGTCCTTTGGGGGCTCGGAACTGTCGTAAGATGGGGTCCAAAAGAGCAAGTCAGGGCTCTGGCCCAAAACATGATGGCCAAGGCCGCGCCGAGAATACTCGAACTTGACGCTCCGAGGGCCAAAGCCTATGCCATTATAGGCATCTATCATCTCATGCAGAAATTCGAGGGAGCAAGCCAATTTAAGCGGCTCCTGATTCAGTTGGCGGATGACTTGGTCATCCTGTACAATGAAAACAAGTCCGCTGACTGGCTGTGGTTCGAGAACCTGATAGCCTACGGAAACGCTAAGATCCCGGAGGCGCTGCTGCGCGCTTACCAGGTAACCCAAAGCGAAGAATACCGGAATGTTGCTCTGGAGTCGCTGGATTTTATTACCAAAGAGCAACTCAATGGAGTCTATTTTGAGCTTGTCGGTAATGAAGGTTGGTACCCTAAAGGTGGGGAAAGAGCGCTCTTCGGACAACAACCTATTGACGCGGGGTATCTGGTGGAGGCGTACGTTGCGGCCTCAGAGGTGACTGACGACTACAAATACCTCGAACTCGCCCGGCTGGCCTTTGAATGGTTCCTGGGCAGAAACAGATTGAATACTGCGCTCTATGATTTTGCCGATGGTTCGGTAGCCGACGGGATCGACTCCAATGGCATTAGCGCAAATCAAGGAGCGGAGTCTGTTGTATGCTACCTGCTTGCCGTCCTTGGTCTTTCCGAGCTAAAGGCTCAAAGAATTCAGGCTTCCAAATGAGGAACCGCCTCCTGCGCTGTGTCTATCGGTAGATTTTTAAGCCCCGCTGGACTGCTACTCCCAAAGCTAGAGAAGCGCCCACCTCTTTTAGAACCGGTTGCAAAAATGGCCTCGTTGAGGTAAAAGCGCCGTGAACGGAAAGCTTTGTTTGCAGCCGGCATACTAGGTTGCCGGGGAAGCCGGGAAACAATTTATTAGATCGTTTCGTAAATCCCGTTACATTTTTCCCACAGGGGGAGTCGACCTGTAGGAACGACCGGCGGTCACTCATGGGCTTGGTCCTGAGCTCGCAAAATGTAAAGCCATTTGCGAATCGCTCTATTATGTGCCCTGTCCAACATAGTCACGTCCACTTGTTGAACCGCCGTGCCTCAGACGTAAGGAAAAGGCCTATCAATGAGCAATTCAGACCCTATAGTCATGATTTCGAGCTATCCTCCGCGCCTGTGTGGAATAGCGACGTTCGCCGAGGAGGCAAGAGAATTTATCAGGAAGGCCAATCCTGACAGAGAAGTGCTGGTCATAAGCCACACGGATGGTCAAGGAGAAGGCGTATTTCCAATCATTGACATGTCCAGAAGAGACTGGTGGAAGACGGTGGCCGGAAAAGTGTATGAGTTACACCCGTACGCAGTCCATCTGGAACACGAATACGGCCTGTACGAATACCACGATTCGAGAGGAGCGGGAGACGGAAACGAAGGTTTCCTGGACTTGCTTACCGCAATCAATGAATTCCCCACAATTGTCGAGCCGCACACGGTCCATGGTAGGTTAACGGATTTTGAGGCGGATTTTGTCTACCAGATGTGTGAACGGGCAAGGGTGGCGCTGTTCAAGTGTCATTATCAAAAATGGCGACTGGAATGGAATTTCGTTGGTCGAGGTTGGCGAACCCCTAGAAACGTCATGGTGGTCCCCCATGGCGCCAGATCCGACCGACGCTGGGGAATCAAGGACATCCGGGCCCTCAGGGAGGAGCTTGGCTTGGACAAGGTCCCGTACCTGGGTGATCATCTCGTGGGCATGGTCGGATGGATACAGTCCAATAAACGGTGGGACATATTGACTTCCATGTGGGAAGATATTCATGCGGAAATACTGGAGCGGTCCGGCAAAAGCTGGGATCTCCTGGCTGCGGGCGCCATGAGAGATCCGAACCACTTACCGGACTACCATCATTATCGACAGCAACTCGAAGTCCTGGAACAAAAAGGGCTGGGCCATTATTTCGAGTTTGTGCCGCGCGGCGAGATATACTACAAAGTTATGGCGATCTGTGACTTCATAGTCTTGCCTTCGACCGATGAGACCCAGTCCGGAACGCTCGCGCGAATTATTGCGCTCAACAAGCCATATATCACTACAGCCCCCATGGAAGGCCTCACCGCTCAGACGCTGGAAAGTGGAGGAGGATTGCTCTTTACTACCAAGAAAATGTTGAAGGACAAGGTGATCAGAATGGCCTGTAACGAAGAACTCCGGCTGCAGCTCGGGGAAAACCTCAAGACATATCTTGATGAAGTGGTTTCATGGGAACTGGTGGCCAAACAGTATAACGAAGCCTACGAGTTGGCCCGCCAATCCATTGCGTCCGGACACACGGTTGAACTCCCGCTCGAATTCTGACGGATAGATCCAAGGATGTCTGTATCATGATATACCCACCAGACGACGGCTATCGAGAACTCTTCAAAAGGTATGAAGCCAACCCAATACTTACGCGTAGCGACTGGCCATATCCCGTGAATGCGGTGTTTAATCCGGGCGCCACGATGGTCGATGGCCGGAGCGTGCTGTTGGTGAGAGTGGAAGATCGCCGTGGATTCTCACATTTGTGCGCCGCGCGCAGCGCCGACGGACTCGTGGATTGGGAAATCGATCGGTTGCCCACACTTCCGCCGTTGCCGGAGAGCTATCCCGAAGAGACCTGGGGAATAGAAGATCCTCGAGTAACGTGGCTAGAGGATCTTGGACTCTGGGGTGTCGCGTACACCGCGTATTCGGAGGTCGGGCCTTTGGTTTCCCTTGCCGTGACCAAAGATTTTGTCCACTTTCAGAGGTTAGGTCCTGCTATGCCTCCCGAGAACAAAGACGCCGCTCTTTTTCCCGTCAAGTTCAAAGGCAGATATGCGATGCTCCACAGGCCCGTGCCGTCGATTGGAAGCGTTGGAAAACACATTTGGATATCTTTTTCGCCCGATCTCAAGCACTGGGGAGATCATCAAGTTCTATTGCCCGCAAGAACAGGCGCCTGGTGGGACGCCAATAAAATTGGGCTCTCAACGCCCCCCCTTGAGACGTCCGAGGGCTGGCTGATCCTGTATCACGGGGTGAAAGACACGGTCTCCGGAAGTATTTACCGACTTGGACTCGCTTTGCTGGATAGTGAAGATCCCACTCGTGTCCTGAGACGTTCCGATCAGTGGATATTCGGTCCTCAAGAGCCCTATGAACGAAGCGGCGACGTAGGCAATGTGGTGTTCCCGTGCGGGTGGATTCTCCGGGACGATGAGCTGCGTATGTATTACGGAGGCGCAGACGGTTGCATTGGGGTTGCTGGTGCGAGTGTGCGTGATGTATTAGATTATATTATGCGTTGCCCTCAAGAATGATGGCGGCGGCGAACGGTGTCCGTCGTCGCAAACGGAAAGGATATAGTTGATCAAGATCTATGTTGACGCGGACGGTTGTCCCGTTAAGAATGAAGTATATAGAGTGGCGCTCCGCTACCGATTAAAGGTCTACGTGGTTACCAACTCCAGGATTAGGATTCCCGAAGAGGAGCTATTTGAGCTGGTTCTGGTCAAAGAAGGATTCGACGCTGCGGATGATTGGATTGTGGAGCATGTTGCTGAAAACGATATCGGTGTATCAGCCGATATTCCTCTTGCCGCAAGATGTCTTGAAAAAGGCGCTCGCGTGCTTGACCCGAAAGGCCGCGTCTTCACTGACGAATCCATCGGTGGAGCGCTTGCTAACAGAGAATTGATGGCGCATCTAAGGGAGCTGGGAAATATTACCGGAGGCCCGGCGCCGTTTGAAAAGCGAGACCGGTCTCGCTTTCTTGAACGTCTGGACAGTGTAATCCAGGCTTCTCTCAGGGCAAAGCGATGAAACACGACGAGAATAACAAAATGCCCCGCTATCAGGAGTTGCAACAGACCGTTGTTGCGTTAGAGCTTTGAATATGATTAGACCTCCAAGACCGAACGCGAGACTTATGCAAAAGGGGCTCGCGATTATTCACGAAGACAAAGATGTCCTCGTGGTGGACAAGCCTTCGGGTCTCTTGACAATGGCTACAGACACAGAGAGATCGCGAACGGCTTACTTCATTTTGACTGATTATGTTCGCAAGGGCTGCGCTAAGTCTCAGAAACGCATTTTCATCGTCCACCGACTCGATAAAGACACTTCAGGCATACTCCTCTTCGCTAAGAGCGAAGAGGCGAAGCTGCGTCTACAGAGCCAGTGGGAAGAAACGACGAAGAAATATCTTGCCATCGTTCATGGCCGGTGTGAGAAGTCCGCTGAGACTATAAGTTCATACCTGGTGGAAAACAAAGCCTTCGGTGTGTACTCCACAACTGATCCCAAAAAGGGAAAATTTTCTCACACCGCTTACCAAGTGATCCGACAGACTAAAGACTTCGCCTTGCTGGAAGTTGATCTCATGACGGGCCGGAAGCACCAGATTCGTGTGCATCTCGCTGATATCGGACACCCTGTGGTGGGTGACGAGAGGTATGGAAAGAAGAAGGACCCCCATAAACGTCTGGCGCTTCATGCCAAATCGATTTCATTCTTTCATCCGTTCAGCGGCGAGCGGATGACTTTTGAAACTAAGCCGCCCGCGGATTTCAACAAGCTGGTCGGGAGTTTGGTGCGGAAGTCGGAATTGCTATGACTCTGAACACAGTTTCGATCGTCGGCTTGAGGTAAAGGGGAGCTTCCGTAGGGGCTTTTGAAAGCGTCGTAGGCGCCCGCGAGCAATCAAATCGTCATGAAATCACTCGATTCAGCAGACTCCTGAGACTGTCCATCTCGCCGGTTTCATTTATCGCCCGTTTGGGAATCACCGTGTACATCCCCTTCCCGTATACCAGAATGAAAGCTTTGGAGGTTTCAAAATACTCGGTGTAATGCGTCCACTTGAGAGTTGAATCAATGGTTGCTGTTTCAAAATGGAGGTGTTCATCTGTGAGCGTCAGCTGATATTCTTCTTTGAATTTTGGGTTAATCCGAAATTCTATGATAGCTCTAATCCCGGCGGCCGGCATGAGATTGAACCATTCGAGCAGGCCGAATGAGAGGAAAGCGACGCTCCACCAATACCATCCCACGTAGACGAGAAAGCCTCCATAGGCTAGTAGCACAGCCGCTACAACCCGGTTCAAAAGCTTCCAGCGCTTGCCTTCCCAGGCTCTGGCGGCATGAAGAAGATCGGAAAGTTCCGGTGTATATGTAATTGTCATTTTCGGTCCTAAAAAGGCGTCGTTGGGGCCTTCCCCGTGTTCATAACACAACGCTAGGGGCGCCACAACCGCAAATCATGTGTTATAGTCCGTGGAGTGCTCCCGCCCATAAGACGATTGAACAAAACCCTGTGATGAAGGACAGGAGTCGACCGTCTGCCTTTCTGTTCTTGGGAATCACTTTCTGGGGGTATTACTTGGCTCCAAAGAAAATCTCTGCAGAAGAAGTAATCACAGATATTAGAGCCGGCATGTCCCGGGAGGAAATTCGAGGCAAATACGGACTTTCCGCAAAGCAGATTCAAAGCCTGTTTGAGAAACTCTTCATAGCCGACCTCTTAGATATGGCCGAGTACCGATCGATATGCCGGTTTTTTGGCTCAGTCCGGCGAACCTGGCGGTAACAACGGGAATCATACTACGGCTTGGTCGGGCTTCTCCTCGGTTGATGAACCGACCCGCGGGAACACGCAAGCGGCTGAAGGGAACAACGGCGCCAACAGCAAGCCCGAGCGCTCCGGATCGACCAACATCCACGAGCTTGGTGTGCCGAGGGCCCAAACGTCGCCGAGCGGTCATGAGGCTCAAAATCAGTTCACCGAAAAGCCTCGCCAATTCATTGACGTGTCCAATCAGGGGAGAAACCACTGGTGGTGTTACGTTGCGGCCATAATTTTTATGTTCGGTCTTGCCAACATAATGATGAGTATAGCGATGGAGCTATGGGCTCCGAACGCTCAGTTCGACACCAAGACCGGCCGTATTCTGGGAATAGATTCTTTGGACAATTACGTTCTGCAAAATCTTAGTTTCGTGTTCCTATTGGCCTGCCTTTTCTTGTCCATCCGTTTCGAGCACAAACGTCCCTTTATGAGCCTTATTACTCCGAATCGGTCCATTGACTGGAAGAAAATGTTGAAAAGCTTCGGCGTGTTTCTTGGCCTTATGATAGCCGAAAGCTGCGTCGGTTTCCTCCTGGACCCTGCGGATATCCAATTAAGTTTCAAGTTTGATCGTTTCTTCATGTTTGCGGCGGTTGCGCTTTTTCTTACGCCAATCCAGACGGCGACCGAGGAACTTCTGTTTCGCGGGTACTTGCTGCAAATGACGGCGCTGCTCACCAGAAACCGTTATACGCTTGTTTTAGCTTCCGGTTTGGTGTTCGGTTTACTGCATTTGCCGAATCCCGAGTTGGCTAACGGAGGCTGGCCTTTGGCGGTGTACTATTGCCTTGTAGGTTGTTTTCTTGCTGCTGTGACATTGAAAAGCAACGGTTTGGAAGTGGCGATAGGAATTCACGCTGCAACAAACCTGTTTTGCGCGCTGATAGTTAATTATCCCAACTCGGCCTTGGAAACCGAATCCATTTTCCATACCCTAACCGGTCCCGACGGTGGCGCTCTGCTATCTTTTTCTGTTCAGGCGATCATATTCTATCTGATAATGTTTGGAGGAAAGGGCGCCCGGCAATCGATAACTAGTGTTTTTTCACGCAATTGCTCGTCCGAAGTCCCTTCTTGAGAGGATGCGGCGACTGGACGGCTACCCGGATTCGTCACTGAAAGAGACTGAACATGGAAAAGCCTGACTCACAGACTGGACCGGTCCAGCTGAATCGCCAATGTCCAGCCTGTGGAGCTACCCTGAAAACCGAATTTTCGGAAGGTCCCAAGTGTGGTGTTATTGTCGAAAAATTCCTGAAGAAAATTGCTAAGAAGCCCCTATCGAAAGACCTCCCTGAATCGGAAACCACTGCCGTTAACTATACCATAGACAGTTATTTTAGAGTGGACAAAGATGGTCGCAAGATATTCCGTCCCGGGGGCTTGAATAAGCCCGGGTACATTGTCAGTTCTAACAGACAATTTCAGAGATTACGTAGAGAGCAAAAGATTTGGGATTGGGTATTTAGGGTAGCGGTCGGCGCTCTTTGCGTTATAGCCGAGATCGATTTTACGGGCGGCCTTTGGATGAACCTGCTCGTGGGCTTCGTTGCTTTAATCTTTCTTTGTCTGCTTGGTCAGGTCTTTTACAACAATTGGGTGCGCCGCCGGTGCAGCCGTTTAGAAAAAATAGAATGTCAGGGCCCAAGGAAGTCCATAGGGATCAGAAGTTGGCGAATTTTCAATGAGTAAAGCTACTTGTGATCGGCAACGTTATAATTTACGGGGCAATAGGCCCAGTCAAGCTCTCAAGCCGGCGCCTCTTCGTCAGCTCGTATATGGCCGTATATGGTTGCCAACAAAGATGTCGGGCCCTATACTGTGATTCTGAGTCGAGATGGTGAGCCGAATTGCGGCCTGCTCACGGAATCGAGCTTTATTCGGCCGGCAATGTCATTTGGTTCACCTGACCCGGCGGTCTCCACGGCAAGCCCAGTCCGGAGATTAGCACTTTAAAACGACTAAATCGAGAAGAGGAGATCTAGTGAAAGCAATTATCAAGACCAACAAGGGCGACATATCCTTGAAACTCTTTGACGAGCTTACCCCCATCACCGTGGCGAATTTTGTGAACCTTGCTCAGAGAGGTTTCTACAACAATCTGAAATTCCATAGGGTGATCAAGGACTTCATGGTCCAGGGAGGCTGTCCTCACGGAACTGGGACTGGTGGCCCGGGTTATAAGTTTCAGGATGAGTTTAACTCCGAGTTGAAACATGACAAACCCGGTAAGCTTTCAATGGCGAATGCCGGGCCGAACTCCAACGGCAGCCAATTTTTTATTACGCACGTTCCCACATCGTGGCTCGACGGCAAGCACACCGTATTCGGAGAGGTTATCGGAGCCGAGGATCAAGCTGTGGTTAACAGCATCATGCAGAATGACATAATCAAAGCCGTGGAGATCGAGGGCGACACGGATGCGCTATTCGCAAAGACCAAGAAATTCTTGGATATCTGGAACAAAGCGCTAGGCGGCAAATAAGCGCTTCATGAGTAATAGCTCACCGGGAAACCCCATTTTGCAAAAAGTGGTTTCCCGGACCCTTCCTCAAAAACTCTTATTATTGCAACCCGCTCTAGTCGTACGCAGTTTATTGGATTTGATTAGGCCGTGACCCTTGTGCGATAGAAATTGAAATGAAAACCCCAATTTCGTTCTTTTTCCGTGCTCCTATCCGTTTCTCAGGATTTGTTCCAGCGTGGCTTTGGGCACAATTCCGACGAATGAAGCCTTAATCTCGGCGTTCCGCACTACGAAAATCGTGGGTATTTTGCTGACTCCGAAAGTGCGGGCAAGGTCCCGGTCAGTAGCCATAACCAATCCTATTATGGCTTTGCCTTTTGTCTCTCCCGCGAGCTGGGTAAGGACGGACGCCATCCGTCTGCAGGGCGGTCAAGTGTCGCGGTAGAACTGGAAGATGACCGGATAGGTTTTGGACGCCTCCACCACTTCCTTCTTGAAGTCCGCGGAAGTGAACCGTCTCAAAACTCCCGTTGCGTAATTCGACGGCGCATCAATGGGTTTGTGAGGCGTCAGATCCACGGGTACCGGCTCAAGCGGGACGTCCTGAGGCTTCAGAGACGTAGCGTCAGCGGGCAAGGGATCGATAGGCGCCGACTGTGAGCTCTCGGCTTCCGATTCGGCCGGGTCTATACTCATACTCTGTTCATCAGCGGAGCTCTCTTCGGCTGGAATCGGCTCACGGGCAAGTTGTTGTGACGTCTGAAATCTTGGTTTGTTAGGCTTGGCCATTTTTGCTTTCTGGTCTGAACGGCGCACGGACCAGACAATTACGGCTGTTCCGATGAGAGCCACCGCCACAACGCTGACCACCGCCGAAATCCAGTGATTGGACCCGCTGCGGTTGTTGTCCCACTCCGGAGTGTGGATAACGGACGAATCGCTGCTACGTTTCTCCCGACCAGCCATAAATTTTGCCGCTACAATGCCGCATGCCGGGCATTCCCTCATTTCCCTCAACTGGGGCGCATGACAGGCGGGGCATCGCCAATGGCCGTCGTCGGGCTTTCCACGAACCGGCGCCCGAGACGTTTCGGTCCCGATCTTCAGACGCGCCAGATCTTGTTCAGTCACCGAGCCCGCCTCAGATAACTTCTTACAAATTGATTCCAGAGATTTATCCGACAGCTCGTATTTGCTCTTCAGCTCGACGCAGCCCATACCAGAGCGAATATCGGTCGCAATTTCTTTGGCGCTGATTTTCTTTTTGATTGTATCGGCCACGAACACCCCCCGCTGTCGAAAAAACGAGAGTCTCAGGAAGAGGTTCCGGCGAGGAGGTCTTTCTTCAAGAAGGCCCTCCCGAGCCCTTCCTCAAAAAACTCCCATTGCTAGGCCCAGCTCTGGAAAATTGCGAAACGTCTTACCATCATACGACATTTGAACGCGTTCCCATCAGCGCGGTTCTTGCCTTCATTCAGATAAGGGGCTCATTACCTGCTGGAGGGCGTCAAACCGCCGGGCCGTTTTCCGGCCTACAATGGCCCCAAACCCCGCAAATAGCCTGCTGGACGAAAATTATAAATTGTGTTCCACGCGGTCGAATATCCCGTCAGTTTTATGATGATCCTACGAATTAGTTTAGTGAGAATTCACGGAGCCGCACCCGGGATGGCTTTGTGAGCTCCTCGGAAAAATTCCGAGTAAAGGTTGTTCATCACATGAAGAGCAAAATCAAGGAGAAGACGATGAAAAAAGCGATTAGACTTATAGTGGTGATGGTATCCCTTCTGTGCTTTGCCTCCGCGACCGTCGCAATGGCCGCGACCGAATTCTACGTAGTCAAGGATTTACAAGGGAAAATGGCCGTTGTAGACAAGAAACCGGCTGACGCAAAAGCGATCGTCAAGGGTCCTTTCGCCACCAAGGAAGAAGCGAATAAGGCGATCAAATCCACTGAAACTTCGAGTCCGGCCCAACCGCCGGCAAACCACTAGGGCCATTCTGTCAAGCTGATGTAAGACACTTCTGAAAAACCACCGGGGAGGCTTCTGGGCACGTAGACCGGGGCTTCCCCAAATTCCCTTGTTTCTCTCCCGAAAAAGAAAAACAACATTCGTAATCTCTCCTTATTTTCTCTCGCTCGGAGTTCATAAATGCCGTCTTTGAGAGGTGCGGCTACGGGTCTCCGCAGTTCGTGTCGTGGTTCTTGAGTCTTATCAACCGGTCGGTACACAGATTCCTGACCGACATTCGACCGTTCGTCAAGCCATTCAATCCTCGGGACGTTTCCGTCATCCTCTTTATAAAATATGACCCTTCCCGGCGGCAATGGTTGGCCCTCCCGGTCAATTTATCAAGGAATTCTACAGAAAGGTCAAGGACGATTATTTTGCTGGCCACCCCAACTCATGGCCGGGAACCAGGCTCAAGTTCTTGGGTCCTGCGTAAGGTCAGCCGCGGCGCTTCACCCGGGGGCCCAATTTGCCTCGAGTATTTCTGCGGCGGGGCCGCCGGCCGGTATAGCCACGAGTTCCGGAGCTATCGACTGGAAGGAGCTTGTAGCTTGGTTGCGTCGTACGCTCGGTGTCCGTGTCCTCAAGCAGCGTTTTTCGGACTCGGATGTTCAGCATTTCTACACACACTGCGAAAGCCATGGCAAAGTAAATATAGCCTTTAGGGACATGATGACCGCAACCGTCGGCAATCAACACAACACCGACAGCCACAAGGAACGACAAAGCCAGCATCTTGATTGTGGGATGCTCTCCGACGAATTCCCCGATTCCTCCGGCGAAGGCCATCATCAGCATCACCGAGGCTACAACGGCGGCTATCATTACGGCAATTTTGTCTACCATACCAATCGCAGTAATTATTGAGTCCAATGAGAAGATGAGATCCACAATGATGATCTGGATGATGACCGAAGAGAATCCGGCCTTGGCAGCGGTCGAAACCTTGTCGCCTTCCCCTTCCAACATCTGATGGATTTCTTTGGTGCTCTTCCAGAGCAGAAACAGACCTCCACTGATGAGAATCAAGTCTCGGGCCGAAACTTCCTGTCGCCATACGCTGAAGAGCGGCTCAGTAAGCCCGATAAGCCAGGAAAGCACGGAAAGCAGCGCTACACGCGCAAACATGGCCAAGAACAAGCCGATGCGCCTGGCAAGCTCGCGACGCTTTCGCTGCACTTTATCCACGAGAATCGCTATGAAGATCACGTTGTCGATTCCCAGGACAAGCTCTAAAGCCGTCAGTGTCAAAAACGCGATCCAGGCGTCGGGGCTCATGAGTAGTTCAAACATGCTCCACCTCGAGTTTGTTCAGATCGGGATAATATCGGAGAACAAGCGACTCTTCAACGTGCGTGGAGCTTGTCAGAAAAGCGCATTCGCTATTAGGCCATCTGTCATGGCCCCTATTCCGACTCATCGACCTGATCAAACCGCTTGCGCCCGCGGCGTCGCGGCCACGACGAAAAATCTGGACATAGTCAAAGGCTGATGTATAGTCATCGCACAATTGGTTTGGTCTTTGATATACGATACTTGGTGATCTCTTTCGCTGGATCGGTCGTGAAAGGACCTCGAACGATGCGGTTCGCTTCGGTCACAGCATCCTACGGGAAACAGATCCGTATTTATGAAAACGACCACTTGGGGTTCATAGGGCGCCTAACTTTGTCATTTGAAACTTGGAGGATGACCATGGACAGAGCTGATCTGTTGAAGCGACTTTCGGACAGAAAACTCGAGCACTGGGAGTCTAGAGGCTTGTCACCGGTCAAGTCTCGTCAATTGGTGTCGGAAAAGATGGCAGATTGGAAGAAATTGACTGACGAACAGCTCCGGAAGCTGCTCGAACAGGCCGAGGAACCCGAATACTGACCAGCGCCGGCAATGCGATGGCTGCGACAACTTGTGGAATTTCCTAAGGATACTCTGGCGCTGATCGCTGCGCAAGGGTCGATGAATAGCGACGTCCGTAAGTCCCGTTTGAGAACTCCCTCTGCTAGCAAGGGCGATTCACTCGTCCAATACCCTGCGGATAGTGCTCGCAAGCGCCCCAATAACGTAAGGTTTCGTCACGAACTCTCGAATACCCGCCTCCATCGCCCCTTTTCCATTGATTAGCTCGCTGAATCCTGTGCACAATATCACCGGGAGTTCAGGCCGCATGGTCATCAATTCCCGAGCCAAGGCTCTGCCGGTAAGACCCGGCATGGTCATGTCCGTGACGACCAGATCAAAGGCCGCAGGCCGTGCCTTGAATATTTCGAGGGCTTCGAGACTGCTTGTGCAGGCAGTCACGCTATACCCCAGTGACTCCAGCATTTCTCTGCCCAAATCCACGAGAATCCGTTCATCGTCAACGAACAACACACTTTCAGCCCCTGTGGGAAGCGTTTCAACCGTCGCCGTCTCGGGCTGGATCTCCCGATTAATCTCAGGAAGAAAGACATGAAAGCTGGTACCTTGTCCAGGCTCGCTGTACACCGTAATGGCGCCGTCATGGCTTTGGACGATGGCCAGGACCATTGCCAGCCCCAATCCGGTTCCATCTCCCGGCCCCTTCGTGGTGAAATACGGGTCGAAAATCCGTTCTATAACTGCCGCATCCATGCCGTGCCCCGTATCGCTTACCGTCAAACACAGATGAGGCCCGGGCTGCAAATTTCGGCAGCGGGAAACAAGGGAGTCGTCGACATCGATATTCGACAAAGTCACCCCCAGCACTCCTCCCTTGGAGCGCATCGCGTGAGCGGCGTTAGCGCAGAGATTCATGAGCACCTGGTGAATCTCGGTCGCATCGGCCAAGACTATACCACCTTGCGGCCCGACGGCGATTTCCTGACGAATCTCTATCGTGGAAGGCAGAGAAGACCGCATAAGTTGTAGGACTTCAGTGACAACGTTCGCCAGCGGCACAGGTTTGCGGTCATGATCGGTTTGGCGGCTGAAGGTCAGTATTTGCCTCACAAGGTCCGTCGCACGGCAGCCGGACGCCAGGATCTGATCCAGGTGACGTCTCGCGGGGCTAGTCTCTCTGATCTTGTACAGGGCCATTTGGGTGGAGCCGATAATGGCCGTGAGAATGTTGTTAAAGTCATGGGCAATTCCTCCGGCAAGCGTGCCGATCGCTTCCATCTTTTGCGCTTGACGGAGTTCCTTTTCGAGCCTCACTTCGTGAGTGATATCCCTTTGAATGCCGACAAGATTAATTATGCCGCCCGAATTGTCGCGCACAGGGGAGACGGTCATCTCGACTTCGTATAACGTCCCGTCTTTCTTTCTGTTAACGGAACGTCCAGACCATACGGCTGAGCCGTCGACGTCGCTTTCCATGTTTTTATAAAAGGCTCTAACGTTTTGACCGATGATTTCAGTCTTTTCATAGCCCGTGATGCTTTCAAAGGCGGGGTTGACGTAATGTACGATCCAATCTTTGTCGGCCACAATAAAGCCCTCAGTAGCCTGTTCGATGGCCGTCTCCAACAGCACGCGCCGCTCTTCGGCACGTTTGCGTTCGGTGACATCTTCGCAGACGACGAGCACGACCGGATCGCCGTCTGCTTTCCAAGTGGCGCGAGCGGCTTCCTTTACCCACAGAACACTTCCGTCCTTGCGAACTTTGCGAAGCTCCCAGTGCGTCACTTTCATAGGATCTCGCAAGCATTTTGTGAACTGCTCGCTGACGGAATCTCTGTCATCCGGGTGGAAAACCGTCAGCACCGATTTGCCAACCAACTCCTCGACTGTGTATCCAAGTTCCTCGGCTCCAAAGCGATTTACGGAGAGCACCGTTCCTTGGGCGTCGATGGTGAAATACATCGAGGGGTTGTCTTCATACAGTGTCCGGTAGCGCTCTTCGCTTCGTCGCAGCGCTTCTAGGGTGTCCTTGAGTTCCGTCACATCCAAAAGGGCAGCCAGGCTCTGTTTTGTCCCGGGCATAATCGCCACTGTTATGACAACAGTTCTAAAATTATCCTCTCGGCTGATGAACTGGAACTCGTAGACTTGCGGAACCGTATACGGATCGATGCGTCGCAAGCGATGGTATTCCTTCATCTGCTCAAGGTCTTCCTGTCTAGCGACGAAGTCCGTCCACTTCTTCTTGCCTTCGATTTGCTCCTTGGTGTACCCGCTAAGCTTTTCAAACTCTTTGTTGCCCATCGAGATCGTAGTGTCTTCTTCTATAAATATCAAAGCCGTGCCGGTGTTTTCAAAAATGGCTCTATACTTGTCTTCAGACCTCTTCAATTCCAGCATGGTTTTCTGAAGGTCTTCAGCCATGGTGTTGAAGGCGCCGGCCAGTATGCCCAGCTCGTCATTGTATGAAGATTTGATCCGGGCTGAAAGGTCGCCACCGGTGAATTCCTTGACCACGGAAAGCATGCTGCTGATACGGTTGGAAAACCTCCCTGAAATGAACACGACAAACGGTGTGGCGGTGAACAAGCAGACGCCCATGACCAGGAACAGCATGACAATGTTTTCCTGTGTCTTTCGAACAGCAGCTTCCCGGGAAAGGTTCAAAACTACGGCTCCGACGTAGTCGTTCCCTCTGAAGAATGGGACTACCGCCTCATAGTATTCCTCTTCCCCAATTGGGGCCACTTCAACGGTAGGCGCCGGGTCCCACTCTTGATTGCTCCGCTTTATCCTTGCTAAAATATTCTTGCGATAGTCATCCGATATTTTCAGAGTACACGACGTCAGGTTGTCTCCGGTGAATACGCTGACACCCATCTCGAGGGATCTCGAAAGATTATCGGCAAATCGCGGACCGAGGAATTTATAAAATTCTACGCAGCCTATCTTTTTCTCGTCGGTTTCCAGATACAATTCATTGGCCACGACGGGTAAGACTCCGGTCACGGCCAGTTTATCGTGGATCACCCCTAGACCGGACGCCTGACGACTAGGAAGAGGCAATGGAAATTTGATTCCAGTCTCCGATTCGAGCGGCACATTTTGCCAATTGGAGGTCATGCCGGCATCATCCGGTAGGTTCTGGGCCTTGATGACCCGATTGCCGTTATCATCTGTGGTCACCATACCTAGGTTTATCTGATTCCCCATCCGATTCAGATAAACCATCAGATCTCCGTCCCCATCGTATGCCCTGACACCGTCGAAGGCTCGCTCTCGGACCATTTCCAGAAGAACGGAAAGCATTTCCTCCTTTGGCTGTTCCAAAACAAATTTGTAATCGCCGCTGTCTTTTTTACCCTTTATTTCGAGTAAATACCGAAAATTGATGAGCTGAGTGGGATTGGAGACGAAGTCGGACATCCTTTTCAGCCTGAGGTTGCGCATGTCCTCAACGGTTCTGGCAGTGAATTTTGCCCCTCTCAGAACCTGGCTCTTGCCGTTTTCATCGTTCTGCTTTTTGACCAGATAGCCGACGCCTATGGTGGCAAAAATGATGGTAATTATGATGACAATCTGGATGCCCAGGATTGATTTCACTCGAAGATTCATTGGCTTTTCCAAAGGGTAGACGGCGCTGTGAACGCCGATGGCGATCCTTGACGGAGCGACCTCGCTCCCTGAAATTATGAGCGGCCGGCTTGAGCCGTCAATGACATCCGTTCGTTTGACTTTTCTCTGCCAGACCGCAATCTTTCATCCATGCGGGGGGGATCAGCTTGGGGCATTTTCTCCAGTCGGTTATCGGTTTCCATTTTCCACCGGTCACCTGGACGATTCTTATCATTTCGGCGCCCTACCGGTCGGCGCGTAAGAAAGCCGTCCCAGCCCATGCACATCCACATCGTTCCATTTTTCCAGCGTGATCATAATCTCCTGCGGCGTAACTTTGTCCCAATCCCGGACCCTTTCCAGCGTTTGTTCCAGCGCCATCTTGGTTTGCCACATGTTCATCCAACCAAGAAAATATGAGGCTCCTCTATCTTCGGGACGCCTTTCTTTTTCGCTTATGATTTCTTTGACCAGTTTCACACCGGGCGTATCTTCCGCGGGCGAATACCATGAGGTTATCCCCGTAAGCCCTTCGGCTGCTTCGCCGCTCTTTTGAATCATGACGTCGTCAACTCCGAAGCTCGTGACACAGAACCTAAGTCCGAGTTCATGTTCGTGGTTGGCAAGCAAATAGGGTGGAACAGTCTGCCAAAGCCATTGTCCGAATACCCAGTCAGCTCCTGCGTTCTTGGCTTTTAACAGGGGAGTGAGGGCGTCTGTGGTCACGAAGGGGATATAGATGGTATCGACTATTTCAATCCCTTTTGATTTTGCGTAATCCAGGGATTCCCGGGTGATGCAGGCCCGTCCGTATCCGCTGTTATAGGTGACAAAAGCGATCCTGGGCATTCTTCCCATCTTTGCTTTATCCCAGGTTTCGACGAGCCAGTCTATGAACGCTCCAAACTGGTCCGGGAAGTAGGGCGCTGTTCCGAATACGTAACCAATCGGGTAAATGACGCCCGGGCTGGTGCTGCAAGTAAAGAGAATCTGGGATTGATCCTTTTCGTACAGAGGCTTGAGCAACTGTTGTTCTCCGGTCCCGCAGGTATGCCAGATCAACGGATGCTGGAGCTTGAGTTTGCGGTATCCTTTTTCTGCAAGAGCGACGTCGCTTTTGTGGTCAAACCAGCTCAGGGTGATTTTTCTCCCGGCTATACCCCCTGCTTTTTCGTTCATGTATGCTATGGCGTCCTGTATGCCGACAAGCCGGGGAGCGTTCCAGAAACCCACGGGTCCGCTCAGGTCTCCCAAAAAAGCCACTACAATTTCGTCCTTGAGCGGCAAAGCCGTTGTTTGCTCCGAAGCTCGACAGCTCGAACAAAACGATAAAGTTATAATGAACAGGAGTGACCACACTGGTCCGGATCTGCGCATTCCGGCCTCTCTTTCTTTCTGTGCCTCCCAGTCATGCGGTGGTCGTGTCGATTCGGGGATCGTTGGGGTTGGTTGGCGTTTTGGCGTCGGTCCATGCTTGCGCCTTGAAAGGTCAGGATATGACCTTGATCAAGTCCTTACGGCAATTAAACTTCCGACGCCCTAAAAAGAAAGCCCGTGCTAACGTATTTCTAATATACATCTTCGTTCTGCATGGCGTCAACCGGGATCTTCGAATCAGCGCAGAGCCGGTTGGAAAACCTCTTTCCGATGGGTCACGTTGTTTAAATGCGACCAAGTCTCAGCCATTATCTCGCGGGGAAAGCGGAGACTTCTTTTCGTCTAAACGCTCGGTGATCGTCCTGATCTTTCAGGAGCAAGTCGGTTCGTTAATCTTTTTGATCCGCGATTCGGACTTCTTTGCCACAATGGTAAGCTCCACCCCGTATCCAAGCTCATTCTGCAGCACGAGGGCAGGGCTTAGCATTAAGGAAGCCATTCTTCTGTAGACGTTATATGTCCACAGCAGACTTTTCTTCATTATGAGCCGCTTATCAATTCTCTTGGCTTGGGAGGCTTCTTCAGGCCCCTGACCCGGAGATAGGGTGGACCCCAATCTCCGCAAGAAATTCCCATATAATAGGGGAAGCACAGGCCACATTGAATACCGTTCATAGCCCGTAGTCCGCATTTCCAAGATATCGAATCCCGCTTGTTCAATAATTGTCGAGAAGCCCTCCCGGCTGAAATGCCACACATGTTCAGGTATGAGTCCCCACCATTTCTTTCTCATGACAAGATGATAAAGGCAGTCTATGTTAGGGACCGACGCAAATAAGATCCCGTCGGGACGTATCTTTTTATGTAATGATGACAGAAAATCCGTAACTTTATCGATGTGCTCTAAGACGTGAAATGCGGCGACTACGTCGAATGATTCGTCTTGCAGATTCGCATTTTCCAAGTCGCCGCTAAACACAGCAATTTGGGGCGACTTGGCTCTCAAATATTCTACCGCGGCGCCCGACAAATCCAAGCCCACCGCCTCGTGTCCGAAACTGGACGCTGTGGTCAGAAACTCGCCTGTTCCGCATCCTATTTCCAATATCCTTTTTCCGGGACAAAACCGTCTCAGGAGTCGATATCGAATCTCCGCTTCTTTCATAAGAATCCTGGATACCATTTTTCTTGTCTCAATCCAGCGTGGCTCATCAAACCTTTGTTGAGAGGCACTCCGGTCATTCTTGAAAAATGTCCTTCCAGTCCCACATTGGGCGCATCTGAAAATGTCCCGATCATTGAAATTGTAGATTAGCGCCATAGATCCTGAGCCGCATATTTCGCATCCGGAGGTGTTCATCTTAGCCTCAAGCTTGTCGTTATAAAATGGGTCTAAAGTATACCCGATTCATTCTTGAAAGAACACAATTAGTTGACGTGAATCATAAGCTTCTCCCGTAATGAGTCAAGGGTAGATAAACCCCCGCAGAACATATGACTCGAACCGTGGTTGCCGTGCGTCTTGATGGGCCGCTTTGGCACGTCCCTGGGGCGCTTTCCGCACTCAGACCGTTAATGGTGAAAATGTTGCCAGAGTAAGGCCCAATTGATGTATAGTGTATTTCCAGTCACACAGTGCGTGACTAGGGAGGGAAAGAATGATCACAGCCGAGCCTGCCGAAGAGTCATCTACAAACGCAATTCCTGAGTTCGAAAAGAAGTCTAACCGCCTGGGGAAGCGGAAGATTGGCTTACGGACTATTGCGATATTCGTCATGGCGTCTGGTCTCCTTGGCTTCGTGGCGTCTCCGTCGCCGATTGCGGACCCGCCAGCGCAATTCCGGAAGGTCGAGAAAGAAAAAAACGTCGCCGTATCACGCTTTTTGCCCGCACAAACGAATATATCCTCACGGTTCATACGCTCGCTCCCATGATGTTTACCTTTGGAACACGGACATTGATTCATGGAAATCTCAGGCGTGCCGAATCGCCAACCGGAATCTTTTCCGGGAGGAACGGATGCGCTATATGCGAGACGCTCCCTACTGTGAGACGTGCCCCGATTTGCCGGAAGGAGAGGGCGTCAAGGCTGAGAGCTGGAAATGATGCGAATTGAGAAAAAGCCTCGAACGATGCGGTTCGCTGCGCTTACCACATCCTATAGGAATACGTAACCGAAATACCGTCACGCAGGCAACTATTCAGTTATGAGCGGCCAAGCTGAGATTGCTTAGTTGTTTCACTCCTCTCAAAGACGCTTTAGCATGTCATTGCGAGCGAAGCGAAGCAATCTCCTCGCGTAACTGAATGGATACTCACGCAGCGGTAAGGCGCCGAATCACCTCAGGACAAACCATGACCGTAATCATATCCTATGAGCCGTTTGATAAGCTGATCGAAAGCCTTCGTAAGGACGGCCTTGCAAAAGAGGCGGACCTGTTGAACGATAGGCTTCATAACACGGCCTGGACGAGCGGCTCGGAGCTGATGGGCGAATTGGGGCAGTTGGTCAACAAGATCGGCAAAGAGAATAAGCGTCGCCTTTCCGAAGAAAGCAAACAATGCCTCCGAGAGGCTATGGACATGGTGAAACGTGTTTGGCCCGGCTTCTGGTGATCGGATTTAGATTCTCAGGCCGTCGGCTCATAAGCCATGGACGCCGAAAGGAAAAACCCAATGGAACCTCGTATTAGCATCATTACCCTGGGCGTGACTGATCTGATTCGCTCCGTCCGGTTCTACCGCGACGGCCTGGGCTTCCCAACCAATTTCAAGGACGGCGAGGAAATTGCCTTCTTCAGCACTGGCGGCGCACGCCTGGCTCTTTATTCTCTCGACAAGCTGGCGGAAGACATTTCTCCGTCTGTAGAAGCGACAAAGGGCGGTTTCGGCGGTATTACCTTGGCTCACAATACTCGAACCAGGGAAGAGGTCGCAGCCGTGCTGGCCCTCGCCGAAGCCTCCGGAGGAACGATCGTGAAACCCGCCCAGGATGTTTTCTGGGGCGGCCACAGCGGATACTTCGCCGATCCGGACGGATATTTCTGGGAGGTGGCCTGGGCGCCCATGTTCCAATTCGCGGCTGACGGCTCTCTCATTATAGATCAGTGAGTAATCGCTCTACGGCGCAAATTCGGTTATGTCTTCATGTAGGCTGCGGCAAGCGGCTCGAACGGCGTCGATAGTGAAAAGACCTCGAACGATGCGGTTCGCGAGGGGCGCCACATCCTATGGAAGCAGTAGGCCGATATTAAGAGTTTTTGGGGAGGGGTTCGGGGAGGGACTTTTTGCAAAAAGTCCTTCCTCGACGCCTTTACCTCGAACTCCTCGTCTTGCGCAGGCTCATGTCTCAGTGACCGTGCTCAAGTCGTTCATCGCATTCTTTTCTATCTTCTCGGATAGTTTGGCGTTGAATTTTTCGGCGTTGATCACGAACCGTTCGTGAGTCCCCGCGGAAATGGGGTCCATTCCATCATCGGCGGAGATGGAAAAGCTCAGCTTACGGCCTTCCATTTTTTCCAGCTTCACATTCACCGTGACAGTAAATCCCGGAGGAGTCGCGGCGGTGTGGGTGAAGTTTACGCCGACGCCGACTGTTTGCTCCGCGGGCCAATCCAGGTGAGGCTTAAGGGCTTGAATGCATGCCCATTCAAACAAGCCCACCATGTAGCCAGTGGCTAAAACATTCGGCATTACCTGAAACTCGGAAGCTTCAGGAAAGAGATGCGGCACGGTCTTGTTCTCTGGAACAGTGAACTTGAACTGAAAGGTCAAGCCCGGCTTCAAAGAATCCTTCATAGCGCCCTCCGGTCCCGATGTGTCGTTCTTTTGAACCATTCATAGAGGCGTCGGGTCTATAAGTCAAATTCATATTGCGTCGCAATCGAATCAGATGAAATCAAAACAAAGCGCTTGACCTGACTATAACTGCATAGTTCATCCTCGGCCTTGAACGGATAGTTCCGCTCAAACATTTATACCAAGGAGAAAAAACTATGAACAATTCACAGGCCTATCGCATACAAAGGGAGTACACCCACAAGGTTGCGGCTCCGCCTTCCAAGATTTTTCCGCTTCTGTGCCCCGTGCTCGAATATGAATGGATTGAGGATTGGTCTTGTGAGATGATCCATTCGGTGTCGGGAGTAGCGGAGTACGGTTGTATCTTCAAGACGAACCTCCCGCGTGTGCGCGGACTGGAGGAAATCTGGGTAGTTAGCCGCTACGAACCGGAAGCGGGCGTTATTCAGTTCGTCGTGACCTGCCAGGAAAGCCACGTTATGAAGCTGGACATTGACCTCAAAGACTGTGGAGACGGAACGACGCAAGTCCGCTGGTCCCACACATTCACCTCTTTGACGGACAAGTTGCTGGATCTTATGAAGAATCTGCAGGGAGAAATGTACGTGGATATGATGGCCAGGCTGTCCGAGTCGCTGAATCATTACATTCGAACAGGCGAGATGCTGAAGAAGCGATCGATCCTCGGCCTGCTGCACTCAGTAGTCCACGGGGCCTGAACAGAACGTGGATCAAAACCCATGCGCCGTTGAGAAGGCTTATGAGGCTTGCGTCAGCACAGTGCTTTGGGGGGCCACTCGAAGCAAAATAGCTACCATTTAACCAACCAATATATTAGGAGGTTTTGGGGAACTGACCGGGAAACCCCTTTCTGCAAAAAGGGGTTTCCCGGTGAACTACTACCGCCTTTTGAACAGGCAGCCCCAAGGAGAGTCCAGTGTACACCATAGGAAGGCTGGCCAAGAAATTTCAATTGTCACGAAGTTCTCTTCTGTACTATGATTCAATCGGATTGTTGAAACCGTCGGCACGGACGGAAAGCGACTACCGAACATACTCGGAGGAAGACGCAAAACGGTTGGAGCAAATCTGTCTATACCGCAAGACCGGCCTTCCACTCATGGAAATAGCGAAGATCCTGGATTCGCCGGAAAACAGCCTCGCTGCGATACTAGAGGCGAGGCTTGATGAACTCAACGTGGAAATAAGCCGTCTTAGGCGGCAACAACATTTTATAGTCGGAATCCTTAAGAATAAAGACCTTGCAGGCCGCATCGGCGTGATGAACAAAGAGACGTGGAGTTCGGTTTTGGCCGCGTCGGGATTCACCCGGGAAGATATGATCAGGTGGCACATAGAATTCGAACGTCACGCGCCGGAAAAGCACGAGCAATTCCTGAAATTCCTGGGCCTTGAAGAAGACGAGATTGAATCGATCAGGTCGTGGACGATGGGCGCAAGCGCAGGTAAGCCGTGATTGGTCGGGAAGCTCTGATATATCCATTGACTTGGGCCAAGAAGAGGTAAAAGCAATGGACGATTACACCAAGCCGGAAACGCAACTCCCGGATGACCCGTTGTTTGTCCTGAAGTACTCGAAGGGCAGGTTTTTCTTGAGAGCGCTGTGTCTGAGTTTTTTTGCTTTCTTATTCCTAATTCTAGGCTATTCCCTGGCGCATTCATTCACTACACCGGCTGGATTCGTTGACCTATTCTTTAAGGAAGCGTTTTGCGGCATTCTTCTTTTTGGTTTGATTTGGCAGCTTGCGGAATTGCTGCGCTTCAAAGAAATAAGGCTCTATGGGGATAGAATCGTCCAGGTCTGCAAACCGACACGCGTGAGAGAAATCAAACTGGAAAAGGCAAACCTCAGCACATTCAGTCGTGGTTATATCTCTGATTTCAGAATAAAATGTATCTTGGATCGGGATCAGTACTGGCAATGGCAAACCTCCAAAGGAATTTGGTATAACGAAAAACTAGCCGACCCGGAGGATGTGAAAAAGTTCAACTATTTGTTGGCCGTTTTGTCCGGCCGGACAGTTGAAGAATTCGAGCGAGAAGCGAATCTCGATCCACTGATTAGACCAGGATACAGCCGTCGGGTCATCGACGAGCATTTGTTCCAGGACCAGAAATCGGACGCCGGCAGGGAAGGACGCTATTTAGACCAGCCTCTAAACAAGGAAAGAAAGAGCAGAGAATTTCGGGCTCGAACGGACCTCGGGCCATTGATAAAAGCTGGACACAGCCCACAAGTCATCTATGAACAGACACTTGATGAACAATCCTTGCGAGCGTTAGCGAAAGAAAAAGAATACGAGCGCACGGCAAATAGGGCTCTGGTGGTGGTAGGTTTATTCGTCCTGATGGTTCCCTGTGCTCTGGTTTTGCAAAGCGCTGGACCGGCCGCCCTGATCATCATCATCCCTGCAGCCTTATTTGGGCATATGATTTGGAAAGCTCGATAGACAAGCCGGGGCGCTTTGGGATCAGGGGACGAAAGAAATTCAATTTGCTTCTGCGGATCATTCAACGGCGCCCAGCGCATCTGATTTCCGCTTGACAGCTTCAATCTGATGCGTCACGCTCACAATATGTCCGGTCTGAACCATATTTGGGAAGAATCGACTTCCGGCAAATGGTTAACGGCTGTAAGAAGACTGGTCGTCGCTTTGCGGGATGAGCGCGAACCCTATTGGAGAAAACTCGATGAGTTTTGACGAACTGAAATCGGAAGCCCTGAAGCTCGACTCTGAAGATCGTGCGCGACTTGCCAAGGATTTGTTGCTGAGCTTGGATGAGCTTTCTGAAGCGGAAGTTGAGACACTGTGGCTGGAAGAGGCGATTCGGCGCAACGAAGAGGCTGAAGCGGGGCAGGTGTCCTTAAGGTCAGCGGAAGATGTGTTCCGGGACGCTCGGGCGCGGCTATCGTGAGTCGCACGACGATAAGAATTGGCCGACGATTACTGACGGATATCCGTAAATATCGATCTGACGGCAGCGGAAATGATGCATGCCGCTAAAGGATATTGAATACGTCGGACCAAGTCCTGAACCCCTTTTCCTGGACTCCCCCGCATTCCTGATTATAGTATTTTGAGGGCCTCAACACAGGCCGGATACGGATTGGAGGTGTCCCCATGACCGCGGATACGGCGCGTAAAGCGCTCGGGTGGTGCGCAGTCATCAATATCGCAGTGTACATGCTGTGGTTCTGATCTTCGCGCTCGCTCATGATTGGATGTACAATTTCATGAGCCATTGGGTTCATGTGTCCATCGATGTCTTTGACGTCATGAATATCGCCGGGATCGGCCTTTACAAGATAGGCGTCATCATGTTCAACCTGGTCCCATACATCGCTCTGCGCATCGTCCATAAGCGTGAACCGGCGGCTCTGAAGACAAGCGCAGGAGGTTGATCTTTCCTAAACGTTCACTGGGAAGAAACCACTAGTTGCAAAAGGAGTTTCCCGGTGAACTATCACAATCTTCTATGGCCCGATAGTATCAAAACGGGAGTTATGATCAGGTCGGGATCAAGTCTTGAAATCAAGCAGAGTCTCTGATACTTTCCATGTGTTGGCCCCCCGGTGGGTTTTAGGCCCCCAGGTTCCACATTGAGTCACGCCCTTCGGCAATTTACCGGCGATGATTATCTTTTGGCGTCAAGCGGTTGGGTCGTTCTTTTTGTTTTGAAGTATGCCGAAGCAACGCATGGTTCCACCTACAGGGCGGGCTGTCGACATATCCGAAGCGTCAAGCGGTGAGTGTCGAGGAACGAGGAGACATCCGTATCACTTATTTCAGTCATATTGAAACTCCTCCCAAAACTCGGGGGACTAGCCCAAGAAGAAAATGTTCGAGCCGCGCCGGGCACTCGGTTAAACGGCTTACGGGTTCAACTTCATCACTTTTGTCTCGGTGTCCCAGCGGTAATTGCCTCTCTCCCGCTCAACGGTTACCGCAAATCGGAACAATTTCGGCGCCCCATATTCCCACAGTGGTTTCCAAAGCGCCGGAGGGCATAATAATAGATTTCATTTCAGCAATTTAAAGACACCGAAACGATATTTGAACCCATTTTTAATGTCCAATTAATAATTCCATGACCTATATAAGCGGAACAATTGATGAGGGAGGATGCCATGGCGGCTGTCTCTGCAACAGAGAAGCTTTTCAGTCTCATTCACGAAAACAATTTGGTCTATAATACCTGCTGGGAAGATCCTCGGATAGATCGCATGGCTTTGAGCCTGACTCCTGAGGACAGAGTAATGGTTATAACTTCCGCAGGATGCAATGCTTTGGATTATGCCCTGGCGAACCCTGATCGGGTTTATGCCGTGGACATGAATCCTAGGCAGAATTTTCTACTTGAATTCAAGATAGCGGCCATCCGCGGCCTTTCCTTTGAGGACAATTTTTCGCTGTTCGGAGACGGTTACTCACATCGAGCCGAAGAAATGTACCGAGATGTTTTGCGTAAGGACTTGTCCGCTCCAGCTCAGAAATTTTGGGATAAAAAGATCGGCTATTTTTGCGGCGCTCGCGGCCGTCCCTCGTTCTATTTTCGCGGCACTTCAGGGCTGGTTGCTTACACGGTCAAATTATACATAGATAAAATTCAGAAAATGCGTGATTACGTTGATGAGATCCTGGAAGCCTCCACTCTGGAGGAGCAGCGATACATCTACGAAGAGCACCTAAAGGGCAAATTCTGGTCTCCCCTGGTTCGCTGGCTTGTGAAAAGCAATTCCGTAACATTTCTCGTCGGCGTTCCGCCCGACCAGAAACATCTATTGAATAACACGTACCGGGGAGGACTTGAGAAGCTGATTGAGGACTGCCTAGATTATGTGTTCTCAGTGCTTCCTCTCACGGACAATTACTTTTGGCGGGTGTACCTTACCGGCAAGTATTCGAGGGAGTGTTGTCCCGAATACCTGAAGCCTCATAATTTTGAATTACTGAAGAACGGCCTGGTTGACAAAATCGAGTGGTTTACGGGGTCCGTGTCGGATTTCCTGGCTCAGTATGATGGCGTGATTTCGCGTTTCGTTTTGCTCGACCACATGGATTGGCTTTCGGCTAATCAGCAAGAAGAGTTGAATCGTGAGTGGCAGTGGGTGGTCCGCAGGGCGACCCGGCCGGCGCGAGTCCTCTGGAGAAGCGCTGCGGACAGAGTTGATTTCGTCGAGCCGTTGGAAGTGGAGGTGGACCGTCGCAAGGTTCGCCTCGAAGAGATAATGTCCTATCAGACTGAGCGAGCCAGAGAGTTACACGAGCAGGATCGGGTTCATATGTACGGTAGTTTCTATATTGCCGATCTGTTTCTGTCGTAGCGTCTCTTGAAGAAGATTCGGAGCAACCGTATGGGTTCACAAATGGAGGGTTCCAAGCCGGCCAGACTGGTAAAGGATCTGGCCACACTGTATCACCTTATTCTGAAGCGTATGCAGGGTCGAACGCTTCAGGAGCGCCTCAACAGCTTCTATGCCGGCCAAGAATCAAATTACGACGAGTTCAGGGAACGATTTCTTTTCGGCAGAACCGAGCTTTTCGGCCTTGTGCCGCTTACTTCCGGCAGTATCTGGGTGGACATGGGAGGCGGGACCGGTTCCAATTTTGAGGCGCTGGGCCCGCGAATGGCTCTGCTTGAGAAGGCCTATGTAGTGGATTTGTGCGACCCACTGCTTTCCGTCGCGGAAGAGCGAAAGAGACGCAACGGATGGAATAACTTGGAAGTGGTCCATGCGGACGCATTGAGCTTCACACTCCCCGAAAATAAGCTTGCGGATGTTGTCTCCTTTTCTTACTCCCTGACCATGATTCCCGGATGGTATGCGGCGATAGATCACGCCGTCGAAATACTAAAACCAGGCGGCCATCTTGCCGTCTGTGATTTCTTCATAGCGCATCCGTTTCTTGCCGTTGAAAATCAAACGCCTCATAGCTGGGCCGCCCGCATGTTCTGGCGGGCATGGTTTGAGACTAACGGAGTGTTTCCCAGCAGTGATCACGTGCCTTATTTGACCAGGAGGACGCAGGTTCGGCATTACAGTCAACACAGGGCGAATGTTCCGTATCTGCCTTTGTTCAAGACGCCGTACTACTTGTTTTTGGGCGCAAAACCTGAATAAGCGGTAACTTCTTATGAAGAGGGCGATAGAGGGAAACTTTCTGGAAGGAGCTCGCCTCCAGACCTCTGATCGAGAACTCATAAGGTGGCGACGCGACGGATGGGGATTCCCGAACATTCGGGAGCGCTGAAACAATTAAGGTATTCTCTTCGATTGTTGTAATCAGCCAAGCCATTAGGGTTTGTCGGAACAAAATCTGAATGACCGGTAGCCTCATAGGCGCTAACTTAAAGATGCGTTGTGACCAGCGCCGTCATTCCCGCGCAAGCGGGAATCCAGTGTTTTTAATACCTTCTGGACCCCCGCTTTCGCGGGAGCGACGTAATTCTGCCGTTATTCCATAGCCTTCTTGGAGAGATATGTCGCCGGTAAAACGCTTCAAAAACGCGATCCGCTCCTGACCCGCTATCTCAAAAAAACTCCTGATTAACAGCCGGTAAATTAAAGTAAAAGTTCGCAAGGAAACCCTTTTTGCACAATTGATGAGGTCCTTTAAAAAGCGAGACGCAGCTGACGGCCGCGATCCAGCCAAAATGTTACACACAAACCGCCAAAAACGTAGGCAGCGTTCACTAATTTGTAACAGATGTTGTAAGAGTCTGGGAGGCGCTAATACAACTTTGGCTTAATGAGCGCTGTCGGTAAAGTGGCGCCAATATTGCTCAAGTAGTCCATAATTGCGCTCGGCTTGGATAAGCGGCTAGGCGCATCCGGAAGCTGTCGCGAAATCAAAAACTTCTAAATGTCGACGTTGCCCGGGGTAATCCCTGAATATACAGCGGCGCGGCTGCGCCTTTAGCGATTAAATCTTAAGTTACCCCTTTTCCCTCGTCCAGAGCACCGACGGGGTTGAGAGGCGATATCTGTCGCCTCTCTCTTTTTTCGCGGACAATCATAATAGATGCGGCGCTTTCCGGTCTTCGCTTCGAATTTGAATATAGACCGAAGTGAGTTACCTCTTCGCCAGCCAACAGCCGGGGTCCGCTTGGAAGGGATCGTTGGCGACAGCATAAGATAGGCACTTCAGTCCACCTCGGCATACTGCGCTATAACTACAGCCCTCGCATCCATGGCTTCGCCTGCCTCGGTCACGCAGAGCTCGAAGCAAATCACTATCGTAATAGAGTTCCACAAGAGGAGTTTGAAGAAGGTTGCCTATCGGTATAGGCATGCGTCGACAGGGATAGACATCGCCACTGGGCATAACCGTGATGAGTGTGTCTCCCGCCGCACAATGATAAGGTTCGCCGCCGGCCAACAAGAATTGCAAGGAGCGATGCATCGCGATCTCAGTTAGCCCGAACCACCTCACTGCAGCTTCGGTCCGAGCTTTATGCATGATTTGAAAGAATTCGCGTGTCTCATCCGGGGTCAAGATTTGATCCGCAAGATTCGATCCGGACCCGTTGGGAATAAGACGGTCGGCCCAGACGCGAGCGACTTTCAAGCGCCGGCCCAATGCGGCCACGTCGGCAAATTCGCGGAAGTTGGTCCGGCGAGCGGTAAACGAGATGAAGGTTCGCACGTTCTGGTCAACCAGCGATTCGATTACGTGGGCTGTGCGTTCGAAATCACCCGGCCCGCGTATACTGTCGTGTGACAATCGGGAACCCTCGACGCTGACCTGAACGAAACTGGGACCCAGTTTGCGCAGCCTGCGAGCCATGGAAGCGTCGATGAAAGACCCGTTCGTCAGGACGGCGAATCCAAAACGGCGCCTGTTTGCGGCAAAGATTTCCAGCAAATCGGGAAAATCGTGTCGAACAAACGGCTCACCGCCTGTGACTGTCACGTGACCGGACACGGGACGAGCAGCTTCGGTTTCCCATCTTTCGAGGAGGTCCTTGAATTGGTCCAGAATGCGTAAGAGATCCTGGAATCCAAGTTCTTCCCCGGAATAGGACTCCTGGTAGCAATGAGCGCATCTGAGATTACAGCGATCCGTTACATGCCACTGAAGCAATAAGCTCCTTGGGACATATCGCCTTTGGTCACACCGGCCGGGGCGTCTTCGGGAGAGGGGTATCAATGTCAGCCGCCTCCGCAACCCCCACATCCGCCTCCACCACCACAACCGGAACTGCCTCCTCCTCCGCAGCCTCCCGATGAACTTCCGCCACATCCCCCGCTGCCTGCGGCGGATTGGCCGAACATTTGGCCGAAAGAAGCGTAGGATGTGCCGCTAAGCATACTGACTCCGAAGAGGGATACCAGGAGCAGCAATGTAGCGTCAGGCACTCCGGAGGCGGGCGTAGCGGCCTTGACCTTCATACGCTCGAAGGCTTGTTGAAGCCGTTTCAGATAATCCCGGCCCAGATAGCTCAGCCGCGGCGTCCGGCTCACCAGGAGAAAAAGGACAAACCCCGCCATACCCATGAAAATCAAGAAGATCACATTTGAATGTCCGTTTATCAGGGCAGCGAATAGCTTGTACCCGCCGAGACCCAAAATGATCGAAGCGCCGATAATCTGGATGAGCCTTGCTGTCTCTTGCGCTTGAGGTGGGTAGAGCATGTCTTCATGCTCAAGCTTTGTCTCATATTCGGTACAAAGCCCATTCAGGCCGAGAGACAGCGGATCGGCCTTGAATACTTCAGCCGCCGTTTGTGAAAGAGAAAAGAAACGGTGCACGCTCTTTTCGATAGGGGAAAGATCGTGTCCATCCGTGGGCCCGGTCGCCTGAGCCAATCGCCTTTCGGCTCCTCCCCACCACTTCTTGTTTTCACGTAACTCCAGGTAGCCGCGTTGGACGAGACTGAAGATCGCAAGCCTCGTGACCTCGTTTTCTCCGCCTCTCAAGTAAGCCAGTTCGTATGGGTCAGGATTAGACCGAAGGGGCAGGGGAGGAAGGCTCGTGCTCGGGTCCGCCGACCGTATTCCCCACCGGACGCCAATTAATGTAGCCACGATGACGCTGCCGTACAGCATGAGAAAGTGAGGTCCGTACATATCAGCGATGGGGTTATGGATCAACCAGTTCATGTTATCCCCTCCTGGAGTGTTTATAGTCTAGAGAGCAGGCCCGTTACATACTTCGACGTTTCCATAGTACCATCGAATGCGTGGAAGAAGAACAATTTAACCTAAAACAAACAAAACGCCTGCAAAATGACTATGAAGCTAAAGCGGATACTATGGTTTTGCGCTCTTTGCGAGCGGGCTCTATGCTCCGAGCATAAGCAAATAATCGGACTTGTGATTTTACTCGGCGCAATAAAAAAGCAGACCTTGAATCGAGATTGCGCGCCAACCCGGGTTCCGATAGAATAGCGGACGGTCTCCGACGCCTTCGCAAAAGCGCCCATGACCGCCTAGCGGCCACAACTAACGAAGCAATATTTGCCTTATTTGGAGTCGGCGTCCACGAGCTGCGTCCTTGGCTGCGCTAAATAACTCCATTTTACGGGGGAGAGGCAGCGGAAAAACGGCTCTTCTCGATTAAAGTCTTAGATGGTCTTGAAGGGAGATCTGGAGGGGAACTACTTTCAAGATGTTTCTCCCCAGGGGCTCTCCAGAGGAAAGGTTCCCATGGCCGGCAAGATTGTTAACTATATCCGCAGGCTCCTAGCAGTTCGCAAGTTTCGGATCTGGGCCACGGCTTTCGCTGTTTCTATTTCTTGTAATTGCAATCTCCACCCTCGGGATCCGACATTTTGAGGAACTCTCCTATTTCGAAAGCTTATGGCTCAGTCTCGTGACCATGAGCACCGTTGGTTACGGAGACATTTACCCCAAAACCGTGTGCGGTCGTATATTCGTATCACTTGTGACCATGCTGGGAGGCATTGGGGCAATGGCTTACATGGTCTCCCTGATTGCCACCGTAGTAATCGAGCGGGAGTTGAGGACCGCGACAGGAGAGGCGGACCTGAACGTTCAGGGGCATGTCTTAATTATCAATTGCCCTAATGAAGAGAAGGTGCATGCGATCATCGACGAGTTGCGGGTGGACAACAAGTCCTATTCGGTCCCGATTGTCCTCATCAGCAACGACTTCGCCTCGTGTCCGGAACAGCTCATGAAACGCCGCAATTTCTTTTTTGTGCGAGGGAATCCCATACTGAAACGCATTCTTGATAAAGCCAACGCCGCTGAAGCCTCGCAGGCGGTTCTCCTGGCCAGAGATCCCAAAGACGCCCAGTCCGACGGCA
The DNA here is from genome assembly GCA_963747865.1 of uncultured delta proteobacterium. Taxonomy (GTDB): domain Bacteria; phylum Desulfobacterota; class Desulfomonilia; order Desulfomonilales; family Desulfomonilaceae; genus JBBSBY01. Next base: position 292,884 of record CAVVHK010000032.1, on the reverse strand, counting down.
GCACTACTCAGGTGGCTCTGGCCTTGGAGGCAAAGCATCGCCAAACGCACAACAAGATCTATGTGGTCGCGGAGGCGGTGAGTCGGGATTCCATTGAACCGATGAAGACGGCCGGCGTTGACGATGTGGTTTGCCTCGAGCACATAGTGCCGCCTGTAATCGTCCAGGCGATTCTCGATCCGGGTATACCGGGGGTGATACACGAACTCACGTCAAAGCTCACGGCCAGCCAATTATACGTGGCCGGCATATCCTTTATGGCTGGAAAGCCTTACGCCGCTCTGCGAGAGCACCTTTTGACAAACCCGAGCCTCGGGATACTTCCCATCGGGATTCTACGCGACGCTAAACCCATGATGGATCCGGACGGCCGCACGCCGATCCTCGAAAAGGACAGGCTGGTTTATATCGCCGACAACCGCAAGAACATTGAAGAAGCGTGCAAAGACCTTCTATAGCGATTGCCAACAGTTGATTCCGTCACGGATTCGTGCTGGTCGCAGCTATTTGGAACTGGACCCCCCGGCGGCCACTTTCTCGTAGAAATCAAGAAAGAAGTCGAAGTTCTTCTTGCGCATTTCAATATCAGCCCTGAATTCCGCCAGTTTCTCGAACCCTCGCTCGGTTATGTTGTACCATTTCCTTGCCGGTCCCGAGATATCCGTCTCCCAATAAGATTTTACCGCTTCTTCTTTTTCCAGGTCCTTTAAAGCCCGATAGATTACGGCGCTATCCACAACGTAGCAGGGCAATTCCTTCTGCATCGTGGTCATTAGCGCCCCTCCGTAAAGGCTCTCCCTGGCCAGGAAAAGCAGGATGAACGCCGGGGTGTGCCGATAGGCCTGACCCTTACGTGAAGTTCCTGACATATTATCGCTCCTGTCCGGGCCGTCCCTGATCGGGTTTTTTCAAGTCCCCCTCGGATTGGGACCCATTACCCGAGAGCTCTTCAGCCACTGGAGTGTAGGTCGCATAGCCTCCACTCAGGTTTCTTACCCCCGTGAAACCGTGCTGCGTCAAAATGCGGGCTCCGATGTAACCCCGGAGTCCCACCTGGCAGTAAAGGTTTATGTCCTTGTCTCTGGGCAGTTCGTCCATTCGCCGGCGCAGCTTGTCCAGAGGAATGTTTATCGCTCCCGGTATGGCCCCCTTTTCCACTTCCTTGGCTGTGCGCACGTCCAGAAGCAGCGCTTCCGAGGATTCGCCATTCGCCAGCTCATCCCAGTATAGGGGTGAGTTGTCTCCGTCGAGAATGTTGGTGGCCACATATCCCGCCATGTTGACGGCGTCTTTGGCTGAGGAGAAGGGCGGCGCATATGCGAGTTCCAGCTCCTGCAAATCGTAAACCGTCATTCCGGCGCGGATCGCTGTGGCGATCACATCTATGCGCTTGTCAACGCCCTCCCTACCCACTATCTGAGCTCCCAGCGCTTTTCCGGTTTCAGGAGCAAAAAGAAGCTTGAGAGCAAGATTTTCGGCTCCGGGGTAATAAGTGGCATGGGACGCAGGGTGGAGGTGACAAGCGAGATATGGTTGATCCAGCATCTTAAGGGCTTTTTCGTTGGCGCCTGTGACAGCCACCACCAGACCGAGCACCCGGGCTATGGCCGTCCCCTGCGTGCCTCGGTAGCGCGACGGCCTGCCGGCGATGTTGTCGGCGACTATTCTTCCCTGTTTGTTGGCGGGCCCGGCAAGCGGGAGCAACGCGTCTTGTCCGGTAACAAGGTGTTTGACTTGAATAGCGTCTCCCACGGCGTAGATGCTAGGATCTGAAGTTCTGAGGTATTCATCCACAGCGATGCCGCCCGTGGGGCCGATGGCAAGGCCGGCTTTCTTTGCGAGATCGGTCTCCGGGGCCACACCGATGGACAGCACGACCATGTCTGTTTCGAGGCGGTCTCCGTTATCGAGGACCGCTCTTTCTACCGTCCCGTCGCCTTCCAGCGCCACGACCCGGCTCTGAAGCCTGACATCGACGCCATTCTTTTTCAAATGTCGGTGCACTAGAGCCGCCATTTCGAAGTCCAGCGGCGCCATGAGTTGGTTGGCAGCCTCGACGATGGTGACCGACACTCCTCGCTCCTTGAGGTTTTCAGTCATCTCCAGGCCGATGAAGCCGCCTCCGATGACTAAGGCTCGGGCCGGTCTTTCGTTGTCGACGAACTGCTTCATCCTGTCGCTGTCGCCGACGGAGCGCAGGGTGAACAGGTTGGGTAAAGAGCCTCCGGGAATGTTGGGGACGACAGGTTTTGCTCCAGGAGATAGGACCAGATAATCATAGGTTTCCCGGTAGTCTTCGCCGGTGTTCAGATCACGGACTTCCACCTCTTTTTCTTGAGTGAAGATTCCGGTAACTTCGCTGAATACTTTCACCTCGATATTGAATCGCCGCGATAGGGATATGGGCGTCTGAACCAGGAGCTTGTCGCGTTTCTCTATTATTCCGCCAATATAGTAAGGCAGACCACAATTGGCGAATGAAACGTCAGGCCCACGCTCGAATATTATGATCTCGGCGTTTTCGTCCAGTCTACGAAGCCTCGCGGCCGTGCTGGCTCCTCCGGCCACGCCGCCAACGATAACAACCCTTTTTCTCGTCTGCAAAATTTCCTCCGGTATGCGCTTATATGAGCGTCTTCAGGTCGGCGTGCGACCCGTCGAATTATCTAAGATTCCACAAGATCATTCAGTCTGTTATTGCATCTCGATCCACGGAATTCGCATCAACCATTCCTCGATCTGTTTGACACATCTAGCAGCGTCCTTCTCTTTACTGTAGGACGCATAGCGCATTTTAGGCATGGTAAGGCGAATAGTCAAGAAGCGGTTTGCGACCCAGACCATTGGGGCTGGACTTTTCCAAGAAATGCCTCTACTCGGAGCGCCCGGCATCATGATGGTTCTTGTCAATTTCTTTCGTTTGCAGGCCGCAGCCTCGGAACGCGCAACCGGAGGCTCGGCCTTCTCCTCCTCCTGAGCTAGATTTTCGGCTAAACTTTGCCCAAACCCATGCTGTTCCACTTAACTTTTGCCGGCGCGCTCTTGTCAAGTTGGTGCCCTTTGTTAGACATTTCCGCTAGGGCCCGTTAGGCAGAATGCTTGGCTGGCCCAGCAATGAGCCAGTGGCTGCCATGGCGATTGTCTTTTGCCTGCAAGCTACGGATCAAAAAAGAGACGATTATACCCGTTCAAAGCGAAAAAATAACTTGCCATTATGCCTAAACTTGGTAAACTGTGTCTAATCAGACCGAAGTGACGTCGATTCTGAGGGGAGGTCGGTTATGAATACCGATGGACGTCCATCGAATCTGTGCTTGCAGACCTACCTCTTCCTGAGCGCAAACTGTGTTAATGCGACTCTCAACCAGCTAAGAGATATGTTGTTGTAATTGCTTGGTAGCGGCAGTTTGGTCGCCAAATTTAGGCGTCTGGTCCTGGAAAAGCATGCTAAGGAGCCGGAACGTGCCCAGTTATGGCGCAGTGGCGTTTCAATTGAGACTGGCTAGCTCTATCAATTTGATTGAGAAGTCTTCTGAGAAATTCCGGATAATCCCAAAGTAGGCGCTGCAACGCTTTAAATCACCGGGGCGGCAGCTCCGGCTCGGTTCAAGAGTAGCGAGTCTGGTAGCCCAATAACAATTCACGTTGAAATAATAGTAATTGCATTTTAGGGGGAGAACTAGTCGAATTATTGGTCATGAACCCAAATTGCCTCCGTGAAGGCTAGCTTTCGAGTAGCAATTTGTCTCGACTGTGACTACAAGCAAATTAAACTAGTCTTGATCGGGGCAGCCAATTTTCCGAATCTGGGTGTGTATAGCAAACCAAATGAGATAGCGATGCTTACGGCTAGAAGTTGTGGTGGGAAGACTCTCTGTCTGTTCAGGAACGCTGCAGCGCGATCTCGGGAACTATGGGCCTACACCCCGATGCCAATTCTCCTAAACGGTAGAACCACCTTCAGAACGAGGCTATAATGATTTATGCTGTGTCAGACTCGGTGTTGGGGAGCGGTGGCGTACGAGAAAGGAAGGCGAATCAACATAGGACCGTTCACAAAATTCGGCACTTCTGTATTGTACGTGGGAACGGAGGACTCGACTTTCCCCTTACCCACATGCAATACCGAAGAGCAAGACGGTAGCACTTTAGCGTTCGATGGTAAGTACCCAACATGCGACTCGGAAACCAAAATTGTAAAGAACGCAATCGGCGATTGCCCGCTCTTACTGAGGGTAAGAGCGTCTCTGTCTTCTATCAACCTATTCAGCTTAAGACCAAAGGAGGTAAGAATGTCCTGTTCGGCAAGAAAAGATGGTAAGACATGCGGATGCAACATGGTCGGTGGGGGAATGTCTCCAAGGATTGAACTCCCACCAATGTTCGAAATCCTGGTTGACCGGTGCGTAGCCAACGATGATTACGCCAAGGCACGGGGATTCCAGGAGGTTGTTGACAAAATCTCAACGGCTGTGAAGGAGCGTGAGGACCAAGAAGGAATCGTAGTGCATCTTGCGAAAGGCTCTGGACCAGAACCGGGTGAACCTAGTCCGACAGGAGCAGATGTCACAGCTGTAGCCAAAGTGCTAAGTGATGACGTCGAGTATCTTGGAAATGTAACGCTACCTAACGAATATAGGGTCATTCATAAGAGGTATTGTCAGCTAAAGGCCGAAACCAGACATTGCTCAGCGGATGTTTATGCGCGATTCACACATCCTTCTATCGCTGAGGTCCTCGGTGATCTCCGCGAATGTGTTAAAGTGGCTGCAGTTACCGCTGTCTTAACAGCGGTCGTTTTTGAAAGTCCAGGAGCTGGGTTGGCTATATTCAAGCCTGCCTGGGTCACCTGCATGTACAGCAAAGGGGTTAAGTGGGCTAACGAAGTTAGCATCGACCTGTGGGCCGAAAAAGAGTGTACACCGTGGGGCTAACCGAAAAGGGTTGAACAACGAGGCCTTCGCTGGACGTAACAGCGTACAGCGAGGGCCTTCCCGGACCGTTCTTATTGCCGCCTTCGCCGTGAACCGTTACGTAACCCAGTTAAATCAGGACATTGGAACCTGAAGCCAGTCGGTATTGTAGCTATATCAAGCTACGAAAGGAGAAAAGATGTCGAGACAAATGACTCCAACTGAGAAACAAAGGTTTAGGGGCTACTTCCCGGGTCTCGACGTTGACCGAGCTGTTGTAACGGATGAAACGACTAAAGCTTACAACTGTATCTCATGGACTGTCGGCGTCACTGATAGGTGGTTATGGCCAGGATCCTCCATCCAGAATTTTGACGCGTTCTATCGGAATTTTGGGTATGTTAGAACAGGCAGCGGCCCGATTGCTGCCTGGGGTCATTCTACTGCCAATATGACACATGGTTCGATAAGCGGGTCTGGCCACGGTCCTCGCTGGGAGTCTAAATGTGGGAGTGATTTACGCATACAGCATGGATTGAACGAACTTGCAGGGTCATCCTATGGCCGTGTCTTGGCTTTCTATGCTCGTGGCCTTGCTCTGGATGATCTCGCTGGCAAGATTCTGAAGGAAAACATGGAGGAAATGGACAAGGTGAGCATAATCACCGTTGCAGAAAAGGAGGCTCTAGACAAAATAATCGCTGACATACCTTCGGAAACAAAGAAAACGTTTAGCAAAGCTTTCGAGGCGTGGAAGAAGACTTGGTTTGAAGGTAGTCTCTCAATAAGTTCTGATCCGCACACGAGGACAATCGGGAAGGAATTCGATACTCTTATCGCTATGGGCCCAACGATCTTGCCTCTTCTAGTGGATGCATTGGCTGAACCTGACAATTTCCTCGCCCTCCAATTGTATGATGTGCTTCAATCGGACGACAAATTGATTGTCCAATATGGACCAGAGGATGGGCGGATTCTTGAGGGCGAGCAGGGTCGTGCTCGTAGAGTCGTCAAGACATGGCTTGCCAACAGATAAGTGCGTGCGTCTGTACAAGGGCTTCAATAGGGGACCCAAACCGATTCAAATGGATTTTCATACCATTTCGCACAGCATAAAGCAACGTTGTCTGGTAATCCACCCTTCGGACTGCGGGATTGCCGTCCGCAGCCCGAAGGCGATTCTACTCCGACTCTGATCGTCAAAGGTGCGGGAGCTCCACTCCGTTGACGGTGGGATATAGGGGATGTTTTGCGGCCGGGAGCGGATAGCTCTCCCATTAATAATGTGGGTGGAAAGGGGCTATCGCATTCGTACGAGAATTACCCAAATTTGTGCGTAGTGGTATAAGGTATCTGAGTTCGGAGGGGATCACGCTAGAATCGACGGTTTCAAGAGACCGCTGCGTGTACCTCTGGCAGCTAAAACCTGTCCTGGTAAGAGAAAAGAGTGTCAGCAGCTGTGTACGGAAATGCAAGAAGACTAAATTTAGTAGTATCTGGATAAAGGTGGTAGAGAGGGAAAATCCGTCAGCAAATCTCTCTGGGGATATAGAGAGCCAGTTTCAGGGAGTCGTCAAAGAATCATCGTAATCGTTCAGCCTTGGAATGGGTCATTGATCGTTATCAAGTGCGAACAGACAAGAGGAGCGGCATCGTTAACGACCCGAACCGAGCTGATGATCAGCAGTACATCGTAAAGCTCATTGGAAAAGTCATCACCGTGAGCTTGGAAACGGTGAGGATAGTGAACTCATTGCCGGGCATTTGAGTAGAGCATGAACCATGATCACCTCTCACCTCGCTCGATTTTATGCCAGTACAAAGCCGTGAAATTCGGGGCTGTCATACAAGCGACAAATTCAACAATTCTGTAATCTGCGATACTACTCTATCGCACGACTATTATGGCGGGAGATGCTTGAAATCATAAAGAAACAATTCTCAACAGTGGGGGTCGCCTCAGTCTCGAACACGTAATTACCTTACCAGCCAAAATCTCATTTCGCCCTAACACCTTCCTAACAATCCTCCGGTCAACTGCGAGGAAATTGCGCTTCATTATTCCCGAAGTTGTGCAGCAAAAGAATCTGTAATCCAAGGAGGCAAGAAATAATGCTCAGTGAAAAATGGCTATTGATCCTGGCTTTAGTCACCATAGGAATCACAACAAGCGTGAACGCTCTTGCCTTAAACGAGCAAGGTGGAGAGAAAGCCAAGTATGTGTTTCTGTTCATCGGGGACGGAATGGCGATCGCTCAGCGCAACGCGGCGGAACTTTATCTCGCCAAAGAGAAAGGTTTAAGCCGTCCTGAAAGCGCAAAACTGGTTATGAATACTTTCCCTGCCCAGGGGATGAACACTACTTACGACCTCACCAGTGTCATTCCCGATTCCGCTTCGACTGCCACGGCCATCTCGTGCGGGCACAAAACCAAGTCCGGGGTCATCGGAATGGACGCCGAGGCTAAAGCGAGCTATCCAAATATAGTTGAGAAAGCCAGGGATATGAACTGGAAGGTCGGAATCCTTTCCACCGTCTCCCTGGACCACGCGACTCCCGCGGCCTTCTACGCCCATGTTCCGAGCCGAAAAGACATGTACGACATTTCACTCCAACTCGCAAATTCCCGCGTCGATTACTTTGCGGGAGGGCAGCTTCTGGAACCAGTGGACAAGAAAGACCCGACCAAACCCAACGCCATAGAAGCGGCCAAGAAAAACGGTTATACCGTGGCCCTGGGGCGTGCCGGTTTTGAAGCGCTCAAACCCGGAGCAGGCAAAGTGATCGCCATGAACGCGATTGTGGATAGTAATGCGGCTATGTATTACACTCTGGACCAGGGCGGCGGCAAAGACCAAGTAACCCTTGCGGAGTACCTGGATAAGGCCATAGAGTTGCTCTATAATCCCAACGGCTTTTTCATTATGGCGGAATCCGGCAAAATAGACTGGGCCTGCCATGCCAACGATGCGGCGTCTTCCGTTCATGACACTCTGGCCTTGGATGAAGCAGTAGCAAGGGCGGTAAGTTTTTACGAGAAACATCCCAAGGAAACTCTGATCATAGTCACCGGCGACCATGAGACGGGTGGAATGACCATAGGGTTTGCCGGGACGCAATATTCATCTTTTGTGGACAAAATACAGCACCAGAAGATGAGCTACATAGAATTCAACAAGAAATTGGATGCGTACAAGAAAAGCCACACATTGGCGGACGCTCGACTCGAAGAGATAATGCCGCTAATCAAAGACGCTTTTGGTCTTTACGTGATGCCTGCCGCGGAAAAGGCGTCCCTGGAAAGAATTATCTCGGAAGGCGCCGCGACCGACGCCTCTGCCGATGCGAAAAAAGCCGCGAAGGAAGCTGAGGGGAAACTGAAGTACGGCATGGCCCTAAGCGATCTGGAGTTGAAGGCGATTCAGGAAGCGTTCCAGCAAAGCATGCTGGGGGAAAAAGAACGGGCGAAAGATGATTACACCTACCTGTTGTATGGAGGGTACGAGCCGGTTTCCGTCAAACTGACCACTATCCTCAACAATAAGGCGGGCATCGGCTGGACATCCTACTCGCACACCGGTGTGCCCGTGCAGACTTCGGCCCTTGGGGCCGGGGCCGAAATGTTCAACGGCTATTACGATCAGACCGATATTTACACAAAAATGATGAAGATAACCGGCTTCAATATGTAGCGTGGTCGAAGGGGATATGTTTTCACGATTAAAGATCTTGAACCGAAACACTGTTTTTGTAGTCGCGCTCTTTCTTGTCACCTGCGCCTTGCTGTATATGCCGGATATCTACACCAGCCCTTATGCCGGAAAGGAAGAGCGCTACGTAGGGCGGGTTCTCTCGGTGGATGACTCGCTTGTCAAGCAGTTCGGCATTGTCAGAGCCGGCAGTCAAAGGCTACAGGTCAGGCTTTTGGACGGCCCCTACGCGGGCCGAGAAGTCGCAGCCGGCAACACCCTCATTGGAAAGATGGAAAGCGACAAGATGTTCCGGTGCGGGGACAAGGTCTTTCTCATCGTGACGACCATAGGGAATGAAATAACGACTGCGACCGCATATGACCATTACCGGCTGAACGTTCAGGGGGCTCTGATCGCTCTGTTTGCCGTGGCCTTGATCGGCTTCACGGGCTGGAGCGGAGCGAAAGCGCTGCTCTCTCTCTTTTTTACAGTTGTGATGCTGTGGAAGGTTTTGCTTCCCGGAATCCTAATGGGCTACGATCCGATTTGGACCGCTTTTCTGGCCCTCACCGTCATTGCCGGCGTTACGCTATTTTCCATTGCAGGGATCGGCAGGACGGCTTTGGTAGCTTGGTTCGGGGCCCTCATGGGGATTATTTTCACCGCTACGCTGGCGGTATTACTCTTTCCACCTTTCCGTTTACATGGGGCAATTCAGCCATATTCCGAAACCCTGCTCTATTCAGGTTTCGAAAATCTCAATCTGGAGCGCCTCTTTATCGCCGCCGTTTTTCTCGGTGCGTCTGGCGCCGTCATTGACCTTTCCGTAGACGTTTCGGCAGCTATGAACGAAGTGTCGCTAAAACGGCCCGATCTCTCAGCCAAAGAATTGATAAAATCCGGAATGTATGTAGGGCGCCCCATGGCCACGACCATGGTGACCACTCTCTTGATGGCCTACGTGTCCGAGTACATGGCTTTGCTGATGGTCCTGCTTTCAAAGGGGATTCCTCCGGCGCAAGTCGTTAACCTCAATTACATTTCATCTGAGGTGCTAAAAACCATCGTCGGCAGTTTTGGGCTGATCACGGTTGCGCCCTTCACGGCATTGGTCGGAGGATATCTTTACGTAAGACGGAGAACCGAGCATGAAACAGCCCCCAGACCCATCTCTTCCTCAATACAGACGGTTCAAGATCGAAGCCAGCCTGTGTGAACTTCGGGTCGGCGACCAAGTGTCCCCTCACTCTGTGGTAGGGATTGACTACGAGTCCGGTGAGTTGATAACGGCGGGCTGCCGCGGCCGTGTCGTGGCCGTGACCTTCAGCGGTGGCGAGCATGCGCTCATCGTGGTCGTCGAGGCGCCCCCGGAGATTGAGACGCCAGCGGAGTGAGGACCGGCGCTAAGGCTAGTTCGTAAATACGGTCACAGATTCTTGTAGGATGTAGTGAGTTCCACGAACGATGCGCTCCGCTTCAGGCGCCACATCCTACGGGGACTTCATCGAGCCCCACAAATCCTAGACTGCGCCGATGCGTTTGCGTCAGCTTCTCCTCAGCTCTTCCTGCCCCACGTTTGCGGCATGGCCGTCCCGTTATTAAATTTGTTGTACCGAGATCAAGTTTATCGGTCTCAGATTTCGCAGAAAGGAGACAAGCGCAATGCCGACACCTGAAGCCGCTGAATTTTCAGAGCTAATTCGTCGAAATGTGGCTGAGCTAAAGAAGACCTGCCAGGGTCTCGACGAGGAAAGAGCTTCTCTCGCTCCTTCGGGCCGATGGTCGCCAAAGGAGATTGTGTCACACCTGTGCGGTCCCGAGGGGACTGGCCTTATGCCGACTTTCACTGCGTTCGTGGAAAAGGATGTTCCTAGACTCGACATAGAGGTCGAAAACAGCTTCTTTTCCCAGAATAGGGCCCACATGACTTTCGCTGAGCTTCTCACGGAGTTAGAAGAAGAGTTCGGTCGAATTTCAGAATTCGTAGAAAGTTTGTCCGAGGAACAGTTTGAACGGAAGGCCTACATTCCGTTTCTGAAGGAAACGCCACTCGGTGAGTATCCCACACTAGATGTATGGACGCGAGTGATCGTTGACGAACACCTTAGTTCGCACGTCGATCACATGAAGGAGATCCTGAACGAACTGAGGGTTGGTTCAGAGCCTCCCAGTAGGTGGATGGGCCAGGAGGTTCAAGGCGTTCCACCCTCAGTCATGTGAGGTGCGAGCGGGCTGCCAAGCTTTTCCTCCATGGATGACATTGCGATCCACTTTGTACATCTCGTTCCAAGGCCGGCCCCTGGGAACGCGCCCTCGGAGGTTCTCCCTCCTCCAATTACGCACAAGACTGTTGGCTGGTGTCCTCCCAAACCTACGGCGCTTCAGCTATCCTTTGGGGGTGCGGCGCAACCGGGTTGGGGTCGTCTGTTAACCGTGGCGACGAGGACCCGCGACGCAAGAAGCTGAGATCGTCTGCCGCTGCTCGCGTTGCCGCAACTCCTCCTCATTCGCTCTCCGCAGGTTGAGGAGAAAAATGCGAAACACACGAAAAAGTGAAAAAAATAACTTGTCACTATCCAAAAAACTGTTAGACTAAAGACAATCAGACTCGGGGAGTGCCGGCCAGGGGGTGGTAACGTTTTTGGCTAGGTGTTTTGCGAGCCTGCTGGTTAGAGACCTACCTGCCCCTGAATGTAATTCGCAAAGCTGCCCTTATTATAGAGTCATTAGAGATCTTGTTGTGATTGCTTGATAATGTTGGTGTTTCGACTAAGATCGCTAAGTTCAAATTGTCTGTCCTTGAAATCGTAAGATGGAGCTGGGAAAAGCACGATTAATGAGCAAATGCTGTGGATTGAGGCAACCCGACTCCATTAATTTAATCGAAAAGTTTTCTCATAGTCCCGATGCTTGAAAGCCGGCTCGGCAACGTTTTAATCTTCTATGGACGTGTCGGCACATCTTGGGAGTCGCTGCTCGGATCATCATTTTTGTGTGCGAGATCGTAAATGCCTACGAGGGGGCGAGAACCATCCGATTATTGGTAGCGCGCTAAATCGCCTCCCAAAAAGCGAGTTCGCGAAGTGGCGCATTGTCCCTACTTTATCTACAAGTAAAAGAAAGAACTTTGGTCGGTTGGTTCAATTGTCCGCACTGGGGGATTCATGGACAACGAACTGAAACACTTAGGGTTTAGGCTGGTCCTTGCGATCAGTAAATTCCTGAGCCTTAGCTGAACGACGGATTACGCGGACTTCATCCTGCAGTAACGTATTACCGAAGAAGAAGCGGAAACGCTCATGAGGGAGGTCGGTGTAATCGACGACGAAGTCGAACAAAGCCGGGAAGTCTCGTTTAGAGATGTCCTCAAGCGCCTTGGCCGATTTCATCACGGTCTCGATTCTGCGGAGGGGTTTGTTCGAGACCTCCTGAGAATTCTTGCGCCAGAAGTGTTGGACCAAATTGATAGAGCCTGAAGCCAAGAACGTTCCCGTCCGCTGAGAAGGAAGGTGAACAAGCGCATCCATCGGAAACGGCGAGCTCCGGCTTGAAGAGCGGAGTCTACACACTTTAGCAGCGAATCGAAGAGCTACAAGCTAGACAAACCACTAACATTGGTTTAGGCGCCTGGTAAATCGGGGCGCCGGGCCGACTCTTTAACTCATTTCCGGAAAGGAGGAACCCGCCATGAGAAGGGCGGCCTTTTGGTCAACGGCATTGGTGTGTGTTGCCCTGGTGGTGGCCGCGTGCGGACAGGTATGGGGGCAAGCGGGCTTTGACGATGACCGTGTTCTATTGCAGGGGTTCTACTGGGAATCCTATAGACACGGCAATCCTGATTTTCCGCAATTCGCCGCAAGCAAGTGGTATGACATTGTGAGCCAGAATGCGGGAAAGATACGAGAAGCCCGGTTTGATATGGTCTGGCTGCCGCCGCCGTGCTATGCCGGCGCTTCCAGCGTGGGATACAACCCCAAACAGTATTTCAAATTGGACAACAGCTATGGGAGCTTCGATCAACACCGGGCCATGTTGGTGGAGTTGTTAAAAAACGGGGTAGAGCCCATAGCGGACATTGTGATTAATCATCGCGACGGAGACACCAGTTGGGCGGATTTCAAGAATCCGGACTGGGGTCTGTGGTCTATATGTCGCAATGACGAGGCGTTCTATAAGCCGAATTCTCCATTGAAAGACACGCCCGTAGAACAAAGAGGAGCAGAAGAGGAGCGTCCCCCGTATGTCTCTGGAGGAGAGACCACTTACCAGTATGACGGTTTTCGTGACATCGATCACACGAACAAACAAGTGCGACAAGACATCCTCAAATACTTACTCCAGCTAAAGTCTCTCGGATATCGAGGATGGCGCTATGACATGGCTCACGGATACCACGCTCGCTGGGTGGCGCTCTACAACAAGCGCAGCCGGCCTACATTCTCCGTGGGCGAGTATGACTGGGACAAGCACGCCGACCAACGCGGGTGGATTTGGCATACCGCCACGACTCCGGACGACCTGAAAACAGCCAGCGACGTCTTTGACTTCACGACTTATTTCACGCTGAAAGACAACAAGGGCAAGCAGATTGTTTGGTACGGCTACGGGAACGGCCTCGGAATGATGGGGGACAACACCGACGGTTATCCTTGGAAGCAAAGGTCCGTCACATTCCTGGAGAACCATGACACCGGATACCGCACTGATGAAGACGGCACGCCTCAGAAGGACCACAAGTACGATAGCTTCCAGAACAATTGGGAAGTGGAGCAGGCGTACGCCTACATCCTAACCCACCCCGGCATTCCCTGCGTATACTGGAAGCACTACTTCGACTGGGGAGATGATTTGCGGAACAAGATCAGAGCGTTGATTAACGCTCGAAAGGTGGCCGGCGCACACTCGGGCAGCGAGCTGCAACTCCAGGATAACGCTCGGCAAAAAGGAGTCTACGGAGCCTGTATCCGCGGCAAAAACGGAGATGTTTTTGTTCGAGTCGGAGGAACAGACAAGGAATGGGAACCATCCCTTTCCGGATTTAAGGATTATCGGGAATACGCTCGAGGAGCGGGTTGGAAAGTGTGGGTGAAAATGCCCGGCAATCCGGAGGTCCAGCAGGCGGCGTTGAAGGCGCCTTTGCCCGTGCCGCAATACCAACCTGCGGACCAAATCAAGATCCCGGAGGAGTGGCTGAACTAACGGGCGCGCACATTAGGGACGCTACGTTGGGTCGAATAACTTTGGCGGAGGGGATACATGCAAACGATCTTGTCAGGATGGGTAAAGGCCAGAGTTGTTATTGTGTGCCCGATTGTTTTCGTAGAAGTGGTTTCAAAATTCCAGCTATCTGATATCGCGCGACTATCCAATAGGTGCTTGTACTTTTGATTGATTTTGTGTAGCAAGTTAATCGGAGGTGATCCGATGAGGCAAACCAAACCGATGTTGACGGATGAGCAATGGGCAAGAATTGAGCCGTTGTTCCCAAAGGACGAGCAAGTTCTCAGGAGGGGCAGCCCGCCAATAGGCAATCGAGAAGCCCAGGATCGGGCGGGAGAGTTATATTACTGTGGTTCCGGCATGTTCCATCCAGCAGATTGATTTTTTAAAGCCATCACCATAACAAGAATCGGCGTTCCTTCCGTAAGAACTCTTGGAAACAGCAGAGGAGGAACGCCGAGCGTTTAGCGAGTCTGCCACAACCGTCTGAAATGGGGCTGATCGGATTGGAGAATTGGTCCCATTGCTCCGACCTTGGCACCTCTCCCGCCTTCAAACCCCAATCATCCCCTGAAACTCAGGCGCTGCCATGCTTGCGACAAATTCAATGATCTTGTAATCGGCGACTCCGTTCTTATAGAACGGATCGTTGCTCAAAACTTGCTGTAAAGCCTCTTTGCTTGCGGCTCGGGCGAGAATTAGCCCGCCGGTTCTGGGGACCTGACGCCCGGAAGCGATGAACACCTTTTCGTCATAACTTTTCTTGAGGAATTCCACATGGGCTTCCAAATGAGAATCTACGACATCGAGCGGTTTGGTATATGTGAGAATCACCACAAACATAATTTACTCCCGTGATTGAAAATGCGCTGGGTTGTCCATTTTAACACATGTTTAGCCGCCGGCCATCTCAGGATGACGAACACTGCGACCCCTTCACTCCGTGAATCCTCTTTTTCTCATGGCTTCCGAGTTCGTGAACAGCGCCATACCAGTCTTCATCTTTCTCAATCCGAGCTTCTCATAGAAACCTTTTTTGCCGGGAGCGGCGAACAAGATGAGACTGCAATGGGGGAGGCGGGCTAAAATGCTCTTGACGATTGTGCTTCCTATGCCCTTGCCTTGAAATTCGGGGACAACCGCTATGTCATATAGCGCCCCTTCGTAGGCGTCGTCGGCAATCGCTCGTCCGAAGCCTATCAACGTGCCTTCGTTGTAAACAAAAACCGTGGTATGACTGTTTTCAAAGGCTTTCTTATGCACTGTCGGTTCATAATACCCCATGCCGACTCGTTTTAGCGTTCCGGACACGACGCTCCAGTCCACGCCGGAACAATCGAGCTTAACGGTTATATCCATTTAAAACCTCTCACGAACTCTCAAAATGACGACACAACAGGATGGTCTCAATCGCATCCGCCAACGGGGCACGCCGCCGCGGGTCCCCCTATCTCTTCACACCTGGCAAGGACGCGGGCGAAATTTGCCATTCCTATTCGTCCATCTATGGAGCTAACCTCGGCCAGGAAATCTACCGCAAATTCCTTGGCGCTGTAAAGACCGCTTGTTCTCCCACGGAGTATGCGTGAAGCGCTTCAGGTATCCCAACATCTAGCGCCCCAGGTTATCCCGAGGCCCAGCGCAAAAACTTCGCGCTCGGTCAGTCCGGGATCCGAAGACGTCGGGCTTACCGGGCTGGCGTCTCGCAAAGCCTGGACTGCTTTGGCGGCTTCCATAACGTCCGCAGGCACATGCAGACCTAGTGAGTTCAGTGAGGGTTGAAGGCGCCCGCAGGCCGGCAAGCCTTTCACAAGCGCTAATTCCAGGAGAGCTCGCTCCGCTTCGGTACGGGATATAATGCCGTCGCCAACCAGTGAACCCATAAGGTCGCTTGCCGAGGTCCACTCTGCAAGACCAGCGAACACGCCGAACCTGAAAAGCTGCTGCTCCCTGAGGCTAAGTCGCTGTCCGGGGGCGTCCTTTTCTTCGCCCCTATAGTCGGGCCTTGCGGCATACTCAAGCAATGAAATAAAATTGGTGTCCAAGCGGGCTATGTCCACTCCCGCATATGGATGTTTGCTTTGTGGTTCGGTCACCGGAGCCTCCTATTCTGTTGAAAGGGTCCGTAAAGCTCAGTAGCTTTAGTAAGGATAGTCTGGAAGAGGGGCTTGCAAAAAGTCCCTCTGCGAGCTCTCAATCCCTGTGACTCAAATGTTCGATCTTGAATTTTCTAAGTGGCGCAGGCTTTCTAGCCTGCCGATTTCACAACCAAATCGACCGCAGGCCGGCAAGCTGCGCCACGCCTAATTTGCTTAAGTAGCCGACGTAGCTCCGAGCCATTACCAGGGGACCCTTATTATCGCGACCGGGTTCAAAACTCAAACGACGTAACCGGGCGCCGGAGACTGCACGAGCCTCCCTGTGCTTTATTCCTTCCGCGCCGGTTTCTTGTCAAGCGCTTTTAGGATTTTCTTGGGAATCCCTGATTCGCAAGGCGTGCCCGTCTGGCACAGCCCGCAGCCATAGCCGTCGAAGCCGTAATTTTCTTTAACAAAGGTAGCGCACGTCCCCCCGGCGTGATCCCAACACTTGATTTTGTCGTGTCCATTTTCAGTGATAGCTCCCACGGGGCATCTTTTCCGGCATGCGGAGCATGAACCGTCGTGGAAAAACAGGCAGTACGCATGATGATTCTCATACGGCCTGGGGCTCGCCGGTAGAGCAAGATTCGCCACCACAGATCCCACACGATGGGCTTTTCCCTTGGGAGTAATCAACGCGTCACATAACCCGAAAGTCCCGAGGCCCGCGGCGTATGCCGCATGTCGCTCAGACCACTTTGAGACGAATACGTATTTCGGGGACTTCTCCCAGGTCCATTCGGGAATAATCGATGGAGCGACGGCCCTGACGCCCTTGCGATCTAGTTCTTCCAAAACATGCCGCCGAAGACTGTTGTTGAATTCCTCTCCGGGAAATCGCGCCTGAACCCATCGCCTGGAGGGGTAGAAATTTTCCTTGCGATTATCCGCCTTTGTTACCCCCCGTTGGGGCAGAACCCAACTGATCACTGTGAGATCGTCAGGATTCACGGCGCAATCGGGGAACTTAAGGGAAAACACTTCGAGAGGCGTCCAGTGCAGTTCACCGACCAAATCCTTGTAAGCCTCATAAAGCGGGTCAGACCCTGACGAAAAACCGACGAGAACCTCATCGAACGCCTTTTCCGGGTTCTCCATTTTTAGCGAATTTTCCGGAGAGTTTTGCACGAAATCTTCAATGACGCTGGCCAGCCAAGCGTTATCGCATCCGGTCATGAGCGGCTCCTTTTTATTTATAATAGGCTCGGCACCTTGCCTTGACATATATATTCGCCCCCATGTAGTATTATGTCAAATGAATAAAACTCATATTATGCATCACTTTTGGTGATACATCCTAGGGGTCATGAGATGGATATCGCATCCCTGAAAATTTTCCGTGCAGTCGCCGAGGAAAAAAGCGTTTCCAGAGCAGCTGAGAAATTGAATTGCGTACAGTCCAACGTGACTGCCCGCGTGCGGCAACTTGAAAACGAACTCAATACCTTGCTGTTTTACAGAAGGAAACGAGGGATGGCTTTGACGCCGGCCGGCAAGACTTTGTTAGGATATGCGGACAGGGTAATCCAGCTCGTGAATGAAGCTGAAAAAGCGGTGCGAGAGACGGACTCAGTGTCAGGGTCCATATCCATAGGAGCGACAGAGTCGACGGCCGCTGTCAGGCTGCCTCCCGTGCTCTCGAAATACCATCGGGATTATCCCGAAGTCGAAATTACGATCTCGACGGGAAAAACCGAAGGGTTGATTCTGAATGTGCTCGATTATAAGCTGGACGGGGCTTTTGTTTCAGGGTGCGTCGAACACTCGGAAATCGAACAAAGGCCCATCGTGAACGAAGAGCTGGTCATTGTTACGGAACCCAAAGTGGCCTCTATCGAATCAGTGGAGAGTCCCACGTTGTTGGTGTCTCCATGGGGATGCGCTTACAGGGCGGCTCTTGAGAACTGGCTCCGAGAAAGCGGGATCGTGCCCTATAAGATAATGGAGTTTGGGACATTGGAGGGAATCATAGGATGCGTCGCCGCAGGAATGGGAATCACAATGTTTCCGAAATCCATCATAGTCAACTTGAACTACATCCACAAAGTCAATATGCATCCAATCCCGGACGCCCTGTCCGCAATGCCCATTACGTTTGTGCGCAGGAAGGACGCCCTGTTGACCAAAGCCATGAGCGTCTTTATACAAACGGCTGTGGAAACGTACAGCTAACCGAATTTCATACCGCTATCCGGAGCTGCCAATCGAACCCTGAACATAATCGACAATGGCGTAGGCGCCGATGTTTACGGCGCTTCAAGCGGTCAGCCCCGGCCCTACCCATTTTGGCGCCCTCCTGTTGCAGATCATGATCGCGTTATCTGGTCGTCAATCTCGCTCCAACGGAAGCAATCCACGGTATGGTCGTTGACCATGCCGACGGCCTGCATGAACGCATAGCAGATTGTCGGTCCTACAAATGAGAACCCTCTTTTCTTGAGCGCTTTGCTCATAGCCTCCGACTCTCTTGTTGTAGCAGGAACTTCGGCGACGGTCTTCCAAGAGTTGCATACGGGATTTCCATTTACGAAACTCCATATGTAGGCGTTGAAGGTCTCGAATTCTTTCTGGACGGCAAGAAAAGCCTTGGCGTTTTTGACGGCAGAGCTAATTTTCAGCCGGTTGCGGACGATATCCTGCGAGCCCAAGAGCTCTTCGATTTTACGTTGATCGTAGGAGGCTACTATCTCAGGGACAAAATTGTCGAATGCCAGACGATATCCTTCACGTTTGCGTAGAATGGTGGTCCAACTCAGGCCGGCCTGCGCTCCTTCCAGGACGAGAAATTCGAAAAGCAATCGGTCGTCGTGAACGGGCAAGCCCCATTCCTCATCATGGTATTGAAGTTCCAAAGGAGTGTTTCCTGCCCAAGCGCATCGTATAATCATCAATCCATACCTCCGCATCCGATGTTGACCATTGTACGAAAATTTTTGCAAGAATATCATGATTCGGCTATATTAATACAACGGTACGAGTTTCATTGATGATCTCAATCCATCCGTTTCCGACGGCGGGGGAAAAGACTTTCAAAAAGTATGCGCTTCGGCATGACTCTACACGTTTCAGGACCAATTGAATTCCCTGCTTTGTCCTACTTGCAAGTATACGGATTGGCGTTTCGGCTCCAGGACGGCCAGAATCCGTACCCGTCGCCGCTGTATTTGCGGGGCAAGTTCTGCCCTGATCATCATAGAAAAACACTTTCCCTCCACGCAGTCAGTAACGGCGGAGAGTTGCGCGTTCCCACAAGCCCGCGTCCGGAGATCAACTGATGAATGACGGCAACCAACACTATCCCGATATAATAGACAAACCGGAATGTCCGGATTCGGTTGACCCGGGAATGGAAAACTCGCGTGCCATGGACCTTGAGGCTATTCTCACAACGGACATTACCCGGTCCGGGAGCTTCGATCTTCGTAGCGGAATTTGGGCGACCACGTTCGGCAAGCTCATTCAGGCACTACCTATTCCCGCTTTCTTACTCAATGCCGATCGCAGTGTCGTGGCGCAAAACGACGCATGTCAAAGGATATGCCCGTTGGGCGCGACTATGGTTGGGAGAGTGTTTCCTACCCTGTTTCAAGACCTCGAGGTTTCGGCTAACGCGGAGGCCGTGTTCAGGAGCGTTCTTGTGACTCGCAAACCCGCCATATTCGAGAATCTAATGACGGCCGACACGAAGCGGTCATGGGCAAGAATGACCTTAAGATCCATTAGAGTCCTTTCTGAAAGATATGTTTTCGTCCTAGTTGAAGACTTGACCGTGGAGAAACGTCAACTCGAGGAAAACGAAAGTCTTCGAAAGAGCCTGGAAGAGCGGGTGCTTGAGCGAACAGCCGCTTTAGAAGCTGCAAATAGCGAGCTGCGGAGGGAGATCGAACAAAAAAGAATCGTTGAAGTAGCTTTGAGGGAGAGCGAACAGAAACTCGACCTTGCCTTGCGTTGTTCGGGGCTCACCTCCTGGGACTGGAATATCCCGCCAGACGAGCCTGTGATAAGAGGTATCGGCTCTCGAAGCGCGCTAGGCGTCTCAGGCCTATTTCGTCGTAATCTTCTGGATTGGCGCGAGTTCATTCATCCCGACGATCGGCCGCATGTGTCGCAGCAGCTCTCCGATCATTTCCGAGGGGTCAGTGAAACCTTTGAGTCCGAATATCGCACTCCTGATGACTCGGGCTCTTGGAAGTGGATTCTTGCTCGGGGCAAGGTAACGGACAGAGATCAATCTGGAGCGCCCATAAGGATGACAGGAACTCATTTGGACATAACCCAGTCCAAGAAGGCTCAAGACGCGCTCCGACGTACTGAACGAAAGTTTCAGGATATGGTCGAATTATTGCCTCAGCCGGTTTTCGAGTTGGATTCGAACGGAAAATTAGCGTTAATCAGTGGAAAAGGGTTTGAACTTTTTGGGTATTCCAGGGAAGAACTCGACGGAGGAGTTCATTTTTCAAAACTACTGATCCTGGAGGACGTAGATAGGGCGGCCCGGAATATTCAAAGAATCCTAGAGGGCGAGTCTCTCGGAGGCCAAGAGTACACCGCTTTGCGGAAGGATGGTTCCACCTTTCCCGTCCTTGCGCATGCGGCTCTAACCAAGCTGGATGACGGGACAAATGCCATTAGGGGAGTCATCGCCGATCTGACCAGCGGCAAACAAGCCGAAGAATTGTTGCGCAAGAGTGAAGCTAGGTACCGGGATTTGGTGGACAATTCACCAGACCTGGTATTTACACGTGATGCCCGAAGGAGGTTCACCGCGGTAAACTCGGCTATATTCAGAATTCTCGGATATTCACCCGATGAGTTCCTGACAATGGATATCTCGCTAGTTGTCCATGCGGAATTCTTACCGATGGTGGAGCGCAATTTTCAAGCAAAAATTGAAGGCGTTGTCGAGAACACAGGCCCTTACGAAATCGTAGCAATTACCAAGGACGGGCGACACGTTTGGTTGGATTTTAACAGCCGGGCCATTCGTCAGGACAATAGTATTATAGGCGTTCATGTCACGGCGAGAAACGTCAGCGATCGCAAGAGAGCCGAGCAAATATCTCGACAACATACCGAGGAACTGGAGGCGATCAATTCTCTGGGCCGTGAAATCAACTCCAGCCTTTCGTTGGCCGAAATTGTGGATCGGGGTTTAGCGACTGTTATTTCGGTCATCAGGGCGGATTGCGCAATGCTTTTTCTGCGTGAAAATGACGACCTGATTCTCCAGGGATCCGTGCCGGGCCTGGAATGCGGAGGACCTCGTATTCTGCCGATCCATAAAGTCGGGGAATGCATTTGCGGTCTTTCGGTTCGCGAAGGGAAAGCGCTTTTTTCCTCCAACATCAATCACGATCCCCGATGCGCTTGGAACGAATGCAAGGAAGCGGGTCTGCGGTCCATCGCATCCATTCCTTTGGTGGACTCAAACCGCATCTTCGGAATTCTTGCCGTTGGGAGTTATTCAGAAAGGGATTTTTCCGCGCAAACGGATTTCATTCAGTCTCTGGCTCATGAGATCAATCTGGGGCTGAAGAACTCATTGCTCTTCGAAGAGGTGAAGAAGCATGCTAACGAGCTTGAGGAGAAGCTCGCAGAGCTCAAAGGCGCTAACGAAGCCAAAGAATTGCTCCAGAGCCAGCTTTTGCAGGCGCAGAAAATGGAAGCCATCGGACGCTTGGCCGGGGGTATTGCCCACGATTTCAATAACTTACTTACGGTAATGGTGGAATATTCGGATATGCTCAGAGCGCAGTTTCCCGCAAACAGCCCACAGGCGGAAAAGCTGCTCCAAATTGGTCGCGCCGCGGACAGGGCCTCAAGTCTGACCAGACAGTTGTTGGCCTTCAGCCGCAAGCAGGTGCTCGATGTAAAGGTAATAGATCTCTGCGCCTTCGCACAAAAATACCACATTTAACCAACCGTTTTATACACCACATTTCAATCACATTTCCACAATTATTCCACCTTTTGTTTAACATTTTCGAGGCCCTTTCCCCGGAAAAGTTAAAGAAAAAAGCCTTGTATTTTGCACGTGTTGCTATAAGGCAACACCCACACTTGCATCCAAAAGTGAAACCATGCCAAACGCCGCTCTGTGAGCTGACAAAAAAGAAAGGAGATCCGATCAATGGGCTTAATCCACGAAATAATAGTCACCATAGAGAGCGCTATGCATGCAAGAGTCTTGACCCGCATCGACCAATCAGCGCTCCCGGAAGAAGACCGCAACCGTCTCCAGAAGGATATATGCACGTGTGACGAAAACTGGAGACCTCTTGCTGAAAAAAACTGTCCGGGGTATGACAAATCCTGGGATCTGAGAACGCTCCTCGACCGCCTGGAAGAGGACGTTTTTAAGGAATGGCTTGATTTCGTCCACATGATTGGTGATCTCAGGGATGAGGCCGTCAATCTATTCTTCCTCGAAATCCCACTGTGGAATCATGAATGCCTTTTGGCAAGACGCTGCAAGGTAGGGCCTTTTGATTCTGTTTACTACAGACACACCGAGCGCAGTTTCCCACGAGAAATAGAATTCGTTGAACTCCCTTGGGATAAGCCGACAATAACGGCGGAGGACTCGGGAGAGTGGACGTTTCTGGAAAAAATCAAGGCATCAGAGGATCCTAAATTCCTGAAACAGTCCATCGCACGGTTGAAGATGGAGCGCCAAATAGCCTCCAGCTTATAGAAAAGGCTTCCCTTTTCTTGGGGGCCGTTTCAGACGGCCCCTTTATGATCACTTTTCAAAAAAACATTAAGGAAGGATTAAGACCATGGCGAATACTGAAACCAATACGGAAGCAAAAGTCTCTTCGTGGCCGACGATAGAGTTGTTTTTCGGCCACGAAATCAATCTTATTCCGAACAACCTCGATTATGAGCGTGGTTGCAATTTTTATCTCGAAGAGATCCAAAGATTCTTGTCAGGCGAAAGCCCTGATGCGGAAAACGTCACCGCCAATAACGTGGATACTGAGGGAAAAGAGGGGGGCCTCGTCAAACTCCAACGGTTATGCGTTGACCATCCGGCCAAATTCGGGCCTGACATGGAAATTGAGGACTCCAGAGAGTCGTTACATCCCCACGATGCAATAATTCCTTCAGACGCCGCAACCGGAGGAACCGCTTATTGGTTGAATCTATCAGGAATGGTCCGTTTGTGCTGGCTCATGGGAACCCCGGAAGCCAAATCTTTGGCCGAGAAGGCCGTCGAAGCTCAGACTCTCTTGGATGAAGTGCTGTTACTCGGGAGCGAAATTCAGGAATATTCCGACCTGAGTTACCGCCTGGTCGAGGAGGAACCTTATATCACCCTCAGAGAAGCGGAAACGCCTTCTAGGTCGGGACTGCCACGAAAACCCCACAGAAATCATTTTGGACGCCGCCAACCGCTCAAAATTCACCAGGACGGATATCTTGTTACGGTTCCAAAAAGACGGTAATCTTTCCGCCGAGAGGACATTAATCAGCGTCAAGGCTTTCGCACTGATTTGCTCGCTATCCAAGCGCCCATGGGCGCACACTCTACGCTCTAACTGTTATGACCTTTTGCACCACAATGCCGTTGTCCAGGCCCGAACCATACCGGAACAGGCGCAACACTATTATTCCGATTGTGTCTCGGCAATATTTGACCTGCAACATGGAGACCCGACGCCAAAGCTAAAAATTCAAGAATACACCACAGAGGAAAGACCGGAAGCATGTCTTATCCATGCCAAGTTCATCTCTGATATCCGCAAGAAGAATACCGAACGCGACTTGATGAACAGACTCATGGGGTTAATCTCCGAATGGAAATACAATCGCAGCCTGCCTTATAAGATCGAATTCGGATCAAATGGCGGGAGTATAAGGTTTCCTGTAAAAGACTTCGGCACAGGCAAACTGCTGAGCAAAAAGGAGCTGAATGAGTATCTGGACGCCAAGAAAGCCAAAAACGCTTAAATTTGCTCTGAGGGCAGTCCTGTGCGATTATTAACTCTGTGAGTGATCAGGAAAACCGAAACCACGACCTATCATGGGGCGAACGCAAGTTCGCCCTATTTTATTTTCCTTTATAGAAGAATCGGTCACCTTGGCTACGCTGGTAAGAAATGATAAACTAGGCTCCAGGGCTAACTAAAAGACCGACTCGCAGTGAACCTCAATACCTGGGAGCAAGATGTTCAGCGCTTATCTCGAAGAGTTTAAGTATGTGAGAGAAACCTTTTTCCCTGGGTGGGATAGAAATGGCCATTGGCGCTTGGTGATCGAGAAAGATTTGGACGGCGCCTATGGGGTCTGCAATCAAGAATCTAAGACAATCAAGGTCATCGAGTCGGAAGATATTGGAAGTTTGCGCACAGTTCTCATTCATCAAATAGCGCATGCAATCACCAATTGCGGCCATGCCAAGTTATGGCAACTGCGGATGGAGAAAGCGGCCCGGATGGCCGAGCAACTTGGAAGGAAGGATTTAGCTAGGGACATTAGGCGCGATACTGAGGATTCGGTGATGGAGGGGATAATATAACCGCGACCGCATAGAAGGAACTCGTTCGGGAAACCATTCTTTCAAAGGGGTGAACTCAAAGTGCACCCCTTTTCCATTGACATCGGCTCTCAAAGCCGCTAATAATTGTCTCAAAGCTCCATATCAGCTTACTACTCCTGAGCATCTTACCCCCCGCTTTTGCTCAAACAAATATGGAGCTTTTTTATTTCCTTGACCGGTCGCTTCACATGCGTTTAACTTAACCGAGAATTAGGGAAAAGCTTCGATGTAACCCCATGACAAATTCTATACCGTGAGTCATGGGGTATTTTTATTTGCGGTTCAAAAAAAACTTGCCAAACCCGGTGCCTCTGGCGCAAAATCGGCTCAGAAGGGGGACTCGCATGCCAAACTCGGAACTGTCCTTGAAAGATGAGCTTGAATTGCTTCTGACCGCTGTCGGCGCAAACCGCTCCACGGAAATAGCTAAACTCCGGGGCGCTGGCGTTCCCGCCGACAAAATCACTCTCATTGAGGCCTATAATTACCCACAATTCACTAAAACACCCGAAGGGCTCCAGGTAGAGGACTGCTTTTACGTCCGGCAGACCATTCCAGAGGATCTGGAAATCGCAGATCCGTTCAAAGACGGAGTCCTGATGCGCTGGGAGATCAAGAATCCCAACATGAAATGTTGGAAACTCGGCGTGAGGGGTGGAGAGGTTGTGGACCTCGATTAATGCCTGACCAGTATATGTTCCGACCAACCATTTGACAAAAAGCCCGCACCCAGCGGGGACGCCGAACCGAGAACAAGCGATCTTTGGTCGGGGTTCCTGGGAGGTAGCCTGATTAGGTAATGGGGGGTTCCGTGAAACTAAACAGACTTTTCCGGCACGAAGCGACAATAGCCTCAATTCTAACAACAAGCGTTTTTCTTCTTATCGCACAAACGGCCTCGGCTCAGGTTTGCACCTCAAAAGAAGCTCTTTACGTCTTTCAATCTGTTGACGATGTCGCCATTTTAAACAACGCAGATGCTCACGGGGGAGAAAAAAGCGTAGCGAAAGCAGTGACGGCGCTTATTGACTCAGGCCATATCTCAGTTTTTAAGGGCGACAATCGAAAACTGTTGATTCTTGACCCGCCCACGCTGGACCGACAATCAAAGTATTTCGGCGCAATGAGGGTTAGAGATGTCGGAACCGGCGCAGAATTTTGGACGCACATTGCATTCGTGAATCTTGAAGAATAGCCTCCAGGACAAATAGAAAACTTTAATCCAAAATAGGTCCGGGCATGGAAATGCCTTGACCTATCTCCCACTAATCGGCAATAATCGAAAAGAGGGCTCTGAATCAAGTTCATTCCTACCATATGGTTTTGCCCGGACCAACAGATAAACGAGCCCTCATTCACAGCCAGGAGAGCGAGTCCCCGAAGGGTTAAGAAAGAATTCTTTAATGATCTCCGGCCGTTCGCCTATTCGGCGATATGCAAGTGATCATTGGAGAATTAGGTTTACGCAATAATATCCGGCCATTATCCGATTTGGATACAACAATAAAATCGTTGGTGAATTAGATTTCGGTTGTAATATCCGTTGTCTAGAAGCTAGTTCTAGACGCTGATAATCATTGGGTAAGTCGGTTTCGGTCATGATATCCGCCGGTTAGAATCTGGTTCTAACTAAGAGCGATTATTGGCGAAATACACTTCCTTAATGATATTCAGCCTTTCGCCGATTCGACGACATGTAAGTGATCATTTCAATATTTCCCCCACATCGGGAGGAAAGTATCTGAAGACGAGTTTGACGAAAAGTGCTGTAATTCTGGTATTTCTCGGCATATCGCCGACAAAAAGTGCTGTAAAAACAGTATTACGGATGGTATCGATACGAAACCTTCGGGTCGTCCATCCGCTATTTTAACCTCGAAGAGTTGAACGGGGCAACGGAACGGAATGCCCGATCAGGTGACAAATTTCTTAACTGAAAGCAAATCCGATTTATCGTAGAGCGGCTCGCAAAGGAGCAAGCGAATGGATCTATTGGAGGAACACTTCGAAGCCCTGATAAACATGTTTTTCGGAGGAGCCTTAGCCATTGCGGCTGTGCTGGTTTTTATAAAACACAGGAGTATCCCGGCAATGGCCATACTTCTGTTATTCAGCGCTGTATTTACGGCATTGGGGTTGCTCGGTTTGGGCGGCCTCATCGCCCGAGAATGGGTTAGAGTGTCCTGCAATGCGGCCCTGGGCGTCTTCTTGATAATCGTGAGCATGTCCACACTTTCCGCCCCGCCTTCACTACGCTTTCCAAACTGGACAAAATGGGCGTCTCTTGCGTTCGGAGTAGGTCTGCTATTGTCGGCCGTAGTCGTCGGCCTGGGCTATTCTTGGCGCTGACCGCGACCACGGCAAGCCCCTTGACCAACACCCCCACAACCGGTTACCATAGAGTTGATTCGAGGATCTCCTTACGATACCCATAACGCTCTTACTGACAGGCGTCATGGGTTTTTTTATGGTGTTTAACGTTAGACGAAGAGGATCACTGGTGAACTCGGTTTTGTCAACACAGGAATGTTCTTGCGGGTGCAGGGAGAGAAAAAGGTAAAAGCTAGGGCGCACCTAGAAAGGCCAAGATGACGGCAATAGGCTTCATTCAGTTTTCTTTCTTCTCTTAGGTTTTTCAACTCTAATTGTAGGAACCTCTAACAAGGGGAGGATCATAGGTTTAAACCCGCTTCTGGATGAGAGAGCATACGCATGCTCTCTCAAGAATGGTGAAAAGACAAACATTGCTCCTTTTTGAGCCCAATCGATGACATGTTCAGCAGGAAATTGACTTGTATCTACAGAAAAATAACCAACTAATTCAATTTTCATTGAAAAGGGATCCGATGCCTCCTTATCACCCGTTCCTACTTCCATTTTCACAGAAACCGTAAAAATCTCTTCGGATGGATTGTAGACACTAGGGCAGGCTATTGTATAAGAACAACTTTTCTCATCCATCCCCAACATCGGGTCGGGTGGAACGTTGGATCTTATGAAGAGTTCTCTAACACCCAAATACATGAGCTGTATTGGGTGTTTTTTGGGGGCATCTGGATCAATGTCTTTCATTTCTTCTACCCATTAAGCAGCCAATTTGTACTCAAATAAGTCCTCTTTTGTCATAACGTTTCCCGCGAAAAAACAGCCACACACTAATGAGGTTGTTTTCTTAGGGGCATTTACATCAACTCGCTCGTTGGTCAACCACAGGTTAGTATAGCTTGCAGTTACCTGCGCACTCAGCGTGATTGCCACAAATCCCTGCGAATCCAAATCAGGCCAAAAAGATTTTTGTTGCATTAGCCCTGTTTCATGACTAAATATCGGAACCTTAATATTTTTATAAAATGAAAGTCCAGCATCCTCCAGAGACTTAGCCATTTCTTCTTTGGTCATGCTATTGATCAAAGTCTCTATTGCTTCTTTCATTTGAGCCCTGGTCGTTTTCATTTTCGTTCTTCCTCTATCAGCGAAATTTCGGAAATATTAGCGACATTCCTAACGCAGATCATGGGTTCATTACCACGAATTCTGGATTTAGGATAAATCTCCCGGCTTCGTTCCGGAGTCATCGTCCATCTAACCGTATCGAGTTCAACATTGCTAGCGAACCAGTTGATGATAAACGCGTCTGTAAGGTCGTCTGGGTCTTCGACCCTATTTATAAGAGCAGCGCGTGTATCCTGTAATATCCCGCAATGCTCTGGCGTATTTAAATCCAAACACCTCCCAAGCTCTATGGTCGCTTTAAGGATCCCGTATTGCTTTTGCCGCTTTCTATTAAGAAACGTGATTTCGTGCAAGTATTAATGATCCCTCGTAAAAATAAACTCCATCACCCATATATGATCCACGAGTACCGGCTTATCTTGAACCCTTCAGAGGTTATTTTTTTTGCCGATATCCAGCTGGTTCCATGATAGGCGTTCGGTACTTTGTGATTAAGTAGAGCAATTTCCGCTTCAGCCATTTGCCACCCTTAAGCCGTTTTTGTTCTGGGCTTGAGGACTATGGTTGCATGTTGTCGCCTACCACAGTTTACTGTATCCATTACCCCTCAGTCAACCGCACTTCAAAAGGAGGGCGCAACCGATTGATTATCGCAAACTACCTCCGTTTTGCAAGCGGAATAATGCAAAACCTTATTGCACGTTCTACCCTCCGCATCACCTAAGCCATAAGGTCACGAAATTACCTCATAAACACCTCCAAACCAGCCCAAAAACCAATTTAATGCCATTCATATGTAACTATCCAGCATTCCATCACAAACACGACAAGGCAACTTTTTCAAAAAAATGAAAATTTTTGAGAGTGGGAACTCCCCCGCGCGCCCCCGGCCCCCCACCTTGCGGCCCCTGGGGGGGCCTTGGACGGTATACCTTTAGAATCTTCAAATTGATCACTGAAAACATCGAAGCTATATACCTGGAGCCACTTAAACCGACATTGTCCTTTGTCGCAGGGGACCGTGCGACAAAGAAATGGTTTCCACTCGATATGAACGGAAACTGCGGCCGTCCGGATATGGAATCTTAGCGGCGGAAATTGTAAGCGGCTTCTAGGCGGCATTAGATCGGTAGTGTCATTGCTTGGTATCAGGTTTGGTAGCAGTCGTCAATTGATACGTGGAAACCACGTATATCTTTTAGGTATGTCTTGGAAGCGGAAAAGCGAGACGGAATCAGGACTCAAGCCACTATCAAGGAGAAACGGAATACTGAGCCCTGAGCTTGTAAACCAGAACTAATAAACGCCGGGTCCGTGTCCGGCGTTTATTAGGACAAATCAATGTCTTTTTCAACCCTAACAAAGGGAGGACCTTTGTTACAAAAAATGGTATTGCAAAACGACACGCAAGTCAAGCAAAAATAGGTGCAAATTGCAATTGTTTCGAGAGTGAAAGTGTCGCAAAACTCGGACATTCACTGTAAAGTAAGTTGACAGTAGGTGTCCGAAAATGTGAGTTATTTTCATTCAACCGCGAAAATTCAAGGGCGCATTATTTTGGCGCGCGAGAAAAAGTAGATATTATGTTAACTCGTGCGAGAATGTCCCTCACAACCACTCTAGACGACTCTACTTTTCCGCGCACCCTTACCTTTCCCGTGTCCTTTTTCTTGCCGCCTTCTTATCATGACGAAGCCATGTTTCGAGCTTCTGCAATCCATCTATCAGCCGAATGACAAAAAGGCGTAGCCTCTCCCGGATTCCATCACTCAGCAGAGGCGAAGCCTTCGGCGCCAGGACTTGAGACCATTTTATCGGCTCTTCATCCTCAGATTTTTCCAGGGCTTTGAACCGGTCACAGACGGAATTGTCGAGTGAAGGCCCATGCCAATGTCCGCATCGGCGGCAAAAATGTTGTTGGTTCATAGGCGAAGGCTCCTATTTCACTGCCGCATTAGAAATCGAACCGTGGCCGGCGACACCGGCGTCCGTGGATATAGTTTTGGAAGCTCCTGTTGATAACTGAACAAAAAGCTCATGACCTTGTCCAGATTCGCTATCCGCTTCTTGGCTTCCTCTTTAGCCCAGTCGAATTCATCTTCTACCCGGAATGGGCCGAACGGCGTTTGATCGAAATTGTAAACCCTCCCAGGCTCATGAGGACAAACGGAGGGCATATGGCGAAGTTTGGCTTGAATTTGGGGTGTGGATAACTCGATAGACCCGATCAGGTGATAATGGAACTCATTGCATCTAGGGCACGAGTAGATTGCATAAAGGTTGTCGTTATCGCCGTCCTTAAGCCATATTTCGCGGCCATTAGGGTTTCGGTTATGAGCCTGTTTTTGCCAATCGGTTACCGTTGGGGTGGAAGAGGTTTGTGTATTCATCGTAAAAGCTCCTTTTGTTTTGGATTAGGTCGGTGACCCTCGTTTTTGGGGTTCGGAGTCGAGTTACCGGTTACCATTTCTTGTCTCAACCAGACTTACCACTGTCGATTTGGTAAGTTTGGTAAGCCTTCCATCCGCCTATGTTATGGATTCCATGACATAAAAGGGTGTCGAGGGGGGGCTTACCAAATTTTGTGGAGATACATACCCTATAAAAAAAGTTTTTTTTGCAGTCGGGTAAACGAACAACTGCGACGTTTTTAAATTAATCTCATACGAGAGTACATATTTATGGTAAGTTGGTAAGCTCTCTTATATTTAACTCTTTATACTAATAATATGGATATCTTATAGGCTTACCAAAAGCTTACCAGAGCTTACCAAGTCGGTAAGCCTAAAAAGCCTCGGACTGAAAATCGTCGTCCGGCAGATTCGCCAAGTCAAACCCTGGTCCTCTAGCAGTGATAATTTCATTACACGGCTCAAATTCAGCGTCCGGCAATGAATGTGTTATTTGCGGCATCCAGGTAAAGCGCAGGCAATGACCATTGATGTCCTCGCCAGCCGAAAACCGAGCCTCAAGATTGCAGACCAAACAAGCCGGGCATGAAACACAAACCGGATCGAATTGGACAGGGTGTTCGGCAGAGGCGACAACTTCGGTTGTGGTCGTTGCAGGTTCTTCTAATTCTTGAGGACACTCCAGGGCCTCTCGTCGGACTGGGGTCACTCGATAAAGTTTTCCATTAAAACTCTTGGGAGCATCGAACCGCTTTTTTTGAGATTCCGGAAGGTCCAAACACCCATGCTCCTTAAAGCCGGTGAGGGCTTCAATCGGATTATAGCCAAGCTCCGTTAAGATTCTTGTGAGCTGCTGGGGAATAAAATCAATAGTTCTCCAGCTCTCGGACGAATCCCAGCGTCCGAGCCAACCATTGCGTGGATTGTGTCGATTTTGGTCCCCCCCCCCATATGGCTCACCCGATAACAAAAAGTCTTCGCGGTGGGAAAGGCAGTAATCGTATAAATCTTGAAGCGATCGAATATAAATCGGGGCATCTTCGGACTCTTGTGAAATCCGGTCCCAGAATTTCAGGCACGGATCATCGAAAGCCCACGGTAGACCTAGCGCTTCGTGAGCCAGTTCGCCCGCAACGCTAATAAGAGCCATGCTCTTGGCCAAGCGCCCTGAGATTGCGTTGCTGGATGGAAAACTAACCTCTTTGGCCTTGAGGCGGTCCTTGAACTCCTTGAGCCGGTGATAATTGCCAATCAGCCATTTCACAAACCGACGTCCGGCGTGGCCGTAATTTTCATAGATACCAATCTTGATGTCACCGACTAATTGGCCGGTTTCCTTAGTGTTACCTTCCCCGAATGGCGGACCGGTGATACTGAGGACCCTGGCTCGTGTTCCGGCATGCTGAGCGAATGAAGTTAAGGGCGCCTCTCCTGAACTGAGAATAACAGTTCGCCAATGTAGAGAGGCCCGCTGCCCTTGTTTACTTCCGCGCCCTCGCCCTTGACCGCTGGCGAGACCATAAACCATATTCCCCAAGTCGGCGTTGCGAGCCAGGTTCTTCGTATCATCAAAAATAGCCGGGAGATTACGCAGGGTCGCGCAGGTTCCCTCCAGAGCGATTCTGGTCGAGTCCCATGTTTGGGGGACCGGATTTAGTGATTCCTTTCGCGGATTGCCCCAAACCGAGGCGCCGACTTCAAGAAGCGTTGTTTTGCCGGTGGACGAGTCGTGGGAGAAGTCTATAACCACGTTATCGGTGTTCAAAAGTTCGACCAGAATTGCCGCAAATGACGCATACAAGGCGCATCTGGCGTGCGGATAGACCATCGCTGGTTTTAGGCCTTCCGCCCAGGCGTCATAATCTCCGCTTTCAACAAACCCTTTGGCAAGCTGGTTATTGCCTGCGTCCAGTCCCTGGAAGGTCACTTGCTCTTGGCCGTCACAACAAATCAACTCATTTCCACATAGGAAGGATTTGCCGGGGACAATCCAGCCCATGACCGAAGAAATTCGCTCGACCGGAATTTCTTGTTCGTTCTGCATGAGGAACTCAAACAGAAAACGGGCCAATAATCCCTTTACTGAGGAGCTCGATGGACAACCTTGGTCGGCCAACTTGACTAGGGCGCTTGAATCCACAACGTTGGAGCGGGGAGCGATGATACTTCGCCAGTATACCCGCTGATGGTCAAACCAGGTAAGCTCGACTTTTTCTTCGCCGGTGTGGATATCGCTGAATTGCTTTGTGACAAGAATCCACGTTGGGCAAACCGGAGTCACTACAAGGTTCTTATTCTCGTCCGATTTGAGGAAGATCGTCCCTTCATTGGCGATGCCAAAGGTTCCAGGCAGAACAAACTTGTCGCACCCGTCTGGAAGCTGAAGCGCTGGAGCCACCGTCTCGAATATTTTAGCAACGGTGAAGATGGGCGGCGGATTATCATCTGCGATACGAAGTCCGTTCAAAGCCTTCTTGATCTCAAGCTTCAGGCTTAGTCGCTTAAAAATCGGAAGGAGTCGGCCCCAATCTTCTCCACGAGCTGCTTGGACCGTCTTAATAGCCGCAAGCGTTTCTTTCTTAAATGCCCAACCAGGGTCGGCTTTATATTGGGCCTCAAAGTTCTCAAGAAGCTTATTGGCGTCTTCCAGAGCTGTTTTCTTGTCGGATTTCTTTTCTTCTATCTCCTGATATTTCCTTTCAATGGATTTCAAAGTACTGGCAATTCTTGATTCTTCGAACGGAGTGTCACAGTGCGCAGCGCAGCTCCGGACCAATAGTTCCACCTCCTGAGCGGTGTTCCCTCGGACACGTTTACTGAGTCCCCAGCGACTTATAGTGTCTCCCTTTTGGCCGTCAGGAACGCCATTAAGGACATCGGCAAAGTCACAGGCGGACAGGTTTTCGCCGCCCGGACCTTTAGCCGGGGCTTTGCGTGCGTTCTTCAATGCTTCTACCCACTCGTCGGGCATCGCAGCTATTTGAAAGCAATCCGGGTGATAGGTTTTATCCCAGCGGTAAGGGTTCCCGCTCGCATGGATACTGGGCTCTACGATAACTTGATTGTCTTCGGCCCGAATATCCACTTTCTCGCCTATAATGCTTGAATTGCCGCGTATCTCTGCTCCGGGGGGCCAATGAAACCATAAATGTCTCCCGCCGCCGCCCGTGTGAGCGGTCACGGTTTCCGGGAGGTCTCCATATTTGAATTGAAGTTCCAGAAGCGAATCTTCGCCTATCTCTCCATCTATATCCAAAACCAGAAAACCGCGCTTACTCCCTAACGCTAGGCCAATATTCGCCATGTTTTGGGCCGAAAACTGCGCCAAAATTGATTGTTTGGTGGGGGGCTCACGTTGCCAGGCCGTCACAAGGGGGTGTTTTCCGGGAGTGCCGCACGTTTCACGCTCTTTGCAGGTGCATGCGCCGTTCACAACACGGTGATTTAGCACGGGCCAGAACCCCGATTTCATGTAACCGAAGGCGTATTCTACAGAACGACGGAGGTTGTCTTGGTCTTCCTTTAGCGCACTATGGGAAATAACCCAGCTGCGGCGGGCTGCCAGTTGGTAAAGAGCCGAATAAAATTTGAGCGGCTTTTCGCCTCCTTTACCGGATGCGAGGATATAAAGGTCGAAATAGCTGAATAACGTTAATTTTTTTCCCGGCTTCGGTTTACAGGTCCCATTGCAGCGAGCCTGATCGTGATTTATTGTAAGCGGTCCGCCGCATTGCGGACACGTATATGAGCCATCCGGAAGGCAATTGTCTGAAAAAGCCCTTTGGAATAAAGGGAGAACGTCTTGGTGGTAAAACACATCTTTGACGTGAGATTCCAAGACAACATCAAAAGACCAGTCCAGCAGGACTTCCGGCTTTTTGGTATTTCGCCCTTGTCCGTCATCAACGGCGGCAACGGCCCCGTCCACAAGACCGCCTTCCAAAACCTGAAGATTCGGCTGCTGTGAATCGAATTTTTCTTCATTCCGCTGTATCCATTCAGTTACGCGGGGTATGAGCCGTCCTGGGGGATCTTCTTAGGCAGCACGTGAGATTTTTTTCTCGCGTTTGAGCCTTGAGAGTGGTAGGTTCACTATACGGTCTATTACGGATTCAAGGTTCCTGTGTCATGGCGATAAACGGCTGCCCGGTCTGCCTCGAAAAGCAACGACGCATTGATGAACTTGTAGAGCAAGTCAAGGGTCTGCAAGCCAAGTTGCGCTATCAGGAGCGCAAAGTGGAGGATGGGCCATTCGGATCTTCCACTCCGTCGTCTAAAGTCCCGATTAAGCCGAACACGGAACCGAAGGAGAATAAACCCAGAGGAGGCCGGCCGGGTCACAAGGGTAACGGTCGGAAGAGCCACGACGAAGAAGCTGTTGACCGTTCGGTGGAAGTGGAACTGACAAGCGAAAATTGCCCGGAATGTGGCCGCCCGCTCGAAAACAAGGGATGGGCGGAGCGCAGCGTCGTAGACACCCCATCCAAAAGCCCGCAAAAGATCACCTTTCGCCTCGCCAAGAGATATTGCCGGCATTGTCGTCGCAATGTCACGGCGCAGCCCCGGGGAGTGCTGCCCAAAAGCCTTTATGGTAATCAGCTCATAGCCGACGCTGTCGAAATGCATTACCTCCACGGCGTTCCCATGGGGCGTATTAGCGAGTTTCTCGGCATCGGGGCGGGCAGCATTGGGCAGTTGTTCAAACGCTGCGCTGGTCTCTTTAAGGAAGTTTCGAACAAGCTCATCCCGGAATATCGCAAGGCGCCGGTCAAGCATGCGGATGAGACGAGTTGGCGGACCGATGGCAAAAACGGGTACGTTTGGTTATTCGCCACTCCGAAGCTGAGCGTTTTTCAATTCGGCAAGGGCCGCTCCGCCAAGGTCCCTCAGGCCGTCTTCGGCATGGACCCTTTGCCCGGCGTGCTGGTAGTGGACCGCTATGCGGCGTACAACAAAGTCCCCTGTGAGATTCAATACTGCTATGCCCATCTGCTGAGAGAGGTCCAGGATTTGGAGACGGAGTTTCCCGAGGAATCGGAAGTGGCGACATTCGTGGCCATAGCCGCCCCGCTCTTGTCTCTGGCAATGGCGCTGCGCCGTCAGCCTATATCCGATGATGAGTTTTACAGTCGGGCCGCCTCCCTTCGGGAGGATATCAAGAGCGTCATGGCCCTACCTGCGCTGCATTTGGGCATCCGTCGCATCCAGGACATCTTCAGAGCAAATGAGCGTCGGCTCTATCATTGGGCCGACAATAAAGCGGTTCCGGCGGACAACAATTTAGCTGAGAGAGATTTGAGGCCATCTGTGATCGCCAGGAAAGTGAGCTTCGGTTCGGTGACCGACGCGGGGCGGAGGTCAGAAGCATTCTGACCACGATAGCGGTTACCATCAAGAAGCTGGGCGGGGAACCGGCGACTCAGATAAAGCTTGCCTTGGATCGTCTGGCCCTCGATCCGAAAGCGGATCCATACCTTCTCTTGTTTCCCTCGTTGAAACCTCCTTAATTTACCCTTCGACCTATCTTCACCACTGGGACTTTGGGGGAATCGGTGACTCAAGGGCCTTCCCGCGCCCATCGCAGACCGCGCGAAACTGAATGGTTACATTCCGCTCATCATTTTTCTTGACAGGATCTACGCTGTTGTTTATTGTATCCATAATATTTTAAACCATTTAACCCGTTCGGGAAGGCTACCCGAATCGGGCATGAAAGTAAGCCGATTCCGTCCAGAGTCGGCTTTTTCCGTTTAAGCTCCGGAAATTGTGCGATGACTTGATTCATTGGTTTCTTCCTTGCTCGCTTGCTCGTTCAGATTTTGTAGAGTCTCTGTCTGGTTTTCCGGCTTCCGGAATAGCGCCAGCAGTGGGTAAAAACTGGCGCTATTTCAACGCGTTCTTGGTTTCTTGGTTCATCCTCGTCCTGATTTTCGCCCAGTCTGTCAGTGTGTCACGGTGTGTTTTGTTACGCTTTCGCCTTTCCTATGGCTAAGCAGCAGCGCATTCCTCTACTTTTTCCGATCCTTCAGGGGATAATGTGGGCGCCGGGGCCGTTCCCGTCAGCCGCAGGACGTCCAACACTTGGTCGCTGTAGCCCTTTGCAGCACCCAATAAAGCCATGAACGCAGGCCGGGCTCGCTGTCCTATTATGCCGGTGACCATGATTGCGTCGAAAAGTCCAAACTCAGCGGACTCCAGGTCTACGCCTATACCACGCGCCCAGACTACACGAGTCCGGTCATTGTCAACGAAGCGCTCACAACTCCCTGTTGCTCTTGCGAAGCTCAGCAAATCCTTACTGGAATTTTCTTTGAGCCCCGCCATAAGGAAAAGCACTTTCCCATTTATCGTTAAGGTGTCGTCTTTTCTCTGTAGAGGGAAGGATGCTTTTCCTATATGCAGGAACCGCAGAGAACCATTGTCGTCTTTGGGAAGTATCCCCATGGTCATTCTCCTGTAAAAATATCTTTTTTATCTTCTTTTCACTAAAGAGCTGGAGCGCCTGCGCCATTCTTGCGTGGCCTTCCTCTCCCCCGGCGAACAGCCTGCGGCTGTTGAACCTGTGTTTGCTCTTGATCGTCGGACTGTTTGGTGCGGATCGGTCCAGTGGAATAGCTTTCAAAAAGCGCCAGTAGTTCCTTTTTGTTGATCAGTTGCCTACCCCCCTTGCCGGACGGCGACGGCATTGTGACATGTCTAAGCTGGCCGTCCCAACAAAGCCGCCTGATGGTCTGCCCACTTACCCCGAAAAGACTCGCGGCCTGCGCTATAGTGATAAAAATTTGTTGCTCCATGGTACTCCTCTATATTCGAGCTAACATCTTATATACATTATTCCGCGCCGATTTCAGGAAGTCAATAAAAACCAGATACGATTCCCCCATATAATCAGCCAATTCGCGGCAAATCTTTTTTTCGTCATTTAGGAAACAAACTATTTCCGCGAATGTTATCCGTTAGTTACAAGCAAAAAAAATAAAGGTATTTTGGAGAGGCTTAAACATCCCCTGAAGTAAGTATCAGAGCCGGTGTGGAGGCGATTAAGGGGTTTTAGTGGTATCAACGCATTCTGTCGAATATTTTTTTTGCCTAAACCGTCCGATGAGTCCGGCAGCGCGCTAAAAACCTTGGCTGGCGGCCCCATAACTCACTGCCTTAGCCTTTGTCAAGAAGAAAAACACCTTCACGGTAAATAACCGATGTATGGGTTCAGTGTAATGTAAACGGTATAGTGTGTACTGTTAATTGTATTTACCACATTTCACTTTGTCGCTTGTCACAATTCGCGGGATTCTTATATCTTTCCGAAAGTTCCTAAGCTCTGAAACATCTTCAAGAAATCATCATTTTGTCGTCATAAAAAACTTGATTTGTTTGTATTGGAGCGCTACACTTTACCTAGTCGGTTAATGGGAATGTTCGATTCACAAGGTAGGTTAAGTTGAAATTTGGGAGAATATACATGCAAGAAGAAAAGCGCAAGAAGTTTGCACGAGTTTGGAGGCTTGTAGAGCGGGGGTGGGATCTGCGAGAGGCGTTAGATTCGGTATTGCCACTCAAGCATCCACAAACGGGCGCCCGGCAAAACGTAAACCGGCGCCGTGATTTCCGAAAATTCCTGGAGCTGACCGGGCGTATGGTAAACGGTCATATGACAGCTACACCATCAAAGCATGAGAAGGAATTAACCAAAGATCAAAAAAAGGAAGGTGAGAAAGAACGAGCAAGTGCTAGCGAGAGCCTTACTAAAACCGCATCAGGTCATGAAAGTCATAACGAGGTTGTTACACATGGAATCTGACAAGGTAACGAGTAATGAGTCGGTCGCTGCGAATGTCTCGCACGTCTCGAACATCTACGAGGTATATTTGAGTGACCTCGAAGAAAAGGCTCTATTAAGCCTGGGTGGCGTTGACGAGCAACTAGCTGTAGCGGTGAGGAATAAGATACGGAAGACGGAGAAAGCTGGACAAAACATCTTCGCCGTTATCGAAAGAGATGACGGAACCGGCTGGGATGATGGGAGCTATGGGAGAGAAGGCGGAATCCATAGCTGGCAGATACCAAGTGACCTGCGGTCTCTCTTGAAGCCAACGCCTGCCTGTCACAAATTCATCAAGAAGTGTTTTCGAGAATATTTGAGCTGTCTTGGCTTCAATCTCCTTGCCGAAGCCCAAAAACAGGGAAAGCGGATACTCCCTGAGAAAATCGACTTTGACATCAGTGACGACGATTGGCGGCGGTTTCGATCCTTACCGGGAAAGACCGACGACAATTTGGTGTTGGCCATAAAGCATCTGGCGAAGTCGAAGGCGGAAGGCAAAGCTCCGGCTGATGGTGGCGAACTCCATCCCAAAACACGGCATCCTTACAGATGTGTGGGCGCTGAAACTCAGATAAGCTGGAGTGTTCCCGCCGACATTCTCCCTTTACTTCCTCCGGAGAGTGATGCGAATGGACGAGCGTCTTTCATTCGCCGGGCGATAAGGCTTTACATCAAAGAAAACGGGTTTTGGAGGTAAAAAAATGTTGACCAAGCCTACGGCGCCTGTCACGGCGACCGAATTCATAACTTTTTTGTATCCAGAGGGCCGGGCTTCCGCCCTAACATCCGATGGAAGGACATTAAGCCAGCATGCCGTTGAGGCCATAAAGGCTTATTCTGATCGTGAATTCGATCATACCCGGCTTAGTGATGTCTGCACGCTGGACCACAAAGTGTATCAAGTCGAACTGCCGAGGGCTGTTTATAACAAACTTTTGAGCATCTGGAGCGCGGACCCGCTGCTGGACTGCTTGGACCTTTATTTCACGAAATGGAGACAAGCTCGACATGAGCCCGTCTATAAAAAGGATCTGAAGCCGGAGGCTCATATCTATAACAGCGGCGTCATGGACGCCGGTTCAGCCGAAAAATCAAAGGAGATGTCCTTATGAAATCGAGCAATGTTCCCATAGTTTGCCGTATCCCTGAACGGCTCAAAGCCGCACTTTTGCCCTTTGGAAAAGACTTCCGCGCTCACTTGATCGCGGCGATTGAGGGATATGATTTAATTGGGCCGCCGACACTGGATTTTTTCAACTGGAATTCCGGCCCGGCAGGCGAACCGATTCAATATGAATTACCGGCTGAGATTTACAACAAGTTGGCTCAGATTCGAGGCAAGGACAAGGTTTTTGTGGCGCTACGGACCTATTTGCAGAAACTCCAGGGCGGCACAGTGGCCGAACGGATCGAAGCTGAAGAGAGAGAGAAGTTTGGTCCGAGTAGGGGATCGAGCGTTAAGCTCTTCAACGCCGAAAACAGGCCCGAAATGAAGGTTACAAACGGAGCTGAGATTTATTCCTTCGACTGCATCATCGGTCATCCATCACAGAGGGGTAAACTCATCGTAAACAACGGCTCCAATTCGAGCACATCGATTATCCCAAGCGCTGACGGCCTTGTTCGTGACAACTGGCGACTCATATCCGCTATAGAAGCGTGGCCACGAACGGCCTTTAGTCATCCTCAATTACTGGACTACTCCGACAATGGGGGGGCCGTTATCAGGCAGGCTATTGGTTTGATCAACAGTATCAGGCCCGATGTTACCTGGAATCACAGCGATGATTCAAAGGACATTGCCGGTCATCTCAGCAACGCTAGGTGGGAAGACTCAACGGATATTGCGCCGGGTGTCAACGCACAGGTCGTCATCAATCCTGAATTCGACCCCAAGGCGGCTATCGGCCTGCAAAGCGGAGCGATCCGTTCGGGCAGCAT
This sequence comes from uncultured delta proteobacterium, assembly GCA_963747865.1. Taxonomy (GTDB): domain Bacteria; phylum Desulfobacterota; class Desulfomonilia; order Desulfomonilales; family Desulfomonilaceae; genus JBBSBY01. The sequence goes on along the minus strand of CAVVHK010000032.1, from coordinate 252,745 downwards.
CGGCGTCAACATGCAAGTGACTCGATCTCACCCAGACACGAAATTTAACGATTTTATTCAGAAGCAGGGTGAGGTTGTGGGCGGTAAAAAGGTTCGGTGGATCCCTGAGAAAATTACTGCGGTTCGTCACATGGCCATGCTTCCCTACGGCGCCGGGGCGGATCCGAATGCCGGAAAAAGGGCAATGGACAGGCAGGACAATTCAGCAAGATCGGGTTCGTGGTGGAAATCCCAGAGGTTTGACCCAATGCGATCAGAGGGCCGGGCGGCTCGGTAACGCCACACAAGGTGGGAGTTTTTACCCTTAAACCTTATGCCTGGAGATTTTCTCCAGGCATTCATATTGCAAATTAACAACCATCATGCCCATCAATAACCATGCCAAACCTCTCCTTTAGCGCGCTACCTTGTCAAAAAAAAGACATCTAGCAATAATAGGGCCAAATAAATAATCATGCCAGTGCGGCCTCAAGGCCACGGAATCTTTGTCGAAGGGGTCCCTGCGACAAAGCCTGAAACGCAATCCAGAACCGGATTATATTTTTTCAACTTTGTTAAATTTAGTCTAAAACAGATATGTTGCCGTATTTCAATAGGTTAATGACCAAGCGGGGCTTTTATGTGTTGGAAGTCTCGCGGTTTCGCGGACTTAGGCTCTTCCTAAAAATCTCCAAGCCTTTGGTTTCAGGTGTAACCATTCAGTTTCGCGCGGTCTGCGATGGGCGCGGGAAGGCCCTTGAGTCACCGATTCCCCCAAAGTCCCAGTGGTGAAGATAGGTCGAAGGGTAAATTAAGGAGGTTTCAACGAGGGAAACAAGAGAAGGTATGGATCCGCTTTCGGATCGAGGGCCAGACGATCCAAGGCAAGCTTTATCTGAGTCGCCGGTTCCCCGCCCAGCTTCTTGATGGTAACCGCTATCGTGGTCAGAATGCTTCTGACCTCCGCCCCCGCGTCGGTCACCGAACCGAAGCTCACTTTCCTGGCGATCACAGATGGCCTCAAATCTCTCTCAGCTAAATTGTTGTCCGCCGGAACCGCTTTATTGTCGGCCCAATGATAGAGCCGACGCTCATTTGCTCTGAAGATGTCCTGGATGCGACGGATGCCCAAATGCAGCGCAGGTAGGGCCATGACGCTCTTGATATCCTCCCGAAGGGAGGCGGCCCGACTGTAAAACTCATCATCGGATATAGGCTGACGGCGCAGCGCCATTGCCAGAGACAAGAGCGGGGCGGCTATGGCCACGAATGTCGCCACTTCCGATTCCTCGGGAAACTCCGTCTCCAAATCCTGGACCTCTCTCAGCAGATGGGCATAGCAGTATTGAATCTCACAGGGGACTTTGTTGTACGCCGCATAGCGGTCCACTACCAGCACGCCGGGCAAAGGGTCCATGCCGAAGACGGCCTGAGGGACCTTGGCGGAGCGGCCCTTGCCGAATTGAAAAACGCTCAGCTTCGGAGTGGCGAATAACCAAACGTACCCGTTTTTGCCATCGGTCCGCCAACTCGTCTCATCCGCATGCTTGACCGGCGCCTTGCGATATTCCGGGATGAGCTTGTTCGAAACTTCCTTAAAGAGACCAGCGCAGCGTTTGAACAACTGCCCAATGCTGCCCGCCCCGATGCCGAGAAACTCGCTAATACGCCCCATGGGAACGCCGTGGAGGTAATGCATTTCGACAGCGTCGGCTATGAGCTGATTACCATAAAGGCTTTTGGGCAGCACTCCCCGGGGCTGCGCCGTGACATTGCGACGACAATGCCGGCAATATCTCTTGGCGAGGCGAAAGGTGATCTTTTGCGGGCTTTTGGATGGGGTGTCTACGACGCTGCGCTCCGCCCATCCCTTGTTTTCGAGCGGGCGGCCACATTCCGGGCAATTTTCGCTTGTCAGTTCCACTTCCACCGAACGGTCAACAGCTTCTTCGTCGTGGCTCTTCCGACCGTTACCCTTGTGACCCGGCCGGCCTCCTCTGGGTTTATTCTCCTTCGGTTCCGTGTTCGGCTTAATCGGGACTTTGGACGACGGAGTGGAAGATCCGAATGGCCCATCCTCCACTTTGCGCTCCTGATAGCGCAACTTGGCTTGCAGACCCTTGACTTGCTCTACAAGTTCATCAATGCGTCGTTGCTTTTCGAGGCAGACCGGGCAGCCGTTTATCGCCATGACACAGGAACCTTGAATCCGTAATAGACCGTATAGTGAACCTACTACTCTCAAGGCTCAAACGCGAGAAAAAAATCTCACGTGCTGCCTAAGAAGATCCCCCAGGACGGCTCATACCCCGCGTAACTGAATGGATACTTTCAGGTATTTTTTTTTGTTGACAGACATCGGTTTCAGATGAAATCATATATGTGCATCCAGGAAAATATCGCAAGTGATGACCAGAAGCGGCATATGAACCCCTGGTCGCTTCAAATCCGCGTGTGCTACTCTCAAGGGCACGTGGAAGATGTTAATATTCAACAATGAAAGGAGGATGCATGAGTATTCTGAGAAGGTGTAGGACTTGTAAGGATAGACCTTTCCGGCAAGAGAAGGAACCCAAGTGTAAGTGTGGGTCAAGCGATCATGATGTTTGGTTTAGAAAGACCATAACGACCACAAATGGTCCAAAAAAAATGGTCGAGAAGTATAAGGGAACATCAAGAAGTAGAATCGAGATCGACCGGGCTTATGCCAAATGGGTGACTAAAATCACTTCTCCACAGGTTATCGACAAAGAAAGTAAGCTGAGCCTAAGAGAAGTATTCAGTCGATATCTGAAAAAGATGCAGGGCGGAAGCTATTACCCGGCACAGAAGCGGATGCTTCAGACAATGTTGGAACGCTTCGGGGACATTCCTGCTATTGAACTAACCCAACAGCAGGTCGAGGACTTCCAGATTCATTTGCGGGGTGTTGGGTATGCTCCGAGCACTATCAACCAACATATCGCCTGCGGAAAGGCGGCATGGACCTTTACGATGAGAAAGCACGAGAATCCGTTCAAGGTGAAGATGTTCCGAATGGACAACAAAGTGACGGAGTTCCTCAGCGGCCCCGAAGAAATTGCCCTTCTTGATGCGGCTAAGACGCTCGATCAAGTCCCTAATGATGGGAATAGGGTTGTTTGCTTACATGCGATTCTTTTGTGCGCCCTACGAACCGGCCTCCGACGGACCAATGTTTTAAACCTGAACCTGTCGGAGGTTGACCTTGATAACAGATTAATAACCATTCGCCAAAAAGGCGACAAGACGCATCATGTCCACATATCCGACGAGCTACTTGGAGTCCTGAAGGCGATAACCCCTTCCGCCGAAGGTTTTTTCTTTGTTAACCCGTTCACAGGAAAGCCATATAGGGATATCAGTAACAGGTTTGGCGTAGCCAAGAAAATGGCGGGAATTACACGAGCATTTAGATTTCACGATCTACGACACACTTTTGCGACTAAAATGCAGAGGCAGACCGGAAACTTACATCTCGTTTCCCGGGCTTTGGGGCATACAACCATAATGATGAGTCAGAGATATGCTCACATTTCCAGCACCGATATGGCCGAAGCTTTCCAAATGCAGGACCAGAGCGGTTTATAAACGACTTGGCAAGCAAAGTGAAACCAAAAATGAATCCTGCCCAAAAAATACCTACCTTAACACACCACCAACACAACACTTCTTTTTGTGTCTTTAAAGGTAATAGATCTCAACGATGTCCTGCTGGACATGGATATTATGCTCAAACGCCTCCTGGGTGAAGACATCGAACTACTCACCGTATACGGCGCAGCTCCGGCGCATGTAAAGGCGGATCAGGACCAGATCGGGCAGATCATCATGAATATTGCCGTTAATCCGCGTGACGCAATGCACGGGGGCGGGAAGCTGACTATCGAGACCGCCAATGCTGTTTTGGACGCAACCTATGTCCAGGGCTGCGCCGAGATAGAAACCGGGACGCTACGTAGCATTGGCGTTCAGCGACAACGGTATCGGAATGGACGCGGAAACCCGGTCTCGCATCTTTGAGCCGTTTTTTACGACGAAGGGAAAAGAAGTGGGAACAGGGTTAGGGCTTTCAACCGTCTTCGGTATAGTCAAACAACACCAGGGTCATGTGACCGTGTACAGTGAGCCTGGAAGAGGCTCCACTTTCAGGGTTTACTTTCCCCAGGCGGATACGCCTGCTGAGCGCTTTTCCGAGACTGTGGTCATGCCGGCTACGGCCCGCGGAGGAGAAACCATTTTGGTGGTCGAAGACGAGGAATTCGTCAGAGACTATACCAGCGAAGCGCTTATGTCGTTGGGATACGTAACTCTGGCCGCAAAGCATCCCGAGGAAGCTATTGATATCTGTAAGGCGCATTCAGGCGCGATTCACTTGTTGCTTACCGACGTCGTGTTGCCGCAAATGGATGGAAGGACGTTGTTTCACAACCTTTGTCCAGCTAGGCCCGAACTTCGGGCGCTATACATGTCCGGCTACACGGATGACGCCATAGTGCGTCACGGAGTCTTGGAAAGCGGAGTGCACTTCCTGCAAAAGCCATTTAGCGTCAACAGCCTGGCAAAGAAAGTAAGCGAAGTGTTGCGCGGCCCTGACCGGGGGCCACTATGCGACCGATTCTCTGCCGCTCCGGAAGCTCACGGCATGCAAGACGAACTGGTGGCAAAAAGAATCGCAGACTTGCCCACCGCGCTGATCGAACAATTGAGTCGGGCCGCTCAGGAGGCAAATAGGAGAAAGGCGGTTGAAATTATTCATCGGGTGCGGAGCCGGGACGACGAGCTCGCGACGGCTCTTCAGAGTCTGCTCAAGCGCTATCGCTTCGATAAAATAATCTCTTTTACCGAGGGCCTGGTGCGTCCGAAATGAAGAAAGAAGATCAACGGGCCGAAATACTGGTTGTTGACGATTCTGAAGAAAGCCTTGACGTATTGGTGTCAATCATAGACGAAGAGGGATTCGAGCCCCGTCCCGTTACCAGTGGAAAACATGCTATCCATGCCGCTCGCTTATCGCCCCCGGAGCTGATTCTTCTGGACGTCGGCCTGCCCGACATCGACGGATATAAGGTATGCTCTGAACTAAAGGCCGACAAACGAACCTGCGAGATCCCCATCCTATTTATAAGCGGATTACACAACACCGAAGACAAAGTTAGGGCGCTGGCTGCCGGCGGGGTCGACTACATTACCAAACCCTTTCAAATAGAAGAGATCAAGGCTCGCATCAGAACCCACCTGGCGGTGAGGCAAATGCAGAGAGCGCTCGAGGAGCGCAATGAACTCTTGAAAACGGAAATTGAGGTAAGACGCAAGACCCAGGAAGAGCTCCGAAAGGCTCATGATGAACTGGAAAAAAGGGTCCAACGGCGTACTGTTGAACTGCTGGAGACCGCCGAAAAATTGCGGTCCGAAATCGTTGAACGGACGCGTGCGCAGGAAGCGTTGGAAAAAGCCCTTCATGAGATCGAACATCTTAAGGATCAGTTACAACAAGAGAACCTCTATTTGAAAAGGAGAATCGAGCAGCAGAGGGGATCGCAGATAATCCTGGGCGCAGGCCGGGCCATAAGGGAAGTCCTGGACCAGATTGCGCAAGTGGCCCCTACGAACTCCACCGTGCTCATTCTTGGTGAAACGGGCACAGGCAAGGAGTTGGTAGCTCAGAGCATTCACGAGCAAAGCCGGCGAAGCTCGCGGACCATGATCAAGGTTAATTGCGCCGGGCTGCCGTCAGGAATCGTGGAAAGCGAGCTGTTCGGTCGAGCCAAGGGGGCCTACACGGGCGCTTTGACGGATCAGCCGGGCCGTTTCGAGATTGCGGACGGATCTACTATATTCTTGGATGAAATCGGAGAGCTGCCATTGGAACTACAGGCAAAACTACTCCGCGTCCTCCAGGATGGACGCTTCGAAAGGCTGGGCAGCGCCAAGACAATTCATGCGGATGTTCGGGTTATCGCAGCGACGAACCAGGATCTTGGAGTGGGGGTCCGAGAGGGAAGGTTCAGACAAGATCTGTTCTACCGCTTAAATGTATTCCCGATCCATGTGCCTCCTTTACGCGAACGGGTTGAGGACATTCCGGCTCTCGTGGAGGATTTCGTAAAAGAATTCGCCAATTCGATGGGGAAATCCGTTAAGTCTGTCCGTCAGACAACGATTAAAGCTATGCAATGTTACCCCTGGCCGGGCAACATCAGAGAACTGAGAAACGTGCTGGAACGCGCAATGATCCTCAGCGCAGGCCCTACGCTTGATGTGCGATTACCGGACTCTGCCGCATTGTGCGAGCCCCCGCGCTGGAACTGGATGAAATGGAGCGGCTGCACATAATCCACGTGCTTGAGACCACCAACTGGCGCATCAAAGGCAAAAAAGGGGCGGCAGAAATATTGGGACTGAAACCCACCACCCTTCAATCTAAGATGAAGAGGCTCGGCATTCAACGAATGTCATCTTAAGGCCACTATATCGTCCCTCGGACGATATTTCGTCCCTTCCAAGCGTCCCAAAGTTTTGTTGTGCCCGTCCCAACCCTGCAATAATCATGTTATTCCATTAGGTTGCAGGGCCGGGACGCTCTGCGTCGTCGTGGCACGCTCCTTGCTCAACAATCTCTTCAGAGAAGGCCTATTTAGCGTTCACCATCGCCGGCGACCGAATTACAGAGGAAAATACGGGCATGTCGCCGACGATGACGTTGAACGCGGAGTGTTCGGTTAATGGGAAGGGCCTGAATCCAGCGATCACTGACTATCGTCAAAAAGGGAGGGGAAATCATGAAGAAACCGTCTGTCTTTCCGGCAATTTTGCTGGCAATCGTATGCGTATTCTATTTGCCGTCGTATGCCTCAACGGATCAAGAACTGGCTGTGGAACTGGTGGACAAGGCAATTGACACGTTCCAAACCAAAGGGAAGGATTATGCTCTGAAATTGGTCGGCGCATCCGCCGGACCGTTGAGGAAAGGCTCAATTTATGTCTACGCGGTAAATTTCAAAGGCCAGTTCGTGGCCCATCCCGTTCAGGATGATCTGCGTGGTCACGACGGCTGGGAACTGCAGGACGCGAAAAAGGGAAATTCATCGTTCAGGAGCTTATAAAAGAGGCCAAAGATAAGGGTCAGGGTTGGTACGAGTATTCATGGTTGAGGGTCAATGAGTCCTCACCGACACTGAAGAAAGTATATTTTAAAAGAGTTCCTGGGGAAGAACTCTTGGTCGCCGCAGGGTACTACGTGGTCAAATAAAGTCTTCGTAAGCGTTCATGGTTAGGAAACCCCTTTCTGCAAAAAGGGGTTTCCCGTTGGTAATCATTCAGTTATGAGCGGCAAAACTGAGATTGCTTCGTCGCTTCGCTCCTCAGGCCTAATGTTCAGTCCTCCCCCGTTGACGGGGGATCGAGTGGCAATAAAAGCCTCACCCCAAGCCGCCCGCTCCGGTAGTCGCCTCATTCTTCGTCAGGAATATCCAACGATTTCATGTAGTGCTTCAAGGAATAGCGTGATATTCCCAACAGTCCAGCGGCCTCTTGCCGCCGACCCAAACTTCGCCGAAGGGCTTCTTCAATAAACGCCCTTTTCAGATTCGCGGAAATGGCGTTAAGCGATTGTCCCTCGGTGAAACGAGCAGTGAAACACCACTCTTGCTGTTCGGGATCCGGCGCCGTGAGCCCGATACCTTTCATGGTAATGTTCTCGTAACCGGAGACCACCACAGCTCGTTCCAGGGCATTGCGAAGCTCCCTGACGTTACCCGGCCAATCATAAACCATCGCTTCTTCCAGGAACGACGGGTCAAGATCAAAATTAGGAGGCACGGGCAACCCTTTACGAAGCTTGACAAGCAATTCCCGCAAGATTATGGGGATGTCCTCCCGTCTCTCTCTTAGGGGCGGGACCTTTATGGGGAACACGTTCAGGCGATAAAACAGATCTTGCCTGAAGCGACCCGCCTTGACTTCGACTTCCAGATCCTTGTTGGTGGCGGCGATGAGTCTAGCGTTCGCTCTGATTTCTTTCTCGCCTCCAACGTGCGAGAATTTTCGCGAGTCCAGAAAGGTCAATAATTTTGCCTGTAAAGACAGAGAAAGCTCCCCGACCTCGTTGAGCAAGAGAGTCCCGCCTTCGGCCAATTCTAAGAGCCCTCTTTTCTTGGAAACGGCTCCCGTGAAGGCTCCCTTTTCGTGACCGAATAGTTCCGATTCGGCAAGCTCAGGGGCTATAGCCGCACAATTGACCGATAAGTGAACTCCATCGGATCGTGGAGAATGATCGTGAATGTGCCGAGCAAGGTAATCTTTTCCGCTACCGCTTTCCCCCAGCAGTAAAACAATGCTGTTTTTTTGAGCAGCCACATCTGCGAGGCGCAACGTCTGCCGCATAGCTTTGGAAACATATTCGGATTTTCCCTTATCCGCCGAGGTCTCTGTTCGTTTTCGGTCGGTGATGTCCCGGGCCACAAGCAGAATCCTATTTATCTTGCCTGATCTGTCTCGCATGGGAATCCTGGTTTCCAGAAAATCGCGCTGCGCACCGTTTATGGTCCAGCGGTGCTGCTCTTCTACAATGGCGCCCGCAAGCACACGCTCGTTCAGGTCCTTCCCATATTCCGAAGATCCGGGCTCAAAATCGTAATCCCATCGCTTTCCTATCAAACTTGAGAGAGAGATTCCGAGCAGTTTCTCCGCGGCGGGATTGGCATAGACGATACGGTGAGACAGATCCCTGATGAAGATTATGTCTTCGGCGCTTTCGCAAATTGACCTGAACAGGTCTTCACTGTGTTGAAGGGCTTCTTCCCCTCTTTTCCTATCGCTTAGATCGGTAAGAGCGGTCCGGCAGAAGCTACGTGTTCCTTCCGGCTCCTTTACCGAAATGCTTTCCAGACGAACGAAAGCTTCCCCGTCGTTGGTTCGTATTCTGATCTCGCAAGTCTGCTTGTCGTCGCTCTCGAAGACCTGGCTCAGATGCGAAAGGAATGTGCGCACGTCCTCCTTGCGGACGAATTGTGAGAAGGGAACGTTAACGATCAAGGCCCTATCGTTGGCGAGGAGGCGCGCTCCTGTAATATTAATCTCACGAATGACGCCCTTTCGGCCCAGGGTGAGATAACCCACAGGGGCAAACTCGTATAGATCGGCGTATCGGTTCTGAGATTTTTCCAGCCCCTCTTGGGACCGCCTCAGTTCTTCGTTCTGCATTTCCAGTTCAAATTGCTGCGTCTGCAATTCGTGAAACAGTCCTTGAATTTGTTCCCGGGAGAGCGTAGCAACGTCCGGGATCTCAATGCTCTTGGACTTACGGGATTTGTCCGCCCTCCGTCTCAATTCCTCGATAGAATCCATAGCTTGTTACTCCTGCCGGCCGCCCCGAGTTGTGACATCCTGAATTGCGACAAGAATTAACTCCGAGGAGTTGGCCCGATCGTCAAGCTGCTTGGCATTGAGTTGCATTCGACGGAGTCCGATGGTCTCGAATTTGTGCTCAATTTCAAATCCAGCGCTCACTTTCTTTAGTCTCGATAACGCCGGCTGAGGCTCCAATCCCCACTACACGAAGCTTCCCCCTCATCCGATTGCCGACCCTTATGCGCTGAAGCAAGGATCCTGTGATTGGCGGACTTGTTCTTGTCCCGCATCTCCCGAATCTGATCTTTTCGGGCGTCCGGGACGCCACCACTTTTTTTCTTTGCCATAAGACCTCCGCCGCCGAACATTCCGGGTTTCTTGCCCTACATGGGCGGTCGCAGCCACGAGTCGCTAAATGGCAACTCGCTGCGGTCATAATTTACTTCAGCGCGCACGATAGGACAAATGAATAATGGGCTTATTGATCAATGAGAAAGTCTGGGTTCAGTGGGCTAAATGGGTAACGTGGAAACGTAGGAGCGTCGCTAATGGAGAAAAGGGATGGCGCCGGTTGCAAAACCTAAACGATCCATGGAATTAATCCTGGCGCATGCTATGAAAACTCGTTGACGCCCGGCTATACTATCAATTGCCGGCGCCTCCGCCACATCAAATTTCCTTGTGACGCCGACATTGAGCAGAAAGGAGTCGGACGGTGGTTATCAAGCCACAAACACGGACTCGCAATATCAAGGCCGCTGTCCTCCGTAATAGCGGAACTCCGCTTAAAATAGAATCTCTCGAACTGGAAGGCCCTCGGGAGGACGAAATTCTGGTGCGCATTGTCGCCTCGGGAGTCTGCCATACGGACATAGATTTCTGCGATTCCTGGGGTTCCACCGACACTCCGGTGGTGCTTGGGCATGAGGGCGCAGGGGTCGTGGAGGAAGTGGGAAAAAGGGTGAAGGGGGTCAAAATAGGCGAACACGTGGTTCTCTCATATCAGTCCTGCGGGGAATGCGCCGAATGCCGAAACGGATATCCCACGAAATGCGAGCGTTTCTGGGAGGTCAATTTTGACTTCCAACGCTTGGACGGCAGCAATGCAATGGAACGCAGCGGCGTTCGCGGACACTTCTTCGGCCAGTCTTCCTTTGCCACGCATTCCCTGGTCACAAAACGTAACCTGGTTAAAGTTGACAAGGGCTTGCCGCTGCAAACTCTAGCGCCGCTTGGTTGTGGATTTCAGACCGGAGCCGGGACGGTGATGAACTCGCTAAAGGTCTCGAAGGGAGAAAGTATAGCCGTCTTCGGGACCGGATCGGTAGGCCTTGCAGCGGTAATGGCCGCTCGCATTGTAGGGGCCGATCCCATCATCGGCGTGGATATCAAACCCAACCGTCTCGAGCTTGCGCGGGAGTTGGGCGCAACTCATGTGATAGACTGCCGTTACGAGGACGTGGCCTCCCGCATCGCGTCCATCACGGGAAAAGGAGTTGATTACGTTGTTGAAGGTACGGGCGATTGGTCAATGTATAGGCTCGCCACTGGCGTGTTGAACCCCCACGGCGCAGTAGCTTTGCTCACCGGCGGGGGAGGCGCTTCCTCCTTGCCGGAAGGGCGAAAATCCGTCGGGATTATCCAGGGCGACGCCATACCGCAGATCTTCATTCCAAAACTGATCGAACTGTATCGAGCCGGAGAATTTCCGTTTGACCGACTGTTGAGGTTCTATGACTTCAAAGATATCAACAAGGCCATCGCTGACTCGAAACGGGGAGATACAATCAAGCCAGTGCTCAGAATCAGCGAAGTGTGATAGGAATGTTCCATAGAGCCGGTAACTCCCGCAACGGCAAATAGTGCGTTTCGCAAAAGCCGTACTGGATTTGAATGGCGCTGTAACAGCCTGGAGTAGGCTTGCCGGCGCCAGGGGAATCTTTGTCTCATTCCCGAGCTCCAGTCCGGGAACGCATGGATCGAGGCGCCGCCTCCACTTTGAGAAAAGACCTCGGCTATGCTGCTACCTTGCGGCGCCACACCCCATGGGATCGAGACGCGCCGAAAACCGGTTCGTTTCCGTGACTTGCTGCCTCTTAACCTTCTTCAGTTCCTTTTTAGCGCGTTGCGCCCGAGTAAACCGCCGCCCGAACCCACCATAAGCCGAGAGAATTTCACGCAGCCATCAAAAAATAAAAAAAATTCTTCTTGACAAGCCCATGGTGTGTTGTTAGCTTATAGATGTAGTAAACAGTTACATGGATGAAACTGATAGGTAGATGTTACACAGTCCAGGATTGAGAGTGCGCTCGTAAGCCAAACCGGGCTCGATGGGCGCGAATCTGTGAATGGTTGACCATGTTCACAGTAACATTGGGAATTCATGAGTGGAGGTGTGGAGGGAAACTTCCGACAAAAAGTTCCTCTCCGGCGACACTTCCAGGAAAGGCGGCTCATCCGACGCCGTCCTATCCGGGGCTTCAGGATAAAACCCAAACAGAACGAACAACAAGGAGGAAATCAATGAAAAAGAAACACTTCTCCGAGGTACTGCCCGTTGAAATCAACAAAGAGGGCTTCAAAGGAATGTCCGCCCGGTATCTATGGTCCACGGACGACGGTTGTCCGAACTATGCCATGCGGCTCATGGAATTTGAGCCTGGAGGCCACACTTCCTATCATTTCCACACGGAGAAACATGAATTCTACTTTCTCGAAGGCGAGCCTGCATATGTGGATGGAGATGGCGTGGAAACCCGCCTATCGCCGGGGGACACCATATACTGCGCCGTCGACGAACCCCACCAGATCAAGAACGTAGGCGCGACAAAAATGCGGATGATCTGCACGATCCCGATTTTGCCGGGAGGAGACGGCAAAGGCCTTGCTCCCCGTCAAGGCCAAACCTGCACAGGCTACATGAAGGTGGATGAGCCCGAAGGATGTTGATTTGCGCCCCTAAAAGAGGAATCGGAGGGGAAGATATAGCCGGCAAGTGATAGTCCGCCTGGAAACCTATTCTTGCACAAGAAGGTCTCTTCCGGGTCAGCCCCTACGCCGGAAGTTCTCCTCCGAAAGACCCTTGAAGAATCCGTTACGTGTTGTTGTAAGCGTAGGCCTTGCCGATCCTAGGAGCGCCAGGCGCTTGATGTCCCCTGATTTCAGGACCGATCCCGAACAATTCTAACACAACCCCCTAGGAGGAAGCTGCGATGCTGGTATACGACCTGATAGAGAGCATTCCATGGGCGCCGCATCCGACGGCCGATGGAGTACAAATCAAACCACTCATTTCGCGGAAAGAACATCGGCGCCGACGTGACCTGCATGCTCGTAAAAATTCCTGCGGGGAAACACGTTGCCGAGCATGTTCATGCGGACCAGGATGACATCCTGTTTCCCCTTGCGGGAAAGGCTGTCATGTGGGTTGACGGAGTTGGAGAGTTTCCGCTGATTCCTGGTGTCGTGGTACGAGTGCCAAAGGGAACTCGCCACAAAATCGAAAAGGTGACTGAAGAGTTGCTCATCCACGACGTGTTCTGCCCGTACCTTATGTAGTGGCGTAACAAGCAAGATCACAAGCAACATCGATAATTCGGCTTATCCCGCTGCTCTTCTCATGGGGCAGGAGAAATGAGCCGGTTCGCGTTGTGCTCGCGATGCGAGAAAGCAAGCACGACAGGATGACATTCCGTGAATCCTGACGATCGTGCTGCGCCCTCCTGTCCGGCCGCTCCCTAAAGGCATACGGGCGCTTCAGAACGGCGCAGAACTCTGCTTGAAGATCGCCGGTTCGCGACGAATGTGAGAGTTGCGAGAAAGGTGGAAATGCACATGAACATGATACCACTGAGCCAAGGGAACGTGTCGGCGGCGGCTGTGAAGAGCTCCATTTCGATCCGTTCCCTATCAGGGCAATGGCCTCGACTCTTGGCGATCGGTCTTATATTGACGGGATTGATCATCGCGATAACTCAACCTTGGGGTCTGTCGGCGGTGGAATCTCGCACGCTTGCCGTTGTAATCGGATCCATAGGCCTTTGGGCTACGGGGGCCGTCGCTGAGTCGTTGACCTCTGTAATTTTCTTTGCGGCCGCCATGCTGGCCAACGTTGCGCCTGTTCAAGTCGTCTTTTCCGGGCTGATGTCCTCGCCAACCTGGCTGGTGTTCACGGGCGTCATCATCGGCGCTGCGCTAAAGCGCAACGGCCTGGGGGACTGGGTGGCTGTCCGCCTCGCGGAGAGAATGGCAGGGACTTATCGTCGCGAAATGGTGGGCATGGTGTTGTTCGGATTGATCACGGCGTTCTTCGTGCCGTCTGCCATGGGGAGGACGGTGCTAATACTGCCGATCCTTGTGGCCCTGGCCCAACAATTGGGCTATCGCGAGGGCAGCCGCGGATTCTTCGGAATAGTCCTCGCCGGTGTGATGGGAAGCTACCTTCCGTCCTACGGTATCTTGACGGCCAACGTTCCCAACATGGTTTTGGCTGGGGTAGTGGAGAAAACGTTTGGAATCTCGTTTAGATACGCCGACTACCTGCTGCTACATTTCCCCGTGCTGGGGTTCCTAAAGGCGGTAGTTCTGACGGCAGTCCTGTTCGTAATGTTTGGAGGGAAACACGAGAAGGTGTCAACGCAAGCAACTCAGGCGCATCGACCAATGTCGGCCAAAGAGAAGCGTCTTGCCGTCGTTCTGTGCCTGGCGCTGGCCGTGTGGGCAACGGATAGCTTCCACCAGATCAACCCGGCATGGGTGGGCCTAGTCGTTGCTGTTTTGTGCCTATGGCCGACTTTTGGTTTAATGCCGCCAAAAGCGCTCCAGAACATCAACCTGGAACCTATGATCTATGTTGGCGGTATCATCAGCCTCGGCACGCTCATTACCCATTCCGGACTAGCCCCGCGCCTGGCTAACTGGGCGCTAAACTTCATTCCACTGGCGCCGGACCATTCAGGTACAGGACTTTGCCGTTCTTTCCGGAATGTCCGCCATACTCGGGTTGTTCACCACTCAACCCGGCATGCCGGTGGTGATGGCGCCGTTGGCCGGTGACTTCGCCACAGCGAGCGGCCTCCCGGTGTCGGCGGTGCTGATCACCCTGGTGGTCGGGCTTTCCACCGTCATTTTGCCCTATCAAGCGCCGCCTCTGGTGGTGGCTATGCAGGTAACCAACGCGCCGAGGCGAGATCTCACTCTCTTGACTGTGGTTCCCGCAACGCTCGGCGTACTTCTTCTATGGCCACTGGATTATCTGTGGGTAACACTGCTGGGTCGGTTCTGACAAACTCCGGCGCACAGTTCCAGCAGGCGCCAAAAGTCTGACCGACTCGCCCGGATGACCGCAGGGGTTCTCTAGCGAAAATTTAGCGGCTTTACGTTGTCCGAAGGGAGGCGCCCCCTGTGATCGGTGACCATCCAAACGGACATCATTTTTTGCAACCGCCGGAACGGTGGACTACTGTGCTAAATCAAAAAAAGGAAGGGGAAGCCATGATCGCGAGAGATGTGGGGTTCATCGTATGCGCCTGTCTGCTCTTGTTTCTCTCGCCCACAGTTGGCGCTGAGGATCGAAAAGCGCAAAGCATAGATGAACTCGCAAAAATGTACGACGTGTCCTCGTGCAAGAAATGTCACAAGCAGATCTATGAAGAATGGGAAAAGTCCTTGCACGCCCGTTCCATCGTCGGGACCCCTCGAACAGCCGGCGCATTGGGCGGTATGGTCAAGAATTACTTCCTAGGGGGACAATGGAAGCACTCAGGTGTCAAGCAGATGAGTGATCTCACGACTGAACATATGATGCAGTGTCTCGAGTGTCATCTGCCACAACTTAAGCACGCAACCAACGCCGTGGCCCAAGAGGTTGCTCAGGCGGCCGTGGATGGCGACGTGAAAACCATGGGCAAACTGAGTATCAACTGCCTCGTGTGCCACAACGAGAAAGCAATTCTGCATAAATGGGTTGACGGCCCTCCTGAAAAAGGAGTCGTGTACGGGAATATTGACGGCAAACATGAAGGGGTCAAGTACCATGAGACTTTAAAAAAAGGTCCCATCATGAAGGAGAGCATATTTTGCGGACAGTGCCACGGACTCGGTCCGGGATTTCACCGCGAGAATCCTACTCAGTGTGCGACGCTTTACGGAAGTTACATGCATGCGTACCTGCCCACTGGAGGTTCCCAGACGTGTCAGGACTGTCATATGAACAAAGGTCATGAGATGGCCACGTACCGGGATCCTGAAATGTCAAAGAAGGCAGTAAGTGTTCAAGTGGACGCCCTGCCGTACTATTATCAACCCAAACCCTTTGATTGGACCCCTCAAACAGCGGTAACCGTAAAAATGACGAACAACGCGGGGCACAGACTCCCGGACGGTTGACCGCCTTCAAAGGGGCTGGTCCTGGATGTGACTGCCAAGACGGTTGATGGAAAGGAAATCTTCAGAGATAAGAAGATCTATATGTCGCAATCCGCAATTTATGGAAGAGGCGATTTTATGTGGCCCGGAGCCTATCCAGGTTGGAAAGCAGGCATTTTTCGCGATACTAGCCTGCAGCCCGGTCAAACCAAGGTGGAGACTTTTGAGATCAAATTCCCTTACGAGGAAGTTGAAAAAGACGGAAAAAAGACAAAAGACGTGAAAGCCGACACAATGGAAGTGTCCGTCAGACTTTGGTACCTGCCCTCCGGGGGGGACCCGAAAGAGGCGACCCCCGGTAAGACGAGCTTTCTGTTTTTTGAAACTACGAAAACCGTGAAGCTGAAACCCAGAGACACTTACATTAAGTGATAACACGGCGCATCGAGAATCGTCCAATTCTCAATGCGCTTAAACCCGACCGTCCGCCGAAAGTGGCGAACTTGAATTCAAACCGGAGGCAATTTCAAATGACCAACCTTGTCGATCAGGCGCCGGAAGCCTGTGAATCATACGAGCCGATAGCGTGCCAGAGATGCGGATCGTCCATCCCCAAAGGAGAAGATCGGGAATACTTCGGCAAAATATTGTGTGAAGACTGCTACATGGACGCGATTTCTCCAACCCGAACATGCGATCCATGGGCCGTGCATAGCGCAAAATCATTCGGCGATGCTACGGGAGGAGGGGTTTCTGACTCCGAGACAAACAAAAATAATAGATGTCTTGCGAGCGACCGGTGGAGCCGAGCCCTCAGCCCTGGCTGAAAGAATCGGCATTCCATTGACTGAAATGGAACGAGAAATCGCTACATTAAGGCACATGGAAAAGATAAGGGCGGAACTGAGGTCGGGGAGAAAATTCATTATACTGTGGTAGACGGTTCGGCCATGCGAGAAGTCCCGGTTAGGCAAGTCAGACAGCTGATCCTAAAATATTGCCTGGGAGGCCAAGAAAGCAATGTCCGCTGAATTCCGCTACGAAGTCATCATATATTGGAGCGACGAGGATCAGGCGTTTATAGCGGAGGTTCCGGAACTGCCCGCATGCGCCGCGGACGGAGCTACATACGCTCGATGGCAATCCGTCGATTAGAGTTCCGGGCGGAACAATTGAACTGATCCTTTGCGTCTTGCTGATAGACTCGGGGGCCTCAATCCTCCGCGCCACGCGACTCCAGCAGCTTGACGATTTCCCTATATCCCTCTTTCCAGGCACACTCCAGAGCTGTGTTGCCATTCACGTCTTTGGCATTCACGTCGGCTCCGCTGTCCAGGAGAAATTTCACTGCTTCAAGGTCTCCCTTCGAGGCCGCTGCCATAAGCGCCGTCTTGCCGTCCTTGTCCTTGATATTCACGTCGGCCCCGTGATCCATGAGGAGTGTCATTACATCGACATTTCCCAACCGAGAAGCGAACATGAGGGCCGTAAAGCCGTCCTTGTCTGTTGCGTTCACCTCGGCGCCTTGGTTGACGAGGCGCTTCACGAGTTCGAGATTACCGGACAGGGCAGCGAACATGAGGGCCGTAAAGCCGTCCTCGTCCTTGGCATTTACGTCGGCGCCTTTTTCAAGCAAGGTTCTGACTTCTTCCAAAGAACCCTTCTTGGCTGCTTTCAATAGTTTAGTATTAACTTCAGAGTAGGGTGTGCTTCGAATTGGAGGTCTGAAAATCACAATACCATATGATGACAAGCCCAGTTCCTTGATTCGAATTTCATACGCATTTTTTATGCACTGCGCATCCTGACATTCATTGCGTTCATTCTCCACCCATTGATTTTGGCTTTGGATCATTTCCTCTTTTTTCCCGGTTCGGTCGAGTCCTCGCTGGTACACCTTAATTAAGGTCCCGTCCAGATTCGACAGTTCGGAGTCACCGCAGATCAGCTTCTCGACTTCGGATGTCGCTTTTGAGCAATCAAAGCTTGCAGCGTGGATGTTTCCGGCAGATACCCGCTTGCTCTCTTGCGTTTGTGGCGCCGGCTGAGGTGGTTCAATTTTGAATTCGTTGAAATCGCAAACGTGCGAATCGTCCGCTGTCCCTTTCGGCCGTGGAACGCCCTTGGGGATGAAGAACGTCGGTCGGTTTTCCCAGAGCCCTGCCGGAAATGTGAACGGCTTGAGGACCACGTATGCATTGTCAATGCTTGGACGTCTGGGCATTACGCGGCTTTGGCCGACGATCTTTGGATCTGGTTTCGGCGCGTTGGCAATTGCCGCATTCAACCAGGCATCCGCATCGGCGTCAGTAGCCTTGCGTAACAACCCTTCTCGGACCGCGTCCTTTATAGCGGCTCGGCCCGCCCGTGGAGCGCTCTTATCATAGAACGATTCCGGGGGATTGGATTCCGACGTAATGAGTTTTTCTCCTGCCGGCACAGGGTCGCCTACGACAACTTTGCCGGTCTTGGACAGATAGACGAGATCCACGGGTCGTCCAAATACACGGCGTGACGTCTTATTTGCCTTAATAAGATCACTTTCGCTCTCTCCAACAAAGAAATATCCGCATGGACCTCTGTTCTCCATAGTGGAATTCAGCACAGGGACGGCAGCATCGAGACCGGCAATGGCCTGGCGGTAACCCCCGCTCACAAACACGGCTGCAATCCTTGTCTCGGCAGTCCATTTGATGTTCCAGATTGTCGGTCCGTAAGCCGCCAGGATGAGCACGACGGGTTTGGAGGGGTAGTTGACGACGACATCGCTCTGGGTAGCCTCTCTGCCGCTCTGATCTATCTGGACGCCTGTTTTTCGTGTCGGATAGGTTCCTGCGGCGAATACCGCAAAACTCTTGGGAAGCTCCAGGCCCGCAAACTCGCAGCCATCCTTGGTTTGGCCCTCAGATAGCCCTTCCCGATTGTCCTGGAGTTCCTCAGAGGCTTTCTTGTCTGCCTTGAGCTTGTCGAAATCGTAAATATTCGAGTGCCCAGGGTCCCCTTTCGGCTGTGGTACTCCCTCAGGAATGAAGAAGGTTGCCGAGTCGGCGCCATAGAGCCCTGCCGGATAGGTGAATTGCCGGAGCACAACATATCCCTCGTCCCGTACAGGACCCATGGGCTTGAGGCGGCCTATTCCGGCAATCAACGGCACATCTCGGTCAGGCTCGTAGGCTATTTCCGCATCAACCCAGGCGTCAAAGTCCTCTTCCGTCGCTTTCCTCAAAAGCCCCTTTCGTACGGCGTCCTCTAGACCGGGACGACCCGCCAATGGCGCGGTTTTATCACGGAATGATTCCGGTGCAATTGATCCTGAGCTTACCAGTGTTGAACCCATTGGAATCGTGTCGCCGACAACGATCCGACCATTTTCAGCTAGGTACACCAGATCCACGGGTCGCCCAAATAGACGGCGCGACATCTTATTTACCTTAGTGAGATCCTTTTCGTTCTCTCCAACATAGAAATGTCCGCAGGGGCCTTGGTTGTGATAACTGGAATTCAGCATGGGGACAGTAGCATCGAGCCCGACAACGACCTGGCGGTGATACCCGCTCACAAGCACGGCTGCAATCCGGGTGGCCGCAGTCCGTTTGATGTTCCAGATCGTCGGTTCGTGAGCCGCCAGGATGAGCACGACGGGTTTGGAGGAATAGTTCACCGTCACATCCATTTGAGTTGCTTGATTTCCGCTTTCGTCTATCTGGAAATCTATTTTTCTTCCCGAATACTCTCCTGCTGCAAATATTGCATAATTCTCGGGAAGCGTCAGTCCTGCAAATTCACAGGCTTTCTTGCGCCGGCCCTTGGAGTTTGCCTGATCTTCCTGGAAGTCGTCAGGTGAGGAAGCAGAGTCAGGAGGCCGATTGGATCGAACTGTGTTACATTTTCTCTCCATTGCACTGGAAACACGTTGGCCCACCTTACTCCACCTGTCATGCCCAGACTCCTCTTCCACGACCTGAATAGCCTCAAGCTGATCATTAAGGGCGTTTAGAGTTTTTTCCCGGCTCTTGGCAGACATATGGCAGACAAGGGAATCGTCGTAGGCGCCACCGCCCAGGATCTCAACCACGGAGCGTAGCGTGGTTAGTTCCTTCAGCCCCATCAGGACATCGTCAAGATTTTGCTCCAGGAGAGTGATGCGTGGATCTGTGGCGGATTCATTATCTCCGGCAGGTTCATTATCTCTGGCATATTCATTGTCTTTGGCAGATTCATCATCTGCTTCATAATCACCATCTGGGCCGGAATCACATTCTGGGCCATGATCAATATCTCTATAGAAACTGGAAAGGGACTCTCCTGCGTTGGCTCTCACTTTGGGGTCCGGGTCATGGGCCATTGCTTTGATCAGCAAGGGCACAAAGTGATCCGGATCGCCTCCGAGCAAAGAAGCTGCCCTTGCCCTCACCGCAGGGGAAGGATCTCTCAACCCTATTTCGTTGTATTTATCGCTTTCCGGATGAAACTGTTGATTGATTATGTCGAGCGCTTTTTCTCGTTCGGCCGCCGACTCGCTATGGAGGAACCTAGCGGCCTGGTCCTCAGCAAGCCCAGGATCGACCCTGCGGTAGTGACAATCCAGCCCGGAATTATCGGCTAGCGCTTCGCTACGAGTCCTGAAGCCGGAGACGCGTAATCCGTCCTGCACAAAATTGGCGTCATCCGGCTTCGAACCGTCCAGCCGGAGAAAAGGCAGACTACAGTCTGATGAGTGAAGCTCAAGCAGGACATGTCGCTCGTCCGCTTCGACAACCGTGTACGGGACATTTTTGCGCTCGCGCCCACGATCCCACCTTATGTTCTCTTTCCGCAGGACTATGAAGGACGTCATGCAGGCACGCTCCAGCACTCCCTGGTATGTTCCGAAAAAAGACAGCGGAACCTCGGCGCAGTAAGCCATCGAGGAGGCGGCAAGCGCCAGAAGAATGGCTGGAATCAATATCCTATGAGAAGTACAGATCATGATCACGCCTCCTTGTCAGCCCAACAATCCAGAATTATGCGGCGTCTTGCCATTTTGACTGTTTCGGGACCCTTGAGCGGCAGAGAGGTCGTCTCCAGGAAACCCGTGTCCGAGGTAATCTTTGCACCCCGAAAATCTATCATGATTGCAGGATTGAATTAGGGTCGAATCGTCTCTCTTTGCCCTTCACCACTCCCGCACATCGGTTTGCCCTCAACGTCACTTGATTTTCGTCACCATATCAAATGGTTGAGATGTATGCGTAGCGTCTCTGCCGGAAAAGGGCGGAACCCGATTGCTAATCAATTACCTGGCATTTACGAGCAAACAACTCTCCCCCATTTTCCTCATACTCTATTCTTACAACTTCACCAACGGCGGGACGCCGATACGGCACAAAGTTTGTCCTTAAGCCAATTCGAAAGCGCATTAGTTTGGTTGCGTCGCCTTCTCTCACCATAAATGCAAGGCTCTTGGGATGCGATTCAATTATTTCACCCTCGGCATAGTGATTTCCTTGCGTGTCCACGTATAGGCGGCCTATGGATTTCTGTTGATTTGGAACTCTTGATTTCACTTCAATTGGGGCTGTTAATTCCCGTTTAAACTCCCATTTACTTTCTTGAATGATTTGAACCACGACATAAACAGCGCAAAGGCTTAAACCCGCCAAGACTGCGCCGAGCCATTTCCCGCCTCTGAGACCCCTGCAATCGCGTACCCCACAATGAGGACAGGTTTCCGCATCTAGGGGTACTTCTTTGCCGCATTTTCTGCAAACTATCAGCGACATTATCGACTCCCCATCGATTCTCTTGAACTGGAGTCCTGCGAATTCTACGATGCAATATTGAAGACAGAGACCTGCACATGCCTCCCTGAACCGAGTATCCACATTTTGCAAGACTTTGGTGTTTAGGTTGCGCAGCCGCCGCTGGTCGCCACTTCTCCAGGGCCATCCGATCTCGGCCGACTAATGTCCCAAGCAAAGCACGAGACTCATGATAGTCTTGGAAATTACATCTCTACATTCTAAAGTCAAGTAACAAACTATAACCCCCATTAAATGCCGGTCTGAGAACCGCACGCCCAAGGACTCCAGGTTATTCCGGCTCACCCCTCCCTATGGTATCGGAGCGCCAGGCTGAAGAATCCGAGACTATATTTATGCAACGACATCCTAAGCGCAAGGCTCTGAAATAGGGGCGCAAGCATAGTGGGCGTACGCCATAACAACCTTGTTGTCTGGGCCGAAATGGAAGACTTCTGCAGCGAATCGTCCGGGAGCGCCCTTGTAATAGATAGAAATGGTGTTTACGCCTACAAAAGTGGATATCAGCTCGAAATGAAGGTCAGGAATGAGTTGAAGGGCCTTTGCCCAATAGGCGCCGACGGCTTCCTTGCCTTTCAGAACGCCTGTAGGCTCGTCGGCCAATTGGACGATCACGGGTGAGGACATCTCGAAGTTGTCGTCGTAATGGGACAGTATGCGTCCCAGATCATGACTGTTCCAAGAATCTATCCAATCCCTTGCAAAACATTCGGCGAAAGCTTCGTCGATCATGGGTCCGCTTTTTACCTCCTGAAAAGAACAACGTGCGTTGACGGTCATTCCGGCTTCATTGCGCAGGCGCCGCGCCTATTATATGGGCGCAGCTCAGCGGATCAAGAAAATACCGGCCGGATGGGAAAATATTCCCCTGTGCCTCTTCTGCGAGGAAGATCGCTTTCCCCGCTGGTTGCAGGATGACAAGGGCAAGCGCCAGCGCGATTGCCGGGAGTGAAGCGACGAAGCGGCCTGAAACCCCAGCTTCCTTACCGCACATCTACTCGGGCGCTCGGCTCACATGCGGATGTTTTTACCCGGATAATATTGACAATCTAATTCTATCCGGGTAAATATAGTCCATTCATCAATTAGGAGATTTCGACAAATGCACGAACAAGACACGAAATATTGCACGGCTTTCGAAGGAAATTGTCGCATTGCTTCCGGGAACCTTGAGGAAGTGGCAAAGGCGGTGAAAGAGATCCTTGATCAAGGCGAGCACGAATCGGTTCTCATTTTCGACGATTGCTCCGGGGAGCTTGTAGATGTGGATTTTCGCGGCGCAATGGAAGACGTAATGAGGCGGTTGGAGAAAACCGGAACGATAGGCGCTCCAGACGTCGCTCCGTCAGGCGCGGGAAAGCGCTCACACCAGGGTCCCGGTCGCCCCAAATTGGGGGTTGTGGGCCGGGAGGTGACCTTATTGCCGCGCCATTGGGATTGGCTTAACGACCAACCGGGCGGGGCCTCCGTCGCCCTTCGCAAGCTCGTCGAGGAAGCGAGACGTGTTAACAGTGGCCGCGATAGGATTCGTCATGCGCAAGAGGCGGCATACAGATTCACCTCCGCTATGGCCGGCGATCTACCTGGATTTGAGGAGGCCACAAGGGCACTGTTCGCTGGAGATCATGAAAGGTTCAATGGTTTCGTGGCATTATGGCCTTCAGATATACGCGATCATGCTCGAAAGATTTCATCCGCCGCATTTCATCCGCAAACGTCCGGGAGCGACTGACGACCGGCTATAGTAATCCTCCTTGAGATTCGTGGGACACTTCACCTATCTTTGGAAAAAGTCCGCCCGCCAACCTGTCGTTGCGAGGACTGAAGCGACCAAGCAATCTCAGCCTGTGCGGACCGCGAGATTGCCACGGGCCGCGCCCTCGCAACGAAAGTCTCCGGATTGGTTCGGTCCGAAGGTTCCCGGAATCTTCAATGCGTAGGACTATAGCAAACCAATATATTGGGAGTTTTTGGGTAGAGGGCCGGACTCCCCGTTTCGCGGGGGTGCAAAAAAAGGTTCCCGGTACCTATTACCCGCTGGTAGAGTTTCGAACGTTCACCTACAGGTCTCAGGGACTTGCATAGCCCGCCTTCTAAGCCGGACAGGCTGCGCCTGCTAATCTCCCTAAAGTAGCCAAAGCCTCTTCGATCCTTGGCGACCATAGGGCCGCATTGAGCCGGACGCAGTTTCTATACTTCTGTTTTGCGGTAAAAATCGGGCCTGGGGCTATGGTAATTCCTGCGGCCAGCGCATCCTCATACAGCTTCAAAGAGTCCACATATTCCGGCATCTCGACCCAGAGCACAAATCCGCCCGAAGGTCGTGTTATCCGTGTCCCTTCAGCAAAATGCCGAGCGACCGCTTGAGAAATCAACGCAGTCTGATGTCTATAAACCTTCCTCATCTTCCTGAGATGGCTGTCATAACCGCCGTTTGCCAGGAACTCGGCAATGGCTAACTGAGTCGGCGACGCAGTCGCGACGGTGGTAAGCACCTTTAGGCGTTCAACCTGGCTCTGAAAACGTCCGGGAGCGACCCATCCCACACGGTAACCCGGGGCTATTGTCTTGGAGAACGACGAACAAAGCAGCACGAGGCCCTTTTCATCAAAAGCCTTTAGGACAATCGGGCGTTCCTCATCAAAGCAAAGGTCCCCGTAGATGTCGTCTTCGATGAGCGGAATATCATGTGCCGCCAGCAGCTCGACAAGTCTTTTCTTGTTTTCTTCCGCCATACAGCAGCCCAGGGGGTTACTGAAGTTGGATACTACGAGGCAAGCGCTGACGACGTTGTGTTCGAGGGCGTACCCCAATGCGTCGAGGCTCATCCCATATTCCGGATGAGTCGGGATTTCCAGGGCGTTCAGGCCGAGCGATTCAATAATCTGCAAAAAACCGTAGAACGTGGGCGATTCCACAGCCACGGTGTCGCCGGGCCGACACACGGCCCTGAGACACAGACTGATGGCTTCTGTGCCACCTTGAGTCGTGACGATTTGGTCCGGTGAGATCACGCAGCCCGCGTTCATGACCCGACGAGCTATCTGGGTTCGCAGACCTTTATTGCCGGGCAGGAAATCGTATAACACGCTTTGGCGTTTATCGCGGCTAATCGCCGATTTGAGCGCGTGGGTGAGCTTATCGACAGGGAGCAACTCAGGGTTGGGCACTGCCGCGCCCAGCGGCACGAAATCACGATTGCGCGGATCTCCCATGAGCATTGCGCATATTCCCGCTATACTTAGAGCGGTCGGCGCCACCGCGGACGAGGGTAGCTCTGGTGAAGGGCCGGTGGGGCCGTTTGTGAGGCGAGCCCGGACGTAATACCCCGACTGGGGACGAGCTTCTATGAGGCCCCGATCCTCGAGAAGACCGTACGCGGCCAAGACCGTAGCTAGGCTCACACCCATCTGCCGTTTAAGCTTCCGCACTGAAGGTATACGTTCACCGGCCCTGAACGCTCCGTCCTCTATGGAGCGAGCGATGCGGTCCGCAAGCTGTTCATATAGAGTGTCTTTTTGGGTCTCTTTCTTTGTCTCGGATTTGACTGCCATGGCCTATAACTCCGGGTTGTTTAGAAATCAGATACAATTTGGCTGTTCGATCCCCAGTACACCTCATAAAATATCACAACTGTTATGGTTACAAAAGAAGAATGTTGAGTCTGTTCGGCGCCACGCAAAGGCTTACAATGAGAAATAGGGCGTTTGGAGTGATTTGGGTGGAGTGTTCAGACGCTAGAGCCGACAAGTTCATGCGATACGGCGGACCAACAAGATATCAGGAGGAAGCGCAATGTCCCTGACCCAAGACATAAAGGAGTATGCCCTTGATTTGGGATACAGTGGTGTAGGCATAACGACGGCGGACGGCTTTCCTTCTTACATAGAGGAACTCAATTCCAGATACGAGATGTACGCTTTTTATATCGAAATGCCACGTCAACCCCTGAAAGGCGCTGATCCGAAAAGTATTATGCCTTCAGCCAAGTCGATAATTTCAGTAGCCTACGATTACGCCAAAGAGGCTTTCCCGGAGGAATTGTTAGGCAAGATAGGACGATTGTACCTGGCGAGGGTCCACAACGCTCCTGCGCATCGTATCAACGGGGCTCGACACGAATTGATGAAGAAGTTTTTAGAGCGGAACGGGTGTGAGGTGGGGCAGGGAATATTTCTTCCCGAACGATTAGCGGCGGCTCGCGCCGGAGTCTCCACTTATGGAAAGAACAATTTTGCCTACGCCTCCGGAATAGGGTCCTTTGTGACGCTCGGCTCATTCGTCGTTGATATCGAACTTGATTATGACGAACCGACTCTACGAACAAACTGCCCTGATAAATGCGCGGCCTGTATGGACGCTTGTCCCACACAAGCCATCTATGAGCCGCTGAAGCTGAATCCTCGCCGTTGTATCTTGTACAACAACGCCATGGCAACCGGCCGGCCCGGCGCAAACGCTTACATCCCGCCTGACATCAGGGAAAGAATGGGTTTGCGAGTCCATGGCTGCGATGTCTGCCAGGAGGTGTGCCCGCGTAATCAGAAGAGACTGAAAGCCGAATTGCCTGAGAATCAGTTCCTCGCCAATCTGGCGCGTGATTTCAGCCTGCCCAAAATGCTGAATATGACTGAGGATTTCTATGCAAGGACAGTCCAACCTATCATGTACAACTACAACGTGGAAAAGAAATATCTCCGGAGAAATGCGGCCATCGCCTTGGGAAATCTTGGCGCCCCTCAGTTTATACCCGACCTGGCCCTAGCCGTGTCAGACCCCGAGGAAGTTGTGCGCGGCTACGCGGCTTGGGCTCTCGGTAGAATAGGCGGAAAGCAAGCTCAGCAAATTCTTGAAGCAAGTTTGAGCAAGGAAACATCGGGTGGTGTGAAGAACGAAATTGAAGCGGCTTTGGCGGTTGTACAGGATCAGAAATATCACTAATATTTTTGCTGTCTCGGTCCGTAGTGTCCTTAGATTACCTACGGACTGACGCTACGGTCCGGCGACTAACTGTGTCGCCCCCTCGGGAGGCGGATCTCATGGAACGAACGATGAAACGGATTGTCCCCCGTGCGCTCAGCCTATTGATGGCTTTACTATCTCCAGCATTGGCCGGGGATTCCATCTCAATCGGAGTCTATTTGCCCTTGTCGGGCGCTCTGGGAGGCGCCGGTCAGGCTACGTGGGAGGGTGTCAAAATTGCCCATAAGATGCGGCCCGAAATAATAGGTCGGCAGGTGGAGCTTAAGGCGGCGGATACGAGATCGGAAAAAGCGGAAGCGATAAACGCCGTTTTTCGATTGATTGAGAAGGATCGTGTCGCGGCCCTGATAGGTGAGCCGTCTTCAGGCAATACCTCTGCGGGATTCTCTCAAACGGAGAAGCGAGGAATCCCTATCGTTATAGCGGCGGCTATGAATCCATTCGTGGAGCGAAGATGTTCATCCTCTCTTCAGGCGCTGCCGTTCGATCAAGCCCAATCGCTCCTGGCCGCGGATTTGGCTCTGAAGCGTTTCAAAGCCCGGACGGCAGCCGTCGTCTACGACATTTCAGACGAGCGCAGCCTGAGGCTGGGCGCCGCTTTCAAAAAGCAGTTCACGAGCGGAGGCGGCAAAATTGCGGCGGAAACCAGAATCAAAGCGGGCGACAGAGATTTCTTGGGCCTATTGAGTTTGATCGCGAGAGCCAAGCCTGACATCGTCTACGCTCCGGCGCATTACATCGAGTGCGCTCTTATGGCCCGGCAGGCGCGAGACATGGGGTTACGGATCCCCATCTTGGCCGGAGACGCAGCGCATGCGCAGGAGCTGATTGATTTGGGCGGAGCGGCAGTCGAAAATATGATTTTCACGAGCTGCTTCGGTGAGAGCATGATGTTTGTGAAGACCGGAAGAGTATCCGAAAACGAGATAGCGAGTGAGGTAGGCGGGCGGCTCCCAGCACTGCAGACCAGAGGCGCCGACGTGTATTTCATGATCCTGGAAGCCATCGCCAAAGCCGGTTCGGCGGAACCGTCGAAAATCGGGCAGGCTCTCGTCGATCTGAAAAGCTTTGAGGGGGCCGCCGGGAAAGTCGTGATGAACCAGGATGGCGTCGCTTCACCGCCGATCTTTATCTATCAGGTGAAACACGGACAATTCGTTAACATTTTCGAGACAAAAGGCGCATTGTGTGGGAGATGAATAACCCATGAGTTGGCGCAGGATCTATTAAGGAGGAACTTATGCGCATAGCGGTTTTCGGCGTTGGAGGGATAGGCGGATACTTCGGCTGGCGACTGGCCCGCTCCGGTGAGGACGTGGTGTTCGTGGCGCGAGGCGAGAATTTGCGGGTTCTCTCTCAACGAGGGCTCACCGTAGATACCCCGGACGGGAGGTCCAACCTTCATCCAATAAATGTTGTAGGCGACCCCAAGGAAGCAGGGCAGGTGGACGCCATCCTCCTGGCAGTGAAAGCCTGGCAGGTCCCGGAGGCCGCTGAGGCGATTCGCCCGATGATAGGCCCCGAAACTTTTGTGCTTCCTCTGCAGAACGGGCTTGAGGCTCCGTCAAATCTTGCCAAAGCGCTTGGCGCTAAACACGTCCTTGGTGGGTTGTGTCACGTAATCGTCTTTATCGTAGGCCCTGGGCATATTCGCCACGCTGCGACAGAACCATCCGTAACCTTTGGTGAATTGAACAATGAGCCAAGCGAACGAACATGCCGTCTTCGCGACGCGTTTTCTAAAGCGGAGGTTAAATGTGAGATTCCGGAAGACATCCACAAGGCCATGTGGGAGAAGTTTCTCTTCATAGCTTCCTTCAGTGGTGTCGCCGCCCTGACCCGAGCGCCTGCGGGAATCATCCGAACTATTCCCGAAACGCGATGGACTCTGGAAGAGTCAATGAAAGAAATCGTGGCGGTAGCCAAGGCTCGAGGCGTCAACCTGAGCGAAGACGCCGTCCGCCGTACAATGGCTTTTATAGACGGATTGGCCCCTGCAGCGACGGCTTCCATGCAGCGAGACATTGTGGAGGGGCGTCCTTCAGAGCTTTCCGAGCAGGCCGGCGCCGTGGTGCGTTTGGGCCGAGAGGTCGGACAGGCCACGCCTTTGTACTCTGTCATTTACGGAAGCCTTCTTCCTCAGGAGCTGCGAGCCAGAAAGCAGGTGGAGTTCTAGGAAACTCACGTAGTTCGCTAGATGACAATTCACGACGCTATCGTACCATTGACGCAGTGGCCTGTTGTGTTGCACGAACACACCGGACCTAGGGCTTTTCTAAAATGAAAGGAATTCAATCTGATGAGGCGTAAACACTCCGAAGTAACGGACACCAAGGAGATCGACCGGATTCTCAACAGCGTCAACATCGGCAGAATAGCGACCAACGGAGCGGATGGTTATCCGTACGTCACTGCGGTGAATTTTGCTTGGCACAAGGGAAACGTCTATTTCCATTGCGCTCCCGAGGGGCAAAGGTTGGACAGCATTGAAAAAGATCCCCGTGTTTGCTTTGAGGTGGATGTGCCGTTGGCCTATCTCGACTCAGGCTTTGACCCGGATCGTCGGATTTGCCAATTAAACCAGTTTTTCCATTCCGTTATCATTCGAGGGAAAGCGCTGGTGGTTCCGGATGGCTCTACGAAAGCCGAAGCCCTCAACGCCCTCGTCTCCAAACATGAAGGCACATCCGATCACGAGCTCGTAACCGAAGACATGCCTGCTTGCAAGGCTTGTAAAGTCGTTGAAATCAATCCTGTTTCCATCTCCGCTAAGAGCTGGTTGTGGCAGCATAAGGCTCCCGAGCAACGACTCGCCGCCGCTCGATACTTGAAGGCTCGCAACTTGCCCGGAGATTTGGAAACGGTCGCCGCACTGGGGTTCAAATTGGAGGAGCTGTGAAAAAAACGGTCTCGTCCCACGAGATCGCGTCCAATTAGAGGCGGAGCCTCTCGACATGGTTTTTTGGCGCTCTATTTCTCAAATACGGCGACGTATTCGGTAGGACTATTGCGGTTTGAACGATCACTGTTCGTGGAACAGGCGTCCAACCTGTCGATAAACAACGGACAAGATGCTCCCGGCGCCGACCATCTTCGAGATACTCAACCTCATTTATGCAATGCGGACTTAGGTTGAAGCCGGGCGACGAGATAATGGCAGAAACTGTGGGATCTTTGTCATTGGCGCCAACTGGGTCGTTCTTTTACACTGACGCTAACAGTTGCGAGTAATCTAGAGGGCCCCCGATTATGCGGCGTCCGGAAAAGCAGGAGGAGCTGATGGATAGAAAGAAGGTCGGTATAGTGTTGTTCAATGAAGTCGAAGTCCTCGACTTTTGCGGACCATTCGAGGTCTTTTCAGTAGTGAGACTCAACGAGGAAAAGCGATGGGAAGAATCTTCTCCATTTGAAGTTTCGCTGATCGCCGAAAAGAGCAAAGACGTTGTCACAACAGGTGGAATGAAAGTGACCGCCGACCACTTATTTGAAAGTTGCCCTAGACTGGACATCCTCGTTGTGCCCGGAGGCTGGGGAACTCGCAGGGAAATCGGCAATTCGGCAATGTTGGATTGGCTGCGAATTCGAGCCTCCGAGGTGGAGACGCTCACCTCTGTTTGCACGGGTTCCATGCTCCTGGGCTTTGCCGGGTTGCTTAAAGGCCGCCACGCGACGACCCATTGGCGTTCCCTCGACTGGATGCGTGAGTCGTTTCCGGAGGTGGCCGTTGAGTATGACCAGCACGTGGTCGAGGATGGCTCTGTGATTACGTCAGCGGGTATTTCCGCCGGGATCGATATGGCGTTGAAAGTTGTCACCCGCTATTGCGGCGAAGAAATAGCGCGAGCAACGGCCAAGAACATGGAATATCCTTATCCTGAAAATAATTCTCGAAGAATCTGACTTCTGCCTAGCGGATCTCCTCGTGGAACGGTCCTCTCTGCAAGGGGGCCTAAGCTAGTATGTGTATAGCAAAGGCAAACCCTGTCGGCCCCTTTAGCTTCGTTCCCAGGCTCCAGCCTGGGAACGCCTGCCTGGAGGCTCCGCCTCCTGTACTGACCTCAGATAAATCACTATTATAGTCGGCCTTTTTCGGCTCAATTTCCATGGAACGGCCGGCTTACCAATCTTCAAGAGTTACTTCTGCGACTTCGCCGTCATAGCCAGCGGGACAAGGGACTTGCCTCTTGCCTGGGCCAATTGCATGATGAAGTCTTTCGCAGTCGGAGGAGGCGCTTGGCGTTCCGATTCCGGCTTCGCGTGAAGCGACAGGGCTTCGCTCGGGCAAGTGGTGACGCACAATCCGCACCCTATGCACCGGTCTCTATCCACAGCGGCTACGCCTTCGGCTCCCACTTTAATAGCTTCCATCTGGCATCGATCATGGCACGTTTCGCATCCGGAGCAGGAATCAGAGTCCACAGTCGCATAATAATTGGTCAGGACTCTTTGGGCGGGCTTGGGGTCCAGCTTGATGGATCGAAGAATTCCGCAGCAGTCGCCACAACAATTGCACATGCCGCCTACGTCCTGAGACATGAACGGCTGAGGGACGAGGCCCGCTTCCTCGCATTTGTCGATTATCTGTGAGGCCTCATCCCGGCTGATGTATCGAGAGAACCCTTTATCAACGTAAAACTGAGCGTGGCTTCCGAACTGGAAACAGACTTCCACCGGCTTGTCGCAGGACTCGTTCAAAAGGCCTTTCTGAACTCTGCAGATACATTTCCCCACCGAAATCTGATCCTTTCCTTCGAATATCTTCTTCACGTCTTCGTAAGGCGCAACCGGCCACAGATGATCTATGGACTTCTGAACGGGTATGGTCCTTAACGGTGGTTTGTGGCCTATCCCTTGCTTGCCGAAGGCTTCGAGAAAATATTGGTCGAACATCTCCGCGAATTCTTTGTCCATGTCATTAACCTGGAACTCGTAAGAACCGATTACGAAGGGCACGGCGGCGTATTTGAAAGTCTCTTTACTTTTGTGACGATAGATTAGACCTCGGTCAACCATGCGTTGCAGCAGGGCCGCTGTTGAGTCAAGCTCTCCGCCCGTCCTTTGAGCGATCGATGCGGCGGGTTCGGGCATCATACTGAGCTGAAGATACAGCGCCGCTTCATCTTCGGAGAAAAGTTTCTCCAGAATCTTCATCTCGACTCCGGACTCGGTGGCGGGAAATCCGACCGAATACTGGTCCAACTGTTCACGGAGATCAAAGTACACCTTGGCTGTCATCGTGTCCTCCCTGTTGTTGACTGTCGGCTCTTGAGCGTAGAGAGCCGTGTTGATGGTATGCGGCCCGATTGAGGTTCGTTTCTTTCCGGCTGAAGATCGCCATCAATTAGGAAGATTGGAATGACGGCGATTGTCGGCTGATTGGTTCGTGTGCTAACGATGTGAACGCAATAGAACCGCCCGCGGCGAGGCCAAAGCTCTTTTAGGCGATTCGGCCTTGAGAAACAAAGGCCTCCCTTTCCCGACAAGACCTAGGTTCAGTCACGAAAGCCCGGCAGGCGTCCGAGGCCGTATGGGTTAGCCAGCATGTTCTTAGACAAAAATGAACCTAACCATTTGGCCTACAACGCCGCACAATCGATTAGTATACAAAGTAAACGGCAGGACAAATCTTGTCAAGAGAAAATCCTGAAAGAAACCGAGGAAGGCTTCTTATGTGGACTATCAATGCCTTTAGGCCACAACGAATCATGAAAATGCCTCCAGTTGCTCGTTGCGCCAATATGTTGGGAAACAGCGACCTGCGGACCAGCAATGTCGGAAGTTCTTAAAGGTAGGTCTGGAGGACTATGCCGGTAATTTAAGATTTCGGCCTTGAATTTCCTATAGGGGGCAGGCTATAGCCTTAGCGATTCTACAGATGAATTAACCGCAGGCTGGAAGGCTTGTGCCACGCAAATTGCCTTAAGTCACAATCATGGGGTCCGGAGGGGCGCTTCTTTCAAGAAGTTCCTATCCGGGGACATTTTCGTAGGGAGCCTCGCAAGCGCAAAATCCCGGTTTTTTCCGCTAAGCGAAAAGCCCCACCTGTAGCTATTGAGATAATAGCCCAGATGAGGTATTGAATTGACCATCAGCCTGAATTAAGAAATCGAAACAAGCTTGCGATGGTCTTTAAAGCGCTTATGGACACCGAACAAAGCCGCGCCGATTATATCTCTTCAGTAATGGCCAAGGTCAGATCTCAAGACACCCAGCCTGAGAAAATCTTGCGCAAAGCGCTATGGGCCATGGGGCTTCGCTATAGTCTTCACTCCGCCAAACTCCCGGGGAAGCCTGACATCGTTTTTCCGTCAAAACGGCTGGTAATCTTTGTGGACGGAGATTACTGGCACGGAGGGCAATGGAGCCGCCGACGCCTTACATCACTCGAAGAGCAATTCTCAAACACCAGGTCACAGGATTACTGGCTGAAAAAGATTCGCAGGAATATGAATCGGGATTGCGTCGTTACCGCAGCGCTACTTTCCGACGGCTGGAGAGTTCTCAGGTTTTGGGAAAGTCAAATAATGAAGAATCTTGACCATTGCATTCAGATTACCTTGGACGCCGTGCGGAACTGCGACAACAAGGCGTTCGTATTCTCAGCTTCCATCTAAGACCGTTGCGGAGTTCTTTTTCAGGAATAGGTTTGGTTCGCATGGCCCTGGAGCGTCAAGGCTGGTCTGTGGTGTACGCAAACGATATGGACCCCAAGAAACGGCAAATGTATGACGGGCAGTTCAGGGCCGACAACTCTGTTTTCGATCTCAAAGACATCCACGAGGTCAGCCCCGAAGATATTCCGAGCGTAACCCTGGCCACAGCCTCATTCCCATGCAACGATCTTTCGTTGGCCGGGGCGCGGTCGGGGCTGAAAGGTCCCCAGTCTTCGGCGTTCTGGGGTTTTATTAGCATTATTGACAAGATGGGCGCTCGCAAACCGCCAATTATCTTGCTTGAGAATGTAACGGGATTCCTTTCTTCAAGAAGAGGAAAGGATTTCCGTGAGGCTCTGGAAAATCTTAACCGCCTGGGATACTCAGTTGACGCTTTTGTGCTCGACGCTCGTCTGTTTGTGCCGCAAAGCCGGCCGAGGCTGTTTATAGTCGGGATATTGGACGACGATCCGGAGGCCGCCGAGCCACCCCAAGGCTTCGCGTCGGAAAGTGACTTGAGACCGAGACAACTGACTGAATTCATATTGACTCACCCGAACATCCGGTGGAAAATTCGCCGTCTTCCACTTCCCGTCAAATGCAATATCAAATTGGAGGATATCCTGGAAGATTTACCTCCGGACGCTACCGAATGGTGGAGCCAGGAGCGTTCCGACTATCTTCTCAATCAAATGAGCCCCAAGCATCGTATTTTGGCAGATCAAATGATCGCCGGGGAAGGGTGGTCCTACGGGACGGTGTTCAGACGAGTCCGCAAAGGCAAATCCATGGCCGAGCTTCGAGTGGACGGCATAGCGGGATGTCTCAGGACCCCGAGAGGAGGAAGTGGTCGGCAAATTCTGTTCAAAGCCGGTCACGGCAGGTACTTTACCCGACTCCTGACTCCCAGAGAATGCGCCGGCCTCATGGGCGCCGGGGATTACATCATAGATGCGCCTTCCAACCAGGCTTTGTTCGGTTTCGGAGACGCTGTATGTGTGCCGGTTATTGAATGGATAGCCCAATATTACCTAAACCCTGTGGTCACTGAATTGATTCATGGACGGCCGTTATGCGCCACAGGCCGGAATGCCTCATGACGACCGGCTGCGAGGCCAGAAGCGGTTGCGCAACTTCACAGGTTTTGAACAGCGACGGAGAGACTTTTTTGCAAGAAGCTCTTGTGACTCTGGAGGCAAGAGCCAAGGGTGAAAGTGGACCGGCTCTACCGAACGCCTCTATATGCGCGTAGTTGACCCGGCGCGGTCGCATGTCGGGAAGTCTTGAACTGAGGCCCGGATAGAAACTCGCTGCGGGAAGTTTCTATCCGGAAAGACTTTTCATAGGATATCAGTCGAAAAATGGATGACCAAAAACGCGTGACATGAATAAAAGGAGAGCGGCGAAGCTTGTGGTGATAATTCCTTGATTTCTTTCCGCAGACGAAGGGTATTGGTCGGGAGTATCGCCCACCGTTGCGGATTCGCCGTGCAAAAACAGGCGCACCGCCTCTACGGTGTGACCATCGAAACGGCCTCTCAAATCTCTTATTTCATGGACGAGGTTTTTGGGGAGAGCGCATTTGAAACTAATGACCGGGCCTCTGGACCAGCCATGACTTCTTTCTAGCTTTTGTATATAACCTGTTCGCTTCACGGCGTGCAAATAACGATATAATGCTGCGGAAACCACGTCCGGTAATGGAGTTCCGGCTGCGGACAACTTTGTGTAATCTTCCCTGCTGATTATAACGGTGACAATCTCATTTCTTCCGAACGCTATTCCGTGGGTCGTTCCGGAATCGATTGAAGCGTAAGACGGTTCAATGTCGCGGGGCAGCGGCTCAGAGGGCAATAAAGATCTTAGTGTCGCCGAACGCATATAGAACCTCCACATTTATCAACCTACTCAGGTATAGGTGAACCGTCAAGTTAAACTTGTGTTAACCGGACTCCTGGAGCGAGTTTTTTGAGTGGTCGGTTCATTGGCCTGAATTCAAGCGAGAAACACGAGACGGACCGTTAGAGAATCTGCGAGTCAAATCCATAGCCTATCTGTTAGAATGGCTTAAATGGCTGAAACTGAAGCGGCGCGCTCTCGTGGCGTGGCGCAGGAATAGGGAAAGGTCAATTGATCAATCTAGATGTGTGCAAGCGCTTAATCGGGGCTGAAGGCCCCTTTGAGTTGAACGCTCGGTTCAGTGTTTCCAAAGGAAAGCTGTCCGTTCTTCGCGGAGTGTCCGGAGCAGGCAAAACGACGTTGCTCCGGATGATCGCCGGCTTGGAAGACCCGGATGAGGGACGCATCGAGGTGGACGCAGAGACATGGTTCGACTCCAAGCAAAAGGAGCGCGTGCCTCCTCAGAAGCGCAGCGTTGGTTTTGTCTTTCAGAACTACGCCTTGTTTCCCACAATGACGGTGAAACGCAATCTGGAATTTGCCGCAAGCCGTCGAAGAGATCCCAGAGTGGATATGCTGCTGAGAATGGTCGAGCTGGAGGAGTTGCGACACAGATACCCTGAAGAACTTTCCGGAGGGCAGCAGCAACGGGTCGCTTTGGCAAGGGCACTGATTAGACGCCCTAAAATTCTGCTTCTCGACGAGCCGCTATCAGCCCTGGACCAGCATATGAGAGAGAAGCTTCAAGACGAAATCCTGCGCTTGCATCGAGAGCTCGGGCTTACGACTATTCTCGTGTCTCATGACCGCTCTGAAATCTCCCGACTCGCCGACGAAGTTATTGTTGTCCAGGAAGGCCGTGTGACTTTTCAAGGACTTCCTTCACAGGCGTTTCGGTCCGATAGGGCTACCTGCAGCGGTCCGGCAAAAGCAAGTGTGGTGGATATAATACATGAAAACGGGCTGGTAATGATAATCGCCGCCAGGGAAGGGGATTCCCAAGGGATCGAGATTCCGCTCGACGCCGGACATATCGAGAGACTTGTCCGGGAAAAGAAACCGTGAATTGCGGCCCAGACTCGCTTGAGAATCGGTAAGCGTGTCGGCCGGCCGTCACAAGCTTAAACCGCCGAGAGCTTCCTCAAAAGCAAGAGAATCACGAGCGAAATGCACGCAGCAGAACGGCAAGGATAGCGGCGCGTTCGAACTCGCCAGTGAAAACCGAGTTGTAGATCTCCAGAGAAAGCGTGTTGGCCCGTCCGATTATGTTTCCTCCCAGCATCAAGGTCAATCCCACTTCGCCAAGCGATCTTCCGAAGGCCTATGACAAACCTCCTGCTCCGCTCTTTCCGACGCTGGAATTACTACGAAAATGAATGTCTCGAACTCGGACTTGCCCAGAGTGTAGGAAGCTTCGATGAGACTCAAGGCGCCGCCCTGCACACCGGCTTGGACCGGCTTAACAATGAGGGGTAGACCGGCTACGAAGGAAGCGATTACCACACCCAAGGTGTTGAAAATTACCTCAATACCGAATATCCCCGTGATGAGCCGTCCGACCGGGCCGCCTTACCAGTATAAGAAGCAGGACGAATCCGAGCGCTATCAGAGGAAACACCAGGGCTAGAGTGATCAGAGTGTCCACCACACTTCTTAAACGGCTTGTTTTCTTACCGAGGTAATACCTAGCGGCAGACCGATGGCGGCGTGCAATACCAGGGATATTCCTGCCACCTTGGCGGTAAAAATCAGGGGAAACTCGACGTTCCTTAGCGCTCCCGGTCCTAAAAATGAAGGCGCATCCATGGGCTTATGCGTCATGTACTGATGGTTCGCAGGCGATTGACATGCCGAGCATGTGAGCCCGTGGACGCCATTTGACGGAAATGAGCATCCATCGTTTGTAGGCGCTCATAGCACCGCCTGAATCACCAAATTGTGCGATTCAAACGTCTATAGCCCGGCCTTCTTCAACACTTCTTTGACCTTGGGATCCGTGCCCAGAAAATCCAGGAACTTCTTGACCTCGGTGTTTTTCTCATACCCCTGGATCACCCCAAGCGCGAGTTTTATAGGGCTGTAAGTCGACGGATCGGGAGTCAGGTAGCCACCGATTCTGTCCTTGATGTACAGTGCGTCGGTGAGGTTTATGAAGCCGGCCTCCACCTCTCCGCTAATTACATAAGCGGAAACCTGAGGAACTGTTGAGACCACAAGCAATTTGTTTTGAATTTTGTCCAGCAACTTAGCGTTCTGAAGAAACTCCTTCCCGGCTTTTCCATATATGGCGTGTTTCTCGTCGGGTATGGCCACCTTGGCCACGTCGGGCTTCAGGAGGTCTTCCGGTCGCTGAAGCTTGACCGTCTTGCCGTAAGCAATGACGAGCACGCCCTGGCCAATGGGGTGGAACGCAGAGAACTTAAGGCCCGAAGAGGCCTTAAGAAACGCCTCTTCGCCGACGATGAAGGCAATGGGGGCGCCGGCTTTCGCCTGCGTCATTATCTGGCCCATGTTTCCATAGATTTCATCTATCTTTGCGCCGCCGGTGGCTTCATACGCTTCGACGATCTCGGTCAATGGACGCTTATATCCAGCTCCTGCGGCTAAAGTCAGTGATTCGGCGAAGGCCGACGATTGGCACAGAAATATAGTTAGAGGAATTATCAAAAAACGTAACATTTTTGCCTCCATGATAAAGCGAGCCCTGTGCGGGCTGCAGAATTTCTTCTGGCTGATACGAAGAGCTCAAGCTGTTCCTGTTAGCCTATCTAAGTTCCGTACGGACAGAACCTCTTGAGGTTTAGAAAACAAGCTGGAGCGGCTATTGTGACGCCGTAGAACACCGTCGGGTTGTCGAAGAGCAGTCCATTCAGGGTGGAGTTGGTCAGAGTGGTTCCTGTGACCACCGCAAGGTCGCTCCACGCGATGTTGCCCGCCGTGGATTCGGGCCCCTGAATTTGGACCCCAAATTTGGTGGTCCCGAGATTGGACGGATCCATGTCCGTCACCCTCAGAGCAAACTCCCGCGCCAGAGCTTCAGCCATCCTTGGTTGGAATCCTACTAAAGCCACTCTTGGGTTACCGTAATTCTCTCTTACGTATGACACGAGTTTTTTTGCGCACAGCGGTGGATTGTCGTCTCTGCAATGAATGGTGTTTTCCGCGATCTTCAGGCGTCGGGCTATCGCATTCAGAGTGGCCAGGAAGATAGCTCGCCGGTAGTTGTTTTCAAGTCGCATTGCTCCGACTTCCGCTACCGAACCCGAAAAATTCCCATACATGTCTGTAAACGCTTGGCCTCGGGCTCCGAGAACAGTGGCCTCCATCATCCGTTCTTTACCTTTGATCAATGGGTAATCCTGGTGTTCAGGATTGCCGATAGCCTCCTGCGGAGTCAGCGCCTTAACCCGAACGTCCACGTGTTCATCAAGCAATCCGTAATCACTGGCGAGTTCCTGAAAGCGGTCGCGGAGCAGTTTGAACAAATCCATGTGCCCTCCTCTGAAAGCCGTTTGTCGTAGGTCTCCAGACTCAAGGTGTAGGGGCCCCTACTCCGGGACCAGGCGAATGCGAGCCAGGAGCGCGGACGCTTCGGCGCTACTGCGTAAGTTTGAAATGAGCTGATAGATGCATCTGAAGGCCAACGACCGGATCGATGACTCTGTCCGGATTCAA
Source organism: uncultured delta proteobacterium (assembly GCA_963747865.1). Taxonomy (GTDB): domain Bacteria; phylum Desulfobacterota; class Desulfomonilia; order Desulfomonilales; family Desulfomonilaceae; genus JBBSBY01. The sequence goes on along the minus strand of CAVVHK010000032.1, from coordinate 214,020 downwards.
GCCCCATCAGTACCTTGGGTCGGAAGATCCCGGTTTGGAGCTCCTCGATCTATGTACGCATAATTCAACCAGTTTCCAGGCTGCCAATGCGCGCCCATCGTCTGCGGTTTCGAACCCGTCAAGAAGCTTCCAGTTGATTTTCGCCGTGACCTGCCAGCCAAGCGCCTTGTCAGGGATGCAAGGCGCCTAGGATTTGTCCTTATAGTTAACGTAAGGAGTCCATTGAACCTGATCGTCTCCTGTCCCAGCCGTGTTGACGATTCTGGTCACGGTCGCCCAGTCTATATTTGCCTCTGAAACGGATATCGGAATTAATCCCGACCTCCGGAAATATTTCGAGCACAGGATACTGTTGCGAGGAATCGGTTCCTGAAACCCGATCCCGGGCTCTCTTGCCGACCCACCCGTTCAGGGAAGCGAAATTTCCACGTTTCAGCCCGAAAGTCCCGACGGTCCCTGCGCTCAGATCTACATTCGCTCTTTTCCGAAGAAGCCCGCGGGCCTTGTTGTGAATAGTACTCGTATGTGGATGAAAAAGTCCCATCCATGAAAAACTCCTAGGCCCGAACGCGTCCACAGTCCGGATCGACCGGCATTTCAATCAAAAGCATGAAGAAAACGTATTTTACGTAGCGACGCATTGAATTCATCCTCCGAATCAGCCCGGAACAAAAGCCAACTCTGCGACCGGAGTCCAAGGCTGGAATTGCCCCGCATTAGCAGCGGTTCCAACTTCCGCTTAAGCCTCCACGCAACTGCATTTTTCTCGATGACAAATAGACTTGTCGTGACCAATCATAGAAGGAATAGTCAGCAAGTGAATATCAGCCCGTATAGAATCCCGAGAGGGTTTCAAATCCCTCCTTCACGGATAGGGTTCGGTCACACCGCTGGACGATCCCACCCCGACTTCCGAGATTGGAAGCCGAGTACGGAACAGACCAAGCGGGCCTTTGCAGCCGATGCAGTTTGGCGGTAGTTGGTTAGGACAAAAGAGGCATAACCATACAAAGCGCGCACAATCCTTGTCAAGCAAATTCGTCCCGGAGCAGTAACCCTTCACTCATTAGCGCCAATTTGGAGATTGCTCCGGAGTTCACTCCTCGAAATGGAATCCGAGCTTGCCTTGCAAGCACAGCGAAGCAATCTCTCTCGCGTAAGTGAATGGATTCAAGATAGCGTGACGGCCATCACGATAGCTTCCCGCAACAGCCACGATGATGTCGTGGAATTGCTGAAATCGCACGGAGCCAAGGAATAGAGGCCCCGCCGCGGCGCCGGCGCTTTGATAGGAGGACGTTGCGGCTGCGCCGTCGTAGCGAACTAGATCTCTGGAGCCGTGTTGGATTAGGCGCATCACGGAAACCCTTGACCCGACATCCCGCGGAGCAGTATACTTTGGCGCCGAGAAAGCATGTTATATTACGGTCCGGAGCATCCAATCGGGCTTCATGAGGACTCAAGCGATCGCATCGGCAAAACCGAGCATCACATTCCCACCCATAGAGGCGTTGGGTTATCGAAAAGGCGTTTTATGAAAACAGCTATGGCAGTCGCGTTAACGTTGTTGAGCTTCGCGTTTGTCGCCCATGCGGAAGAATCCTTCACCGCAAACGGCTCGACGGTCGTCTATGAAAAGCCGGATTCCTCCAGGTGGAACCTCGTGAAGAGCGAGAATGACCCACAATCCAGCAAATACCTCCTCATGTTCAAACACACCCCTATCAAGGACTCCGAAGGTCGCGACATTGAACCTGTAATGGCTATCAAATCCGAGCCTGTCAGGGATTCCTCAGACGTAGCTGCCTATTCCGCCTACAAGCGGGCGCAGATGCCCTTCACCGTAAAGAAAACGCTCACAGCTAATGACGGTAGTTTCACCTATCCGAACTCGGTGGGCTATGAAGGTGAATACGACCAAGGGGTCATCCACAGGGTGCTTGTGGCTCACATGCGCCACAAGGACGCAGGAATCCAGGTGACCTGCGATTCTACGGAGGGAGTCTACGCGCAGGTGGAACCGGATATGAGAAGCTTTATGCGTTCGATAACCTTCAAGGAGTAGCCGGGTCAATCCGGAGCCTTCAGTGAAAACCGGCCTTCCGTAAAGCTTTCCGCCGTTGGAGCCTTGCCGAGCCCAGACGCGGTCGGACGAATGTGTTCAACACCAAGGTGATTGTGTTAGCGCAGACACCCCGGCCCGTGCAAATCGGTCTTTCCATATCAGGTGGCAACATTTCAAGGAGAACATGGGTGAATAGAATATTAGCGACCGCCTTGTGCCTGGCCGTCATCTCGACCTCAGCGGCGGCCGCTTGGGCCGAAGACGCTGACTTGGCGAAGCTTTTCGCTGAGAAGAACGTTAACGGGACCATCGTCATATCCTCTTTGGACGCCAAGGAAGTCTTCACACACAATGAAACGCGTGCCAACACCCCTTTTGTCCCCGCGTCGACTTTCAAGATACTCAATACGCTGATTGCCCTGGACGAAGGCGTCGTGGCTGACGAGAATGCCGCTTTAAAGTGGGATGGGAAAGACAAAGGAATGCCTTCCTGGAATCGTGACCAGACCTTGGAGACCGCTTTCAAGTCATCCTGTATTGGGTATTTCCAGGAATTGGCGCGCAAAATAGGGATGAGAAAATACGAAGAGCATCTTGCCCAGGCGTCTTACGGGAACGCCAAACCCGGGCCGGAATTAACCACATTTTGGCTGCAAGGCGATTTGAGGATCAGCGCCCTTGAGCAAATCGAATTTCTGAAGAAAATTTATCGCAAAGAGCTTCCATACAAGCCTTCCCCTTACGATACTCTCCGGAAGATCATGATCACTGAACAAACGCCGAAATACACAATCAGGGCCAAGACGGGTTGGGCGCAGAAAACACAGGTCGGATGGTTTGTCGGTTACGTCGAAACGGGCGACAAGGTTTGGTTTTTCGCGACAAATTTGGACATGACCCGACCGGAAGATATCCGTTATCGCCAGGAAATCACTATGGAAGCCTTGAAAATAAAGGGTATTCTATGAGGCAAGGGACTTAAGTTAACGCCATTGACGCAGCGCCTCGGTCGATTCAATTTCCGCGAAAATTTGATAGTCAGCCTTGAGAACAATAATGGCTCCCAGCCTTATCGGTGTCCAGCAGGGATTTCTCCCACTGTAAGCAAAATCCCCATCCTATTACAAACTTGTTGACAGACATCCCCGGCCAAGATAGTCTTGTGATAGCATTACAAACACAAGGATCGGTCATGTCGATTTCTCTGATGCTCCTCCTTCTACTACTTCTAAGCCTAACGGCCAAACCGCGAGGAGCTCATGCCTTTCCTGTGTGTGTGACCTAACGAGTTACAATCTCATATAAAATCAAAGGCCATGGGTTCCCGCCCATGGCCTTTTTGCTTTTGTGCGCCCTAAAATGTCAAATACCTGAAAGGAGGTGATGAGGCATGGGACTTACTGGCCCTCCGGATTTATCTGACTCCGCCGGGGAACCTGACCTATCGGACCTAAGAGACAAATTATTTAGTGAAAGGAAAAGAAAGGACGAACCAATGAGCCGAAAGATCAGCATATTTGACACTACTTTGAGAGATGGGGAACAGGCGCCCGGGGCGAAGCTCAACAAGAAGCAAAAGCTGGAAGCTGCAATACAACTGGCGCGGCTGGGGGTGGATGTTATCGAAGCCGGTTTTCCATCCTCGTCGCCGGAAGACCTCCAAGCAGTCCGAGACATCGCCCAACAGGTGAAAGGGCCTGTGATTGCGGCTCTTGCGCGGGCCGTGGAGCATGACATCGACATGGTCTGGGAAGGGGTCAAGGCCGCTGAGCGGCCACGAATCCACGTGTTTCTCGGGTCATCGGACATTCACGTCGAGAAAAAGCTCAGAAGCGACCGAGACAGCTTGCTGCAAAAGGCCGTGGATTCGGTCCGCTATGCCAAACGATATTGCGAGGACGTCGAATACTCCACTGAAGACGGTTCGAGGACGGACTTCGAATATCTCTGCCGGATCGTGGACGCCGTAATCCGCGCGGGGGCCACTGTGGTCAATATCCCGGATACCGTGGGCTACGCCGTGCCGGAGCAATTCGGGGAACTCATCCGCAATCTCAAAGAGCGTGTGCCGGCGCTTGACAAAGCCACACTGAGCGTGCATTGCCACAACGATCTGGGCTTGGCCGTGTCGAACAGCATGGCGGCCATAAAGAATGGGGCGGAGCAGGTCGAGTGCGCCATAAACGGCATGGGTGAGCGTGCAGGCAACGCCTCACTGGAAGAGATCGTTATGATCCTCAAGACACGCAAGAGTTGCTACGGAGCTCATACCGATGTCCGTACGGAGGAAATCTATCGCACCAGCCGGTTGGTGAGTCGCCTTATGAACATTCCGGTTCAGCCTAACAAAGCCATCGTCGGAGCAAATGCGTTCGCTCATTCGTCCGGCATTCATCAGGACGGTATACTCAAAGACAGAAGCACTTATGAAATAATGCGACCGGAAGATGTGGGAATTCGCCAACATAAGATCGTGCTCACCGCAAGATCCGGACGAGCGGCGCTGAAGCATCGCCTGAGCGAATTGGGTTACAATATGGAAGACGAACAATTTGAGCAGGTCTACAGCCGCTTTATCACCGTTGCCGATCGCAAGAAGGAAATCGGGACCGAGGACCTCAGAAGCATCGTAGAGATCGAGTTGACCAAGGTCCCGGAGACTTTCAATTTGCATAGCCTTCAGATAATGAGCGGCAATACTATGGTTCCTCTGGCTTCAGTGACACTCACTAAAGACGGCGAGCAATTGACCGACGCCGCTCCGGGCAATGGTCCGGTCAACGCTGTCTTTGCCTGCATAGATCGAATAGTCGGCCAACAGGGAATTCTCAGGGACTATGATCTCAAGGCCGTCACCATGGGAAAAGACGCTCTTGGAGAGGCCATGGTTAGGGTGGAAATAGGCCAGGCCGTGTATTCCGGTGTCGGCTCCAGCCCCGACGTCATCGAAGCCACCGCTCGCGCCTACCTGAACGCATACAACCGGTTCTTCGCCGACGCCCGGTAGAAGCGAAAGCCGTGCTGGAGGGGAACTTCTTGCAAGAAGTTCCCCTCCAGACCTCCCTTCAAGAACTTTCAATATGGCGACACGACGGGCCGCCAATCCCCAGCGTATGGGCGCAGCGAACAATAGAAGGCATCCACTACGTCCGGACCTTCCTTCAAGAACTTCCAAAATCTTACCGCACGGCCGACTTACTCCACTCCAGAATATGGTATTACTTATCTGAGATCGGAGATGGTCCGAAATATTCCGGAGTGAGCACCGTGAGATTGCTGTTCGACTTCTTCAAACTATTACTCGCCCTGGCCCTCGTCCCTGTCGCTTTGGACTGGAGATCGGCCTTGCTTGTCGCTGTGCGCCCCTGGGTCTTCATGGGCCTGACAGGTTTATCGTTTGTTCTTATTTTTGCCGAAATCCGAGCATTGCAGACAGCTCATTCGCGACTGCGCACCCTCAACACATTGGGGCTGATCGCAGCCGTATTGGCTCTTACCGTCACTCTCACCCTCGAGGCCCGCTTCCACTGGGCTCGCTATCAGGTCCTGCATGCCGATTCCAAACGGCTGGAAGAGCTGGGGCGGCACGTGATCGTGGGTTGCCGCAATCTGGCGGAAGTACGGGAGCTAATCAAACTCAAAGCTATTGCCGGCGTTTTCCTGTCCAGCCATAACGTTCGTGGCAAGAGCCTAGCCGAGGTCAAAAGGGAAATAGAACCTCTGCAAAACATTCGGCGGAGTCAGGGATTACCGCCTCTCTGGATAACCACGGACCAGGAAGGCGGAGTTGTCTCAAGACTGTCTCCACCGTTGACTCATCAGTCCTCTCTTTCCGAGATTGTGAACCAATATCCGGATGCGGTCGAACGCGAAAAAGCCGTTCGTGAATTCGCCATAACTCAAGGCAGGGAACTCGCGGGAATTGGGGTCAACCTGAATTTTGCGCCTGTGGTGGACGTAAACCATCAAGTGATGAATCCTAACGACCGCTTTACACGCATCTCCGAACGCGCGATTTCCGACGATCCGGTAGTCGTGACCCAGGTGGCCGGCTGGTATTGCTCGACCTTGGAGAACGCCGGCGTGCGGTGCGCCTTGAAGCATTTTCCCGGTCTCGGCAGAGTGTTTGATGACACCCACATGAGCCGCGCTGATCTCAAAACCTCAGTAGCCGAACTTACCAAGACCGACTGGCTGCCGTTCCGTGCTTTGATGCGGGAAACCAAGGCTTTCACTATGCTCGGTCACGTCCGATTAACCGAGGTTGACGCTGACCGCCCGGTCTCCATGTCCGCCTCAGTGATTTCCGGAATATTGCGTGCAGGTTGGAAATACGATGGGGTGCTCATTACTGACGATTTCTGCATGCGAGCAGTTTACTACAGCGACGCAGGTATCGAGAAGGCCGGAGTTGAAGCGATAAACGCCGGAGTTGACTTGATCTTGGTGAGTTGGGACCCGGACCTGTATTATCGGGTGATGTACGGTCTGTTGAAAGCCGATGGACAAGGGACTCTGAGTCAGGTAGCCTTGCGGCGTAGCGATCTGCGACTGTCCCGAAACCTGCCCGTGAATTAGTCCCAACGCAGATTGAGTTTGTTATCCTCGTTCAAGTCAACACGAGTTCCTAATCGAGCGCCTTCTCGATTGAGGATGTCTCTCGACCAGAGCGCGTCCGCTCCGGATGCTCTATTCACCCTGAAGTTCCTGATTTGAGTGGGCGTCATCCGTAAGCTGACTAGCTCCCCGCTGGGCGGGGCAATCGTGACAAAATACATCAAACCCAGATCGGCTCTGAATTCTTCGTAACCGCTGATACCCTCGTAGTCGTTCAGGAAGTCGCCGCAACCGTAAATGATGGGTTTATCCCTGTAGACCTCCAGCCCTTTCACATGATGGGAAGAATGTCCGTGGATAATGTCAAATCCTGCCTGATCAATGAGACTATGAGCAAATTTGGTGTGCTCAGGCGGAATTGCGTAGCCCCAGTTGCCTCCCCAGTGGATCGAGGCGATTGCGATATCTCCGGGTTGCTTTATTTCTTTCAGCTTTGACGCAATATCGTGGACGGTTTGTTTTGAGAAGTCCCTTAGTAGGTTCACGCCGGGCCTGTTTTCAGTAGCGGCCCAATCGTCCGGTATGCCGCTGGATGTCGTCCCCCAGGCGAACACTATGAGTCGTCCTTTTGATTCGATCTCCAACACCGCCGGGGCTCCGGCTTCTTTGAGACTTAGGCCGGCCCCCACAATAGTCATCTTTGTTCGGTTCAAAACGGCCAAGGTCTCGATAAGACCGTCGTATCCCCAGTCTAGGACATGGTTGTTGGCAAGGACGCAAAGATCTATCTTAGCCGCAGCCAAACAAGGGACATTTCTGGGATGCATCCTGTAATTGATTCCTTTGCCTCTCCAATAATCGTCACTGGTGGTTATGCTCGTTTCGAGGTTGATTATCCTGAAATCCGGCGCAAGGCTGTCCAATTCGTGTAAAGCGTCTCCCCAGATGTAGAAATGGCTTACAGGCTTCGGAATAGGTCCATTCACGCTTTCGGCAAGATCCACGTACGCTCTCGCGTCCTTCACGTAACGCTCGTGCAATACAGGGGCTCCGGGATGCGGCAAAATCTGATCGATACCTCTCCCCGTCATCACGTCGCCGCACAGGAAAACGGTTATGAGCTTGCGCTGGTCCAATGATGGTTCGGAAGATTGTGTTGTGTCCACCGGTTAGCAACTTTTCTCGACTTAGTTCGTGCGGTAAAGGCCGCCGTACCTTAAGTCAGTCTGCGTGCCGTTCTGTTCCCGAATCCCCATAATGGTCAGCGCTTATCCTGCGTGGAAGTCGTCCCACCAATTTAGCGGAATTCAGGGATCGGTCGCAATAATTAGAGTTTTTGGGGAGGGGCTCGGGGAGGGACTTTTTGCAAAAAGGCCCTCCCCGACAACTCTTCCGAAAGTTCTCAGATTTTGCAACCGGCCTGAAACCCTCCTATTTGACACCGCTTCAGCGGTGACTATGCTCAAATCAAGAGGTTCAGGAAGGAGAATCCGCAATGAGCGAGGACAAATATAAGCCCACCAAATTAGAGTGGACGGCGTTAAGCATGCAGGCGTGGATTCCTATGCTGCTTTCTCAGATGAGGAGGCTTCACCCTACCGAGGGCGCAGACGATGTCCGGGTTTTTTTCAAGACCAAGAATCCGGACGTGTTACAGGTCGTAGTCCGCCACGTCAAGGAGGTTCCCAAGAATGTAATTGACTATTTGGGGCAAGAGATTGAAAGGGAAGTGCGCGAAATCTCAGAGGGACACGGCTGGGACGGTAAATTCAAATTGGAATGGGATGTCCGTTGAGAAGGCGGGGCAACTTAATTAAGCGAGTTTTCTTGATTAAATCTGTAAGAGGCTGTGAGGCTTCGATCCCTTGTGGCTGAAATGCGTATAACGCCGGCCTGAAAATAGGCCGGCGTTGAGTCTACAATCGTCGCCAATATCGATAAAGGGAATGAGGCTGCAAGAAAGGGTTTGCGCGAAAACCTGAGAGGAGTATTATCCCTATCCCAAGGTAAGAATCCACAGCGGGTTGACCCGCAAAAACTCTAAACACCGTTGGGGCAGGGGGTTATGGAACCAAATAAAATCTACTTTGATCTGTGTGGGTTATTCTTCTTGTGCTTCGTTTCATTTACGGTCTGGAGTCATTATTCCGAAACTTTATCGCCCTTAGCTCTGAGATACCGCACATTTGGGCCTCGATTCTGGGCCGGGGACGTGGACTCAGCAGTTCTTTGGCCGGTCACCACGTTGATTTGCTTCCTGGCCTCCCGTGAGGCGCCTTTGCCCGTCAGCCTCTTCATCTGGTTCATCTCATCCTTCTACTATCTTGCCTATTCAATCACTTTACATGCGAAATACGGCCAAACGGTCGGCAAAATGGCATGTAAAGTTCGAGTCGTTGACTTTAAGACCGAAGAAAACATCAGCTGGAGACAGGCGCTCTTGCGTGATTCGGTTCCGTTATTCATTACTATCGTGATTTGCGCTCAGGAATTGTTCCTATTATGCAGCGGTAAATTGAGAGCCGCCGATTTGAATAATACGCCGGATCCACACCAAGCATTAGGAACTTACTACCAGTTCATCTTCTTGACGCTATTCCTTTGGTTCTGCGCGGAGCTGGTCACAATGCTGACCAATAAGAAACGTCGAGCAATACATGACTTTATAGCCGGGACAGTCGTTGTCAGAACGAATATCCAGCCGGATGAACAACCAGACAATTATGGTCGTCCTGATTGGGCTTCGCGGGAGACTTAAAGTATTGCTTGAGAGGTACGAACCCTTACTATGTAAATGCGAGGAGCAAAGCGACAAAGCAATCCTCGCGGTCACCTGAGATTAGAGATTGCTTCGCTGCGCTCGCAATGACAACTTTTTCGCTCTGCTCCTATGAAAAACGCTGCAATTTCCAGCACTGACCAACACAAGCAGGTTTTTTCATAAGCGCGGTGTCGGCGCTTTTTGGCCTATGCCGGTCCTGTAGGATGCTGTGAGCGGAGCGAACCGCATCGTTCGAGGTCTTATTGCGGCCGATACGGTTCGCGTTCGAGCAGCATCCTACCGGAATCCGTAACCGTACTCTCGAAACGGACTCCAAAATCTCCGAAGCGCCACACCAATCCATCGTGCCGGCCGCGCTCTCAGGCCACACCCTCCTGACAACTATCGGGGTCTTCGTAATACTTTCCTTTCGCAGCCGACCAGAATTCAAAACTCTTCGTGTGCGCCCGCTTGTCTCTTACGTCCTCATCTTCGCCGTAAAACACGGCGTAGGTCAGATGTCTGAGTTTTGCAAAATCAGGATCCTTGTCGAATTTCACACTTTCGTGGATGCGGTCTCGCCAAGTTCCTGAATTGATGTAATAAACTTCGCGGTCGCCCGATGCGTCCAGTAATACTTCAACCGGCGTATGAGTATGGCCGTACACTATATGCCTGATGGGGCTGTGTGGTTCTCCCCATTTGGGCTCGTCATAGGCGCCCTTGGCGTATATGTCCGTCTCCGGGTCGGAGCGAGCGGTCGTAATTCCAAGAATAGTCTGCAACAGATCCTGATGAACGGACAGCTCCGAAACTAAACCCGGCGCCAGGCTTTTTAGCGACCTCCAGGCATAGGATTCCAATACCCCTGTTATTCCCGTTGCGGCCAGCGAGTCGGAAAAGGCGTCGATATCCGCCAGGTCTCGAAACACATTATCCAGGGCTCGTCTCAATTTCTCCTCCACAGTGTGGAGTTCTCCCTTCCTCACTTTGAAGAGCAGCCACTCAAATATCTTGCTCAGAGGTCTTACGTTATCGATATCTTTGATCCGGTTGACAATGTCCTGTTCTTCCGGCTTTAAGAATTTACCGAGCATCCAGGGTATCTTCGCGCCGATTTCCGTCGTGATAATATCTCCGATCGGCATCAGTTTGTACTTACAATTGTCATCGTCCACATGCCCCAACCCCCCGAAGTTCCATTTGTCGTGCTCATGGCCGTGCTGGGCGTAAACACCGTAGCCGTCGTTTCTGATACTCGATGGGAAGCCGATTGGCCGGGTCCGTGTCCGTGATCCCCAGGATATCGAAAGCCCTTGCCCGGACCGAGGGATAAACTCTAAGTAGGCGATCGTGATTGCCCGGAAAATACAGAACTTTGACCGTAACCCATTCCCAGGACGGCTTAAACCGGGTCTGCCCTCTCAGTTTTCGCGTTTGCCTCAAAATTGGCTTTCCTGCGACGTTCGCCTAGGTCATTTAGTTCCCGCTCCAGATTCTTGAACAGGTTAAACGTTTCCCAGTTCTGGTGCAGAATGGTTTTTTGCAGAGGTTTCGTCGGTTGTTCGCTTGGGTTGCCAAGTATCTTGAGACATTGCTGTTCAGTCACGCTGCCCGGTCTCGGGGACGCAATGTCGGCCAGACCGTTCTTTCCCCAGGGCCTGTCAACCGGATCCACTTCGAACCACCTCTCAGTTCGTATGAAGTCAAAAACGTCCCCCAACAGGAGGATTTCCACATTCCGGATTTGTTTATCCGAATCGGAAAGTAATCCCGCCAGACGGCTCAGAAAGACATCTCGGAAGGCGTCCACATTAAGGTTATGACAACCCGCGGTTGTGTCCATTAAGTGAAGATCGCTCACAATTACCAGCATAGCAGCCCCCTTTACCCTCAACGGATAGTTCGTTGGGATTTATGTCCAGGAAAGACGGATCCATCGAGTTCTCACTATGAGCGAGACAGTCCACAAAGTCACTTTAGGCGGATCTTTACAGTTGTTCCTCCTTTCTCAAGCGCAATTTGGGCGGTCGCCGGTAGGCCCCCGGATGTCACAGCGATCTCATACGTGCCCAAAAAACAGCGTTGCCCGTACTCGCCGTTATGGTCGGTCTTCCCTTGAACGTCCGTGCGCCACTCTCTGAATACCAGATCCTTCCACACTTTCCCCGCAGGTTTCAGCGACCAGTCTTTGCGGAAAAGACTTGCGTTCGGCTTGTCAATGCGGCCCTCCCAAAAGCCCCATAGAACTATTCCTCGGCAGGCTTCTTCGCTGAAGGCCACAGTCATAGCGTCGCGCAGATAATCGGCCTGCAACTGCTCGTCGTCTCCAACGTCCACGTCCAGTTCGGTTATCTGCAGATTGGGGATTAGCTTTGCGAACCGCTGAAACACCTGGTCAAGCTCGTCGGGTGGAGTGAGCGTAAAGCGGTCGAAATGCCCCATAAACCCTATGCCGTCAGGCGCGGCGCCATGATCGATCAGGTATCGGACAATTTTTACATAGGAATCGCGCAGGGCGCCGTCAGATAAAATGGAGCCCTCGTTGACCCAAAAAGGAACGTTCGGAAGGAGGCCCCTGGATCGCTTCATAACCTCGACGTTAATCTCAGGAGTGTCAAAGAGCGTCTCGAAGTTCCCGCCTGCAGAGACAATATGGTTGATGGCGTCCCATTCAGCGACCCGATTTCCTATGGCTTTGAGCTTTTCACTGATATTGGCGAATATGTAGTCACGCAACTGAAATCGAGGGCCGGAGAGCATCTCCGTGGGCAATTCCTCGGGACGTCCGCACGCGATCCAATGGCCGCGCACTGGAATGTTGCGTTTATCCAACCAATCCAGGGCTCGGTCAGTCCACTCTCGGCGATAGCTGGAATCCTGATTGGATTTGGATCTAAGCCATGGCAGCAACTTCAGATCGTTTTCAAATGTCACCTTGTTGAATAAGTTTTCAACCGTATTCCGATAGGTAAGTATGTTTTCGGCGCCGCTGTAGTGCTCGAAATATTCACGGATAGTCAGGCTGTCGTTGATATCCACTCCCAAGAGCTTGGCGGTAACCGCAGAGCCGAAGCCGAAGGTATGGCTCAACATCGTGACATGAACGACGGCGCCTTCAATCGGCTTGTCGTAGGAATCGACAACTTGGACGGCAAGCCGATCCTTCCGATGTTCCTCAATCCTGTCAGCAGCTTGCTTGCGCCACGGAGCTTCGGGTTCGCGCCCTTTGTACGTCAATCGCGTGACAGGCAAGTCGCCAAAGGGTCTGTGTTGCCCGAAGTCCAGAAAGCTTATACCGCCTATTTCAACAGTCTGTTCCGAGAATCCCAGATGAAAGATTATTCGGACGCTTCCTTTGGGCATAGCCTTTGGGGCTCGAAACGGCACGTAGATTTCTCTCCATTCCTTGTCGGCGGCAACCGGCATTGCAGCGATCTTGTCGTGCGGTGGAGCGGCGAACTCAAAGTAAGCGTGAACTTTGGCTTCAGCGTGCTCGTGGCGCAAACTCTCGCCTCGGACAAAGAAGCTGAGCAAGCAGACGTCTCCCTGGGCGATAGGTTCGGACAGGTAGGTTCCGACGCCTACATCCCAAGGCACGGAGGGATGTTCGTAGGTTGTGGTCCGAATCGCCTTGTGAAAAGGCATGTTTTGCGCGTCCACAATGTCGCTGGTGGCAAGGCTGGGATCGGCTGCAGGGTACCGGTAAATATCCGGTAAAGGATCTTTGGCGAGTCGGGAAGCGCCGCCCTGTGGAATGACGGAGTTTTCGTGTTCGGACTTACAGAACGCCGCGTCAATGCTAAGCAAGGATAGCAGAATCACCGACGAAAGCGCTGCAAGCCTGAAGGCAAATAGCCTCACTGACTCCCCCTAGGCAAAGAGCCTAATAGTTCACCTTGAAACCTCTTTGCAACCCCGCGAAACGCGGGGCCGGGACCCTTCCCCAAAAACGCCTAATACGTTGGTTGGTAACACGAGTCGTTATGGTATCACAAGGCCGCTTTCAAATCATCACTAATTGCTCTGACGGCCTCCGGGTCGATCCCGGTACGAAATCCCAAGGAGTTCAGCAATTCTACTGTGCGCTCGGTGGAGATGTTACCCTTCGCCCCTGGAATGAACGGGCAGCCCCCAAGTCCGCCGACCGACACGTCGAATTTTCGGACTCCAGCGTCCAACCCCGCTAATAGATTGTCATAGCCCTTGGAATGAGTGTCATGTAAGTGTAGGGTTATCCTGTCAACCGGAATCAATGGCTTCAAGGCTTGGATCATCCCGAGGACAGCCTCTGGATCCCCCATTCCCGTTGTGTCGGCAAGGCCAAGCTCCTGGATAGACGCCAACGGCAACCGGGCCACCATATCCACTATGCTGTCCACCGGGATCGGCCCTTCATAGAAACATCCAAAGGCGCACATAACGCCGGCCGTGACCTCGATTTGATGTTCGGACGCAAGGCCTATGAGCTGAAGAGTCTTTTCGACAGCCTCCGTCAATGACATGCCGACATTTTTGCGGCTGTGAGTGTCGGATGCGGACACATAAATTGCGACATGAGGCAGCCTTTCCTTTATGGCCAGACGCAATCCCTTTTCAGAAAGCGCCAAGACGCTGTAGCGGACTCCCTTACGCTTTTTGAGCAGACGCCAAACTAAATCCGTGCCCGCCATTTGTGGGGTGAATTTCGGGTTGACAAACGAACCTATCTGAATCCTCTTTAATCCCGCTTCCTGTAATCTTTCAATTAAACGTGCTCTCGCTTCGGGAGCCAGGATCTTGGGTTCGTTTTGCAGTCCGTCTCTGGGCCCCACCTCTTCGAGGAGCGCAATTGGTTGATCTGTCGAGGTAAGATTCATGTTTATTGATTTAAATTAATATGTTATGAATGAGACTGGCCGTCCCATCGAGCCAAATCTAACCCATGATATTCTATCAGGAGTGAAGCGCGGAATCAACAAGCCTGTAACAAGCACAGAATAATCAAGTCATATTTCAGCGTGTTAGAAGGCTCACGGAAAGAGTTAATCCAATCATAACTTGACAGGGTTCGTTCAAAGATATAATACTCCACTTATACGGATGTTCTCTTCGAGAATTTCCGTATTACTTTTTTAGTCCCTAAAAGAAGGGAGGAACTATGGAACTGGTAGCCAATATCCCAACTGCAGAAGAGTGCGCCACCCGTATATTTGATTTCTGCGGCCGTAGATTCGACTCGGAAATCGCTTGTGACCTATGGGTGAACATCCTCCAGCACAAATGGTTCCTGTCCGAAAAGCTCGGAAGAGACGTGGGCATAAAGGTCGCGTGTTTGGATTTTGTTGAAAACATAGAAGTTCTTCAAAGTGAATCCGAAGATAAGGACCGCGTGAACATACTTCGGGAGATCGGCGCCCAACTGGTGGACAGGTCGGTTTGGGATACAATAGCCGATTCTCAGCCGCCGAAGCAAATTGTGAACAAGAGGATCATCTTACCGTTAACGCAGGCCAAGTTGGCCAGCAAGCACGGGGTGGTCCCTCCTCGGGCCATAATATTTTTCGGCCCTCCCGGAACGGGTAAAACACATTTCGTTAGGGCCATTGCGGCGGTTTCTGAAGTGGTGGTACGTCGAAATAAGCCCGAGCGTTCTTATGGCTGACGGCTCGGAAAAGGTGGGAGCCAACCTCAAGCGGCTTATGGAAGAAGTTTCCTCGTTGGATGAGGTGGTGTTATTCATTGACGAATTCGAGGAAATAGCGGGGAGTCGCGAGCAGGCCTCAAGGATCGATAAGTCGATCACAAACGAGTTTCTGAAGCAGGTTCCCCTTCTGAAACGGAGACAGCGTAAGATTTTGCTCGTCTGCGCAACAAACTACATAAAGGAACTTGATGCGGCGCTCTTGCGACCGGGCCGCTTTGACTGCATTATTCCGGTTGGCGGCTTGGATGATCAAGGCCGCAGGACAATTTTCGAGCATTACCTGTCCACAACCAACGCCGGAGACGTGAATGTGGATGAAATTGTCTCCGCAATCCCGTTCTTCACACCGGCTGACATCGAATACCTGTTCCAGAAGGTGGCCCAGGACGCTTTCGAGCGGGAGCTGACCATTGGAAAGGACTATAAACCCGATACGGCAATATTTCTTGAGACCATAGAGGGCATACGACCATCCCTCACCGCGGAGATAATAGAGGAATTCCGGCAGGATTGCCTGGACTATACTCGCTACTAGAGCCGTCACTGAAGTCCAAAAGTCTCAGGAAGGGCGCCCGTTGAGGGACTTTACCGAAAAGTCCCTTCACGAACCCCTCCCTAAAACTCTAAATATTGCAACCAGCTCTAGAGTTCATTCAGTTTAGAGTGTAACCGTGTCTGCCGGTCCGCCCAGTGAAGACGCATTTGCAACAAATCCGAAGAAGGTTGAACCCCTGGATTCAAATATCGACACCGCATTACTTTGAAGAAAAAAGGGGTTGCCTAGTTACATCTAACCATATATTATCAGGAGAATTCTATCTTGTCGTAGCCGGGCCGAACAATACTGCGCTACAGGATTGTCGCGCTCAGTATCGGCCCGTCAAGGCGCCTACCCCTGAGGCCGCGGCTTTGGCGCGGTTATTCGGGCCGAGGCCGGCGTGACATATCAAGATAATGACTCGTCTCTATGGTTCGTTGTCGCCCGCGATCAAGAAAATTAGCTTAAGGAGCCGCAATGGAAGACCTCATCGAGAGAACCGCTGATTTATTGGCCAACGCCCGCAACGCTGTTGCGCTTACCGGCGCAGGTATCAGCACCGAGTCCGGGATTCCTGATTTCCGTAGTCCCGGAGGTCTGTGGACCAAGGTTGATCCGGGGGAGTTTTCCATTGACCGATTCCTGCAAAATCCGGCTCGATTTTGGCGTTTGATGCTAGGTCTCAAGAAATCGGGTGATTTTGACCTTGCCGGCGCAGATCCCAATTCCGCCCATTTCGCTCTCGCTCAACTCGAACAAATGGGCGTCATGAAATGCGTGATCACTCAGAATGTTGACAATTTGCATCAACGCGCCGGGTCAGTGGACGTGGTTGAGTTCCACGGGAACCTCTTGCGGGCTTCCTGCATGAAATGCCGGGCCCTAGAACCCATTGAGGAAGTTGAGGCAAGACTCGAATCCGGAGAAGACGAGGCGCCGCGGTGCAAGAAATGCCGTGGCCTATTGAAGCCTGACGCCGTTTTTTTTGGTGAAGCTATCCCCTCAAAGGCTTTGATGGTCTCCCACGTGCAATCCCAGAAATGCGATGTCCTACTGGTTATCGGCACTTCGCTTCAGGTGTACCCGGCGGCTCAGATTCCTATTTCCGTCAAACTCAAGAATCCGCCTGCAACGGTAATAGAAATCAACCGCGAGCCATCGGAAATGTACGAACAAGTGAGTGACATCATGCTGCTGGGCAGCGCCAGCGACATTTTGGGAAGGATACTGAACGCTGTCGAAACGCGAGTCCTTTCAAGGGTCGGGTGACTCGTGAACGCCAAGTTGTCCTCTGTATAAATTGGGTCACAAACGTACTTGCTCCGGCAGCATCCTAATTGGATTGTTACCGAATTTGCAGAACTGAGCGCTGCAGCGTGCAGCAAAGCTTCATCCCGATGGGTTTGCCGGCTTCTGGACCGAGAGAGTGAATGAACACGTTCGTCCCCTGGATCGGATGAGGTCTGGAACTGGTTGCAATAATGAGAGTTTTTGAGGGGTCCGAGGAGCCCCTTTTTGCGAAAAGGCGCTCCCCGGCGCTTTTCCCAATGCTTTTATGTTTATTGGAAACCAGCTCCAAGCCAAATATCCAATCCGTCGGCGCCCCACGATTAAGGGACTTTTGATCGGATCTTCAGAGGATCGACGCAATCCGGGCTGTCATAGCTGGGGCTGTTTACCTTGGGAGTCACCGGATGTACCGTCATAAGCCCCGGAGGGAACGGCTCGAATAGTTTTGTAAGCGCATCTGAACCTCTTATCTGCGGATCCAGCCACAATCCGTAGTCCGACGCTCTTATGATCAAGGGCATTCGGTCGTGGATCTCCTTAAGCAAATCATTACTACCGGTCGTAATTATCGAGCAGGTATCTACTATTGCGCCTTCCGGTGATTTCCAGTGTTCCCACACTCCTCCGAACGCAAAAGGATTGTGGTCGGCCATTTCAAACAAAAAGGGCTGCTTACGGCTTTTCTCCTTCTTCCATTCATAAAAACCATTTGTTGGGATCAGGCATCGTCGATATTTGAAAGCAGCTCTAAAAGCCGGCTTTTCCGCCACCGTTTCGCATCTGGCGTTTATCATTCCAGCAGCCATTTTGTCGTCTTTTGCCCAATGCGGGACCAGCCCCCACCTTACCTTCACCAGTTCTCTGCGACTCGATTCCGCAAGGACACGAACGATAATGACTTCCTGGGTGGGAGCAATATTGTAATGGGGCTGAACATCCGGGATCTCCGAAACCTCAAACTGGTCAGCTAAGTCTTTGGCAGGAGTATACAAAACAAATCTTCCGCACATGATAACCCCGGCTCGTCCAAGTTTTTTGCGCACGCGTGTATCTGCGGTTCTAATCTACTACGTTTCACTATATTATAATAATCTGCACGAACCTAAGAAGCTCGGAACCGGGCTTCCTATGAAAATGCGTCCGGAGGGAAACTTCTTGAAATAAGTTTCCCTCCAGATTTCCCTTCAAGAACTTTAATGATCGCGACGCAAGGGGTCGCCTTTCCCCAAGATCGGGACGCAGCGAGCAAATCGACGCATATTCATTGAGCATTGTGGCCGCCCGACGGCCGTGAGCGGATCTGTGAAAATGCCGCCGAAAAGAAATAACGTGAAAGAAGATCGCCTTCTGACCTTCCCTCGACCCCACTGAACACTCCTACGGCGAGGAGAGGTCAGGCCGGGCTGGTGAGCATGGCGTTTTTTTGAATACATTTTCGTTGTTCGCCGAAATCTCCGGAGCCTGACGTTTGCCTGGATTGAAGAAACTACCGGGTGTCAACGCCTCTAACCACAATGACAGGTGGCCAAATGGAAGCCGAACAATCAAAGATTCTGATTGTAGATGACGAAGGGTATGTCTGTGACCTGCTGTGCCGTTGGCTGACGGGCGAAGGGTACATCTGCAAATCGGTTGAGGACGGAGACGCCGCTCTCGCTCTTTTGGCCGCAGAGAGTTTCGACTTGGTAATTTGTGACATTATGATGCCCGGGATGTCCGGCGTAGACCTGCTGACAATATTGCGACCAGTATACCCGGACGTCGCCGTGCTGATGGTGACAGCGGTGGATGACAGAAAGACCGCTGTAATGACGTTGGAATTGGGAGCTTTCGGCTATGTGATCAAGCCCTTTGACCGCAACGAGATTCTCATTAACGTTTCAAACGTGCTTGAAAGGCGCAGGCTGACTCTTCTGAGCAAGAAATATGAACAGGAACTGGAATGCAGAGCTCGATCAGGAGCTGAAGATGCGCAAATTCGTGAAGAAGAAATTCTGCTCAGACTGACCGCGGCCACGGGCGTTAGGGACCATGAGACAGGAGAGCACATCAGGCGGATAGGTCTATATTCGGCGGAGATGGCAAAGGCTTTGGGATGGCGAAAGGATAGAATACATAAAATAAAACTTGCGGCGCCGTTGCATGATGTGGGGAAAATCGGAATCCCTGACCGAATCTTATTGAAGCCATGCGGCCTAAGTCCCGAAGAGTTCGAAATCATTAAGCGGCATACCGAGATAGGCGCTCGCATTCTGGAAGGGTCGAAAGTACCCATACTTGCCACGGCCAAAGACATAGCCTGGAACCACCATGAACGATGGGACGGCTCAGGATATCCCAGAGGATTGGCAAGGGAAGCGATACCGGAGGCGGCCGGAATTGTCGCTGTGGTGGACGTATATGATTCTCTGGTTCACAAACGGCTCTACAGGCCCGCCTTCTCCGATGAACAAGCTTTGTCGATAATGATTGCAGGAGACGGCGAGTCCTTCGGTCCCAGGATATTTGATTGCTTCTTGAGCCTCCTTCCTGTGTTCAGAAGAATCAGGGAAGAAATCAGAGAAGTGGAAAACAGAGAGAGCTTGTATATTCTGGACAGCCAGTGACAAATTATGACGAACGCCGACACCGTACGTAAGAAATCGAGCGCTAGTATTTCATTTCGTAAGGACGGCCGTATATTAGCGTGGGTCTCAATTTAGAAATACTTCGGATGCCGGAATTCCCCCTTGCTTCCAGAAGGCGTTATATCGCAATTAAATCTACGACTGTATTTATGAAATGCAGCATTCAGTGAAAAACGCGACCGAACCTATGACACAACGCGCCAGAATTAGAGTCTTGGACGAAGCTGTAATAAACCGCATAGCCGCCGGCGAAGTCATCGAACGCCCCGTTTCCGTGGTCAAGGAATTGGTGGAAAATTCCATCGACGCGAAGGCCACATACATATCTATAGATATAGAAAACGGCGGCAGAAAACTTGTCCGAATCCGAGACAACGGCGTAGGAATGGGGCCTGACGACGCGTTCTTGGCCCTGGAGCGCCATGCGACGTCCAAGTTGAGTTCCGAAAAAGACCTTGTGTCGATAGCGACAATGGGATTTCGCGGAGAGGCATTGGCGAGCATAGCCTCAGTCTCCAAACTTAGGCTCGTCACTAAGGACGAATCCGACGCCCCTGGTTGGGAAGTTGTCGTGGAGGGAGGACAATTCACCAGGTCATCTGAAATAGGGACGGGAAGGGGCACCACCATTGAGGTCACAAACCTTTTCTATAACGTGCCCGTGCGAAAAAAGTTTCTAAAAGGGCCCGGTCTGGAAGCGGATTACATTCAAGATCTAGTGGTGAAGTTCGCTTTGGCTTATCCCGCAATCGGCTTCTCCTACAGCGAAGACGGCAGAACCAAGATTGATCTTGCGCCTACGACTACCACTCTCGAGCGGATACATTCTATGTATCCGAAGGATGTTCGGAGCAACTTGGCTACGGTAAACCATCTATCGGGGCGGGTTTCCCTCCAAGGGTTTGTTGCGCGACCGCCGTACGCCAGGTCGAGTATGAAATCGGTGTTGACCTTCGTGAACGGCAGATCCGTAAAGGATCGCCTTATAAACATGGCGCTTAACAGGGCATTCGCCAACCTGATGGAACGAGGCCGATATCCGTTCGCCATATTGTTCCTTGAACTGCCCCCGGAAGAAGTCGACGTCAATGTTCACCCGCAAAAAGCCGAAGTCAGGTTCGTTAACGGAAAGCAGGTTTCGGACCTCATAACGGACGGCGTGTACCAAGCCATCATGGGGTTTCCTCTTCTGTCTCCATCGGAACCTAGAACCAAACCGATATTCCAGGGCCGGCGTCCCAGCGCGCCCATCTTTAATCAGACAGAGGACCTAGCCACTACGGAAGCTGATGAAGGTCCAGAGCTGCCGGCTCCTGCCCGTCCAGAGGGCGATCTGCGTGCAGAGACGAATTCCGAGCCTATAACTCAGGAAAGAACAGGTTATTATTCGCTGCTAAGCATTGTCGGGGCGCTGCCTAACTCATTCGTGCTTCTGCACAACGAAGAAGAATTGGTGATTCTTGATCATCACGCAGCCCACGAGAGGCTGATATTCGACACGCTGGTGAGCGATGTGAAAAACGGGCGACGCTGCGGATCGCAAGGACTCTTGTTGCCAGAGGTACTGGAGTATACGCCTCTGGAGGCTCACGCGCTCAGGGAGCATCTCCCACTGTTGGAACAGGTCGGCTTCGGCATAGAAGCGTTTGGAGACCATGACTTCGTGGTCAAAGGGATTCCGGATTGGTGGGATAATAATGACCTTCGTATGTCTCTAGACTCCTTGATCCAAACGTTCCTCGACACTGGAGTCAAGGGCGATCCGGATAAGCTGAGAGACGCTATACTCAAGAAGATGGCCTGTCAGGGAGCTGTGAAAGAGACCAACACGCTGACGCGCGAAGAAATCAGGCGGCTTTTGAAGGATTTGGACGCGCATGGGTCCGCGCCTGTATGCCCGCATGGGAGACCTTTGGCATTGAGTTTGTCTTTCAATGAAATCCGAAGAAAAATGGGGAGGAAATAGGTAAGGGTTAACTGACAGTCTGCTGGAAAACAGGTCCGATCAACTCTCAAAGAGGGCGTTTTAAGTGAATTTGATGTGGCGCAGGCTCTCCAGCCTGCGGTCAATTTGCTTGCGAAATCGGTAGGCTCGAAAGTCTGCCCCACGTAGCTAATGCAAGATTGGGCTTAAGTCCCGAGCATCGTCCCGAACTTCCCCCAAGGACTACCACTATATTCGTCGGCTCAGCGCTCATAGCCGACTCGAACAAAGTTCCGCTTCAGCGATGTTTCACGGGCGCCTGCAAGGTCACAACGCTAGAACAGCACCAACTTTACGGGCCTGGCAAGATTTATGTACGTGCCGTTTTCTGATTCACCTCTCACAGTGGTTCCCACATACATTTTCAAGGTATCGGCCAGTTGCTTGACGGTTTTGTTCAAGAGCCGCACGCAGCCGTGTGATTGAGCTGAACCCACGCTCCAAGGCTGGTCAGTGCCGTGAATCCGGTAAGTCTTCGTGTCCAACAACTGATATTGCGGCGATATATCGTCGAGCTCAGAGACGAGCTCTTCATCCTTCCCCTCTTTTTGCGCCCTTTTCTGGTAGAAAGGCATCATGTGGCCTCCGTAAACGGAGCGGCTGGGAGACTGCCCGTAGGCCCAGTCTCTTGGCGGAGGCACCCACAGAGGATGGTCATCATAAATCTGCACGATGTAATAAGATCCCTTCGGAGTTGGAAATTCCGAAGACCCTAAACCGGTCCTGCACTGAAAGAGTCGTGTTCTATCTCTTCCGTTTCTGGAAGCGTAAAGTTCGAGGGTGTAGCGGTCTCGATCCACCCTTATTTCAAAGTCGTTGTACAAGTTCACCGGGTAGGCGACTAATTTGCCTGCGGATTCGAGCCCATCATTCGGATCAAGCAAACCCGAGCCGGGGTTGCGGAAGCACGTCCTGCCTGAACCCAGAGCCGCCAGCTTTAGCCAATTCTCCTGCAAGCGACTGAAAGCTTCTTCACCGGGGAAAAGCTTTCCGAGTAATTCCCTTTTGATAAGCTCCGCTTTGTATCTCACATATTCCCGTCGCAAAGGAATCTTGGCTGTCTCAGCCTTCCACAGGGGGGCGGCCAGTAATTTTTCCAGGCTGGTTTCCGAAGCTTCCTGCCGGTCCTCGACTTCAGGTGGGCTCAAAAGCGTCAAGAGATATTCTCTTGCGGATTCCGCATGCGTTTGCGTTGAATGGAAACCAAGGAGTAATATTGTTACGACAGTAAAACCAATTCCTTTTCGAATAGCTAAACTCATCGCTCCATCCCTGTGAATTAATAAAGAAGGTTCCCGTTTTGCGATACTTCGAGAACCGTCTTCGGCGTCCCTAAAAGTATTATACTCAATATGTTGTCAGAATCATACCCGAAAAATTGACGATCAGGTAACCATTCAGTTGTGAGCGGCGAATACCGAGATTGCTTTCCCGCGGAACGCTGGATTTCACTCCTCGCAATGACATTTGGACTTGTCTTTGCGAGCGGAGCGAAGCAATCTCTCTCGCCTAACTGAATAAATACGACGATCAGGTTTCCATTTATCCTCGAGGGGCGATTTAGGAGATCTCTAAGTGCCCTTTCCCATAGATACGGTCACGAATTCGTCCGTCCGTCCGCCCGCCGGCGTCGTCGAAGCCATGCCTCCATCTATTTTCGGCCGGCGAACAGTTTCATCGAATTCAGCCCCAAAATGGCTTTCCGGGTATCCTCAGGCAAATCCGCGCCGTCCATTTGTTTCACATATCTGGATAATGGAAGCAAAGGGTAATCACTACCGAACAACACTTTCTCCGCACCCATTATTTGGCAGGCCGCCTGAAAGACCTTCGGGCTGTACAAGAAAGGCGAGGCCGCCGTATCCACGTAAGTCCTAGAGAAAACTTTTTCAATCTCGGGCATAAGATTGTAAATGAATATTCCGCCTCCGAAATGGGCCAGGATGAAATCAACATCAGGGTTGGCCTTTATTATTCTAAGCAATCCCCTGAAGTCCACCGGTATTTTGCCTGCGTAATCGTGTCCCACCGGCTCGTTGACGTGAATAATAACGGGCACTTTAGCCATTTCCGCCAGTTCCAGGCTTGGGCTGAGCGCTTCAAAATCAGCGAGACTCCAACCTCCGTGGTACATGGCAAGCTCGCCTATGCCCGCAAAGCCTCCCTTCAGGGTGCGTTCGGTCTCTCTATGGGCTTTGTCGCCCCCCTTGGTGGACAGAACTGCGCACGGGATAACCCGATCAGGGTAGCGTTCGTGAAACTGCCAAATCTCGTCATTATTGCGGCTAACCAGGTCGTGATCTTCCCACGGAAATCCAAAGGTAACAGCCTTATCGATGCCCGACGAGTCCAAATACGCTATGATTTCGTCCGGCGAAACTATTTTGGCCTTCGGGGACGAATATAGCTGCCCAAAAGCCATATCTGATTGACAGAAAGGATCCCGGTCCTCTCTGACTTTCTTAGGCATAAGATGAACATGTGAGTCTATTATCATTTTCCTGGTATAGATTTCCGATACAGCCGAATGATCGTTTTCTGCCTTTACGCAACTAGACTAGTGATTATGACGCCGTGCGGTCGCCCTATTTGCGCAGGCGAATTGAAGCCTGTCTCAAAATGTATAAACTGAGGCCCCAATAATCAAGATCAAATTTGCCGAGCACACAATTATCGAGTGGGTCGGCCCTTTCCTCAAGAACTATCGACACAATGGTCGGCTGAATTATCCCAGCGGCCCTTAGACTAGATTCCTCAGCGTTTTGCTACGTCGCAAGTCTCATAAGCGCTACGGGCGGCGCATCCTGGATTGCTTTCTCAATCCTAACGACAAAGAAATGACGCGTCTTTGCGACCGAAGCGAAACAATCTCCCGCGCGTACTTGAACTCATTCCGGACGGGAAGGGGCAAGGATAGGCGTGAGAAGCGGCTTGACAACGATCCGAACTTACGCAATTATTCTTCATCAGGCTGGTAAGGCAGAATCCTCGCTTTTGCATTTATCAAGGCTCAGCTTTAGAATTATTCAACTTTTCGTGAACTGGGTCCTTTAGTTCCGAGGAGGCTTCAACATGGCGAAGGACCTGTATTCTGTTCTCGGTGTTAAGCGTGACGCCAAGACGGACGAAATAAAAAAAGCATACCGCAAACTGGCTCGAAAACACCATCCGGATGTTAACCCGGGCAACAAAGAAGCTGAAGACAAGTTTAAGGAAATTTCGCAAGCCAACGAAGTTCTCTCTGATCCGGAAAAGCGGAAGATTTATGACGAGTTCGGGGAAGAGGGGCTTGGCGCCGGCTTCAACGCCGAGCAGGCCCGTCAGGTACAAACAATGGCGCCAACAAACGGGGGGCTATGCGAGAGGCGGGCAGGGGGGTGGTTTCTCCCATTCCGACAGTGGAGCGCAAGGAGCTTATAAATACTCGGGTTTCGAGGACATCTTCACTGATCTTTTCGGAGGAGGCGGCCAGGCGCCCAGAGGCGGGCCACAAAAAGGCAGAGATATAGAGACGACACTTGAGCTGGACCTCCTGAGCGCAGTGGGAGGTGTCACAACGCGGATAAGTCTTCAAAAACACGAAGCGTGCAAGCGATGTGGCGGCTCCGGGCGAATTTCATCCGGCACGGACAATGTATGTAAGAACTGCAACGGGACCGGACAGGTGAGAGTGGCTCAGGGGCCTTTCAACTTCAGTCAAACGTGCCCTGATTGCGCAGGAACGGGAAGATCCGGCGAACCGTGTCCCGAGTGTAAAGGGGTGGGAATGATCCCGTCTTCCGAAACCATTGACGTCAATATCCCGGCCGGGGTCGACGACGGATCCAAGATAAGGCTTGCGGGGAAAGGTGAACCCGGAATAAACGGCGGCCCTCCCGGAGACTTGTTCATAATCGCCAAGGTGCGACCTCATGCGCTTTTCAAGAGAGAAGGAGACAACTTGAGGTTGGATGTGCCGGTCACCATAGGAGAAGCCATGAAGGGGGCCGAGATAGCTGTGCCCACGCCCACGGGATCGGTTCAGCTTAAGGTGCCGGCAGGGACAAAATCCGGCCAACGCCTTCGGCTCAAAGGGAAAGGCGCTCCCAATTTAAAGACCAAAGTTCCGGGAGATCTTTTCGTGACTGTGCGCGTGCAAATCCCGGCGACAAAAGATCCCGAGGCGCTGGAAGCGGCGGCAATTCTGGATCGGTTTTATCAAAGTGATATACGTCGAGATCTACGTCTGTAAGATTCCAGGGAACGGTTCACGGCTGACATTATGAATCGGCGTCCTCGATGCCCATATCCAAGTCTGGATTAGGGACTCTCGGCTCCCTTTCCCCATACTTGGGAGAGGTTGGGACCCTTGAACGTTACCAACCACAGAGGATGGCTTTCCGTTGAGCTCCTGCTATAGTCGTCCTGCTTGAGCTTCGCGGAGGACTTAAAGTATTACTTGAAAGGTACGAACCCTAACGATGTCATTGCGAGGAGCAAAGCGACGAAGCAATCCCCCGGAAATTTAGGATTCGAGATTGCTTCACTGCGTTCGCAATGACAACTTTATCGCCCTGCTCATGTCAAAAACGCCGCAATTTTCAACGCGGAGCACTATACTCCACTACTCCCTCAAACCATAGATTCCACAAAGCCTTATTCCCGGCATTACCCTTAGGTTGTATGAAATACGGAGAAGTGTTAATATTCCCCGCGCAAGGGTTGGTTTGACTCTGATCGTCCGCGGCCCAATTTGGGAAGTTCTTGAAGAGAGGTCTGTGGGGCAGCCTCTTGACTGAAGTTTACCTAAATCCGCATTTTCATAGGAAGACCGCCTCCGGGTTCTCTTGCGGATCCCGGCGGCCCGCTCTTCCACACCAGAGGAATTTAAGCTCTTAATAGAGAGAGGGATAGGCTATTGGCTTCGGCGCATGAAAAAGTGACAGTAGGCATTGAGGACGAAATCCAGAAATCTTATCTGGATTACGCCATGAGCGTCATTGTGGGCAGGGCTCTCCCTGATTTACGGGATGGACTCAAGCCTGTTCACAGACGGATACTCTACGCGATGCATAGGGCGGGGAATTTTTGGAACCGATCCTATAAGAAAGCCGCCAGGGTCGTCGGAGATGTAATCGGACAATATCATCCCCATGGCGACACCGCCGTTTACGACTCTCTGGTTAGAATGGCGCAGCCGTTCTGCATGCGGTACACGCTTGTTGACGGGCAGGGGAACTTTGGAAGCGTTGATGGAGATCCTCCTGCGGCGATGCGGTACACCGAGGTCAGGATGGCCCGGATTACCCAGGCGCTACTGGAGGATCTGGACAAGGAAACGGTGGATTTCCTGCCGAATTACGACAATTCGCAACAGGAGCCGGTTGTTCTCCCTGCCGGATTCCCTGTCTTGCTCGTCATAGGTTCCCAGGGCATAGCCGTGGGAATGGCCACAAGCATTCCGCCACACAATCTAGGCGAAACCATAGACGCCACAGTGCATCTTGTGCAAAACCCCGAAGCCTCCGTTCACGATTTGATGCAGTTTTTGCCCGGGCCGGATTTTCCCACTGCCGGGTTCATTCATGGAAGACAAGGCATCATCGACGCATACACCACCGGCCGTGGATCCGTGCGTATGAGGGCCAAGGCTGAAGTTGAAGACGCGGCCAAGGGCTATCAGCGGATCGTTGTTACGGAAATCCCGTATCTGGTGAATAAGGCCAGGATGGTGGAGCACGTGGCGGAACTGGTCAAAGAAAAGAGAATTACGGGAATTCGCGATATCCGGGACGAGTCCGCCAGGCAAGGCATGCGTGTGGTTTTCGAGTTGAAAAAGGACGAGAACCCCGAAGTCGTCATAAATCAGCTTTTCAGATACACCCAACTTCAGACCAATTTCAATATCCATCTTCTGTCTGTTGATAGAGGTCAGCCGCAGAAGATGAATCTCAAAGAAGTGCTCCAAGGATTCGTCGACTTCCGAAAGGAAGTCGTGATTCGCCGCACCCGACATGATCTCGCCAGGGCAAGAGAGCGCGCTCATATCCTGGAAGGATTAAAGATCGCCTTGGACAATCTGGATCAGGTGATCGCCCTGATAAAAAGTGCGGAAAATCCTACGGTTGCCCGCACGGCTCTTATGGACACGTTTGGTCTGACTCAAATTCAAGCCCAGGAAATTCTTAACATGCGGCTCCAAAGGCTAACCGGCCTTGAGCGGGAGAAGATCCTCCAGGAGTTGCTAGAAGTGCTGGCCAAAATTGCCGAACTTGAAGGTGTCCTGGCCTCCGAACAAAAGATTTTGGATATCATAGTATCGGAGCTTACTCATATAAAGGAGCTGTATAGCGATCCCCGCCGCACCATAATCCTTGAAAGTGAAGGGGACATGTTGGACGAGGACCTCATACCGCGGACAAATATGGTAGTCACCTTCTCCAACAGAGGCTACGTCAAGCGGGTCCCCGAAGGATTGTACAAAACTCAGAGACCGGGCGGAAAGGGCAGAATAGGTACCAAGGTCGGCAGCGAGGACGTGGTAAACCAGATCCTGTACGCGTCTTCTCACGATGTGCTGTTGTGTTTTTCAAACCGGGGAAGGGTGCACTGGATCAGGGTGTTCCAGATCCCGGAGGAGTCGCCGTACGCCAAAGGCAAAGCCATTATTAACCTCCTGCGTTTGGAACCCGATGAGCGTATCTGCCAGATTTTGCCGCTGGAGCAGCTCAATAAAGAAGGCTACATAGTGATGGTCTCCGCGAAAGGCATAATCAAGAAAACCGCCATCGAGGAGTTCTCGAGACCCCGATTGTCGGGACTCATTGCGGTTACCATAGAGCCTGACGATGAATTGATTGCGGTGAACTTCACCTCCGGAACCGATGCAATACTTCTCGCCACGGCCAAAGGAAAGGCGATCAGATTTAGTGAGGACCAGGTCCGGGCCATGGGCCGTCAGGCCAGAGGCGTGACAGGCATACGAATGAATCAAGTCGATTCCCTGATCGGCATGGGAGTAATCAGTAATGAATCAGGCACGTTGCTGACAATCACCCAGAGCGGGTACGGCAAACGGACCCTACTATCGGAATATCCCGTAACTGCTCGAGGCGGAAAGGGAGTCATCACCATCAAGAGCACGGCCAGACTTGGTGATGTAGTGGCTATTCAAATGGTGGACGACGAAGATCACCTGCTTATCCTGACCTCTGGAGGCCGAATAATTCGACTTCGAATGAGCGAGATTTCGGTAATCGGCAGAAACACGATGGGCCGCACCCTGGTTCGAATGGATCCCGGCGAATACGTGGTCGATGTGGCCCGTGCCGAACCTTCCGAAGACGATGACAAGCTAAACGAAGAGGCTTCCGATTTAGCCGAGACTTCCGAGATGGAAGAACAATCGGAAATAGAAGGCGAGGAAGATTATTCGGACGATTTAGAGGATGAGGAATCGGAAGAAGAACCCGAGGATGACGCCACAAACTAAAGCAAAAAAGGGATGGCGGTTTCTCGACCACCCGGCTGATATTAGAGTGGAGATCAGCGGCTCAGACATGGAAGAATTCTTCACCAACGCTGCGTTTGCCCTCACTCATGTCCTTTCCGGCGGAAAGGATCTCGATTGGCAAGGGACTGCAAACGTTGAATTGGGGGCGGATAATATTGAGGAATTGTTCATAAACTGGTTGCGCGAGATCTTGTTTCAGCACGAAGTTAAGGGTCTGCTCCCGCTGGGCGTAAGTTTTTTGAATCTGGACGACAAAGGCCTGTCCGCTGAATTGATTTGTGGGCGGCGCCTAAAACAGGATCAACCCGAAGTAGAAATAAAAGGCGTAACCTATTACGGGTTATCAGTGGAAGTATCGGAAGCCGGGTATAGCGCCAAGGTCATTTTCGATATTTGAGAATTGGCACGGGAGTCCCCAATTGTTCCCTAAATACGTTTTATTGACACTGGCGGTTCTTGGCATCCTCTTCGTGCCTATCCTCACGTATAATAAAGAGATTTTTCTGGTTCTGAACACATTGCACAATTCAGTGACTGATCGCGTTTGGCTGTCATTCACCACTCTGGGTGACGGGTTGTTGCTCGGGATCATTTTGGGTTCGTTCATTCTTATCAATCCTAGGATTCCGGTACTCGGTTTGAGCCTCATGCTGGGGAGTTCGGCATTGGTTCATTTGGCCAAGTATCTTATTCCCATGATGCGGCCTGCCGCCACCTTGACTGATGTTCATGTGATCGGCCCTTTGTTGAGGTCCGGATCGTTTCCGTCCGGACACGCCGCGGCCGGATTTTCCGCCGCCATTGCTCTGGCTCATTTCAGTAAGTCCAGGCCCGTGAGCGTGTTAATCCTGGCAATCGCTTTGCTGGTATCGATCTCACGGATTTTTGTAGGCGCACACTTCCCGGCGGACGTTTTGGGGGGAATAGCGTGCTCTCTCACGGCCTTTCTCGTCTATCTTATGTTTGGCAGGGCGAAATTCGAAGAACTTGTTCCCGATCGCGCAGACCCTGATAGCGCCTTGGCAAAACTGGGTTTATATTCCGAACTTGTAGCCGTTTTTTTCGCGGCTTCTTTCTATGCGGCCCACTGCGCTGAATCGCCCACCTTTGCCGTAACCGTGTCCATAACCGTGCTTCTCTTTCTGGGAGCGCAACAGGTTAAGGCGCAGATCTCACAGCGGTAATTCCGTCTTTGCTATATCTCTTTGATTACATAATCTTATATAAGGTCTAATTGCTACAATGAGGAGCAAACCATGTCTCGGGCGAAACCTTATAAATTGGTGCAACTTGACGAGGTCCGCTGGAAGATACCGAAAACAGGGAAAATGATTGTTCCCGGAATGATCTATACCGACGCTTCCATACTGCCGGACATAGAAAAAGACGAAAGCGCGGATCAAGTTTACAATGTCGCCCACTTGCCCGGCATCCTCGAGCGGTCTATGGCCATGCCGGATGTCCACTGGGGATACGGCTTTCCCATTGGAGGAGTGGCCGCCTTCGATGTGGATGAAGGAGTGGTGTCTCCAGGCGGCGTAGGATACGACATAAATTGTGGAGTGCGATTGGCTTTAACCGGACTCAGTCGTGAGTCAATTCTGCCGAGAATGAGGGAATTGGTTGACGCTCTGTTCAGAAATATCCCAGCCGGGGTGGGGTCTCGGGGGGGTATTAAGCTCAACAAGAAGGAAATGGCTTCAGTGCTTAAGCTTGGGGCGGCCTGGGCCGTTCAACAGGGTATGGGGGAAGCTTCGGACCTGGAACGCATTGAAGAAACCGGCGCTTTACCGGGCGCCGATCCGAATGTCGTCAGTGATCGGGCGTACGAACGCGGCAAGGATCAGTTGGGAACTTTGGGTTCAGGGAACCATTTCCTGGAAATCGGCTCGATAGAGGAAATTTTCGACCAGGACACCGCCCAAAAGTGGGGGATATTTCTCGGACAAGTCACGGTGATGGTTCACAGCGGCTCCCGCGGCCTGGGTTACCAGGTATGCGACGAATTTCTGGCCCGCATGGTCAAGAGCGTTGTGAAGGAAGGCATAGAGCTGCTTGACAGGCAATTAGCCTGCACAAGGCTGAACACCGCTCTAGCCAAGGAATACCTTGGGGCAATGGCTTCAGCCGCGAATTTCGCTTTCGCCAACCGCCAGATCCTAATGCATCTTGCACGGACTACATGGGAAGAGGCCTTGAAGATCGCTCCCCGTGAGCTCAACTGGCGATTGCTCTACGACGTTTGCCATAACATCGCAAAGTTTGAGACCCATGCGGTCGGGGGCGAGCAGCGGAAGGTATGTGTCCATCGCAAGGGGGCTACGAGAGCATATCCAGCTAATCATCCCGCTTTGCCTCAGCTATACCGCAGCACAGGACAACCCGTCTTAATTCCAGGAGACATGGGCCGAGCATCATATGTTCTGGCAGGGGAGCCGGGTTCAATGGAGGAGACTTTCGGCTCGGCATGCCACGGAGCGGGCCGCGTGTTGTCGCGCCATGAGGCTTTGAGAAGAACCAAAGGCAGGGCCATTGAGCGGGAGCTGGAAGATATCAACGTATACTCCAGGTCAGTCGGAAGGAAGACCATGCGAGAAGAAGCCCCCGAAGCATACAAAGACGTCAGCCACGTGGTTGACGTGGTCCAAAGAGCAGGCCTTGCCCGCAAAGTGGCAAGGATCAGGCCCATGGGCGTGGTGAAAGGGTAGGAGCGGACATCGGGTGAAAGCCGAACCTTCGGACTTAAGAAATCCCCTAAATCCCCCTTATCAGGGGGACTTTGATTACCTGTGTGATGGGTGGGGCAGGTTGACCTTGAGTTACTCACTGACAAGGGAAACATCAGATCCGCCTGATGAGAGAGTCTATATTGCGTCCAAGATGCGGGAACGGTTCCAGCCTCCTCTTCCCATGATAAGGGGGGCTAGGGGGGTGGCTTTAATTTGACTCGTTCCCAGGCTCCAGCCTGGGAGCGCATGCGCCCCGCAACGGTTATTCCTGTAAATAGATCGTCAGGATCCAATAGTAAAAGTCATAGAAAAAGACCAGTGTACACAGGATAAATAGCCGGTTTGTCGAGCCCCATACAAACATGATTGTCATTACCGTCGTAAAGTACAAACTGATCGATACGTACGCTAGGTGTCCTAGCAAGCCTAACAGGCCGATTGCGGTGAATGCCGCACCCAACGCCAGCGATAGACCTATTTCCGGCCGGGGCGCCTTCTTGTGCCTTACGAGATCTGCCGCAACTATGATTAGGCAAGATCCTCCAAGTAACAGACTAAGCGCGTGCGTAATAAAAGGAAGATGCACGAACGCTCCTTTCCCTCACCTGAGGTGGAAGGCTTAGACTTGACGTATGTGTGTTTCGATTCGTTCCTGGTCCCAGCCCGGGAACGCATGCCGAGAGGCTCCGCCTCTCTAGCCGGTCGGCAAGGACCACGTAATCTTCAGCAAGCTCCTGGATCTTCCGGCGCCTGGAACCGGGACGCAAGGACGGACTTGAATCCGGGCGGAACAATCACCTGATTACGTGTTCGACGACGTTGGGGCAGGAGCCCCAAGAAACTGGCATTCCGAGGCTGGAGCATCGGAATGAGAAGAAGCTGGCCAGGTAGTGCTTGCTTGAAGCGCTAGGAAAACCTGAACAAGGCTTCCCCTGTCATTACAGCTACGAATAGTCCGAATATTGTGTACATGATGCCGCAGATCAAATTCCCTTTGGTAACTGCTCCGGTCTCATAGTACCGGTTCATCCCTCTGGCGATGTCGCCCAACGTAGTGCCGAATCCCCATTGCTTCGTCTTCAGTTTACCCACCCCCCCGCAGTAGTGGGATACTAGAAGATCAACCCCGAGCGTCGGGAGGCTCACAGCGCAAGGTGTCTTTTCATACGGGATATTCATCTGTTTCAAGGAGAGGAATAGACCTTCGGTGAAGGATTGGTCCGTCACTCCGCATGCGAAATACCCCCGAAAAAAGAAGCACCCGAAGGCTACACCCACTAGCAGAATCAGAAGTCGGGTAAATTGGCCAGCTAGACCAGGGTCGGGCGGATTCTGGATAATCGATAGGATCATTACCCCTATACAGTAGAAATATATGCCCTGCAACCACCTTGCTGAGACAAGGAACGGCTTCCGGACAAGAATGCCCCGAAGCCCGATGACCAGAAAATACACGGCTATTGCACCTCTGGTGGATGCAATCTCCAAGAGTTCAAGTGAGGGTGCCTTCATTGTGATCACCTTTTCTGCAATCCCAGGTCTTTGCTCCACGACCGCTGTCGTTCGAGCCGCCGCACAGTTGGAATAGTGCGTAGGATGGGGTGAGTCCTCGAACCCCATCGGTGGCGGTCTTGACTCGACAGATGGGATTCGAGGACTCACCCCATCCTACAACCTGTATGCCTCATTCGCCGGAGAATCTTCTTCTCGGACTAAATCAACCATAACCTACTCCCCGGTTGCAAACAAAAAACGGCAAGAATCAGGCTGATGGCGGTGTAAGGGTAAAGGCACGCAACGCTCAGCAACCGAAGTTATGATATCTCATTTCTGACGGCTGAGCATAATAATTTTGTGGAGGAGTTTCTTGACTTGTAGTCCATAGCGCCATACACTACACTCATGATAAAGACTTTCCGAGAGAAGGAAACTGAAAAGCTCTTCAACCGGGAATACCCAAAAGTCCCACAGGATGTTCAATCCGTAGCTCTCCGAAAACTGGGCCACATAGATGCGGCAAAATGTCTTGAGGATTTGAGGATATTTCCCGGCCACAGGCTGGAGGCTCTGAAAGGAGATCGGAAGGGTCAACACAGTATCCGCATAAATGACCAATGGAGAATCTGCTTCCTTTGGTCGGGTGGAGACGCCTATGAAGTGGAAATCTGTGATTATCATTGAGAGGCGCCGTTATGAGCAAGAAGACGATACCGCCGGTCCATCCTGGGGAAACGCTACTTGAGGACCTAATGAAGCCTTTGGGGTTGAGCCAGAACAAGCTGGCGGAGGCGTTAGGGGTGGATACGAAAAGAATCAACGAGATTGTCGCGAAAAAGCGCTCCGTTACCGGTGACACTGCCCTGAGGCTAGCCCGGTACTTTGGAACGAGTCCAGAGTTTTGGATGAACCTGCAAGCTCGGTACGACCTTGAACTTGCAAAGGACGCTAAGGCCGAAGAGATAGACAGGACGGTCATTGTCCGACCAAAGACCGAGAATGACATCCAAATAGCGCCCTAATTTACTTTGCCATCACTGGCCTCAGAGGGGTCCATCTCAAATTGAGACAACACCCCTCACGCCCTCTTGACTCATCCTTCATCCATATGCCATAAAAATCTGTTGACGCGATCTTTGCGCCACTATTATAATATTCAATTTTCTTGCGGAGTAGATCCTGCTGTTTCTTGAAGGCGCAATCATGATGAGACTTGTTAGAGGATTTCACGACATTTTGCCCGAAGAGACCCCCAAATGGGCGTTTATAATCTCGACTGCCAGAGCCGTTCTGGAAAGATTCGGATTCCGCGAGATTATTACCCCGGTGATGGAGAGAACCGAGCTCTTTGAGAGGGGAATAGGGCAGGTAACCGACATCGTCGAAAAAGAAATGTACACTTTCGACGATCGGAACGGCGAGTCGCTCAGCCTGCGACCCGAAGCCACAGCGGGGATCTTGAGAGCCGTTGTGGAGCATTCACTCCTGAGGCGCGATCCTTTACTGAAGCTTTATACCATAGGCCCTATGTTCCGACGGGAACGACCGTCTAAAGGCAGATTCCGCCAATTCTTTCAAATTAACGCCGAAGTCCTGGGCGACGACTCTCCATACACAGATGCGGAAACTGTTGCCGCAGCGAACGCCATAATGACTGAAATCGGCGCTACCGGACTCATAATGGAAATCAATTCCGTGGGGTGCGGCGACTGCCGACCGGTCTACCGTCAGCGGCTGCGAGAGTATTTCGGGAAGTTCCTGGATGGCCTGTGTCCTGATTGCCGCCGCCGCTACGATACGAATCCCTTACGTATTCTGGACTGCAAGGTTCAGGATTGCGTGGAAATCGGCAGAAAGGCTCCACTAATTCTCGATAGCCTGGACCAATCGTGCCGCGATCACTTCGCGGAGGTTCAGAAGGCCCTACGGTCCTTAAAAGTGGCTCACAGAATTGAGCCCAGGATGGTCCGAGGACTGGACTATTATACCCGAACCGCTTTTGAAATTGTGCACGACGAATTAGGCAGGTCAAAGGCTGTCGGCGGAGGCGGTCGGTACGACATGCTTCTCAAGGAATTGGGAGGACCGGATCAATCCGGCATAGGCTTTGCCATAGGCGTCGAGCGGCTGGCCATGGGCCTGGATGACGACGACAGATTCAAGCCCCGCCTCGATTTCTATGTCGCGGCTCTCGGAGAAGCCGCCCGCTATGCTGCCGTCAAAATAGTCAACGACTTACGGAAGGCCGGATTTTTTGTGGAAACGAGATATTCGTCGTTTAGCTTGAAATCACAAATGAAAACTGCTGACAAGCTTGGCGCTTCCAAAGTGATCATGATAGGGGAAGAAGAAACTCGCCCGTGAAGAAGTCACCCTGCGAAACATGGAAACCAAGGAACAAATGCCGATCAAAATCGCTGAGCTTGTTAACCGTCTACAAGGAGATGAATTTTGAAACCGGACTCTCTGGATGGTTGGGAAAGAAACTCATTTGTCCAATGAGCTTTCC
Organism: uncultured delta proteobacterium; assembly: GCA_963747865.1. Taxonomy (GTDB): domain Bacteria; phylum Desulfobacterota; class Desulfomonilia; order Desulfomonilales; family Desulfomonilaceae; genus JBBSBY01. The sequence continues at coordinate 178,285 of CAVVHK010000032.1, read as the reverse complement.
GAGAAAGATTTGGACAAGAAAGTTGTCCTCATGGGATGGGTGTTGCGACGCCGTGACCATGGAGGAGTCATATTTGTAGATTTGCGAGACCGTCTGGGACTGGTTCAATTGGTTTTCAATCCCGAATATTCGACCGAATCGCATGAAAAGGCCCATGTGCTCAGACCCGAATGGGTAATAGCAATTGAAGGAATCGTGAGGCTTCGCCCCGAAGAATCCCTCAATACGGAACTGCCGACAGGCAAAATCGAAATCTTCGTGGACCGGCTCAAGGTGCTTAACCGCTCCGAACCGCCTCCGTTTCCTCTGGACGAAGACACGACTCCTACGGACGGAGTCCGGTACAAATATCGTTATCTGGAATTGCGGCGTATGGGAGGGGTCCGGCAGAACCTTCTGGTAAAACATGCGTTCATGTCCACAGCGCGACAATTTCTCGACAAAGAAGGTTTCGTGGACATTGAAACCCCTTTTCTCACGGTCAGTACTCCGGAAGGCGCCAGGGATTATTTGGTGCCGAGTCGGATCTCGCCGGGCAGTTTCTATGCTCTGCCGCAATCTCCGCAGATATTTAAGCAACTTTTGATGGTTGGTGGCTTTGAACGTTACTATCAGATAGTGCGTTGCTTCCGCGATGAGGACTTGCGGGCCGACCGACAACCTGAATTCACTCAATTGGACATCGAGACTTCATTTATTGAGGAGAATAGACTCTTCGAGATCATTGAACGAATGCTTGGCCGCATTTTCAGGGAGATATTGAAGCTGGACATAGCTCTCCCTTTGCCAAGGTTGCCCTACGACGAAGTAATGAGCAGATTCGGACTTGACAAGCCGGACATGCGCTTCGGCATGGAACTGGTCGAGATAACCGACATAGTGCAGGATACTGGATTCGCCGTCTTTAAATCAGCCGTGGAGTCAGGCGGTATTGTAAAATCCATCAAGGTGGAAAACGGTGAGCGCCTTTCCAGAAAGGACCTGGACGATCTTCGCGATTTTGCCGCGATATACGGCGGCAAAGGGGTCGCCTACGCCCGCATCAAGAACAATGACGAATGGCAATCACCGATAGCGAAGTTCCTGAGCCCTGAGGCGCGCGCCGCTATCAATGATCGGATGCAGGTAAAAACCGGCGATGTGATCATGTTCGCCGCTGACACGTTTAAGATAGCGAATGACGTCCTAGGCAACTTGAGGAATTTTCTGGCGGCGAAGCTGGGAGAGATCCCTGAGAACAAGTATGCGCTGCTGTGGGTCACCGATTTCCCAATGTTCGAGTATGATGAAGAGGAAAAGCGGTTCAAGGCTATGCACCACCCATTCACCTCGCCCAGGAACGAAGACCTGGACCTGCTGCAAACGGATCCGGCCAAAGTGAAGGCTCGTGCTTATGACCTCGTGCTGAATGGCTCGGAAATAGGCGGCGGCAGCATGAGAATATACCGCAATGACGTCCAACGGATGGTTTTCAGCGCTTTGCAAATGGACGAGGAGCAGGCCAAGGAAAAGTTTGGCTTCCTCCTGGAGGCTCTCCAATACGGCGCACCGCCTCACGGTGGAATAGCGTTGGGCATAGACAGGTTTGTGGCGCTGCTGACCGGCTCTGAATCGATCAGAGACGTCATAGCGTTCCCCAAGACCCAGAAGGCGACCTGTTTGCTTACCGGAGCCCCGGCGCCCGTGACCAAGGAACAACTTAAAGAGCTGGGCTTGCAAACCGAAAAGAAAATTGCTCTGAAAGAAACCGTTAAGTTGTAGAGTCATGTGGACAAACCAAGAGAATCCGGATCCGACCAGTGTAGAACTAGCCGGAGTTACGTTTCTTGTGTAGATCGGGCAGGAAAACCAGAAACCTTAGTATGCCATGGGGTAAATACGGTCACTGATTCGTTTTCCAACTCTGGGGGCTCCTTTTCTTGGTGGCGACCGCCGTCCCTGGCGCTCACTGTCCTCGGGCCGGCAAAGAGTAACTGTCTGAAAACTCTCGAATTGTCGCGAATCGTGGCAGGGTAATCGTAGGGGCGGGGTTTATCCCCGCCCGCCTAACTGGTTTGTGAATAACGGGCGGGGATAAACCCCGCCCCTACAAACGTTTTACGAGATTATAACGAGGACCGGCATAATAATCCTCATGCAGGGTATCGTGTTTCAGATAAAGAGCGTGCTACCATTTACGAGGCGCCGGTATTTTGAGACAATTTTGGGACGGCGGCCCCTACCGGCACAGTAAGAGGCCGTAACCCGGAAATATGACACCGCATTTGCGAAACAGTGTACTTAGGAAATAGCGACAGACCGGATAGTTGAAACAAATTGACGAGGATGGAGCCGCGCATCCGCCTCTTCCTTCTGCCTGCCGGGAGAAGGCTTTGAGATCCCCTCCCTTGACGGTAGGGTCACGGTGTAACCATGCGCAATGTCAAAGCTCCTGCCGTTGTCTTAACACGCGTTCGGTTGGTCGGATGAAACCGAACCGGCCGCGCCGACGAACAGTTTTCTAATTGGGCGTCCCATTGCTTTGCCGTATTTTGAACACACTTTTAAGAGTAACCTTGTGGCGCCTGGGAATTGTAAAGTTCAATCGAGAATAATACATATGTCGTGCGTCTTTCGGCCGGTTGGCGCTAATTTGCGCGCCGGCACGGCCAGTCCCCGGTCAAAATAAGGAATTATTTAAGATAGTTCCGGAACGCAGCGTTTCCCCCATGTGCAAGAGATCTTTTGCCCATAAGACGGACAGGCGAACCCGCGTTCGGAAAATTCAAATTAGATCACAAGAAAAGGAGTTTGCGCAATGGCGAGTTGGGACCCGAAAAGAGGAGTTTTATATCATGAATTCAATAAGTTCAACAAGGAGAGGTCCCTCCGCGAGGTAGATAAGCCGAATCTGTTACGCAACATTTTCCCATACACCGAAGTGCCCAAGGTTGACTTCGACTTCGCTATTCTACCCATTAATCCGGCTCGTAATTTCTTGATCACGGATACCACGTTCCGCGACGGACAACAGGCGCGGCCGCCATTTACTGTGGACCAAATTTCCACGTTGTTTGACTTTCTTCACAAGATGTCCGGACCCCGTGGAATTATACGGCAATCGGAATTCTTTCTTTACACCAAGAAGGATCGTGAGGCGGTGGAACGCTGCATGGAGAAGGGGTATCAGTATCCGGTCATTACGGGATGGATACGGGCGCAAAAAAAGGATCTCGCAAATGTGAGATCCATGAGGCTCGCCGAAACCGGAATACTGACCTCTGTTTCCGACTATCACATCTTTCTCAAGATGGGTCTGGACCGGCGCAAGGCCATGGAAAAGTACGTGGATATGGTCCGAGCGACTCTGGAAAAGGGTATTATTCCCAGATGTCACTTCGAAGATGTGACCAGAGCCGACATGTACGGCTTTTGCGTGCCCTTTGCACAAAAACTCATGGACATCCGGGAGGAGTCAGGCGTTGATATCAAAATACGCCTCTGCGACACAATGGGATTCGGAGTAACCTATCCCGGAGCGGCTCTCCCCAGGAGCGTGCCAAAATTGATTCGCGCCATGATAGATGACGCCAACGTACCCGAAGACCTATTGGAGTGGCACGGCCACAACGATTTTCATAAGGGTCTCTCCAATGCGGTAAACGCATGGCTGTACGGATGCTCCTCCGTTAACGGCACTCTGCTGGGAATAGGTGAGCGAACGGGAAATACCCCCATCGAGGCGCTGATAATCGAGTATATGTCCTTGCGGGGTCATGCCGACGGAATGAGCACCATGGCCATCACGGAGATGGCCGAGTACTTTGAAACCGAGCTGGGGCACCCAATTCCGGAAAACTACCCGTTATTAGGGAAATCCTTCAATGCGACAAGCGCCGGGGTTCACGCGGACGGGGTTTTGAAGAACGAGGAAATATACAATATTTTCGATACCACCAAAATCTTAGGTCGCGCCCCGATAGTGAATATTACGGACAAATCCGGTATGGCCGGTATTGCTCACTGGATCAATACTAAGATGGATATTCAATCGGATGAGAAAATCGACAAAAATCATCCCGCTATCGCCAAGATTTACGACATTATCACCGAACAATACGATAAAGGCAGAGTCACTTCCATGTCAGACAAGGAAATGACGCAACTCGTCAAACGCTACATGCCGGAACTCTTAATATCCGATTGGGATAGGATGAAGCTGATTGCCAGCGTGCTTGCCCACAAAATCGTCGAAAACTTCGTGGATACCCCGGACATGAAATCCGGCAAACCCAAAAGCATGGAACCGACAATGCAAGACTTTTTGAACAAATATCCGTTCATCCAGGTACCTGCTACGTGGTTGATATGCAAGGAAAGAAACTTACGGAAAATATTACGGATATCACGGAGAAAGCCAAGTACGTCGAGTTCAAACCCAATGAGGATTTTTCCGACCGCCCCTGGTTTATACGTCCCATTAAAGACGGCAAGATCCACGTCTTGGGACCGTTTACCTCTCGAATCACGGGGGCGCTGTGCATCACGGTGTCCTCCCCGTTGCGAGATAAGAAGAACAAGATGATGGGGGTGTTCGGCGCCGACATTCGTCTGGAAGAATTGCTCAAAGTGGAGAGCACTTTGATTGAGGAGCGAGGTGTCGCATTCACTGAAAACGACATCAGGGATTTGGCGAAAAAATACAGGGCGCAATAGAAAAATTTCAGTTCACGCTGCATTTGATAAATGCGCCGCGGATGCTTGTAGGATGCGGCGCATTCGCTAACGCCACCGGAGGCGCTCGTAGGGGCGGGGTTTATCCCCGCCCTTGAGTCTCTTGACCCGGCGGGGATAAACCCCGCCCCTACGAGCCCCTGATATGGCTCAATTAGCGGCTGAGGATTCCCGCAATTTTCACAGGACTCCTGATTCTGCAGCGTTGCCGCCTACTTGTCCTGCCTGGGCTTTATTCTCCCGGCTAAGCAGTCCTCTTCGATGGAGTTGGCGATGGAATGCACGTAAGCTTCTATCCAGAGCTTGAGGACTGTCTGTTCGGACTCGGTCAGCTTGCTCAAGCCCGCCTTCTTGTAGGTGTCCGAGCCTACAACACCTTCCAGAGTAACCATTCTTTCTGTCATTAGCGCTCTCTCCGCCATTAGATGTGTAGCCCAATATGTCGCGACTAGTATTGTCGTAATCAGCAAAAAGAGTCTTCCGTATTTCATCATTATGACATACCTCCGGAAAGGGGGGGATGGAATCGCCTGGGATCTCACAACAACACCTTCTCTGACGATGAATAGATCAAGATGAAGCCAGCAGGATTCCAACTATCCCAACGAAGGGCAGGCCGCAACAGACCACTGCCGGCAACACCATTGCCAAAGCCGCCTTTCCCATACTAATGCTGTGAGCCTCCTGCAGGCCGACAAAGAGTAAGTACAGCTTCCATATAGGGCCAATCAGGCCGCCTACTATGGGAATCACGTTAAAAAGTTCAGGGGACGAAGAATAACACACGACCCGAAGCGTGGCTTCAAAACTCCGGCTTGCCGCTCCAATGGCCATAAGAGTCAAATGAATCAGCCCTGCCTTTATTACGACTCCGATGAAAATTGCGAACGGAATCATAGGACATATGAGAAGACTCGACTTGCCGGTGAGTCCGAGAGACCCAAGCGGAGAGCCTCCAATCAGCGCGGACCAAAGATATCCGGCAACCAAGCCCATCGTGTTTAAGATTACCGCGTAAAGCACGGGCTGTACCATTCCGCCTTCCCACGTAATTCCTCCAAAAAAAATCCTGGGCTGAAAAAGGCTCTTATTAATGGTGCGTGTTATTGAGTCAAAGAAACCGTAATTCTCCAAGTCCTCCCATGGGGCCGGCGTCTTCATCGCCGTCGGGACCTGCGGCTCGGAATCGGCGGGTTCAGACCGCTCAGGCGCGACCTTCGTTGCATGTTCCGACTCGTCTTTGCTTTCTTTTGCGAGGCGCTCACCACAAAACCGGCAGTAGTTCCGATCTTCAACAGGTGAAATATCACGACCGCATTTTGAGCAGGTCACCATAAGCTCCTTTCCGAACTATATAAATGAAAGCGCTGCAACGCATGACAGGTCCCGCCCGTTAGTCTTCAGAGGACAATCCGCCCCGCTCCCTACGGGATTTCTTGACTCCGAAGTGCTCATAGGCTCTCTGGGTGGCTATCCTGCCTCGTGGAGTTCGATCCAAGAATCCCTCTTTGACGAGGTACGGCTCGTAGACGTCCTCCAGGGTATCTCGTTCTTCTCCCACTGCTGCTGCTAGTGTATCTATTCCGACCGGCCCGCCGGCAAATTTCTCCATGATCGTGAACAAAAACTTGCGGTCCATGTGGTCAAGTCCCAAGGGGTCAATCTCCAACATTTCAAGCGCCTTGCGGGCTGTATTCAGGTCAATCTTTCCGGTCGCCCGCACTTGAGCGTAATCCCTGACACGCCTCGTAAGTCGGTTCGCGATTCTTGGAGTGGCTCTGGACCTGCCCGCTATTTCTTCGGCCCCTATTGCGTCGGTTTCGATATTTAAGATGGCGGCGGACCTCTTCACGATGGACGCCAGCTCTTTGGTGGTATAGAAATCCAAGTGAAAGATTATTCCAAATCTGTCTCTGAGGGGATTGGTCAACAGCCCGCTTCTGGTGGTCGCTCCAACGAGAGTAAATGGGGCAAGATCTATTTTAATGGTCCGTGCGCTTGGACCTTGTCCGATAATGATGTCCAGCTTAAAATCTTCCATGGCTGGGTAAAGTATCTCTTCAATCACTGGAGACAATCTATGAATCTCGTCGATGAAAAGGACATCGTTGCTTTCAAGATTGGTCAATATTGCCGCAAGATCGCCGGCTTTTTCTATAACCGGCCCGGATGTCGTCCGAATTTGGACATCCATTTCCCTGGCGATGATATGCGCTAAAGTCGTCTTGCCCAGCCCGGGCGGTCCATGAAACAAGACGTGATCAAGGGATTCACCTCGATTGCGCGCAGCTTCAAGGAAAACTCCGAGATTTTCTTTCACCTTTTCTTGGCCGATATAATCGCTTAGTCGGCAGGGTCGAAGAGTTTTCTCCTCGTCGCCGGGCAGGTATTTCCCGGTTATAATCCGCTCGTTTTTCATTGCAAATTCTCAAATCCCGTATTTCGCTTGAGGTCGGCTCCGGGGATGGCACACCCCTGTCGCGCTTGGCGCGGAACCCACGCATATTACAACTCAATGCTGGTTGAAAGTTCTTTAAGACCATGATAGTCAATTATGAAGGCTCGCTCACGCCGAATAAACAGTATTGCCTGAAGCGCCGGCCGGGTCAAGCAACCCGAAACCATATGAACATAAAACCCAATTCGGAGGAAAACAAAAAATGTCAGGCCACAATAAATGGAGCACCATTAAGCACAAGAAAGGCGCTGCCGACGCCAAACGGGGAAAGATGTTTTCCAAGATTATTAAAGAAATTTCCATTGCCGCCCGGATGGGGGGCGGCGATCCGGAGGGCAACCCCAGATTGAGGACGGCTGTTAATGCCGCAAGGGCCGCGAATATGCCCAAAGATAACGTTGAGAGGGCAATCAAGCGTGGCACAGGAGAAATTGAGGGGGTCAATTACGAAGAAATAACCTACGAGGGATACGGTCCCGGCGGAGTGGCCGTATTGGTGGAAGCGCTCACCGACAACAAGAACCGGACCGTGGCCGAAATCCGGCACATATTCGACAAATATAGCGGCAACCTGGGCGAATCTGGCTGTGTGGCCTGGATTTTCCAGAAGAAAGGCGTGATAGTCATTCCACTTCAAGGACTTGTCGAAGACGAAGTCATGGAATTGGCTATCGAGGCAGGGGCCCAGGATGTGAAACAAGACGGGCAGACCTTCGAGATAACTGCGGAGCCAAGTGATTTCGAGGAAGTTCGGAAGGCCGTTGAGGACAAGGGCTGGAAAATAGAATTCTCAGAAGTGACAATGATTCCGCAGAATACGGTTAAGCTGGAAGGGAAGAAAGCTGAGCAAATGCTCAAGATGATGGATGCCCTTGACGACAACGAGGATCTACAAACTGTGTTCGCTAACTTTGACATCTCTGAAGAAGAAATGATGAGAATCTCAGCGTAAGGACGGGCTGAAGCCATTCTCTGCGGTCGGTCCTGCGACGCGTGCCAACCAGAGCAGAATTCGGGCCGGAAACGAACGATTCACGTTCGTAATCTCCGGCCGAGCGGGCAACCGACCGGTTCCCAGCCCCACGCGTTGAAAAGCTTTTTCGGACTCCATGGGCTCGATTAACCCCATTGGGATCGGACCAGGATCAAAATGGAAACTACATTGGACATAAGGTGGTCCGAATGGACCAGAAAGATGGAATCCCTCCTTCGGCTCAAGACATTTCCGGTAGGCCTCAAGCTCCTGGAACACGAAGAGGAATTGGGGTCGAATCAGTGGGTCCGGCGGCCCCAAACAAAGCTCACGCTCTGTCAATTGATCACGACCGTCAGGAGTTTTGATTGGACCATTGGCGGGACGGCGGACGACCTGGTGACTCCAGGCTGCGCAAGTGTGTTGGGACTGGCTGAGCTACCGGATTTCGTAACAAGCGGAAAAATGAGGAACATCGTATGGCTGGAAAACAGGGAAGACGCTCAACGATGTGAAGCCGTGATGCAGAGGATTCCCTATGGAAAATACAAGGCGTTTCTGCTCGCTCCTACAGCGTACGACCCGTTTTACCCCGACCTGATTTTGATTTATGGGAATCCGGCCCAGATGTCGGTACTGATAAACGCCATTCAATTCGACAAGTTCGAGCGCATGATTTTCTATTCCGTTGGGGAGAGTTCGTGCTCGGATGTTATCGGAAGATGCTTTGTTGATCGCACGCCTGCATTGTCCATCCCCTGTTACGGAGAGCGAAGATTCGGTCACGCTGTCCGATGACGAGTTGGCCATTGGTCTACCTGCCGAAGAGTGCGGGAGAATTCTTGCAAATCTTGAGAAGTTGTACAAGAAGGGCATTCGGTATCCTATTTCTCAATATGGAGCTCAAGTGAGCCCCTTCAGCGCATTGGACGCTGTTTACCAATTTTCCAAAAACAAATGAACGGACTCCGGAGGCTCTTGTCTTTGGCGCCGCATCCTGTTTGACTGTCCGCCTGACCGGGGCTTTGATCATGAATACGGCGCCGTATTTGCGCCAAAGAATACTTAGTCGTTTTTCGATGTCAGGCGTCCGTGAAATGGAGTGTTGGTAGGGTCCGAAGCAATAAGGCACGGTTCACTATACTGAATAGGTCTCAGGCGTAGCCGCTGTCCTTATATCTAAAAAGCGCATTGTTATCTATTGGTTAGCTTAAGGGTTTACACAATTGCTCGTTCTTCTAGTCTTCCTGCGCTGAAAAACTTGACACGAAAGTCTTGCCAAGCTATGATAAAAACGCGGGTTTGGCTCTTCTCCCCGACCCAAGAGGAAATTCCCGCAAGCGCCGACCCGTCCCCAAAAAAACTGCCAATACCCTACTTATCAGGAACGGTGACACATTGCCGGCTCACAATCCAAATCATTTTGCCCATACGCAATCAAAGCCGATAATTACATTCTGCCCCATATAATCGGAGAAAAGCGCTCCAGTATGTGATCGACGGAAGTTGTCCGCCGGGCAAGCAAGTCGTGTACCCTTAAGGGTTATCCCAAAACCGGCATTGCCGGAGACAAAGGAAAGGTAACGTGACAGTGAAAGAGCTGATGTCAGGAAACGAAGGCATAGCGCGAGGGGCCTACGAATATGGTGTCCGATTGGCCTCGGCTTATCCTGGAACCCCAAGCACGGAAATTCTGGAGCACATTGGGGAGAGATACCCGGAAATCAAGGCAGGTTGGGCGCCGAACGAGAAAGTCGCCCTTGAAGTCGCTGCCGGCGCGTGCTACGGAGGGGCTAGAGCCATGGTCTCCATGAAGCACGTGGGACTGAATGTGGCCGCGGATCCATTCATGACCCTGTCTTACACAGGAGTTAACGGCGGACTTGTTATTGTCGTTTGCGACGACCCGGAAATGCATTCTTCGCAGAATGAGCAAGACACGAGAAACTACGCCAAATTCGGAAAGGCGCCTTGTCTTGAACCTTCCGACAGCCAGGAAGCCAAAGACCTGGTCGGCGCGGCTCTCAAGATTAGCGAAGATTTCGACACTCCCGTGATTTTGCGTAGTTCCACGAGAGTATCCCATTCCATGTCGCTGGTCACTGTTAAAGATCGGGTGGAAGGTCCGAGAGAGCTGGGGTTGAAGAAAGACCCCATGAAAAACGTGATGCTCCCGGCGATGGCCCGCAGGCGTCATCCATTTGTGGAAGAGAGGCTCAATAAGCTACGGGAATTCGCCGAAACTTTCGAATTCAACAAGGTTATTCCCGGCGACAAGTCTCTGGGCATAATTTCAGCTGGAGTGCCTTTCCAATATGCGATGGAGGCAGTTCCCAACGCTTCGTTTTTGAAATTGGGAATGATATGGCCGCTTCCCGAGAAGCTGATCCGAGACTTTGCCGCAAGTGTCGAAAGGTTGGTCGTTATCGAGGAGCTTGATCCTTTTATCGAGGAAGCCGTCCGACTAATGGGAATAAAAGTGGAGGGCAAATCCCTTACCGGCTTGTGCGGCGAGCTATCACCCGAAAAAGTGGAGATTCTGCTTACAGGCTCCACCAAAGCAAAGAGCATCGGGGCTATAGATATTGAACTGCCCATGCGACCACCGAATATGTGCCCGGGTTGTCCGCACAGAGCGACCTTTACGGCGCTGAAGAAAAACAAAGTTTATGTGGCGGGGGATATCGGCTGCTATACCCTCGGCGCCCTTCCGCCGGTGGGGATGCTGGATCATTGCTTGTGCATGGGCGCGGGCATAGGGATAGCTTCAGGCTTGGATAGAGTGCTTGGAGACCTGGCCAAAGGAAAAGCGGTCGCGGTGATAGGAGACTCCACGTTTTACCACTCCGGCATGACCCCATTGTTGGAGCTGGCGTACAACGGCGGCTCGACCACGGTCGTGATAATGGATAACAGCACCACCGCCATGACCGGGGCTCAGAACCATCCCGGAACCGGATACACCTTGAGAGGTGACGGCACAATAACCGCGAACATGCTAAAGCTTGTCGAAGCTTTCGGGTTCAAGAGGGTGCGTGTGGTCAACCCCTATGAGGTCAAAGAAACCGAAAAGGTAATCAAAGAAGAACTTGAAGCGAACGAGCCGTCCATAGTGATCACAAAGGCCCCGTGCGCCCTGCTGAGAACAAATCGAATCCTGCCGGACAAGCCCCTTAAGATCAATAAAGACGTCTGTAAAGGATGCAAAACCTGTATAAATACCGGCTGCCCGGCGTTGGAATTCGTTAAGATAGAGAACCCGGTAGAAGGGGATAAACGCAAAGGGTACACGCGAATCAATGAGGCCCTGTGTGTGGGATGCCGCACCTGTCAGGAAGTCTGCAAGTTTGATTGTATAGAGGAGGCGTCATGAGCGGGAATAGCCGAGTTTACAATGTCCTGATAGTGGGAGTCGGCGGTCAAGGGATAATTCTGGCCAGCGATGTGTTAGGGCGGGTTGCCGCTGCCAACGGATATGACGTCAAGAAGAACGAAATTCACGGCATGGCCCAAAGAGGCGGTTCGGTTTCCAGCCACGTGCGGTTCGGCCCCAAGGTGAGTTCTCCGATCATAAAAATGGGCGAAGCGGACGTCCTGCTTTCCTTTGAGCAAATAGAGACGCTCCGGTACTTTCCGTTCCTGTCCGAGAAAGGAACGGTGGTCGTTAATGACCAGAAGATTTTGCCGCCGGCGGTGTTCACGGGGCAAATGGAGTATCCTGCGGACGTGCTTACCAAAATAAAGGAGAAATCGCCTTCCGCGATAGTGGTGGACGGAGTTGAAGCTGCGAAGAAAATAGGTAATCCCAGGGTACTCAATGTGATATTTCTTGGTATCCTTTCAAAACTGCTTAACATTCCAGTAGAAGTCTATGAAACTGTGCTGAAAGAGACCATAAAGCCGAAGCTTGTGGACATCAACTTAAAAGCTTTCCATGAAGGCCGCTCATTGGCGAAAGCGTAGAACCTGGGGAACATAAGAGCCTCTTGGACATTCGTCGGAGAGGCCCTTCTCCCGGATAAGCCTTGAGTCGCCGCACGACGGCCGGTAGAAGCGTCAACTTTTCCATGCCGGCTTTCCAAAGGGCTTAGTCAGCCGGAAACCAGCGAACAGCCGGGTCAAGAACGGCGTGGGGCGATTCAGGGAAGTCCTTGTGCAATCCCATTATCGCAAATCCTCTATCATGCTCCTAATGGTCGCTGATAATGGTTCAAGCTCATGGGCGCAAATCCAGAACACCTGTTCGGCGTCAATATCAAAGTAATGGTGAGCGATGATGTCTCTGAAGCCGATCACGCCTGTCCAGTCGATCTCGGGATATTGCGGAAAGAGCTTACCGCCGGTAATTTTGTCGATGTTCTTCAAAGCTTCGCCGATGGCCATGAAGAGCATACAAATGCTATCCATCGTTTCGATACCTGCCGGTGACCCGATAAAATCGTCCGCGCTCTGAATCAGCTGAGTCCTGCTTGCGATTCTTTTGAGAGCGTCGTCGATCTGCATCAGTATAGAGAAGACAAGCTCCTTATCGAACATAAAGGCCCTCTTTCTCTATACGTTCCTTGAGAAAAGGATTCATCTTTTCGCGCACTCGTATGATATCAACATGTTTCTGAATTCGCCGCTCAATATCTTCTTTGATGTGAACCAGTGTGAAGGGATTGGGGGTTTTGGTCTTGACGCAGATATCGACATCACTGGCCTCCCCGGCCTCATCCCGCGCAAATGAACCGAATACTCCGATCTCGATGATGCCGTATTTCTCTGCGTAATCCCGCTTAAATTCGTGCAAGATGGCCAGGATGTCGTCTCTTGTCATCATTTCCCTCTAATTGTGGCTTCGGCAAGGGTCATTGTGAGGTTTGTCGGCTTCAATATAGCGAATGATCTCTTGTCGTTCCTGCTCAGTAAGTCGTGGCATGAGCTTCCTTTCAGGGAATCCATGTGAAGGGCGAAAGGATTTCTCTGCGGAGCGCCGAAATTGGGGCGGTCTTTCCACCATATCGCAGTTAGACTAAAATCCTCGCGCTTTCCAGCCCTGGAAGCAATTATTTTGGGCATCCTTGGTCTGCTTCGGATTTTTCATGATGGATTATTCCCCTTGTCGACTTCTAAAATTCGGTCGCAGAAATAAACCAAATCACCCAGGTCTGAGACGATGACCGATCTAACGATATTCACATCAGTTCGCCGGTATTGATGGATTACCGTATTACGGAAGTGAACCATCTTCTTGAGTTTCTCCGCCAAGGCAGCGTCGATGATGAGCTTCTGCCGCAGCAGGTCAAAGCTTTCCACGCTGGAAGTGGGAATGCCGATTTTGTGCTTCCTTATCACATGGTTAGCCAGGTCAATAGCCTGTTCACAAGCCCGGAGCACATTGAGTATAGCGGCGTCCTGCTTGGTGTAATTGGCGTCAAATCCGTCGGGGTCCGATTCGTATTCTTCTCTAGCGCGCTGGATGCAGCGTTGAATACTCTGAATCTTATTGATGATGATATCATTCATACCTCGTAAGCTCTCCCTGTTCGGCGGAATGATTCAAGGATCTCTTTGCGTTCTTCATTCAATTTCTGGTAGTAGGAAACGACCAACATTTCAAATTCATCCACCGCATATTGGTCGGCGCAATGGATCAGTCTACCGCCGATGATTTCCTTCTGGAATACCGTTGAAACCTGTCGGGCATTCAATAGATCGACCTCTTTGTTCAGTACTCTTTCAAGTTCAAATCGGCAATCACTCAAGATCAGATCCTTCTCCTTATTCGCCTGTCCATGCGGCAACAGCAGAGCGATATCCATATCACTGTCGGGCCACGCTTGCCCGGCTCCATAAGAGCCAAAAAGGTAAATACCCTGGACCGAGGGATAATACGAGAGAATAGTGTCGATAATAAGCGCTTCGATTTTCTGATCCAATGCTCACACCCTTGCCTTGAGCGTATTGAGACACCGCCCTCAAAGTCCCCCTGATAAGGGGGATTTAGGGGGTTGTCTTTTTCTTTAGTATGTCTTTGACCCTTGTTGACAAATCCGAATAGACACCGTCGATGTCATTCCTTATCTCTCGATTTGTATATCGAATCACTTCAATCCCAACCCCATTCAGCTCTGCCGTGCGCTGTCGATCATAATCTTCATGACTCGCATGGGTGTCGCCATCGATCTCGATAGCAAGCATCAGGTCTGCGCAATAAAAATCGACGATGTATTGAGCCAGTGGTTTCTGACGCGTGAATTTAAGACCCGTAAGTCGTTTGTTTTGAAGAATCTCAAACCACATCTTTTTCTCTGCGGGGGTCGGATTTTTCCGGTTTTCACGCGCTCTCTCGGTAAGCGCCTGATTGTAGGGAACATGACCCCCCTTAGTCAGGTGCGAAGTCAAACCCCCCTTGCCCCCCTTATCAGGGGGGATACAAAGTCCCCCTGACAAGGAGGATTTAGGAGGTTCGACTTTAGCTCTATTGCTTGGTTTTCCGGCCATTAATCCAAATACGCTCCAGTATCATTTTGCACTCAGACTATATCGGACTGGTTCCCAACGTAGAAATCAGCAGCGCAGTAATCGATCTTGCTTCGCAATAGTCATAAACAGCCGTAGCGAATCCGAAGGCCGGTGTCAATGCCTGAGAAGCCGCTCAAAGGTCCCCAGCGTTTGCGTTTCGGAATCTTCAACGCCGCATGCGTCTTACGTTCTTGGGGCAGCCTCGCTCAGACCCTTTAGGGCGGTTGGCCATTTGAGCGCCGCTCGCATGCGTCTCAGGACAATTCGCTGTCCAAGTTAAGCGCCACTCTCCGAGCCCATTCGCGCACCGCTTTGTTGCGATCCCGGGTGAGTCGCCTCACCGCCTCCAATGCCGGTCTATAACGAAGAAAACCGATTACGAAGACGCCTGTGTGACGAACCGAGCTATCGGGGTCCTCGAATAGTCTCATAACCTCTCTAGCGGCCTGTTCCCCGCCTATGTAGCCAAGAGCCGTGCCTGCTTGCTTGCGCATTATCGGATTCTCGTCGCCGAGCAGATTGCTGAGCTTGGAGAAGATCTCCGAGCGAATCCGCTCGGGCGTTTCCAAGTTCCGAGCAATCGCGGCCACAGAGGACGCTGCCGAATTGCCGAGAAATGGATCTACGTGATCAAATATCCTGATGAGCGGATCCACGGCACGAGGGTCTCCCTTGTATCCAAGAGCGTGAATAGTACCCAACAAATCCGATTTGTCAGGGCTTTCCAGATCAGCGAGGAGAGAGTCCAAGCCACGGGCGGCGATCGTGCGTTTCTTCTCCAATAATTCTTCGGCACGAACGCCTGAGGACCATTCCAGTTTGTGAGAGGGGGTCAGGGCGCAATTGGTCAGTTTATGGGCAACGATGAATTCTTTGACCCGTTCCGTGACCAAAAAAAACCTGGGATATCCGTTAATCGTGAAAAAATCTGATCCGTCCCAGTTGGCTTCGTCCACGATTATCCCATTGCGAAAAGATGAATACTGTAACACTCCGGAATCCCTAGTGTCATAAAGACGGTATATTCCGGACTCCGGGTCCGCGTCGCCTCCTTTACCCTTTATCACCAGTTCCCATAGAGAAGGAATGACCACTTCTTCCTTCCGCTTCCGGCTCAAACCCTTGATTCTTTCGATAATAACCGGCTTTGCTTCAAAACCTGTGAAACCTGCTTGCGCGAAGAGAGACAGGACAGCGTGTGTAACAAGGCAGTCGCTGTACCATGTCCATACAAAATCTCCGATCCGGGGTGAAGGAAGCACAATAGCCAAGTCCACTCGCGGATCGCAGCCAGGCTGGGTAAGTCGCCCGGTGGAAAGCCCTCCTACTTTGTCGCTCCACTCGGCTTTTCCGAATGGTCTTGTCCCTTCCTGTCGTCCGTACACGGCATGTGGCTTGTCGCTGGGGTATTGCAAATGATAGAACAATGCTTTCATTGGATCCCATACTTCTTTTTCATTTCTTCCAATTTCTCCTGAATCTTCTCTCTATGGGCTTCCGTATTTTGGGGTGGGTTGGTCTTGATGAATTCATCCCATTCCGTATTCCAATCCCCACCACGCCGTTTTCCCGTGTGCAAACCATCAGGTTTCAGTCGATGGTCGGCTGCACGCATTATGATTATGAATTTCTCAATATTGA
Organism: uncultured delta proteobacterium; assembly: GCA_963747865.1. GTDB lineage: Bacteria > Desulfobacterota > Desulfomonilia > Desulfomonilales > Desulfomonilaceae > JBBSBY01. Next base: position 161,993 of record CAVVHK010000032.1, on the reverse strand, counting down.
CCCCCGAGTCCAGGAAATATTCCAGGAGTTTCTTTGGAAAGCCATGATGACGCTCCATAGCGTTTGGGTCTATAAGTAATGGATTGCTTTGAGAATATGTATCGACACAGCTCAGGACGTCTCTGGCTATCTGTTTGGGCAACCGAGAGATTTCTTCAAGGGTGGGCAGTATCGGCATGAATGCCCCCCCATCAAGCACAATATCCTGCCGGGCGAAGCCAAGCGTCTTTTGTCTCAGTGTCCCATGTGGATCCTTTCGCTGAATCATTCTCCACGCCGAAGTTACGTCTTACCGATTTGAGAAGATCTGCAACAGGTCCGTGGACGTATTTCAAGGCCTTATCCACATAGGCGCCAACTTCCTTTGGATCTACTTTGTCTTCATTCGGCCCCTTTGCCGGAGGTATCTTAGTTCCCCTGCGGCTCCATCTATACTCCGGATGTGTGGCAAACCACCAGCGACGTTGTTCCTCGGTCTCAATCACAATACTCTCCTTTCACTAAACGAAAAAAGAATTTTTGCACGCAAGCCTATTTTGATTGGCCATCGGTACCCTGGGTCCAAAGATTCATGAGATTGAAGACAGTTTCAGCCATCGTTCCCTTTCCTCTACAGATGGTTTGATAGTTGATGGGGAATCCCTACAAGAAAGGTTTAACGAGTTTGTTAAGCGTCGCCAAGCCGGAAATTTGTGAGCACTGGCTTCTGCGAATGTAGGCCGAGAGAAGCTGCGTTACGGAATGAGTCTGATGTAGTTGATTTCAGTATTTTAGTCTGGACTCTGCGACGGACTACCTCAATTAGGTCCCTCTACTTTTGTTATACCGTGCCAACATGCCGCGTCAACCATTCGATGGAAAAACGCCGGCAGCAACGGGAAACCTGAATACTCATGCGGCCTGCGTATCGATTGAGCACGGGCAGGTTTACCGGATATATGTCGGGAGTGTAATATGGGGTCGTTGGGGAAAAGCCACCCTTGAAGGCCAAGCACAACTGATGACTGAGAAGTTTTTAGTGGAGAAATAGGCTAGGGGAGGTTTGCGGAATCGGCGTCCCACGACGCATCGCAGATGAGTCGGATTAAAATAGGCCCAGGGCAAGAATCCGCCCTGGGCCGAGATTTGCTGGGTCTTGATAAGAGCGTCAGGCCTTCGTAATTTTCACCCAGGCTGAACCGGTGGGTCCGGTGACTTCGGCAGTGTTGATTCCTGCGCCACGGGTTTCATCAGCGTTGACGTTGGTTCCTCCAATGACTTGCGGAGAAGCGCCGCTCTGCTTGTATCCGAAGCCGCGAGCCAGAGCCGCCACGCCCGGTCTTATTCCGGGAACCACGACAGCCTTCAGGGTGAAGGTCTTCTGCAAGGATTTGTTTTCCACTTTGACCTGGTCGCCCTGCTTGATCCCGATCTTGCGAGCGTCTGCGAAGTTTATCAACAGGCGGTTTTCCGGTAATACTTCCATCAGCCAACTGTTTACGCCCGACGAAGGGGCTCTGTGAAACGGCTGGTAGAATGTGATCAACATGAGTTCATCAGGCGCCGGAGCCTTTTTCTCATCTTTGACCCCGTCGGAAGGCCAATACTTGACCGCAGTCGTCTGTTGCTTGGTCGGCCGCGAAAGCCGTGCATCTTGGAAGAATCCGCCTTGATCAATGACTCTTGAGAGCCCTTCATCCGAGGGCGTAACCGAAAAACCTTCCGTCCGCATCTCCAGCAACACTGATGTAAAGGCGGACTTGTAAAAATCCCAGGCGTTTCTTGAGCGGCTCGGCACCGTCTTTTTTGTCGGGTGAGAATCCGGGCAGACCCAATTCGGACCCGAAACCTATCATGATGTCCTCCATCATTTTGGTTTCAGGTAGTATCGGGTAATAGTTCCCGGCTGCGTCCGGAGCGCCCACAACCGGCCGTCTGATCCCTACTCCGGCATAGGCCGACGAGGCCGGAACCGAGCATATGTCGAAGCGTTCCAGGTACGTGGTGTCCGGGAGGATGTAGTCGGATAAAGATGAAGTCTCAGTAATGTTGGTATCGATGGACACCACAAGCGGGACCTGTTTCGGGTCTCGAATAGTATTCCCCAGCCCCGGGTCACTGTAAACCGGGTCCGCATGCCAAAGCATCATTACTCCGGGATTTGGTCCCTTGGGCGCAGATCCTGGTTGGCTTTCGCCAGCGGATTTGGCAAGAGCGGCCTCTATAAAGTTTCTCGTTCGAGGCAATTATTCCGCCTGAGCCGGGCGCAGATCCCACAAGCAAGTTCAGTGTGAGTATCGCCGCGGCTGTGTCCGCCCCTTGGGGCTGGTTCAGTATTCCTCTGCCAGGGATGGCCGCTGATTTGGCGCCGCCCTGGACCATGAGATCGGCAAGTCGTCCTATTGTTGCCGCTTCAAGCCCGCATTCCGAGGCACGCTGTTCAACCGTTCGGGCAGTCACCTGGCTCTTAAGGTCGGCGAATGGAATGTTCTTGACTGCTGGGTAACGGTCTACCATGGATCGCATAATGCCAAGAGCAAGCGCCATGTCCTTACCTGGAAGGCACGGAACCCACATATCAGCCTTGGCTGCGGACACGGATAATCTCGGGTCTACAACTGCCCATTTCAGGCAATTCCTGCCTACCCGGGCGTCGGTTATTTCCCGTGCTAAAGAAACCAACGGAACGCCTGAATCCAGCGGAGCGTCTCCAAAACTTATAACAACGGACGCATTTCCGTAATCCGGGGCAACAGCGCCGGTTCCGGGACCGAACACCTTCTGCGAGGCGGTACGGGCCCGATCCTCCGAGGCGCCGCTTCGATCATAAAGCAAGCGCCCGTTCGCAAATGCGTTGACGAAACGCTTCATAAATGATTCAGAGCCCAAATCGGCCTGGCCGAGGACTATCCCAAGACCGTTACCGATCAATTTGGCATTTCGTAGCCCGGTGACCTTGGATTCAGCGAAGAGGTCTCCACCGTTTATGATCTCCGAATAAGCCTGTTCCCAGGGGACTGCCGCCCACTTGCCTGAACCTCTCGGTCCGATGCGCTTGAGGGGTTTGGCGACTCGATACGGATCGTACAGAGTTTGAATTCCGCTGGAACCTATTGCGCACACGGAACACGTAGGAACGGATTTTTTGCCGGTATCGTCCATCAAGGAAATCAACTTTCCGGAAGAGACCGGATTGAAGGGATTTCCCCCGATCTTGACCAGCATACCCTGGGCAATGCGGCAAGCTATGCCACAGTTTCCGGAACAAAGACCGCAAACCGAATAAACGGTCGTGACGCCTTCCAGATTGTCAGGCGGATCGGAAGCTGGAGCGCCTGTGATATATTTAGGCACAGGAGAGGCGTCTCCAAGAAACTGGCAGCCTGCAAAAAGGGTCACACCCCCCATTAGGGAGGACCATCTCAGGAATTCTCTGCGGGAAAGATTGGTCATTTTTAACTCAAACTAGCTAAGCGGTATATCAAATCCAATAAATACAACGGAATATCTCATCAGGAACACACCGCCGATTATTAAGGCTGACGCGAGGTACAGCCAGCCGCGGTTATTGCGAGTCCAAGGCGCCAGCAGGATCGCCAGAGGAATGAGCATTCCGCTCACCAACTCGCCCCAAACATACAATTTCTCATGTAGAGCGTACAAGATGGACGCATGGCCGTCGGCGTTGGACACCAGCAACGTCAACCAGAAGCAGCCATTCCAAAACAAATCCACAAGGATGATGCCGACCATCATTTGTTTGAGGCTGGTAAACAGCTCCGGTTCCAGCTTCTCGGACCGATATCTGTCCATGATCAGAGCCACAACGGCAAGCAGCGCTATTCCGGAGAGAAGAGCCGAAGTAAGGAAGTATCCGGGCATAAGCGCGGAATGCCACCAGGCTCGGGCCCTGACCAGCGCGAACGCGAAACCTGTGTACGCATGCACGAATATAGCTAGAGGAACTGTGATAGTACCCAGTATTTTCGTGACCTTATCGTTCTTCACAAATATAAAGTAGATGTACACCAAGTTGGCTATCGGATATAGGGTCAACAGCCAAGAACCGTATGAGAGGGCCGACGTATTGTTAAAATACCCGGGAACCAGAGTGTGCCAGAATCTCGTGGGCTGATGCAGGTCAAAGATCAAGCAGGCCGGCGCCAACAGCAATAACAGAAAAGATATTATGGCTGCTGGCAGCGCCATCGGTTTGAACCGTTTAATGTTGAAAACGGTGGACAGCGTGGAAAGAATGAACGATCCGGCCGAAAGCCCCGTAAAATAGAAATAAAGCGGGATAAATATCTTCCAGGGGATTTCATGCGGCACGTTGTATAATACAGCGGCTTCCATCTACTTTCCCCTCTTTTCCCAATAAGTCGCATCAGGGCTTGGTATGTGCTTGTGATATTCCATAATTGCTTCCGTGAAATCGTCGGAATACTGAATCCGGCCCTGCAGCGTGTAATCAGCCTGGATGTAGAACACTTTCGGCTTGGTGCCGAGCTCGGGTTTGATCACGCTCGTGGGGACTTCCGCCAGCCGACGGGATATTTCAGATTTTGGATCATCCAGATCGCCGAAGACTAAAGCCCCCGACAGGCAAGCTTCAACGCAAGCGGGTTTCAGCCCCTGATCCAATCTAGTGACGCAGAAATCACACTTGTCCGCTGTATGGCGAATGGGATTGAAAAACCTTGCGTCATATGGGCAAGCGGAAATACACATTCCGCAGCCGATGCACTTCCCGTAGTACATCACCACCACGCCGTCCTCTTCCCGTTTTACCGTGGCCTGAACCGGACACACTTGGCAGCACGGTGGAACATCACAGTGATTGCAGAGCCTTCGAAGGAAATGGTTTCCGACTTCGGGATAATGGCCCTTCTGTATGCCTTTAACCCAGGATCTCCAATATCCAAGGGGGACGTTATTTTCACTCTTGCATGCGACTGAACAACTGTGACAACCGATGCACCTGCGTTGGTCAATCAGCATACCGAAACGCCCTATTTTCTTCGGTTCAGACGCTGAGTTTTCTTGAGGAGTTTGGCTCATATTCAAGTTCTTCCGTTTGCCGGCAAAAGAAACGAGGGGCCTCTCAGATGAGAGGAACGCCCGAAACAATTTCAGTTAGTTGGTTTGGTGACAACGTAGACATTCGAAGCGGCTAAAGGATTCCTTGCCGTCGTGACAATTACCCGTTGCGCATGTGGCGCAGGCTCTCTGCACTTCGTAGGTCACCAGCGCAGGCTCTGCTCCGCTGACGCCCTCAGGGGTGTACAGGGTTGAGGCGTCCTTTCCGATCCGGATCTTTACCGGAGGAGAGTCTTTCAAAGCCCTTATGACGTAAGTCCCATATTTTTGGGCTGCAAACAGCTTGTCGTGGCAAACTCGGCAATCCTTGTACTTGCCGTCCTGAAACGTCATGTGGTTGAGATGTCGGAAAGTGACATGTCCCGGCGAACCTACGGCAGGATAGCTGATATTGCCTCCGCCGTAGACACTCGATAGGGCGACGATAGCGAAAAGAACGGCGCTCGCCACGACGATCACCAGCAATGCGCCCCAGGCCATAGACTGGACTTTCCAATATTCCGACTGATCGGATAGGTTACGTATATATTCGTATACGCCCTTAAGAAGTCCCTTATTTTCCGGCTGATTATTCATGCTTCATTTTTTCGGCGTGACCCATTTTGGAGATAAGGACTACCGCAAGCCCCGTAAATCCAGACGGTCCTTTCGCCTTTTCATTTCTTGATTGCGCTGCCGGGCACCTATCGGACAGTGCCGACGTAGGTTGAAGTCCATTGTCTCCGTTTGACCTCCGGATTGGCATAATCCGGCAGAACCATCGGGGAAACTCGGTCCGTTTGTATCCCGGACTCTTCCAATTCCTTGTGGAACCGACGGACGTGTTCCACGGTCAAAGCGCCTATGTCGGTTCTTTCCAAGGCGTACTTGCCTGCGCTGTTACCGGCCAATCTTCCGAACACACAGATGTCCAACAGAGAGTTCCCCATCAAGCGGTTGGCTCCGTGCACTCCGCCGCCCACTTCACCGGCCACAAGGAAACCCGGAACGTTGGTTGTGCCGTCCCATTTATAAGCCAGTCCGCCGTTTTGGTAGTGCAGAGTGGGATAAATCAGCATAGGCAGCTTGCCGATGTCTATACCGTAGCGTTTGTACAGAATATGCTTTGCCGGGAATTCTCGTTCTACGGTGCCTTCGCCTTGCATCATATCAATCATAGGCGAGTCCAGCCAAACGCCGTATTTGCCGCCCGGGCCCGGAACAGGAACGCCTTTGCCCATTTTTGTGCATTCACGGATTATGCTGGCTGATTCGATGTCACGGGGCTCCCGTTCAAACACGAATTGATCGCCATCTAAATTGACCAGGTTAGCCCCTGCTCCACGAACCTTTTCCGTGATCAGCAAACCTTCGGCTTGTTCAGGAAACACAGCGCCGGTTGGATGGTACTGGGTCGCGTGGAGAAAGCGGACGCCAACTCCCATACGGTAGCCCATGACAAGACCGTCACCGGTGGCTCCATAGTGGTTCGTGGTCATAAAACCTTGCATGTGAAGGCGTCCGGAACCGCCGGTCGCCATTACAATCGCTTTGGCTTTGACCAGGAAGTATTCCTCGGTTTCAAGGTTGTAGAGGACTGCGCCTGAGCATCGTCCCTGGTCATCGAGCAGAAGTTCCACCGCGGGAGAAAATTCGAGGATGCCGATGTCCTTGACTCGGTTACGACATTCATCCCGCAAAGTACGCATGATTTCCGCGCCGGTAAGGTCCCCGGCGTAATGCATACGCTTGCGGCAAGTTCCGGCCCCGTGGAGGGTGAACATCTTGCCGTCGGGACGCTTGTTGAACATGCAGCCCATTTGCTCGAGCCAACCGATTACCTTGGGGGCCTCTGAAACCATCGTCTTGACCAGTTCCGGGTCATTCTCGAAATGTCCTCCGCCCATAACATCGAGGTAATGGTAATAAGGGGAGTCTTTCCAGCCCTTGGTAGCAGCCTGAATTCCGCCTTCGGCCATCATCGTGTTGGCGTCGCCGTGGCGCAACTTGGTGGCTATTATGACTCTACAGCCTTGTTCCTGTGCGATCAAAGCGGCGGCAGTGCCTGCTCCGCCACCACCTAAGACCAGGACGTCGGTTTCAAAATGAACTTCGTTGAGGTCTATTTTGTCGGGGTCCACGCGGCTACGTGACTCAAATACGTCCGCGAGTTCCTGAGCCACAGAATAGCCTTTGCTGGGGCCGATTTTCAGCTCCCGCAGAGCGCCGGAACGAAAGTCAGGATGGTATTTCTCAAGCCTGACCTTGCGTTCGTCCAGGGTCAAAGCAGGGAATTCTTGTCCAGCTTTCTTGCGTGCCACACGTTGAGGCCTGGTAGCCTCTACCTTCTTAATAAGTGCCATTAATTCAGGAGTATATCCCATTATCGCCTCCGGTTTTTGCAGGCTCCGGCGCCTGAGAAAAATCACTTGGTACGGTAGATACTTTTGAACTGCGACTGCTTCCGAGAACTCAGCCGGTCTTGATGTCCCGGAGCGATCAATCGCAGCGCTTTTTGGCCCGGGACCCTCTAAAGGTACTGCGGTCCGTCAGGCTCCCACATTTCGTCGGCAGGATACGGTTCGAACTCTCGATCAACGTACAGCTTGCGCAGCGTATCCATATCCGCGGCCATCAACTGCTTCAGCGGCTCTTCATACTTTCCCGATTCAATACGGCCAATCATGTCATAGACGTGGTTGGCGGGAATTCTGACATGTCTGCCCGTCATTCTGCGGCACATTTCCGCGATATGATATTGGGGCAGCTCAGCGGGGCAACGAGAAATGCACAAATGCCGCACATCACGCACGACATGGAAATTTCGGCGGCCTTTTCCACCTCTCCTCTCAGAGCGGCGGATATGTATTCCATGACCGGAATTTCCATCGGGCAGGATTTTGTGCAGGTGTTGCACCCCATGCACTTCGCAAGCTCGGGATAATACTTGAGAAGCGTTTGGGCGTCCGGCTTGAGTTCCTCAAGATCATAAACGGCCCGGTTAGCTGGGAAAAACGGCACCATAGCCAGATACATGTTCGGCTGAACCACGGTCTGGCAAGCGAGTCCCACATGAATCTTCGGGCTGCCGGGCATTCTATATACCGTAGCGCAGGCGCCGCAGATTCCGCCTCGACAACCACAGCCCCTGATTAACTGGTAGCCTGCGTATTCAAACGCCTTTTGGATTGTCAGAGTGCTTGGCACATCGTAGCGCTTGCCCATAATGAATATGGGGACAAGGTCCGTTCTTTCGGCTGAGGGCAACGGAACGTTTTGAACGGCTTTTTGTTCTACGGATGACATTTTCAGATCCTCTTGTATCAGAATTCCTTGATGAGCCCTTGCTCGTTAATTGCTTTAGCCAGTGGCGGCCGGAGCCGGCCTAACGTGCGACGAAAACGCCGATCATAACCCCTAGGACTAGCGCTATGAGCGCCATGAAGTAATTGTCCAGCGACGTAATTCGCGGAGCGGGTTGTATTGTCTCCGGAATCACCTCGTCAACAATGAAGTCCTTGTATGCGGTGTCCACCTGGGGGCACGCCAGCACACATGAATAACATTGCTCGCAGTCCTCGCCGACACACGATTCGAGGGCGAAGGAGGTTCTCTGTTCGGTTTTTTCAAACCTGGACGGATCTCTCCTCATCACCGGACAAGAATCAATGCAGTTGCCGCAAGCAAGGCAGCCTTTGTCTCCGGTAACGTCGCATTCTTCATCTGCGATGTATAGCCTATGATAAGGCTCCATTCCTTTGGACAGTAGCCTAAAGCGGGCAACCGGGGGCTCCTTGGATTTGAGTATGGTGTCCGCAATCTCTTTGTTAATTTTTTGGTCTGAATGATCTTTGATCCCGGGCATCGCTGCTCCTAGCTTATTCAAAAACCCCTGCTGAGCTTCCGGACGCTGCGGTAACCGATGTGGAATGCGACTTCTGCATATCCGAAGTCTCTACCAGGCTACGGTTTACCTCCGCGACGGAATCTTTTGCGGTGGTTTGTCTTTCGCGTTTGTATTTCTCGAAATATTCCTTGCTCATAAGCGGATGACACTTAACGCAAGTCTCGTAGTCCTGACCGGTTTTGCAATCAGCCAGAAAAATTTTCGTCTTATAATGAATTTTTCCGTTGTGACATTGCTTGCACGATTGCTCCGTCGGTATGCCGATCATCCACCTGGGGTTCTTGGAGAGCCACCTCCATGCGTCATCCTTGGCTTCGGTAAACTGAACGGGGCTCATGGGCATAATACGACCACGTCTATAAGCGTGGGAAGCGGTCGTATGACAGGAATCGCAAGCCATATGGTTGACTTCGGTGTATGTGACCATCTTGTCCGCCAACAGCGGGTTGCTGTCCTTATATCGCTCGTGGCACTTGGCGCATGTGTCATTTCGAGCAAAGACGTGCTTGCGATGGTCCATAGCCAGCCCGATTTCCTTCAAGCCTTTGGGCATATCCTTGACAAGCATGGCTTTGCGCTGGATGGCGCCCAGGTGACAGTATTCGCAATTCTCGCTCGGAATTCGAGTTTGGTTGAACAACCCCGACACTTGGGGCTGCCTGGGATCAATCTGAGGCGCCAGATACGTCAACACGTGCCCGAGCCCTCTGAATCTGGAAGTCATGGCGCCTTCCGGAGCGCCCTTGATATGACAATCGGCGCAGGCTAACAGCTCGTGGGCAAAGCCTCGCTTCTCGGCGACAAGCCTTTGACCCATCCAGTGAGCATAGGCGGCTTGCTGCTCATGACAGGACATGCACGAGGAGCTGCGCAAAGAGATCTCACCGGCCCCGAAAACCGCGGCCAGGACGATCACTATTATGGATATGTATAGAATACCGCGGCTCATCAGGCGGTCTCCGCTTTTTCTGAATCCTTTTGCCGCTTGCGCTCCAGGTTAGCCTGGAAAGCAGCGGAGATGACTAAGGGTCCCGAGTTGCCGATCGGACATTTTGCCGCGCACCGGCCACATCCGACGCAGTATTTTGAAAGTTCCATTACTCTTTCGTAGTTCCCCAAGCGTGTCAGTAGCACCAGCCCCATGGGCATCTGCACTCCCTCGACCTCTTTGACCGGACACGCTCCCACGCAGGTGGCGCAGTTATAGCAGTTGATGGAGCGACCTGTTCCCGGCGTCAACATCGACTGAAGGGTATATTCAAAGACCAGAAACGCTGCGAACAGTATGGCCAGTCCGTTCAGTGTGACTCCGCTTGGAGCTTTCCCTATGAATGCGTTCAAGAACCCCTTCGAAAATTGGTTGTAGGTCGGATAATTTTGAATCCCTTTGGAGAGGCCCGATTCAACCGCGTTTACATAACCTGTGATCGTTTCCGTGGCGCCGCGGTACATTCCGGGCTGCTCAGGCTTTTCCAACTTTCCGGTCTTCAACAAATCAGCCTTAAATCTGGCGACTTCGTTGTCAAGGACTGAAATCAAGTCATAGTATTCGAGGGTCTTCAGGTTCGTGATCCGATGATCTTTGACGTCCACTCCAACCTTTATCGGACCGCGGAAACCGTCGCCTTGTCCAATGTAACTGCCGTCAGCCACGAGCTTGATGCCGTCGCCCCAGGGGCTTTTAGCCAATCTAAGGCCATCCACTTGTTTGACGTCGTAATAAGTGTACCCGTAACCGACTACGATGAAGGCGAGGGCGCCCAGCAAGTAGTAGATTTTTCCGCTGCCTGTTCGTCTGTAATCTTTCACCCATGTAATCGCCAGAAGGGTGAACGGAACTAAAGACAATATGAAGCGGCTCGACGGAAACAAAACAGCGACCAGCAGCACATAGATCGTGAGCCTAAAGCCTCGCGTGTTCAGCGCCGCCCACAAAAATCCTATCGGATCACGCCAGAGCTTTGACCACGTCATCTATGAACTCCTTTCCCACCAGTCCCTGGTTCAGAGCCCTATCCAGGGAGAAGCGGGGCACTATTCCTCTTCGTATAGCGTCCAGCGTATCTTCCTGCATTGTGGCGAACATCTTCGGTAATGGCAGATATTGAACACAATAGCTCTGGCAGTTCCCGCATCGAATGCACTTCAGACCGCCGTTTCTTATGAACCGGTCATAATCGCAAACTCGGCCTGCCACGGCGAGTTCCGCTTGAAACATTATGCCTACGGGGCACCTGTCCTGGGTAGCGTAACATGCCCTGCATTCGTAACAGTAAATCGTCGCCGGATTACCTCTGGACAACGCCTTGGTAACATCCGCGATTAGCGCTGCTACTATGCCGAAAAGGGCCACTCGATCCAGGTTCCTGGTCCAACCCCGATCCTTGAGGTTGGTAAAGAACTGATATCTATGTATGCCCGGCAAAACCATAGGCTGATCAGGGTCTTGCCGTTTTCCTTGTTTCACGTTTTCTTCAGCCATGAAGCCATTATCCCATCAGTGCGGCAACATTGCCGACATTAGAAATCCTGCGATAAGACCGCCTACAGCTCCCTGGACAAGTTCGCGGGGCGAGCTCATGTCCAACGCATAAGCGATGATTACTCCCGATAGACAACCGACAAAGAGAAAAATCAACCACGTGAGCAAGTGCTGTTCCTCAATGGACTGTGATTAACGCCCGACGATTCGGACTACCTTACCGGGGTCTACAAGCCCCCGACTGCTCGCTCTATTCCTTAGCGGACAGGGCAAATAAGCGCCTGTCCTGTCATCCCGTTTCAGTAAATCGCCTCAGCGCCCATCTCCCGACCACCCAGCACCGCTGTCATTCGGCGGGATAGGGTTTTCGGCGCCATGAGGGCAATTAGACCGGCGGCTATCACGCCTCCAGCTACGCCCTGCAAAATTGCGGCTGGATTCCATTCAAACACAGCAAAGGAGAATACCGCTCCACCGATGGCCCCTGCCGCCATGAAGCCAATCAACTGTATCTTGTAATTCTCTCCAGGGTCCTGACTGAAAACTCGATTGCCGAGAAATATGAAGACCACATTCGCTATTACGACGGCCAGAGTGAACTCCATGATGGTCACGATATTCTTGGCAAAGTTCGGGTCCGAGGGCTGAAAAACGGCCAGATTGAGAAATTTCATATAAATGGCAGCGAGGGGCGCCATGATCGCCATGCTGGCAAAGGTGTACGCTCCCTTTATGAATCCGGTCTCGGCCCTCATCGTGCCCTCGCCCATCATTCCGCCTCCGCCGAGTGGCGAAGGGCCACACGAAGTAGTGGCGTTGATTATGTAAGCCGCCATGACTATAGCCAACTGGGACCAGTCGAGGAAAGCGAATTTGGCCGGCCCGAAGAGATAAAGCACCGGCACCAATGCCGCTGTAAGGATTCTGGCGCAAGAGAGTGGCAATATAGTTTGGAACTGGACAAATATCGCCAGCATGCCCGCAACGCCCAGAAAGGGGACCTTTACAATGCTGTTCAGAATCGCTCCCAGAGCGTCGAATCCTCCGGTGGCGGCAAGAGCTCCGGCAGCCAGGAAGCCTGCGGCCATAGCGGTCACCGGCAGAAGGATGATCCCTTCCATTAAATCTGTCAGCCTTATTCGGCACACTATGATCATCAGTATCGCGCCGGAGACAAGAACCGTCTGCACCGGCATTTTACCGAAGGGCTGGAATATGGCAGTCAGAAGGGAAACCAGGAAGATCACGAGGGCAAGATACCCTTCGATAGGAGCCGAAATGCTAGGCTCCAGAGATTCTTTGCCAAACCCTGCCGGCGCTTCCCGTAGGGCCACATCATTGGGGTACAGTTTCTGGCTTACGAGCTTGAGAAACAAGGCGACCATCGCAGTGCCGAGCATCAATGCAAACGCCTGTGGGGCTCGAAGTATTCCATCCGACGCTGTGGCGAAAAAGCTGCCGAGAAAACCTTCACCTATCTGGCCGACTCCTCCGATGGGAGAGGGGCCGCATGAGCCCATGGAATTACGGGTGAACGCTCCTATGAGCACAATCAATTGGGACTTCGTCAAGATCCCCATGCCGCCTTCGAATCCGAAGGTAAACAAGAGGGGCAGCAAAGCCGCTGCCAATATTCTGCCGCATGGCAATGACGAAATGACCGGCAGATTGATCAGTATAACCAAGGTGCCCACAAGGCCTATGGGGCTTCGCCTCAAATAGCCTAGTATTACCTTTAGCGCTTCAAACCCGCCCGAAGCTTTCAGCCCGCCTGCCAGAAACAAACCCGTGAGCAGGGCGGTTATGGGATGCAAAATTATGCCGCCTATAAACTCGTTGGGCATCAATAGCACGGCATCCCATCCGTAAAACATGAACCTGAAGATCCCGCCTACGAATAGGCAGAGCACGGTGGAAAGCACCAAAACGGTTTGAACCGGAGTCCGGATGTATCCGAACAGCGTCAGCAGCATTAGACTCAAAAAAATCAAGAGGGTTATATAGCCTAAAACTTCCAAGGAAATTCTCCCATCAGCTATTCGCGATGCCTCGCGACATGGGATGTCCGGGTCTCCCGGAACATCTCCCGGTTCTGAACCAGGGCAAATGCACTGCATAACCTTCCCTGGATTCGGTAACCCTGACCTCCGTCCCTATTCCTATGCGGCCCAAGCAGGCTGTGCACGCATTCAGATCCGCGGTCACGGTTTCACCGCCGGCCAATTCTATACGCACTTTCGTGATCAGGAGTTCCGTTCCCGGATAACCTTCTATGTAGGCCACCACTGTGCCCGCTTTGCCTCGATATATGCGATAGAATTCGGCGCATATGAAAACTGAGACTAAAAATATGGTTGTAACAAGTTCTATATTCATGGACTAGTTTCATCCGTCCGCTTATAACACTTGTGTCCGATTGTTCGGCAGAGCCTGGAACTCAGCAACCTAATTTACTTGCCGGCGCCCTCGGCGACACCTATCGCTCCTACCAACGGCGTATACTACCTACGTTTCCACAGCCTTTATCGGAACTATATCATGACCTTGAGAGGCTTGAATCGGCCACCATTCCGAGAAAACCCACCGACGGTCTTTCGGACGCCGAATCATAGTCTCAACAACGTAATAACATCAGCCTCGCCCACCGTAACACAGCCATAAGGATGAATAGCGCTTACATCTCGAAAGACGCAAACAACAACTCCTTGCGGTCGTGGCGACAAGGGAGTCTCTTGATGTAATTATTGAAATAACATCGGGGGACTTCTAGAATTGGCTAACTTGCGCGTCTGGCGGTGTGTTGTCGGCCATTGGCCGTTTCACATGGTCTGACTAGCCTTACCTTCAAAGCCAAAGATCTGGATCCGATGATCCAAGAGCTAAACTGTTTTCATTATACGGCAGGGAGGCTGAATTTACAATATCAACAGGCTTGCCGATAAAATTAAACAGTTTTGATTACCTGGATTCTTCGGTTGCCGTTGTCCGCTACGTAGGCTACGCCTCCACGCAGAACGATTCCAGTTGGATTCTTGAACTCTCGTTCGCCGGCGCCTTCCTTACCGAAGGCAGCCTCAAACTCACCATTACGGCTGAACTTCTGAATTCTATGATTCCCAGTGTCCGCTATCCAAATGTTCTCCTGGGCGTCCACAGTCATTCCTTGAGGCATATTCAGCATGCCGGAATCTTTTCCCGGCGATCCGAACGAGTCTTTGAAATTAAGGTTACGGTCGAAAACTTTGACCATCCCGTGCTTGCTGTCAAGAACAAAAATGTCGCCATTGTTCATGGATATGGCGGCTGTGGGCAAGCGGAACTGGTCTTTATCATCACCGAGTTCACCGATTATACCGGTAACGCTCTTGTCTTCAAATACCTGAACCCTGTGATTTCTCGTGTCCGACACCAGAATTCTGCCTTGGCCGTCGACAAAGACGCCTTGAGGCGTAGAAAAGGATCCACCAATGGAGCCAACTGATCCGATTACCTGTTTGACTTGGCCCTTTTCATTGAATATCTGGATGCGACAATTGTTGGAATCGACCACATATACGCCTTCGGGTCCGGTGGCTATGCCTTTGGGGAAGTTTAGGCTCCCTTGCTGAGATCCGGGCGCTGTAATACGCGACAGGCTTAAGTGAACGATCCAATCGGACGAATCTGTAGTTGGCGGGGTCGGTTACGTAGAGGTTACCTTCAGCGTCGAAGGCTAGATCGAAGGGCCCCTTCAGTCCATCCGCGTCGGTTGGGTCAAGGGCCGAGCTTCCGGAGGCGTGCAATGGGACGCTTCTCATTAGAGAGAATATCCCCGCAACGCCGATTGCTTTTATGAAATCACGCCTTTCCATGGCGTCCGTTTCTCCACAGCAGCGCCTGGTTCACACAACTGAATTGTTTCAGGGCTGGCTTTTCCGTGATTTATGGACCCTATCATAACGTGCGAAAACTTACTAGTCAATATCCTGAAAAAAATGAACTCGTCGCGAATAATTGGGGTGAATTCCAGTTGGAGCATTGGGCTCGCTCCATGGAAGTCACCCACTGCAAACGGCTGTCATAGCCGGTTATTTACGCAAAGCGCATTATGGTGTCCAGGGGCTCGCGGCTACTTCTGAATAAACTCGCAGGCGCGTCAGGGTGGGGATACCCTATCGCTATCCCTATCACCACCTTTTTGTCATCGGGAATCGCCAATGTTTTTCTGATGAGGTTCGGGAAGTGCATTGAAGCGGCCAGGTAAATCGTGCCCAACCCTTCGCCGACCGCCGCGTAACATATCGTTGTGCCTATGGACCCCAGGTCCAGGCATGAATAGGGCTCGTTAAGCTTTCCGTCTATGCAGAGATACACCACCGCCGGCGCGCCGAAAAATTTATACATATTGAGATAGTGTTGGATGCGCGCATCCTTGTCGTCTCGTTCGATACCCATGAACGTTAATAGGGATTTTCCCAGATCCATGTATCTTTGCTTGTGGGGTCCGCTGAACTCTATCGGCATCACGATATCCGGCCTGGGCGCGACAGCCTTTCTAGCTTCTTCCTCAAAAAGGGTCGCCAACTGTTGGGCCTTTTCGCCGTCCGCGACGACAATCTCCCACGGCTGTGTGTTACCCCACGAAGGCGCCCATCGGGCTATGTCAATTATCCTCCGGATTTTGTCTCTCGGGATCGGATCGGGAAGAAACGCACGGATGCTCCGCCTGTTCATTACGGCGTCTTGGAATTCCATGTTATAACCCTCTGAGAAATCTTTTTTTGGTAATTTAATATCACGATCCAAGAGGAATCCCGAATACTATAATGTGATGTACATTGCTTTTTGGTTCGGATCGGCCGGGAGAAAGGTTTCCTCTTCAAACTCTTATTTGGAGCCGCAATTAATCGGAAAGGAGAAAAATCATGTCAGCCATTGGAGAACCCCCGCAAAAACACGGCAACGTATGCGAATTCCGCGAAGATGAGCTTCTTCCGGTTCAGGAAGATCGAATCAAAGACGCAATAAACTGCCTCGTGAAATCCTGTCGTGACGAGGGCGCTGTGGATCACATAGGGGCGTCATTGATCCCGTCAAAAGCGGAAATTATCAAAATATTGGATATCTTGCAGGATATGTTGTTCCCGGGCTTCTTCGGTCGCCAGGAGCTGAGCCACTCCACCCTGGAATATCACATCGGAAACGAAGTGATGATCTTGTTCGAGCTGCTGGCCTCCCAGATATCTCGAAGCATTCAGCACGAATGCAGGCGAATGGACAGTCTGTGCGTCCAGTGTCTACAAAAAGGTAGAGAAGAAGCGGTCATCTTTGTGGAAAAGCTGCCCAAGCTCAGGAGCTTGTTGGCTCAAGACGTGCGTGCCCATTATGACGGCGATCCCGCCTCCAAGAGCTACGATGAGATCGTCTTTTGCTACCCTGGATTGTACGCGATCTTTCGTGTACAGGGTAGCCCACGAACTATTTGAGCAAAAGATCCCCCTTATGCCGCGGATCATGACTGAACACGCCCATTCATTGACCGGCATCGATATTCACCCGGGCGCCGATATAGGCACGGACTTCTTTATCGATCACGGCACCGGTGTAGTCGTCGGAGAAACAACCACAATCGGTAACCGCGTCCGAATCTATCAAGGCGTGACTCTGGGAGCGCTTTCTGTGCCGAGAAGTTCGGAAGGAGGGGATTATCTGAGAGGACGCAAGCGACATCCCACCATAGAAGACGACGTGACCATTTACGCTCAAGCCACGATTCTGGGCGGAGAAACAGTCATAGGCGCAAGATGCGTAATCGGCGGCAACGTGTGGTTGACCTCATCAGTGGCCGCGGACACAACCGTGTTGATTGAGACGCCGAGGCACGTGTTTAAAGGAGAGAACAAGTGATAGAGAGCTCAAATCGATCGTCTCGGCGCCGGGGATGATTCGATAGCGTGTGCGGGATGGAGGATTACTGCTTGACCGGATTCCGAGTTCGTGAAGCAAGGCCCTGTGGGAAACTTGCGGCAAAAGGCCCGCTACCGGCTACCTTAAACGGGTTTGGCGCGCCATTTATGGCGGCAATCCCTCCAGACGAGAATTTCGCAAACCAGGCATCCCATGGTGATGGCCAAAAGCCCTATTGACGCTCCCCCGGGACCGTAATTGCTGCCCAGGTACCAGATTGAGAAAGCTGAGGCGATGCTCGAAACGACGCTTATTACGGCGGTGGGATCTTGCTTATGGGCGCGCAGATAAATAGCGATGCTCGATGATACCTGTTTCAAGGCCGTCCAGGAAAAAAGCGCGGCTATGGTCAAGGGTGTGAGGAAACGTTCGGCAAGCGGCATAGCTTTAAGGTTCATAAACAGTATCATGGACCATGCAAGCAGGGCGATCAATATGAGGGTCGCCACAGATGACGCTGTAGTTACCAACCACGTTCTGTCCAATTTCTTGTATTCACGGTTGGCTACGAGAATTCCGAAGAACGGCCGCTTGGGCGTCAGCCAGGCCATGCCGGCGGCCTGAAGGGCCGTGACGAGGGCCAGCGTCATTCCGGTTTTGCCTGCAATTGCGGCTCCGTGATAGTAGAACATCACCGGATTGAAGCAATTGCCCGCAAAATACAGGAGCAGCCCGGACAAGCCCATGCGCCATTGTATGGGCCATATCTCCTTCTTCCAATCGATCCGGGCTTTTTGCGGCACGCCTGTCAATGATTTGAAAAATGGCCTGTAATTTGTCAGTAGGAAATAAAGCGTCCACGCCACAGATACCAGCGCGGCTGCGGAAGGCGCCCAAAGCCCGCCACCGAGCATGAGGACGCCCCACAGCGCTACCGCCCTTAAGACGCTCTCATAGAGCCTCATCATGTTGACTGCAAGGACTTCGTTGCATCCTTCCACAACGGCGCTAAACGCGCGCATCCAGAAAATTAGACCATTGAGGAAAACCAGGGCCAACCAGGGATTTTGCCAATTTATGGACGGATGGGGCTGTCTGGACATGAGCCAATAACCTGCAGCCCCAACCGAAATAGTGGCGATCACTCCGGCGCAGCAATACCACCTGACGGCGATTGCGATTTGGTGAGCAAGTCTGGATAGGGCGTCCGGGTCACCGCAGACTCCGCCGCGGTCGTCCAGGCCCAGTTTGGACCACTCGTGGCTGGCTATGACAAGAATTACCAACTGAAAATCCAGGTCAAGAATCAACTGAATGGCGACGAGACTACCGAAAGTGTAGTAAAATCCTTGCGCTTCGAGACTGAGTCGATAGGAGATCAGAAAAACCAGCACGATCCCGTTGATAAGGTGCACCCCTTGGGTCACAAGAGCAATGAAAACCGGGAGATTGATTCCGAACCGTTCAAGCCATATGATCAAGAAGCGGGGGACGTGGTCCTGCGCCAGCGCTTGAAACAAAGTTCTGGATGGCTGTCTGTGAGTATTCAATGTCCTGCTTACCAATCCGGTCCGTTCTAAGGCGAGATCGTGACTGTCCGGTCATCTTTAATCGCACGGAAGCGCATGGCCTGGCAAGTAACTTTGCAACCCTGCGCCGATGGATCATGGAGAGGCCTCCTGCCCAAAGGGCCTTGAAAATTCTACTGAAATAAAGGTTAAGACCCTTCAACAAACCGATATATTGGGAGGTTTGGGGGAAGGGTCCGGGAAACCACTATTTGCAAAAAGGGGTTTCCCGGCAAACTATTACCGATATTGTCACTTGAGAATACTAAGTGCTCTGTGGTCCAATTGCGGTTACTTATTCTTAATAGTATGCGGCGCCAAACGGGAACCGCATCGTTCGAGGCCTTTTCTCGACAGATGCGGTTCGCGGAGGTGCCACATACTATTTAACTGCCGGCCTGACCGGGACTTTGATCATGAATACGTCATCGCATTTACGCCGAAGAACCCGAAGCCGCTCGTGAACCGAAAGTAGCCGCCAATCCGGATAGTTATCAGGGGCGCTTCCTTGACACCCTGAAGTAGTTGAGATATTATCTGCCTAGCGGCAACGCATCCTCCATGGCTCACCTATGACAAGTTCGACAACGGAGGAACGCGGCAAGAGGGCGCTCCTCGGAAAATACAGGAGAGCCGTATCCTCGTTCACCGGCTTGCGCCGACTTAGGTTTTGTCGAAACCTCAGATTAGTTCAGCCGTTGACACCGCCGTGGACCAGCGGAAAGCAAGCAGGGGAATACCGACAGAGCGTTGGTAAGGCGCATGAGAAGGTCGATGTGTTGATACGCTATCCATCCGGATCCATCCCAATCGGGCTTTCTTATCGAGTAACTCCAAGTCTGAATAGACTCGCGTGGAGAGATTGAATAAGGATGCGGCTTTCCAGACCTTTTTTCATCGGAGAATGAGTATGAGCGACCCTAAGCGATCCTTGGCCCGTCCGCAATTCTTAATCAAACGCGGACAAGTCTTTGCTGTAACCGACCCGGCGCCGCCCTGGCGGCAGAATCTTCTTTTCGGCGCGGTCAACACGGATTGGACGGAAATCGACGAAAACAGAATCTCCGACACAGTCAAGAAGAATATTTCCGCAATCAATGAGATAGGGCGACACCGCTGGTGGATGTCGTTGCTTCCCGGCGGGATTTACACGACTACCAAGATGTTCGGCGGACAGTATTTAATGCGCATGGCATGGAACATGTTCACCGCTTATTCGCAAACGACGTCCTATCTGCTTGAGAATCGAGGCTGGGAAGCCGCAAAGAAATTTATCGGCACAAAGTTGTTGGTGCCTGTCGGTGAAGGCGCCGGGGCAGCCGCGTATTTTCTCGCCGGGCCTTTGATCAGAAAATATCCTCAACTTGCTCCCAAGCCCCGTTGGACCGAAATTGAGGTCACTACCATCTGCAATAAGAGATGCACCTTTTGCGAGCACACGCATTGGGGGGACACTCAGGAATCCAAGCATCTGTGGATTGACGAATACCGGCATATCATAGATCAGTTCGATTTGACGTGGGTTCACACTACGGGCGAAGGAAGTTCGTTCTGAATCCGGATTTTTATAAGATCATAGCTGAAAACCGCAAGAGAAATATCCCTCACTACTTTGTCGACCATTTCGATGACATGACCGAACCGACCATGGAACACATTTTATCGCAGGACGTGGCAGGGATATATATTTCGATAGATGGCGCTTCTCCGGAAACTTACAACCCGGTTCGCATAGGGTGCGACTTCCATAGAGTCGAAAAAAATGTGCGGAAATTCATTGAACTAAAAATGAAGCATAACAAGCACCTGCCCGAACTCAACTTCCGAATGGTCGTCACCAACGAAAATCTCCACGAAATGCCCAGGTTTGTTGAGCTTGTCCGGAGTTTCGGAGGGAAAAAAGAACTGGGCGGCGGCTCCCGACTTGACTTTGTCGGGGTCCTAAATTTCGATGAAAACGAACAAAAATTCGCAAACGCGATACCAGTGGAAGTATATCGAGAAACCATCGAAATAGCCAAATCCTGCGATTTCAACGTAATACTTAGCCATATCGAACCTTGGCAGAATCCCACTTCCTCCCAGTGCATCTGCTGGCTGGAGCCCTATATTCTGATGGGGGGCGACGTCATCCCCTGTTGCACGGTTCTCATGAGCAATAATCGGGAGTACTTGCATTCAAACGCTTTCGGCAATCTATTCAACCAGACATTCGATGAGATATGGAATAGTTCCAGATACAAAGAATTCAGGCGGATAATAACTGACGACAGTCAACCCGTCCCAGGGTTTTGTGTCAATTGCAGGGGCTATGACACGTCCGTGCGAGCGCAGGCTCATGGTATTCGTTGGGATTTGTAAAGGGCGGCACGGTTACGGGACTATCGAAGGCTTCAACAGAACCTTCACATTATTCCGGGTCGAGGAAACCAGATGAGAATGGCCAGAGATTTTTTGTCCGAGCTGGATAGGGCTGTTGCCCTTAACAGGTACTATCGGCGATGTGTCGATCGAGGGGTTGGATTCCCAAAGCGCTTTGGATGTGGCTTTCTCGGATGATTCCACGGTGGGCGAAATGCGCGGAGCCATGATTTATCTGTTTCTGGTGAAGCAGGAGGAATCGCTGAGAAACCTCAACAGGATACTCCGGACCGTTCATTTCTCAAAACTGAGAGAATTCATTGTTCGACTACTGCTGGATTTCGGGACTTCAAAACATGTGGACGCTTTCATAACGATTCTTCGCAGAGGAAGCGTAGCTGATAGAGACAAATTGTTGCCCGCGCTCATGGAACGAGTTGACAAGAATGACGACAGAATACAGAGGCTGATTCGGAGATTTCTCCTGTAACGGGGATCAACACACTAGAGTCGTCGCTGTACAGGTCCTGGAAAAAATCGGTCCCGAGGATTTCATTGAGGACCTTATATATCTTCTTCAAAAAGAAACCGCCGAACCGGTCCGATCAGCGGTGCTAAGTTGCTTGGAGAAGAAGAGTGATCCCGCGTTAGCCGACGTGTTCAAGTTTGTGGCGGAAAACGACGGTAATCCGAGTCTCCGGGAAAGGGCAAAAAGAATAGCGGAATCGGTTTGTCCCCTTTCATCCGAAGTGCCGAATTAATGAGTCAGATGCAAAATTAGAGACCAGTTGAGAGGAACTGATGACTTCCGATTTGCGCAACAAAGAAACGGTAGAAATTGAATTCTATAAGTTTTCCGCTGATGAATCACCAGCTTCTACTTCTACATTCAATATACTGAATAAGATGGCGGAAGGGTTGATAATGTTGGACTGTATAAACAGATTCCAAGATATATTCGTCAAATCCAAGTCGGTGCTTGAGCTCGCCGGCGGCCAAGGTTGGGCTTCCTGCCTGGTAAAGAGACTATTTCCGGAAAAACGGGTTGTCCTATCTGACATCAGCGAATTTGCGGTCGCTTCCGTGAGCAAATGGGAATACCTATTCCAGGTCAAGCTTGACGGCGCACGAGCGTACAAATCATACGAGATATCTGAGCCGGACGAATCCTTCGACCTCGTTTTTTGTTACGCTTCCGCCCACCATTTCGCAGTGCATCGCAGAACCCTTAAAGAAATCAAGAGAATCTTGAGGCCCGGCGGCAATTGCTTCTTCTTTAACGAACCGGCCTGTCAGAAGTGGAATCACAGAATCGCCAGATGGCGACTCCAAGACAAAAGAATCACCGCAGTGCAGGAAGATGTGCTGATTTACAGCCGGATCAAGAAAATAGCCGAAGAGGTAGGTTTAGTTTGCAACCTGGATTTCTACCCAGTGACTCTTAAGCGCGACCCGTTTGAGGCCGTGTATTTTGGAGTCCAACATTTTTTTCCATTTCTGCAGAAGATATTTCCTTGCACGATCAATTTTCAATTTCAAAAAGTTGAACAATAAAAGACGCGTAAACGGCACCGGGAGGAACCCTTTTTCAAGAAGTTTCCCTCCGGCGATCTTTTTCCCGTGATTTCAGGCTCGAAGCCTGAATCAAATCAGCTCGAAGACTTTATCGCGAATGAATCCAAATATCCTCCATTCCAATGGAAATTTCATGTACCCATAGTTCCAACGCAATCGAATAAGATGTTTGATGACGAGATTGTGGGCTACCTTGAGCACTTTTTTGAACACGGACCAGCCGGGCGATTTATGCAAGAGTTGACCTTCCACCGACGTGAAAATCCTGTCATGATAGAATAAATAACTTGCGATATAGCTGGTGGTGATCATACGGCTGTATCTTTCGTCGTCCAACCAGGGGAAATACACTCTTCTGGGTAAAGTAATAGGATGGTCGCTCCAACCTTCCAGAGTTTGTGGAATCGGAAGCCTCCACTCTTTAATGGTCTGTTCGCCAAGAGCGCTGTTCGGATAGGGCTGATACTGAAAAATACCATTGATAGACGCCTTGGGGTATGAATCGCGAATCGTGGTTACCAGAGAGATGGTTTTATCGAAGTCTTTATCTGTTTCCATCGGAGCGCCGATGACGAAAGACAGCTCAGGCTTAATGCCCGCTTTACACAATTTGTCCACTGCGGACAGTATTTCCGCTCGAGTAATGCCTTTGGAAAATTGTTTCAAGACGGCGTCCGACCCGGATTCGCCTCCAATATCAAGTTGAGCGCAACCCGATGATTTTATCATATTTAAGAAATCGGCATCCATTCGCCCTATTGTGTCGCAACGGCAGAAGGCCGACCACTTTATATTGATGTTCCTCTCCGACAACCGGTTACATATATCTCTTACTCGTCGGAGATCGACAAAGAAATTGGCGTCGGAGAAATACAACTCTTTTATGCCGAATTCTCTTACCATCCTGTCCAAGTGATCGACTACAGTCTCGGCCGCCTTGGGCCTCCACCTGCGTTGCTGAGTCTTCGCACAGAAAGTGCATGAATACGGACAGCCTCGGCTGGACTGGCATACCCTTTTATGGATGAGACAAAATATCTCTTGAGATCCAGCAAATCATAAGGATGGTACGGGATAGCGTTTACATCCACTAATTCCTGAGGGGGGGTTCTGACAATGGCCCCATTTTTGTCTTTGTAGACTAATCCGCCGATTTGCGCCGGATCCCATAAACCGTCGGAAACCATGCGAGCAAAATCGCGTACAGACAAATTCGCCTTCATCAAAGCACACAGCGTCCACGCACGGGTGATCCGCAGTTTGCTCAGGAACCATTTGGGCATGAGGACCTCCCCACAGGAACGGTGTTCCGGGAAATCTCTTTCTCAAATCCTTCGCCAAAGAAAGCGCCGACCCAATTCCCGAATTCGAATATGCGGTGAATCCGAAAAACAGCGGGTCTTGAAAGTCCCATTCGCTCTTGGGCGTTATGGTTATGTCAAGGATTTTTACTTTGAACCCATCTTTGAGAAGTATTCCCGCAAGAGTCAACGAGCTTTCGGGAAAGTGCGGCGCAAGAGAGCTGTTGGACCCATAGATCAGATATACGGTTTTCATCGGTTCTTTCCCTGGTCGCAAGCCCTCAAAGGGGCCCAAATAGTGATGCCTATTACTTTGAAACAAGTTCAAAAATCGATAGCGTCTGCGCAATGGTTCCATGCGGTCTCATTCAAAGGAACCATCATGGCCTGCCTTGCGGACGCCACGAAAAGAGAAAATACTTTGATCGGATTGCCCGCGGCGAGCTTGGGCGCCCCGTCCATGGCTACCCAAATGAGCTCCCTCTTCGAGGGAGAGAATCCGCAACTTTTGCTGCGATATGTAAGAAGCTCTTCAAGGGGAAGTCCGGACGGGAACTTCTTTTAATACAATTTCGTTTAATTTCAAGTAACCCAGTCAGTAATGGGGCAGTCAACTTCGAGATTAGCGCTGACTGCCCGTAGAAGCTCTCTCCCCAATCTTCAAAGCCGGTGACGTAAAAAGGGAAAGAACTTTAATCGCAGCGGAGACGTCGTTATCCGTCATTCCCGCCCAGGCGAGAATCCAGTTCTTTTCGGAGTTTTCTGGACCCCCGCTTTCGCGGGGGCGACGGTATTAAGTGAAGCCGTTGCCGATATCTTTCTTAAGTCAAAGGTTTTGTCCCCAAACCTCATCGCAAGCGGGGAGGGCGCTATTCCTCCCATTTACGGCGTAATGCAAGGGGGATTGGCGGCTATTTTCGTGGGAATGCGCTCAACGACTCTGAGGGATTCAGCCGCCGCGCAGCACGTCTCAGCCCTACCGGCGCCGTCGGGCCTGTTGTCGTCATTTTGGATCAGGGGAGACTTTAGATCCCGATTCAACGAGAATTTCCCCAAGAATTGCTTTGCCGGCGAAGTGAAACAAAGGTTTCACTGCCAGGTTAGCTAATGGCCCGGCTTTGAGTTGATTCCACGTGTCCACGGGTAAGACCGCAAAACATCTTCTTCCTTTATCTAGGTGATATTGAAGCAATTCTTTGAAGTCCTTGAAATTACAGTAGCCGGGGAACGCAATCCTCACTTTGGGCTGGTCAATCAGCCCCATGAACGGGTCTACGTATGGTGTTGTGAAAAAGAGCGAATCCGGTGGCACCGCTCCCTTGGCCGTTTGGCCGACCAAATAATTGTTAGCCCTTTGGTTCCTGGCGGCGGGATAATCATAAGCGAAGGCGACCAATCCGGACCAGGTAAAAGCCACGGCTACTAGCGCCGCCAAAATTCCGTCCGCGGCGGCGATTCTCTCCTTCAAATAAATTCGCAGGGCTACCAAGCATGTGATAAAGAAAGCCAAAAGAAGCGGAAATATCAACAATGGAAAAACCAGTTGGTCTACTTGGCCCTTAATCTTTTCTACCAGAAACCCGTAAAACAATGCTGTGGCAAGACTTGAAATGACCAGGATAAGTGGGCTGAACCTCGCCTTCTCTTGGTCGCGCAAGACGCTTATCGCATAAGCGCACAATATCGCCAGCGGAGGCAAAACGGGTACAAAGTACCTTAGATTAAGACATAAACCGCCTTCATAGGTGCCGTTACTGAGAAACGTGTAAGCCTGGCCGGCAATATAAGTGATTGGTATAGCCATCAACATAAACAGTTTGGGCGCGTCTTTATCGTTACGAAGCAGGTTTATGATAGGCACAACGAGCAGGGCTAGAAACGGCATGCTCTGCAAAAGGGCTTTCTTCTGGGCGCCTATGTAAACCACTCCGCCGCCCGGGCTCCTGGACATGGCCGGGCGTATAATGTTAGCGTCAAACGCTGTCATGTCGATGACGTTAATATTGGCATAATGGAGCCAGTTTGCCAGAGCGGCACGCACTGTGGGAATCAACATGGCGACCACAAGCGCCCCAAATGCCGCCACGAGACAAATTGTCTTATGCTTGATGGCCAGGTCCATGATCCTGAGCCTACTCGAGCACCATGCCAGGGGGATGGCTACCAAGGGATAGGTCAATATATAGCCGGGCGCCTGTGTAATATGGCCGTCTGCCACGGGGGAAAAGACTCCGAATCTCAGGTAATTGATATAAGCGCAAAGCAGAAGCGGGGGAAGAGTCGCTAAAGAAAATGCGGAGACTTCGGCCACACGCGGTCGTTTCGAGACAAAGAGCGGCATGAGCAAAGCAGGAATGACAAAAATGCTGTCGTACCTCATGCCCAGCCCCATGCCCGCCAAAATCCCTGCCCCTGCCGCCGCGGCCACAGAGCTGCTCTTGGAATCCGACATGTATGCGCAAACCAATAGGTAAAGCGCCCCCATGGCAAAGCACGCGGATGTCATATGCGGCCATGCCGCCTGGGAATATTCCCAGAAGAACGTCCCCAGCACGAGAATCAGGCAGGAATTCAGCGCAAGATCGACATCGTCGAACAGCCGCCTCGCAGTCGCCAAACACAATCCCAAAGTTATCAAGAACGCTATGGAATTCAGTATAAACAGGCCGTAGTATCCCCAGACTTTGTAAAAGGTCGCGGCAAGAAACACAAAAAACATCGGATACTGCGCATAAAGCTTGCCGGAGTGAGACGACAGAAACGGATGTATAAGTTCCGGGGAGGGGCGCTCTTCGTACCCGTTCCAAACGCTGAGCTGTCCGGAGGCTGTGAAATCTCTGGCAGACCAATGATAGATGATCTCGTCAATTAAGAGAGGGCCCGGGACCACATAGAACAGGGTGATCAGTATATGCGCCGTTGCCAGTATCAACAGAAGGGCGACTTTGGCTCGAGCTCCCGCCGCAATCTTATGCATGCCGTTTCACAGCTCCTTTGGACTTAAGCCTCATACATCGATCGAGTTTTTTCCCATATGTATTCATCGCCGCACAGCGACAGAATTTTGTCTCTCGCTCGCCGGCCGGCTTCATGGGCTAAAGCCGGGTTTTCCAGGACATGAACGGTTTTTTCCGCAAAATCCTGAGGGTCCAAGGGGTCCACGAGCCACCCGTCAACTCCATGCTCAATAAATTCAGGGACTCCGCCGACCCTGCTTATAACCACAGGCTTCGCCAGGGACATGGCCTCGATCATCAGCAATGGGGACATGTTCTCGTACTGCTCGGGAATTACGATTACTGCCGCCTTCTGGATATATTTTCTCACATCATCCGGGTCGAGATGGCCGGTAAAGGTCACTTTATCGCGGAAGCCTCCGGAATCAATCGTATCGTTCACCAGCTTCATATACTGCTCGCCGAAACGGACCTCTCCACCAATCGCTATCAATTTGGCCTTCGGGTGGTCCCGGATTATGGCAGGCATTGCCTCGGCAAGTCTGTGGAATCCTTTTCTTTCGTTCAGCCACCCGGCGAAAAGGATCATATCCTGGTCAACGGGCTCGTCGCTCGCAGGGGTCCGCCTGTATTCAACGGGCAGCGTCAGAGGCACGACGCATATCTTCTCTCTCGGTACGCCGTATCCTTCCAGAACCGATCGAGAATGGTCCGACAGCACGTGGAAGCGGTCGACCATGGCCATATAATGATCTATGACCCTGCGCCTGACAGAAAGAAGCGCTTTCTGGAATAATCTGAAAGAGGGCGGCAAGCAGTCGATGCACCAGTCGCCGTGGGCGCGTCCGCAGAATCCTTTATCGGGAGTCACCAGCATCACTGTAGGGCAAAACAGCCAATAGTCGTAAATGGATACGACTATTCTTGCCTTGACGCTCTTGGCTTCCTTCAGAAGACTTAAGGTGAGAAACTGAAAATTGTGAAAATGAGCCACGTCGGGTTTGTATTCGCTCACGATTCTTCCGAAGGACCCCGCGGAAAACGGGTCATATTGTATGGAATACCACTTTGCCGCTTCTATATAAGGCCGGACGAATCCGGGCGCATAGTCTTCGATTATCGGAAGAGTCCGTACATGCAATTCCGAATCCTTACCAGTGTCGCTCCTGGTGGTTACCACGGAAACGGAATGCCCGTGGTCCTTGGCCATTAGCGCTGTTCTGTAAGCGGCCTGTTCCGCTCCCCCGACATGGGAGTGAGTGTCCCTGAAGTAATTCGTAACGTGCATTATCTTCAAAACACGGGTCTCCTAGAGCTTCGATTCGATTTGGCGGGAAGTCGGATCGTACAGGCCGGCCCCGAAACATGCGTCTCGCCTCATCCTGATCCAGAATTCCCAATATATCTTTTTTTCCGTTCAGTGTCGATAATTCGTGACAATCTTGCGGATAATCAGGGGGGATAAAGCCAATAGGACACGATATCCAGCGGGGACTGCATTAAAAGATGTCTCTTGCCGGTAACCATTCAGTTATGAGCGGCGAATACCGAGATTGCTTTCCCGCGGAACGCGGGATTTCACTCCTCGCAATGACATTCGGAATTGTCTTTGCGAGCGGAGCGAAGCAATCTCCCGCGCGTAACTGAGTGAATACTCTTGCCGACCGCCGCTCGCTCCGCGGAGTTGGTTTATGGGATTCCCTAAAGTCAAATCGGCCTGTGGAAAACTCACCTTCGTGACTGAACGTATATAGGACGGGCCACAAATCCATTGAACCGTCCAGCGCCATGTGCTACAGACATGCTAAGGAATTTTATTCAGTTACGTTTTTCAGATCGTCGGGGAGGACGGAAAATGCAGTGTCCTGTTTGCAGTGCTCAACTTGACCAAATAAAGATTGGCTCCGTTCAATTCGATGTATGCAAATCGGGTTGCGGCGGAATCTTTTTCGACGACTTCGAACTTCAAAAGGTTGATGAGCCGGATGAAGACGCTGGGGAGCTTTTGGGCGAAATTGAAGGAGTTCCGCATTTCCACAGGGACCCGGAACAACAATTGAAATGCCCCAAGTGCGAAATCCCCATGATGCGACACTTTTTCAGCGTGAAACAAAAGGTCCAGGTGGATGAGTGTCCCTCTTGCGGCGGATTCTGGCTCGACTGCGGGGAACTGCGGCAAATTCGCTGCGAATTCAAGACCGAGGAAGAGCGCAAACAGGCGGCTGAAGCCTATTTCGATACATTGTTCAGCGGACCGCTTGCCGAACTAGCCGGCCAAAGGGAAGAGAATCTCGGAAAAGCCAAGCGGATAGCGCGCCTATTCCGCTTCATTTGCCCGAGCTATTATATCCCCGGCAAGCAATCCTGGGGCGCGTTCTAGGCTTGACCGGCGATTTTCGCAGGAGACGAAAATGAACGCAAAACCCTGTACTAAACTCGTAATAGAGGGAGATTACTTGGCGGAAGTAGATGTAAAATTGATTCATTCGGATTAAGAGTTGGTCACCTTACATGTCCGTAGAAGACGCCTGTAAACTAGACGACGTTAGAGAAGCGTTGCGGCGCGGAGACATGAAGGTTGCCGCACGCCTTGCTCGGATCTTTGCCTTGACCCCGGTTGCGGTGTAAACGATTAGAATAGGGCGATATTCACTTTTGCGAATCTTCAGGCTTGAAGCTCTCAAAGGGCTCCAACCTCACGTCGGGCGACGCGTACAGCCCACGCACGCGAAAAGTGGTGGTCAGGGTCTTGCCGTCCTTTGTGATGAGATTGCCGAAAAGTCCGGACATTAACGTGTCCAAGCCCACCAGGGGAGACACGTCCACTTTGAAATCCACTCTATTTTGGGAGCCGAAATACATTCCGGATGAGTCAATTCGTGCCGCGTCACTACTGAGTTTGAATTCTTTAATTTTCCACTTGTTGTCAAAGACCTCCATGTTCCAGGTGATTTTCTGAAACGGCAGGCCATTGCCGATTATGTCCGGTAGACGTCCCCTCAGCAGGGACCCAAGATTGAGCAGGGAAAAAATCTTGGAGAGGATCTCGAACCGGTGGATAGTTCCATCCTGAATCCTGACGTCCATCGAGCCGGTCCTGAGAACGCCGTGGTTATCCCTTTTGGGAGTTATCGCCCAGCTTAATTGGCCGTCCGCCGAGAGTTCGCCTTCAACCTTCATCTGGTCGTCAGCGGTGTTCAAAATTCTGTCCACTTTGAGTTTGTCCGCCTGAAAGGTCAAAGAGAAGGGTTTGGCCGTGTTTTCCTTGATATTGAATACAGCCGCGCCTTTCAAAATGCCGTCAGCAAAATTCATTTGCCATGTCGGGCAGTTTATTATGCCGGAATTGCCCTCAAACGTAGCCTTGAAATCAGAAAAGGAATGAACTGAAGTCTTGCCCTTAGCAGCCCTCAAGGAGCCGCCTCCCTTGCATTTGGCCATGAACCTGAGCACCGAATTCGCCTTGATCCATTCTCCCCAGGTCGTGTCGGTCACCTTGCCGGCCGGCACGGTGGTGAAGTCGGTGGTGTCCAGGAAGGAGAAATCCAGATCCACGTCCATTTTCGGACGCTCACCCTGTTCAATGGACAAATTTCCCGCCAGCATGGAGCTGCCGATTTTGGCTCGTTCGACAGTGAACTGAGATTGCTTGCCCCGACGGCGATACGTGCCGGTAAGTCCTTCGGTCCGTTTATGAATCCCAGGAATTTTCAGCGATACGTGATTAAGAACTATGTTTGCGTCAACATAGCTTTCCGGAAAACGATCAACGGCGCTTCGCAGAGATATATCACCCTCCACGCGGCCGCCGGGTTGAGGTTCCAGTGACGGGTCCAGGTAAGGTATGAGGACGCTTGAGGGAATCCCCTTTGGAGGCAGGTTGATGGAAACGGCAATCTTGCCTTCGCCGTTTAAGGTGGCCTTTCCGGAGACTCTCGTGTCGTCTAAGAGCAAGTACAAATCATCAAGAGATACCGACCTTTGGGTCCTTGCTCCCGAAAACTCGATACCCAGCGGGACACCCGCTTTTTTCTTTACCCAATGAGACCACTCCACCGCATTATTCTTAAGATCGAGTTTCGTCGAAAAATGTAAGGCCTGGAGCGTTCCTTTGATAAGACAAAACAGCGGCGCGGTTCCCGAGATGGAGCAGTTCTGAGGGATAAGACCGAGTTTCTTGATGTCTCCCGCCGCTAGTTTGGCTTCGAGATTGAGGTTAATATTGTCCGGAAACAGCTCCCCGGAAATATCGAAAGGACTGTCTCCAATCAGGCCTTTGGCCGTAGAGGACGAAATCCCCGAGCTACGAAACCTTAACGATCCCGAGACCTTCTTTATTGGTAAAGGCAAGCCGCTAATTTTGCATTGGAAATCTTCCAGCGCCACGCGGCCCTTCATGGACGGATGATTGAGATCGCCCTTCACATCGAGGTTGACGGACAATCCTCCCTGCGGCTCTGACATTAGGTTTATCCAGCCGGCCTGGCTGGGGGGCAAAAGGCCGCTTTCCAGGATCGGCCTTAAATCCTGGGCCTGAGCAGTCATGGAAAGAAATAAATCGCTCTTGGGACTCCCTTTCAGGTCGGTTACCCAACCGTTTAAAACGATCGGCGAATTTCCCAGTGTGAAACTTATGCCTTTGAACAGGAGCTCTTCAGAGCTCAAGCGGATTCTGCCGGTCGCTTCGGTCAAGGGCAGGGCCGCACCGGGTATGAATCCTGCGATTCTGTCCAGATAAGCGTCTATAAACACCAGCCCCCGGCCGGCGCGCTTATTGAATAGATCCTGCAAAGGACCAGACCAGGAGCCGCCCGTAATGAGCACTCGCCCCTTTAGCCCAGCGTCAATCAATCTTTCCCGATCCTCCGCTCTCAAAAGATTTATGGGAATTATGGGAAATATCTTTTTTAAATCCAGATCGGCGTTGTTCAAGTTGATCGCCAGACCGGGATCGCCGGACCACGGGTTGGTTATTTCTCCTTTCAAGGAGAGCGAAGTTCCTGGGAGCCTTCCCTCAACCGAGTCGAAGCGGATTTTAGTCCCGGAGCAATCCGCCTTGAAAGTTAGAGAGCTGTGGTCCAAGGCCACTTTACCCCGAAACATCCGGCCCGGCACGAGTATACCGTCCTCCAATGCCACGGCCCCTTCCGCGTGCCAATCCTTGGATTTGCCCCCGACGCGAAGAGTCGAATTTAGCCTTCCGTCGGCGAACGGCAATTCGAGGTCGAAACAATGGCCCGTTACCAGGCCTATGGTTGAAACTGGAACGTTGGCCAAGGAAAGATCAGCTTGGCCGAAGGACTCTCCGCGGCCCAGGATATAGTATTTTCCTGACAAGCTCAGGAGGCCGCTCTGTTGAGCGCTCGGCACATCGGCCCGGACAACCAAATCGTCGACTCCGGAGGGAGTTATGTTGGCGCCCGAGAATTCCAGGTTTTCCATGAGGACCACGGCAGCGGAGCCGCCGGGATTAGCGGATACGATCCGGCCCTGGTTAATCTCGCAAAGGCCGATTACGGGACGAAGCGGCAAAATAGAACCTGATGTAATCGCCTTTTGCCGGGGAAGGTAGCCCTGTTCGAGATAGAAAGTGGGACTTGCAGCCACCACCTTGGTAAGTGAGAGCTGACCTTTCAGAACAGGTAGAGTTCGGAATTCAACAAGTATTTTAGGTACTTCTAGAATAGAGCCACATTGGTGGTGGTGGCAGAGCCGCAAGCCATTAAGGACAAGCCTCCCCTTTTCCGCGTCCAGCCATTGCAATTGAGCAGATACAAAGGAAATCCTGGCCCCGCAGGCGAGTTCGAGCCTCGACGCCAGCAACCGGGCTAGACGATCCCCTTGCAGGCCGACTCGAATGTATAGAAGAAAGCCCCCCGTGAGGGACGCTATGCTGATTAGCAAAACTAAGATTGCGCCCGCAATCCGCTTTACAGCAACGCGCCGACGAACAGGAATTTGTGAAGCGTTTTCACCCATTCAAAATGTGACACTCGGTCAAGCGCTAATTATGCGGAGATCCATCCGAGAAACTCTGTGAGTGTTTGACGCTGCGAGCGCTCGTTCCCCGTCCTGCGTTGTCAATGTCAAAAGTGACATGAAGGGGAAAAGGTTTGCAAAGCCGACAAGATCCTCAACTCGGCGCCATGTATTCTTTGTCGAAGAAACCTCCGGACCTGCAATCTATCATTGATGGGGCGCCAAATGCCGAGATTGCTCCGCGATTTGGTTCCTCGCAATGATGACGCCAAGTCATGTCATTACGGGGGCAGGGAAGCAATCTCCTTCGCATAAGCGCATGCATGCCCAGACATCGGGTCCGCTAGTCATTCGCGGACAATTGTGCGGTTAGCGGCGCACAACTTTAGCCGAGGTCAAAGACCAAAATTGATGTGCGGTTAAGCAGCCCTACGGGTCAACTTTTTCGTCTTGGCAATCTTCCGACGTAGCCCGTCGAGGCGCTTACGGGAAGCCCCATCGGTACGCTCTTGATCACGCGATTGGCGCATTTCTAGGACTTTCTTCTTCAGGTCCCTTATGTTTCCACCTTTGGCTTTCTCAGGCTCTGGAATGCCCTTTTCGATTCTCAAGGCTTGAAGGAGTTCCTCTTTGTTCATACCATGGACTCCCTGAACCCCTGCAATTTTCATTGCCTCTTCACGCAGTTCCTTAATTGTCTTGGATTCCAGCGGACGCTCCGCTTTGTCTTTCTTTTCTTTCTTTTTCTCGGCCATTTGTCCTCCTGAACAGCTTATGGAGCCTCCTCGGAGAAGATATCCGAAACGGCCTGAAGCTCCAGCGCTTTGGTCGCATTTGCGGGATCCACCGGCTTGATAGCGGTCGCCCCGATCTTTTTCAATCGATGATTATGAATAAAAACTCGCACAAACACAACCGTTTTTTCCCTTGGGAGACGACGGCATTTACTCACAGCGGCGCGCCGAGGATCGCTTCGTCATAGCGACTCCCGCAAAGAGGCTGCGGTAGTATTTACGAACGAAGCGAAGCAATATGCCAACATCACTGAAATCTTGCCGGCAAGATTGGAATTCGGCGCTACCACAATGACGGGCCGCCCTTCGGGGCGCTTAAGACCGCTTCAATAAGATGAGGCCCAGGCTCGGCAATGGCTCCGGCCAGCTCTTTTGCCAGATCCTCAGCGGACGTGACCGATATTGCCGGAACGCCCATGCCTTGGCTAATCTTTACCCAGTCTATTTCCGGATTACCCAAATCGGTCAGCGCCAAACAGTTTTTCCCGAAATTAGTATGGCCGGCTCGCGCCAACTCCAATTTGAGTATGTCATAACTTCGATTCGCGCATATCAATGTTGTGACGTTGAGAGATTCTCTCGCCTGAGTCCACAGCGCCTGCAACG
Organism: uncultured delta proteobacterium; assembly: GCA_963747865.1. Lineage (GTDB taxonomy): Bacteria > Desulfobacterota > Desulfomonilia > Desulfomonilales > Desulfomonilaceae > JBBSBY01. The sequence goes on along the minus strand of CAVVHK010000032.1, from coordinate 127,519 downwards.
TGTACATGGCGCTGCCGTCGGCTTGGAGATTGATGACGGGCCTATCCGGAGCCGCCAGGGCCGCCCCCGTGGCGCAGGGGGGCCCCTGCCCGATGGCGCCGCCGGTGAGGGTCAACCACGAATGGGGCGCCGCGCCGGCGGCAAGCTGATAATACGTTCCTCCGCTTGTCACCGATTCGTCGACTACAATTGCTCCTTCGGGTTGTAGAGCGGACAATACCGCGCATATTTTATCCCCGGAAAGACTACCGGTAGGCAGTTGTGGGCGCAAAGACTCGGGTCCCGGATCCGGATTCGCCGGAGCTCCAAAAGCTTCGGCCAAGGCCTCCAAGGCCTGTTGAACATCTTGGCCCTTCCGGCAGATTTGATAGGTCTGCTGGTGGTCCGAAAGCACGTGGCTGCTGCCGCCTTGATAGGCGAAGAACGCCACTGGTGCTTCGGCGTCGGCGAATATTATAAATTCATATTTGGAAAGTAGTTCGGTGGCCTGCGCGGGAAAATAGGGAAGCCTGTGAGTCAATGGAAGTCCGGCCCCTCGTTCCATTCGCGCGGGCAGAAGCTCGGAAATGAGGTCACATCCCGTTGCGGCTCTTATACGGCCGGCTGCCTGCAAGCCGCTTGCGCGCAGGGCTCTGGATCCCAGGAAAAGCGCCGCTTTCTTGCCGCTTTTCAAGAGCTGAGCAAGCCTGTCGATCTCAGCGTAGTCGAGCTTATCGTAGCCAATACTAGGCTGATGGATGGTCTCATCCGAGCATTCCGTCCACTGACAGTCTTGAGCTACTATCAAACTTGCCACTTGCCCTTTTGCGGCTTCGGAAATGGCGTTGGCCATGTCAAAGGACATCGCGTCGGCCGATTTTACCGTGCCTACCCAGCCGGACACAGCGCCGGCAAGACTCTGAATGTCCATAACTTCATGGGAATCCCATTGTCGATGCCAGGTAGCATGCTCCCCGATCAGGTTTACCACTGGAGAATTCGCCCTTTTCGCGTTGTGCAAGTTGGCTATACCGTTGGCCAAACCCAAGCCCAGATGGAGGAGAGTCAAGGTAGGCTTGCCGGACATTCTGGCGTAGCCGTCGGCCGCGCCGGTGCAAACTCCCTCAAATAGGCACATAATTGCTCGAATATCGGGAATTTGATCGAGAGCGGCAACCAAACTAACTTCAGTCGTGCCGAAATTGGCGAAGCATACGTCCATACCGGCTCTAGTAGCAGTCTTTAAGAGGAGTTGAGCGCCGTTCATGATTTCTCCTATAGTCGCTGCAGAGTCGTCTTTTAGGCCGGAAGACGGCCTGAACCCTTTTATAGCACCGCTTACGTTTCCTTGTCACCAAGGCTTTTTCACCGGAGTTCTGAATCACACTGGGCAGTCCTATAGAACGCCACGAATTCCGCCTCACCCAAAAGTCTACGCACTCGGCCCCTAATAGATTTGGAGACGGACAATTGAGATGGAGTCTCGGCGCCTGCAAAATCATAACGGACGTCGGTGATTGAAAATCCGGAGAGATGACCGCGCAAACCATTCGCGTCAAGCAAGACTATCGGCAATGCTACCGTAGAGGGATCTTGTGCGGAAAAAGGAGCCCGGGAAGTCTCGGTTTACGAGTTTACGAACAAAAGCTCTTCGCCTAATTGATTGTAAGCAATTGAATTAGCTTCCTGAGTTCTTCAAGACCGGTTTCCGAGATATCCACTATTTCGAATCCCACAAGAGTTTCGTTCGCATCGTCTGTGTGGACCCATTTGCATTTGGCGTCAAAGGCAAAGGGGAAGATGTCGTGAAACTCGTCGGCCCTGATCAACAGACTTCGGCTCTGGCCTACCTCAGCAGGCATGCCGGTTAGTTGGAGGCCCTCCTCGGTGATGTCGGTTATCCAGCCTTCCAGCTCCAGGTCTTCCGTGTCATAAACCGGTATCGAGAACAGAGAATAGCTTCTGGTGAGATGTCTGTACCTCATCGTAAGATCGCTTTCGGCTATCACTCTGTGGTCCAAATCTTCTTGGGTCAACCCTTTCGCCTGAATAAGTTTCTTAAACAGGCGCGGTAAATCGGATTCCGTAAGGTGGTATTTATCGCACAACTGATGGTCGTTGAATCCGTTTCTTACGTCGGCTATGAACTGTTTCGCTTGAATTATCTTCTTGGGCGCCATGATGAACTCCAAAAAGGGAATCCTGACCGGCTCTCGGACTCGTTTTTAATCAATGGTTGCGGCTGTCGAGCGTCGATTCAGTTAGCCATACGGACCAAGCCCGCCTTGCGAGGGCGGCTTTCCAAGACACAATCGCTTCCGCCACTTGCTGCTCGTCAAGCCAATATTGTAGGAGCATTTCACTATTGCTTCAAGCTTTTATAGAGAGTTTCCTCAAAGACGAGACAGACTTTCTCGGAAGAGCCAAAACTCAGGCTTATTCGCCATTCACGGGGTACCGATAATCTTTATAAAAGGCAAGCACATTGACGGTAATTTTGTTCGTTGTTCTTGTGCAAATTAGATATAGGATCTATAATCGTTTCCCCATTCTATGGTGTTAAATAGATCTCTGAATTTGTCTTTTTTCTGAACATATCTGGAATATTCTGAGACGCGTCCTATGAATATGCGGACGGAGCGGAATCTCTTGACAGAAGACTCCTCCGAAGGCGCTCTTCAAGATCTTTTGAAATATCGCAATAGTTCACCGGGAAACCCCTTTTTGCAAAACGTATCCACCCGTGCGCCGGTTACAAAATATCATTAAACCGTTACGCCGTCCCCCTCCGGTAGCGAGGGGCCTCTTCGTTATCCATGGGCGCAGACATGGTTGCGAAGGCCAATCTATAACGATGTTTTCACGATTGGTTGCGGCCATCCGCACTCATGGGGTTCTATGAAATTCGCATGACGCCCGAGACTTCCTGATGTTTCATGGCGCTATATTCGGTGTTTCAAAGCCCGGACGATGGAGCGCGTTAAGCGGCAAACACTGCTTCCTGAGAGGCCTAAAGCAAAGAGATTTTGCTGTTTTGAATTGGGACAAAGTATGATGCAATTTTCAACGCGAGGGGCTATAATATCGAGCGACAAAATGCTTTGGCCGGAAAGCCGCAAAATGGCGGCTTGGCTTCACGCATGTCATCAGTAGGCGGAATGACCGGTAGAGGCGCAGGCCTTCACAGTCCGAAGTGGCCGGATTTCCCGTCAGACACGCTCACCGGCATGAAAGAGCATTAACTCGAACTGAGATAATCCGGATAAGGGACCTCGTAACTTACAGCCTCTGGCGGCAGGACGAGGGGGTACAGAGGCCGGCATAGCGCTCGAACCTTCGTGATGAGCAATAGTCCCACCCTGCCGCTATGGTCATCACGTCTAGGGACGGGATGCAAAGCCCTCCCTTGTTGCTATGACATAAGAAGAAGGGGGACTCAGTGTCTCCAAACGAGTTCCGATTTATCGTCCATAGGATGGGGGGCCTTGAACCGCCGGCGTGCAATTATCGGCCCAGTTTCTAGAGCCTTGGGGCTAGCTATCCTTAATATGAAACCGGACCCAACCTGGAGGTTACCTTAAAACTCATTTCTTTCAATTAGATATATGGTCGTATGGCCAGAGACTTCACATGAGGCGGCACTATGGGAATAAACGAAAAGTGGAAAGACTTTTTTGCAGGACTGTTGGAGATCCCGGAGGAAGGGACGTCCCCGGAGCGTTACCGGGTCCTCAGGCGGAATATTATCGTCCTGATGCTGTTGATCACCATAATTCCCATGTTCCTCATGGCTGTAATCAACTTTTATCAATACCAGAGTGTCGTGAAGAACGATGTCGTGGCGCCCTTGCGGGTATTGGTAAACAAAACGAAACACTCTTTTGAACTGTTCATAGCAGGACGGCTTTCAACGGTAAGGTTCATATCCTCCGCTTACACATTTGAACAACTGGCTGACGAAAGGAACTTGAACAAGATTTTCAAGGCGCTTAAGCAGGAATTTAGGGGTTTTGTGGATGTGGGTCTAATCGATTCCAATGGTGTCCAGGTCAGTTATGCAGGGCCTTACGACCTCAAAGGAAAGAACTATTCCGATCAAAGCTGGTTCCATCAAGTCAGAGTCAATGGAGTGTATGCCAGCGACGTCTTCATGGGGTACAGAAAATTTCCCCATATTGCTATCGCTGTTCAGCACATCAGTGACACCGGCGAATCGTGGGTTGTAAGGGCAACGATTGATACAGGGGCTTTTGACGATCTGATCACCTCAATGGGTTTAGACGCAGAAAGTGACGCTTTTCTCATTAATCGGGCCGGCGTCTTTCAGACAGATTCCAAATTTTACGGCAAGGTTTTGGAGAAATGGACTGAGAAAGTCCCCTCCTTAAGCTATGAGCCCAATATTATCGAGCAAAAAGATTCGAAAGGTCGCGATGTAATTCTAGCTTATTCGTATTTTCCCCGCTCTGAATATGTGCTCATGGTGGTTAAGCCGCGTACGGACGTCATGCGGGCTTGGTACGCGCTCAAGAGTGAACTTGTATTCCTGTTTATCGCAGGAATTCTAATCGTTTTTCTGGTGGTTTTTCGGCTTACTTCAGTGATGGTTGATCGAATGCAAGAAAGCGACCGGAAGCGGGAACTGGCTTTCCGGGAAATGCAGCATTCTCACAAACTGTCCTCCATTGGGAGACTGGCGGCCGGTGTGGCCCACGAAATAAATAATCCCATGGCCGTGATCAACGAAAAAGCGGGATTAATGAAGGACCTCATCGAATACACACCAAATTTCCCGAACAAGGATAAATTTCTTTCACAGGTGAACGCGATTATCCAATCTGTGCAGAGGTGTCGCACCATTACCCACAGGTTGCTGGGCTTTGCCCGGAGGATGGACGTGGAAACCGAGATCCTGGATGTAAACGAGGTTGTAAAAGAGACGCTCGGTTTTCTTGAAAAAGAGGCGTTGCACAGGAACATAAAAATGGGGGTGAGCCTTGCTCCGGATCTGTCACGAATCTCTTCGGACAGAGGTCAATTGCAGCAAATCTTTCTGAACATCCTCAATAATGCCTTTGCAGCCGTTCAGGATGGCGGAGACATTTCCATAACCACGTGGGAAAGAGACATGGACACTGTCGGTATCTCTATCCATGATACAGGCAGCGGCATGTCCGAAGAAACTCTGAAACATATCTTCGAACCTTTCTTCACGACGAAAAAAGGGGGCGAAGGCACAGGCCTGGGCCTCTCCATCACCTACGGATTAGTCAAGAAGCTCGGTGGTGATATAGAAGTCCAGAGTAAAGTAGGCCAGGGGACCCGGTTCACCATTTTTCTGCCGAAAAAACCATCAGACAAAGCGGGGACATAGCATGGCGATCTGTAAATTGCTGTTGGTGGATGACGAGGTGGAGTTCGTCTCTACCCTTGCGGAGCGTCTCTCCATGAGGGGTATTGAGGCCAGGACAGCCAATAATGGGGATGAAGCCCTCAGATTGGTAATGGAAGATCCGCCGCATGTGGTAATTCTGGACCTGATGATGCCCGGAATGAGCGGATTAGAGGTGCTTCAACGGATCAAATCTATTTCGCCCGCTATTCAAGTAATTCTCTTGACAGGCATCGGCTCGGCTACGGATGGAACAAAGGGAATCAGCATGGGCGCTTTTGATTACCTCGTAAAGCCGCTCCAAATAGAGGAGCTGATGCTGAGAATCGGAGAAGCTCTAAAAACAGACCCGGAGGAACCGCCTAAATAATGGATACGCCAGAAATCCAATTCATGGGAAAAATCACCGCGAGTGTGACCCATGAGATGCAGAACGTTTTCGCAATAATAAAAGAGACTGCGGGTCTCATGGAGGACTTGATCGCGATCTCAAAAGAGGACACTTTCCCGCACAAAGAGCGTTTCGTGCGAGCTATTGCCAACATCGGATCCCAGGTGGAACGCGGAGTCCGGCTGGCCGGCCGACTAAACAATTTTGCGCACGCTGCGGATGAGGATCTGCGTCTTGTGGACCTCAACGCAGTGGTCGCAAACATGGTGTTTCTGTCGCAACGATTCGCACGTACTAAACGCGTGACTCTGGCCCACGCGGAGTCCGCCGAACCGGTTAAGGTCCTTACCAGCTCTATGAAGTTGCACATGGTGTTGTTTGATTGTGTGTACTACCTTTTGGATCGAATTAAGCCCGGAGGCGCAATTACGCTAAGGATTGACCGGCAGGACCACGCCCGGGCCGCTATTGACTTCCTCGTACAGGGCCCGGACTTGAATGCCGAAGAAGTATTGCCGGTTCTGAAAACAGATCCCGGATGGCGTGCGCTCCAAGAGGAAGCGCACAGCCTTAGAGCCCACCTAGAGATCAAAGAGACGCCGGTATGGTTCACTTTCGCGATGCAAATTGCTGACTGACACCGGCTCTTTGAAGCACAAAAAGGATCTCTCTCAAACACAAGCGTTGCTTTCTGAAACGATACGTCGGATAATTAATTAAATTAGTCAGGACACCCAATAAGCGCTTTTCCCTGAAAGGAGCTAACCATGAACACTTGGAAAGAAATGCTGGAAAAGATGTTCTCGGCCGTCGCTTTCGCTGAAGCCGGAGAACAACAAGTCGCTCTAGACATCGCGGGGATCACTCCGAGCTCGGCTACTCAGACCGCCGGACTTATTTCGATCTTAAACAAATCCTTTGTCGCTGCGGCTTTCGCCGAAGAAGGTTGCTACGAATTCGCCGACAGCATGATTAACCGTAAACCGACTTTCGCTGAAGTCATCGGTCTTCAAGGAGTCCGCGTATGGCACGCCAGGGTTCCGGCGGTCAGTGACAACTTCTTGGATGTCATAGGACTGAGTGGCCGCGGGGCGCGCTTAGGAATCGTTTCAATTTGAAACAATATAAATCGAAGTGTGTTTATAAAATGTTTGACGCGTTAGGTTTTGCTTTGTTAGAGTGTATCAAAATGTAACGGACCAGCAATTTGGAGGCATATAATGAAGGAGTTTAAAGTCCTTATGGTCGATGACGAGGAAGATTTTGTAAAAACCCTCGCCGAACGAATGAAGATGCGTGATCTTGACTCCGAGGTGGCTCTCAATGGAGAGCAGGCCCTCCAGATTGTCGATGACCAGATACCGGACGTGATGGTTTTGGACCTGAAAATGCCGGGCATCGAAGGCATGGAGGTTTTACGCCGGGTTCGAAAGGCGTATCCACAGGTTCAGGTGGTCATTCTCACTGGTCATGGATCCGAAAAAGACGAAGCTGAGGCCCGAAGGTTAGGGGCCTATGATTACCTTCAAAAACCCGTTGACATCGAGAAACTAATCCAGACTCTCAAAACGCGTATAAGAAAAAACTCGAGGACGCTATGGTGGCCGCAACCTTCGCCGAAGCAGGCGAATTTGGAACCGCCATGGATATAGTAGATGAGAAAAAGAAGAGATAGCAGCCTAGCGGCTACTTGCTATGAAGATGCGGCTGTAGGGAAACTTCTTGAAAGAAGTTTCCCTACAGACCTCCCTTCAAGAACATCTAAAATGGCGACGCAACGGTTTCGGCTTCTCTCCCCCGAAGGTGGGAGTTCCGTTGGGTAGCCATGGTCGCCGACGCCAATCCGGTGCAGGTATTTTCATGGTTCGTTGTGACCTATAAGATCATAGCAAGCCGATAATTCCGTAATATTCTCTGCCGTCAGGTTGGCGCCACATAAAAACTATAGCGTCGGGAAACTTTGCTTTGATTACAGGTTAATCCATTCCTTCGTTAAACAACGCCCATGGACTCGAATTTTCAGGAGATTTGGACATGCTCCGAATCTCCTGATTTGCATTAGACAGAGGGCGCCCGGCGCTGTTCGGAAGCATGTGCGGCTACGTGTTAACGTCAGCTTCTGACATTCAATCGGGAACACAATAGGATTCGCTTTCCGGCAGCGGGCAGTTTGAGCAGTTGAACAAAAAAACCTTGCAGAGGCGACCAGACACGGTCCTTCTCGGCGGCCAACTGAAGGCGTCCTCCCGACTCCTGCTCAAGGCCTGCGTGAAATGCCTTGCAAGACCCGAAGCTTGAAAGCCGACTCGTTTGAGTTCTATCTATATAGGATCCTCATTTGGTTAGCGTGCCCTGGAGCCTGTGCTCGAGGGAAAGTGACAGTGGTTGGATGAAAATCCGACCAAGGGGATTGCTATCTCGGCCTTATATCAGGCCGGTTTAGTGGGTGTGGAATTTTATCCGCGCTACCGGGCCGCCTCAATCTATATTTTGGGGAATGCGAACTGGTTCGAGCGCCTTTGAATAGCAGTATTGTCATCAATTCTTTGTGGATTCGTTAGACTTGCTCGAGTTATCGGGACGAAAGAACGAATTTACAAATTTGTCTATAGGAGCTGGAGATGACGAAATTCATCAGAATAGGTTTAATCGGTTGTCTGTGTATGCTCGTCTTAGGCATACTCGCCGAGCCGATTTTAGCTGATACCGCGGCAGCGGCGCCTCCCGCCCAAGCCGCCAATTATCCGTGGTGGATGTGGCCAATCCTTCTGCTGGTAGTCACCTTTGTCATGGGGGTGGCCGCAGTTCTCGGGGGTGTTGGAGGCGGGGTTTTGTTTGTCCCCATTATAAGCGGATTCTTTCCGTTTCATCTAGATTTCGTTAGAGGAGCCGGCCTTCTGGTGGCCCTTGCGGGCGCATTGGCGGCAGGTCCGGGTTTGCTCAAAATGAATCTCGCCAGCCTCCGCCTTGCAATCCCGGTGGCGCTCATAGCCTCTACGTTTTCCATAGTCGGCGCCATGGTCGGATTGGCCTTGCCGACAAACTACGTGCAAATCGCTCTGGGGGTCACGATTCTCGGAATCTGCATCTTGATGCTCACCGCTAAGAAATCGGAAGTCCCTGATGTGCCGCAAGCTGATTCGCTTTCATCAGCTCTGAGAATTTACGGAGTGTACCAGGAAGCCAGCACCGGACAAGTAATTGATTGGAAGGTTCATCGCACTCCTCAGGGTCTTGCCCTCTTTGTGATAATCGGAATCATGGCCGGTATGTTCGGTCTCGGGGCCGGTTGGGCCAATGTCCCGGTTCTCAATCTTCTCATGGGCGCTCCCCTGAAAATAAGTGTCGCTACGAGCAAGTTCTTGCTTTCCATAACGGACACTTCCGCCGCCTGGATTTATGTCAACAACGGGTGCGTGATTCCGATGATGGTCGTTCCGTCTCTGGTCGGCATCATGATGGGCTCTTTTGTAGGCGTTAGATTGCTTAGAGTGACCAAACCCGGCGTCGTAAGGTGGATCGTTATCATAATGCTCGGTTTTGCCGGTCTTCGAGCCCTGATGAAGGGTCTTGGTATCTGATGGTCGGAGGTTGACAATTTTAAGGAGGAAACCTGATGCCTCAACGTAAAACAATGCAAGCCGGACCGGAACAGCTCCTGTACGCCAAAGTTCTGGAAAAAGGCATGTTCTTTGGTCTCTTGCTGGTAATACTCACTTACATAATTTATGCCCTCGGAATCGTGAAACCTTTTGTCGCGTTTAACGACACCACACGCTTTTGGTCAATGAATGTGCATGATTATCTCAAAATAACAGGCATCCACCCCGGATGGGCCTGGCTGAAATTGGTCGCGTATTCTGATTTCATGAACTTCATTCCCATCGCCATCTTGGCGGGAGTTACAATAATATGTTTCATCTCCATCGTTCCGGTGCTGTGGAAACAGGACGATAAGGTTTTCGCAGGCTTGGCGCTACTCGAAGCGGTTATTTTGAGTGTGGCGGCGAGCGGGATATTGGGGTCCGGCGGTCACTGACCCAACGAATCTGAAATGCGTCGACGTTGCCATCGTAAAGGGAACAACCGTTCCAGGCGCAAACCCGGCCTCGGAAATCACGATGAGGGAGGCACGGACGGGAGACACGTCTCCTTCCATGGCAGCCCGGGCGGTTCGCCGCCTTAAGTCCGGCGTGAACGGATACGAAATAGAGGGGAGTTTTGTCTCATGCCCATAAGAAAAAAAGTTCGCGATTTTCTGGTGCCCCTTAGCGCATATGCCGTGACTACGGTGAACAAACCTCTCGCAGAAGCGGTTTTGTCTCTGCGCAAGGTATACTGTGAGGTAGAAGACGGCAAGTGTACTGAAGCAGGGCACCGCACCATATTAGTCTTGGACGATTCGGGAAAACTCGTGGGGATACTTGATTTCAAGAGCATCCTAAAGATCCTGATGCCTGAGTTAGCGGGTGGGATTAGTGATCGGCTTGAAGCTCTGGGTGTGTCCATTGCTTTCGCCCAAGCCGACACACCCGAGCTGGACGAGGCGCTCATAAGCTTCAGGGCCCGCGTGATCAAGAAAGCTGAGACCAGAGTAGGTGATGTGATGCTTAAGCTTCGGGGCACAATAAACGCCGACGCGGATCTACTTGACGCGTTTAAGCTCATTTATAGAAACAAAATAACCGTGCTGCCGGTCTTCGAAGGCGAAAAATTGGTAGGAGTGATTCGGGATTCCGACCTTTTTCTGGCAGTCGCGGAAATTCTGACCGAGGAATAATAAACCGGCTTGGCCGAACATGTGACTTCAGATACAACGCCCGCTTTCACCGGGATTCATTCTGGTACCGGTGGTAAGACGGGCGCTTTGATTTTTCAGGGAATGGACCCGTTAGCGGCTCCTCTTGAGCTTGTCTTTGTGCACGGCCATTAGTGTGACCATGGCCTTGGCTACTGGAACCTCGCTGGAGCCTCTGTCGTCCAGCACATCGGATTCGGCTACTATCACCTGACGGCCTTCCCGGATAACTTTGGAATTGCATACCAGGTGATCTCCAAACGCCGGCCTGAGAAAATTGATCTTGAATTCTATAGTCAATATCTGATAATCATCGTCAACTGTCGTAAAAGCCGAGTAACCCGCAGTGTGATCAGCAAGCGCCGCCATCACGCCGGCGTGGATGAAACCGTCCTGCTGCCGATGATCTTCGCGGATGTCGACAGACGATCTGAACTTTCCCCACTCCGCGTGGATGGCTTTGAACCCGCAAAATCGGATAAATCCGCGCTCAAAGTCTTCCTTCAAGAAGGCTGCGCGTTCCTGGCTAATAGTCCTATTTCTCATGGATTTCGTGCCTTGAAAGTATTTTCTGCCCGGGAAATGTGAGCAAATATGCGTGAATTTGTTTTATGTTTTGGTTACAAAGTCAAGAGAGTTTTTTTTCTGCGGCGTTCCAGGTTATCTTGACATCAGGGCGTCCCCATGTTAAAAATCAGTGTTTATGTCGTGCAGAGGTGTATCTATGAAAACCTGGACCCCGAAAAAAGGGGAAGTCGAAAGAAAGTGGCTCGTAATCGATGCTAAGGACAAAGTCCTGGGCCGTGTCGCCGCAGAGAGCGCTCGCATACTCCGAGGCAAGCACAAACCGCAATTCGCGTCCCATATGGATAGCGGCGATTTCGTAATCATTATCAACGCGGACAAGGTGCGTCTTACCGGCAAGAAGCTTCAGGAAAAGATGTATTATCATCATAGCGGCTACCAGGGCGGTCTAAAATCGACCACCGCCGAGAAGATGCTCAAAGTGAAACCGGAGAAAGTCTTCTGGCTGGCTATTAAGGGCATGCTGCCGAAAAACAGCCTCGGCAGGGCGCAGCTCACCAAACTGAAGGTTTATCCGGGTGAAACTCACCCCCATGCCGCGCAAAAGCCTGAGGTCTACCCTCTTTAAGTGGAGTATAAAATGAGCGAAGATCGCTTTTATGCGACCGGAAAAAGAAAGAACGCGATCGCCAGAGTCTGGCTGAAGCCCGGCAACGGGACGATGGTAATCAATGATCGGCCCATTGAGCTTTATTTCGGCAGAGCCACATCCAAGATGGTCTTAATGCAGCCGTTTGAGCTGACTCAGACCGTCGGTAAATTCGATATTTATGTGAACGTGGGCGGCGGAGGCCTGTCCGGTCAAGCCGGAGCAATCAAGCACGGTATCAGCAAAGCGCTGCTCGCTGTGGATTCCGCATATCGCCCGACGCTTAAGGCCGCCGGATTCTTGACAAGGGACTCCAGGATCAAAGAACGTAAGAAATACGGTAAGAAAGCAGCCAGAGCGAGCTTCCAGTTCTCCAAACGTTAATATCATATTACTGTTTGGGAGAAGCCGAGATACGCCGATTCTGTGGCCACAGGGGAATGTTTCAGTTACGCGTCCGTTGGAAGGGCGGTCTGAAACAGATCCCTTGTGGATACCGCCTTTATGTGGCTATCACCGCCTTTAGTTTTCCGATGCCAAGCTTGGTGAGTGTGGGATAGGACGTGCCTTGAGGCTTATTCCCTTGACCGGACCACTTGGACTTCGGAGGCCGACAGGCGACGCCTCGGCATAAATCGCTACGCGGCGCTGCGGTCGCCTATGCCCGTCCCAGTCACCCTATATTCCCCAATTCCCGCATTACAGCATCCATTGTCGGCCCTGCTTTACCTCTAAGGATGATATCCATTATCACGTCGTAGGGTGTAGCCGAAAGGTTTACCAGAATAAGGTTTGCTCGCGCCCTCTTGGCCTCAACCGGCAACGAATTAGCGGGTTGAACCACCAGCGATGAGCCCACGGTAAGGAAGAGGTCACACGCTGTGGCGTGGTAGAAGGCCATCTGCAAAACCTCGGGTGGTAGGGACTGTCCGAAAGCTATTGTGGCGCACTTGAGCGGTCCCCCGCAGTGAGGGCAATAGGGAACCTCAACATGTTCACGGTCCATCGTATCGGTGATTTCTTCCCTTGGCCAACGGGTGTGGCAATCAAGGCAAGTGACTTCGCGCACTGTGCCGTGCAATTCGTAGATATGCTCGGGTGAGTTTCCCGCCTTTTGGTGCAGCCCATCAATGTTTTGGGTGATGAGCGCGGACAGTTTTCCAATGCGTTCGAGCTCGGCGATCGCTTTGTGGGCCAAGTTGGGCATGGCGTCGCGCATTGCGGGGTACCGGGCGCGATCGGTACTTCCAATAGAGTTTTCTATACTTTTCGTGAGACCTGAAACGCTGATAGGTCAGGTCATCCTGGTTGTATCGGGACCAAACCCCACCTGGGGACCGGAAGTCGGGCACACCCGACTCGGTGGAGATCCCTGCTCCAGTAAACACGACTATGCGTTTAGCGTCATGTATCAGTTTTGCCGCGGCTTTGAGGAGGTCTTCCATCTTGTCTCCTGAATAAAGAGCAACTACTCGGAACCGAACCATGCGGTTCAAGAATTCCGACCGGCCTCAACGACTCCTTGGGGGAATCTTGCAGTTCGACCTCATCTCATCTTTCAATGTAATGATTTTGTCCAATATCTTGACAAGCTCATCGAAATTAACTCCGCCGGCTTTGGTCGAAGCGGCAATATAAGTCTTATATTCCTGGCGGAGCTTGGCAAGCTCCTTTGTCGCAGCGCCGCAATTCACTGCCGGGCTCGCGGCGGGAACTGCAAGGACAAGCGCTAGCGCAAGGGCTGGTTTCATCATATTCATTTTACATGCTCAGAAGTTTGCGCCAAGAAGATATACCTTTGAATCGCATGTCTTCAGGAGTAGGGTTGTTGGTGGCCGGGTTGAACCTCTGGCTCCAATTCCCCACCAGGACGAACGGCGCCCAGTAGTAGGGGTGTGACGTGGTAGAGTTGTTGAGCAACTCCAATTTAGCCTTTTGAAGCGCTTCCGCTTTGGAAAGCTCCTTCAGGTTCCGATAAACGTCTACAAAAAGACGGGCCGCGTTTTTCATCATTGACCTGCCACATGCTCAACATTACGGACTCCGATCCGGCGAAAAGAAAGGCGCGGGCCAATCCGAACAAGCCGGTTGTTTCGCCGGAACCTGCTTTAGTGGGTATCATACACGAAGACAGCGCAACCAGATCTGAGTTGAGTTTCAGGCCGAACACTTCGCCCATTTGTAGAAAACCGTCATTCTCTCGGTCTCCATACAAAGAAAAGACTATGGCAGGTTGCTGCTGTAGCTTGCCGCCGCCTGACAAAACGACTCCGTGGGTCGCCAGATGAATGTAGTTGTACCTACTCAAGTCGACTGTCTTGAAGAGAGTCTCCGTGGCGTCCGCGCCGAAATATGTCTGGGTGGGGCCTCCCACTATCTTCACAATCTCGGCTATCTCTTTCCTGGCTCCCGGAAGGGGTTTCAACTCGTTTCCTCGATTTGTCTTGGAGGAACTTGCCAGAGAGGCGACAATTTTCTCCGCGCCGGGGTTCAGCTCTCTCTTCTTTTCGGTGTCCTGGTATATGGCGTCTCCGAACGCCACCAGGTTCCAGCCGGGCCTATTTTTCCTCTCGCGAGTCCTGAGCCGGCTGAGAGAGGACATGGAAGGAGCGTAACAGAAGGCGTATTTCTCCAATAAATATCCAGGCCTGTCATTTGCCGACCAGAAGCGCTTGTTGGCATGGGCTTTGGAATCTACCAGGATTTCAAACGGAAGTAACGACAACGGTCCATGAGGAATTACTACTACGGCCTTTTTGCCTATGAGAAAGGCTTCCACGGGATGAATGACACGTGAGTACAACCGATAAGCCACCGAAGGGTCCCAGCTCGACAGAGTCTCAGCTCGCTGGAGCGGCCGGGTCAGAGCGTCCACATCATGTTCCAACTCTTTGCCCGCGTAGTCTACGGAAAAGGTATAAAACCGGTTTTTGTCCAGCGCGAATATGTAAGTCTTGCTCCTGGTGACCATGTATTCCAACACGGCTTCGTCCGGATCGATTATGCTCTTCTGCAATTGGGGAATAGACAGGTGCCTGGGATATCTTAGATCCGCATACGCAGGATATTCCTTAATTAGCTTTTCCTTTAACGTATTGAACGCCTTTTCCTTGGCTTTGCGGTCCTGCAGCAGCCTCTGGAGCTGAGTCTGTTCCGGATTCACTTTGGAGAGCTCCTCGGAAATCCGGCTGTTCACCTTGCGCAACGCCAACTTCAGGCTCTTCTCCTTAACCAGAAGCTCCTGGGGGAGGTCTGAAAAATGGTCAACATTTATTCTGGACAGAGTGTTTTCGAATTCCGCCGCCTTGAGCTTCTCGACTATCCTGAGCGCCTGATTATCATAGGCCCCTTCCGGGTCCTTCTTCGCCAATTTCATGAGCACCCGCAAAGCCGTATCGAATAGGGCGGACCTGCCTCCGAAGATGAAGTCGTCTTCATCGGACTCCTCACTGATGTCGGCCTCCATTGATTCCAAGACGGACATGGCTTTCCTATAGGATTCCAAGGCCTCTCCCAGCTTGTTCTTGTTTTCCAGGGAGCGGCCCATGATGAAGTAGGCCTTCCAGAGCATCCCTCTGTCTTCGGAGCAATGAGCGATCTCAAACGCCTTCTTCAGATCTGTGACAGCGGAATCGAATTTTCCCAAGTTAGAGGTGACGAGCGCTATTTGAAGAAGGTTTTCACTGACTCCCCGTTTGTCGCCGAGGCTTGTCCGGATTTCTTGGGCTTCTTCGTACTTCTCCAAAGCCGACTGAGGTTTGCCAAGGATTTGATACAGAGTTCCTATTCTGCTGAGAAACTCTCGCCTGCATGCGCGCATCTCGGGTGTCTGTGGCCAAAGGAAGAGCCCGGTCTTCTAATAGTTTCTTTGCGCCTTCAGTGTCACCTAGCTTGCCGAGTATGTCGCCCAAGCGCAACAATTCCGCCTTCTGCCTGGTTGTGTCTCGATTCTCAGAATGAACTCTCAGAGCGTCTTCGTAGAGATCCTTTGCTTTCGAGTATTCTTCCATGCGGTAATAAATGTCGCCCATCCGATCATAAATGCGTCCAGCCGCGCCGTCGGCGCCTGGAGATTGGGATTCCGCCAAAGCCTTCTGGTAGTGGTCCAACGCACGCTCATAGTCCCTGAAACCTTCGTGAATTTCTCCAATGTAGAAATCCAGATCCCTGGACTGGGATGCAGGTATGCCCAATTCATCACGCAAATCCAAAGCGGCCTGCAAATTCCTTAAAGCATTCTCGTAATCTTCGATTTTGACTTGAATAATGCCGATGCCGCCTAATGCCCAGAGTTCACCTTTCTTGTCCCCTCTGGTTCGCATAGTTTCGAGAGTTTCCTTGAGCAGCGTCATAGATTTCGGGTAATCCCCCGCATCCTCGAGGATGGTGGCCATCTTTAAATTCAGAGAGGAAACGGATTGTCCATCATCAATCTTCTTGGCCAGATTCAACGCATTCTCGACAAGAGCAAGCGCCTGTTTCGAGTCACCTTTGGAACGCTGGAGCATTGCCAGTTCCGACATGATAGCGATGTCGCCTCTTGGATTATTGATCAGCTTATTGACCTTGCCTGCTTCTTCAAGACTGTCCACGGCGTTGGTCAAATCCCCACGGACTAGGTAGAGCTTTCCCATGCCTACCAGGTCTGTGGCGATCCCGCGATTGTCCAGAATTTCTCGGTGCAATTTCAGAGCTGAAGAGGTACTTCTCCAGCGTGGAAGTCTGGAGGCCCCTGCCGGCGTCCACATTGGCAAGGTTGGTCAAAATGTCCGCCTCGCCCTTGCGGTCCGAAAGTTCCCGGTACAGGTTGAGGGCTTGCTCAAGATTCTTTAATGCTTCAGCGACCTGATTCCGATGGCGCAACAGGTTGCCGATATTGGCTAGAGTAGCGGCGTATCCTCTGCGGTCGCCGACGCCTTTTCTCAAATCCTGCGCTTTCTCAAAATATTCCAGAGCCTTATCGTAATCCCCGGCGTTCTTGTAGTGAACTCCCAGGGCTGTCAAGTCTCTTCCCTCCGCAAAGCGGTCCCACAGTTCCGAATGCTGGGCGAGAGCTTGTTGAAGCAGAGAAAGAGCCTTGTCTCTGTCTCCCCGCATTTCATAAACCAGGCCCATAATGTGCTCGGAATCAGCGATCCCTCGCTTGTCGGCCACTTCGGCAAAGTCTTTTCGGGCCTCAACAGCGTCTTGAAGCGCTTTGTCCAGGGATTCTCTGGAGAGTCGGAAACGTGCGATAGCCAATTTAAGCTGAGCTCGGGAGCGCTTGTTGGGCAACGATTTGGACTCGTCTACGGCTTCTTTCAAGGTTTTTGCAGCGGACTCCGAATTCCCTAGGCCAGTGTAAAGGTCCGAAAGCAATATCGCCGATTGGATCAATTGATTCTTGTCGTTGACTTTGTGGGCCAATGCCAACGACTCTTCGGCGTACTCCATGGACTTTTGGACAAATCCTTGGCGGAAGTAGACGTCACCGATCACCTGCATGGCTGTGGCTTCTCCCGATGAAGAGCCCAAAGACCGGAACTCTTCGAGACTCTTGCCCGCAAGTTCCAAGGCGGAGGTTAGCCGCGCTCTGTCAAGCTCGGCATTGCCTACGAGCAGTCGGACCCGCGCCGCCATCATACGGTCGTCAAGCCTCTGATACTGCGCAAGCGAATCGTTGAGGTATTTTATGGCCTGAGCGATCTTGCCCTCGTTGTAGGCGGCCATGCCTCTGACCATGAGAGGTAGGGCGTCCGCAAAATCACCATCCTGTCCGACTACTGTCTGGCCTTCTTCAACGGATTTCTGAGCCGAACACACGTCCCCTGAAAGTTGATCAATATAGGCCAACCTGAAAAGGGTTTCGCCGAGCTGTTTGTTCTGTTTCTTGTCTCTGTAGATTTTTTCGGCCTTTTTGAAGCTGGTTCTGGCCCCCTTATAATCCGCTCTTGATATCAACAATTCACCGACGGATACGTGGATTTTAGCCGCCGTCAGTTCGTCTCCAGTTTTAGATAAATAATTTAAAGCCTTATTGTAATATATAATCGACTCACCGGGGCTCTGCAAATGCAAATGACATGTCGCCATGTCTTGTAGCGCTATGGGCATAGTTGCGGCTTCCGATGAAGGCAGCAATTTGACGCCCTCTCCAAGAGACTTCACAGCTTCAGCGTATTCCGACTTCGCCATTAGGATGCGACCCGCCAGCAGTAAGTCCAAGCTGCGGGAATGAGCGTTCTTAAGACTCTGATTTAAGGTGATGGCTTTATTCAAGTATTCCAAAGCCATCGTTTCTTGGCCGGTATTCTGCAAGGCTCGAGCGGCGCCCGATAACGCGGAAGCAACATGCTTTGGGTCTATGGATGATGATTTATCAAGCACCAGCTTGTACTTATCCAACGCCAGGCGCCAATCGCCGTTCTTCGCAGCTTCCGACGCTGATCGCAACCAATTTGTGGACTCGTCTTGCCCCGGGGATTGGGCGCTGCGAGCCTTGTCAGGCTTCTTCTTAGCAACCGGTTTGCCATCGGAGCTCTCTTCCTTTTTCGGAGCGATTTGAGCTTGAGGAGCACTGGTTTCATCGCCCGCGGCCGGTTGTTCAGGAGGAACGCTAGGTTGCTGAGGATCGCCGGTTACACCAGGCTGCTCGGGATTCGCTGAATCCTCTACAGTGGCCGGCGCGCTGGCTATCGGATTCGGATTGTGAGGTAGGAGTCGTCGCCTCCGGCTTCTCGGAGCGAGAGCTTTGGGGATCGGCGGCGTAAGCGCAATTGAATAGGACGTCCGCCGCGAAAAGCGAAAGCGCCAACGCGGCCGCTGGTAACAGCAAGCGGTTTGCATGCCTCAAGGTCCTTAAAATGATCATCTCTCTTACTCTCGCGAATCCGGTTTCTGATTAGGCTGGTTGTTGACGGCGCCTTCGAGTTCGGGTGGCTGTATCTCCGTCCCGTGCTTTCGTAAATAGTCAAACAAAAGCCATCCTGCGGCGGTCATGCCCAAACAGAGAAGTTGCCCCATGGTAAGCCCCAGGAATATGAAACCCAATTGGGGATCGGGCTCACGCACAAATTCGACCAAGAAACGGAAAACTCCGTACAACATCAGAAAGATGGCTAAAATCTGACCGTGTATAAGAGTCTTTCTCCTCAATAACCATAGAACGGTAAACAAAACTAGTCCTTCAAGGAAAGACTCATAGAGCTGAGAGGGATGTCTGGGAAGGTTGCCGCCGTTCGGGAAAACTATACCCCACGGCGCCGTGGTCACCCGTCCGAAGAGTTCGCAATTGATGAAGTTTCCAATCCGGCCCAGCATCAGGCCGATCGGAGCGGAAAGGGCTCCGATGTCCGCCAGACTCATAAAGTTGGCTTTCCTTGTGTAGGAAAAGATCAGACCGGCCAGCACCATGCCAATAAGGCCACCATGAAAACTCATTCCACCGTGCCAAACGTAGAAGATTTCCCAAGGGGCTTGCCAGTATGCTCCAAAATTATAAAACAGGGCGTAGCCTATTCGCGCTCCTAGGAGGAGTCCAACAATCAGGTAAAACAAAAAATCGTCTGCCGCGTTTACCGGAATTGGCCCGCCTTTTCGGCGGAGCTCGGATCTTATGACAAAATAGGCCGCTACGAAGCCCATCAGATACATGAAACCGTACCAGCGGATCTCTACCGGCCCAAGTTTTAGTAGAATCGGATCTATAATGGGGCAGGATACAGCCATTTCAACTCCGCTGAAATTTATTGGATCCGTCTTTCAATATCCGGATCATGTTTCCGATCTTTCTGAAGATTCCTCGGATTATTTTCGCGTCCCTGTCATCAATCTCGGCGCTGTTCAGAATCCGTCTTATATCCCTCATCATGCGCAGCGGGTTGGATTTATCAAGAAAACCGGAAGTCGTGAGAACCTGCTCGATATGTTCGTACATGTCTTCTTTCACACTGAGGCCGGCTAAACGAGTTTTCTTGGCCTGAAAGCCTACAGGTCTGCAAGCCGTCTTATAAATCTCGTAACCGATCACGGCGGCTGAGTGCGCAATATTCATGGACGCGAAGGAAGAATCGGTCGGCACGATCATGTGGCGGTCGCAAAGCTTCATTTCCTCGTTGGTCAGGCCTCTTGACTCACGACCAAAAACAATAGCCACCGGACCGGTTAGCGCCTTTTCCATTATCTCCGGCACGAGCTCTTCCGGAGTTTTCGCAAACGTGCGCTTTCCGCCGACGCGTCCGGATGTGCCCGCGGCCATTACCATGTTCGCAAGGGCTTCGGACAGGTTTGTGGTCCGCTTTGCCCGTTCAACGATATCGTAAGCCCCGGACGCCCTGGCCAAGGCTTCGGTTTCAGGCCCGGATTCAATCGTAGACACTAGGACAAGCCGGCTCAAGCCCATATTCTTCATGGCCCGGGCTACAGCGCCTATATTACCGGCATGGGTTGTGCCCACGAGCACATAATGAATGTTATCGAGCGCTTCAACCCAATCGGCGCGGGCTCCGAAGCCCCTTTGAATTCTATTTGCCGCCATTTGGCTATCACGGGCCTTTGGAAGCTAAGCTTCTTGGCGCTTCCCATAAATCTCACGGTTCAACGCCTAAAGCATGGACGACGTTCCATGTCTCTTGCTACTAAAAAAGAGCAAGATATTAGACAGTAATGATCATTCAAGAGTCATTGCATTATATTCAAATATGCCTCAAGCGAAAAAGCGCAGGCCTAGTAATCCTTTGAGGCGTCACTCAAGAAACGATATTATCCACAGAGAATATTGTCAAGGTAGATCGTCCAATATCCCAATTAGATTGTACAAAACAGTGCTATTGAATGATACTGTCCTGAATTAAAAAGATTAAAGCTTTAACCTAAAGCTATGGCTGTTCCTATTGCGGCTCCAATGATGATCGCCGCAAACGGATTGCACCAGATTGCTCAAGTCCCACCAAAATGCGTGGTGGCCAGGTTGACGCCAAATCCGGCTACGGCTCCAAGCCCTGTTCCTATCAGGATCTTCATGTTTTTCCTTTTCAAATTATGATGTCTTGGGCTAGTAGTAGATTCGTGTAGCCCGATTCCTGAATTATGAACGGTTACCCAATTTGTTTCCGTCCCAGATTTCGACATGTCTACCGAGCATGTTGGGAACGGAATTGGTCGAACCGCATCTACATTAAATTAGATAGCTAAACGGGCCTGTCAAGAAGCCGGGGCAGGTAGAAAAACGTTCCTCAGTCCAGTTCCGAGGCTGCTTTACGACAGATACGGGTGACCGTGTCAATTGCCCGAACGTGGGAAACAGTGGAACTCGCAACGATTATGAGGATATTTTAGAGAGAGCTAGGAGACGATGTTGACGCATTAGGAAATTTGATGTGGCGAAAGCTTACAAACCTGCGTTCGATTCGGCTCTGGAGTCGGCAGGCCGGAAGACCCGCCCCACACGGAAAGTTCAAGGTTTAGCTCTTGCGTCAACAGCATTGAGGGCCGCGGGTACTTTTTGAAGGAAGTATCTCGCCGACGTCTTTCCCATTGCAGAAAGAGGATAGAAATGGTCAGTGAATGCACAAGAGACGAGATTCTAGCCACAGCCGCGGCTTTCCAGAAACAGCAGAATACTGTTATCCGCGGCCGAACTTGATCTGTTCACAAAATTGAAAGCCGGACCGCAAACGGTTGAAGATATCGCTTCCGCAGAAGGGTGGGACACAAGAGCGCTCAGAATATTGATGGACGCTCTGGTGTCCATGGGGCTTGTGGCAAAGCATCCGAAAGGGACTTATTCAGCGGGAGACAACATTCTGAAGCTGCTTGGCAAAGGCGGCGAAGAGTCAGTGCTTCCGATGATTCGGCATCGAGTGCGATTATGGGAAACTTGGTCCAATATCACCGAGATTGTCCGCACCGGAGAGAATCCCAGGTTCCGGGATGAGCCCAGGTATTCCCAGGAGGAAACCGAAGAGTTCATAGGAGCCATGCATGTAATCGGCGGTCATATGGCTGAACGCATCGTAGCCGATATAGACCTGTCCCAAAGGTCACAGTTGCTCGATATCGGCGGGGGATCGGGAGTTTACACCACAGCCTTCCTGAAGAAGTCTCCGAGCCTGAAAGCCGCCCTCTTTGACCTGCCGGAGGTCGTAGAGCTGTCGAAGCGGTGGATAACCGCAGCTGGGTTGATAGATCGCGTTGAGTTTGTCTCGGGAGACTACAATGAGGACGAATTTCCGGGAGGCCACGACTTGGCGTTGCTATCGGCAATAATCCACATCAATTCAAGAGAGCAGAACCGGAGTCTTTTCGCTCGAATAAATCAAGCGCTTGTTCCGGGAGGGGCGTTGCTCATTCGGGACCACATTATGAACGAAATGCGAACAGAGCCGGAGGAAGGGGCCATCTTTGCCGTAAACATGCTGGCAGCCACCCGTGGCGGAGACACCTACACATTTGGAGAGGTAAAAGAGGATTTAGAGGCGGCCGGATTCAGCGATGTACAACTGATTCGCGACGGTGTGGAAATGGACCAGGTGGTCAGCGGAATCAAGAAGTAAGATTTTTCACTACGGGGATTTCCAAAGGGATTCATTTCGTGAGTACGGCCAGGACAGGCTTTCCGTCATCCCCGCGAAAGAGGGGATTCAGGCTTTTCAAAATCTTCTGGGCCCCGGATCAAATCCGGGGCCACGGTGTGACTTAATTTGGCGTATCTATTTTGAGACGGGCCCTTAACACTGCATTTCTTAAATTCGGTCACGAATTCTTATTGGATGTGGAGCGCAGTGGACCACATCTGTCGAGAAAACACCTCTAACGATGCGGTTCGCGGGGCTCACCACATCCTATGGGATCGGGATGGACCTGCACCCAGCGAGACATATTTGTGAACGGACCACTTAGTCAGAATAGGTCGTTCGATTGTAGCCTTTGTGGCGTCACCGGAGCCTTTGTATAAATAGTCTTGTACCTATGTTCAAATCTCTCGGCGCCGTAGCATGACCTGCATTCTTCCGGGTCACCCAGAGCCCCGGGCTCCAGGCAAACTTCCAATCCCATTGATTCATACATTTCTTTCATTTCCGTGAGTCGCGGCTCCTCCGCTGTGAATCTACGAACCCATCCGGCCTCCAGCAAACTTAGGTGACGCTGCGCTTTTTTCTCCTCAGTCATGGATCAGAATTCCGCCTCCCGTTTCATTCAATGAGTTTGAGGAAAATGGTTATTATATCTCAACGGATTTGCCGGAGCGGGAAAGCTTTACCCGGTCTTCTTTCCCTCGTGATGGTCTCAGGTGAAACAGTGTGATTTCAGCAGGGCAGTTTATCCGCCATGGGATGAACGTGAGCCCTACGCCTCTATTCAGGTACATTCGGCTCTGCTGTTCCCTGTACCAGCCATTGGTGTATCTGGAGACAATGCCGGCTATGCTCAGGCCTCTGGGATTACCGGGATCAGGCAATATTATCTGTCCGCCGTGGATGTGCCCCGACAACGTCAAATCAATCTGCGCCGTGGACGCATAGGGGAAGATATTTGGGCGATGGCTCAGCAACAGGCGGAACCCTCGGGCCTTAGGAGCCGTGGCTACGAATTCTCTGAACTTTGGAAATTCGGCTCCCCACACCCAGTTTACCATGGGATCGTCAATGCCTCCCAAGTGGATTTTGGCGTCGCCTTCCTGAAATGAAACCCATCGGTTCCGTAGCAACGTCAGTCCGCCTTGTTCAAGGGCGCGGACAGAACGTCGTTCTCCGGCGTAGAAATCGTGATTGCCCAGTATGGCGTAATTGCCCAGACGTCTGAGCTTAAGGCGTTGAAGAATGGGAACCGATTCTTCAACAGGGGTCATAGATGTGTGAAACACATCTCCGGTGACGAAGAGAGCGTCGGCTTCGAGCTTGTTCAATTCTCGGACTAACCTTTCCAATAGGTCGGCGTCGAAAAACATTCCGAAATGGAAATCGGTCACCTGGATGATCTTAAGATCCGTGGTCAATCCATCAAGTTTATGGTGAAGAAAGTCGAATTCCTCCAACACCGGGGCTTCGAAAGCTTCGGTAATCCCGTGCGCTGCCGACGCCGCGACGAAAGTCACGCCCGCTGCCGCGGAAATCTGCAGGAAGGTCCTTCTGGTTTGCCCTTCCGGTGCGGCCGCTGTTGTCGGGTCTTTGCGCCCACATCGCTCTTTGACATCATCTTTTCGCTGTTCGTGGCTCCCAAAAGACCCTAGACAGCCGCGTTCGTCGCATCTGAAGGGACTGGGCCCGGTCCTCAGGGCGCGGATCAAAGAAGAGGCGTATCCTGGAACATCCAAGGCGAACGAGATCGAGTTCAGCGCCAGAAAGAACAGGCAAAGCGCCAACACCAAGCCGAGCCAGCTGAAAAAAGCCACGGACACTACTTCTTTCGCAAAAGGGTGACCTGCCAATTGATCAGGGTCGAATGTCAACTTGGCGGCGACAATGTTTGCCACGCCTATTACCCCGAGTATGGCATAGGCCGTCTTGCGCGTTACGGCAGTGTATCGCTTGAATATGCGTTTGCGGACAGACGTGAAAACGAACCATTGGCACAACGCGAGAAATGAAGTAATACAAGCTAGAAAAACCGATACCTTATCCATGTTTTCAACACTCTGAAGTGGTCAGTTTCTTGTGGCGCATTGGGCGCTGTGAGACGCCGGCACAACTCTGCGTCGCACGGAGCGCCGTTGAACAGTCAGCATTATACATACTTTCTTAGCCTAAATTGAAGCGTAAGCCGCTGGTTGGCAAGAGCTCGGAGTGTCTGGGAAAGGGGATCTATTGCAGTCGTATACTTTCCTAGGCCTGGAGGGCGCTTCTCGAAAGATAGAAACGGTTATCGAGATCAGACTGAGCGATTACGCTCCGCCCAGGAAAGAATTGCCGGCCGTTTTGAAATTTCTTGAAGGGAGGTCTGGAGGTCCCGTGTTGCGCGGGGTTTCAAGAAGTTTCTCTCCGAGGTCCCTTTCATAGGCATGTGTTCTCCGACGAGTTCATTCATCCAGCAGATCGTCCGGACGTCCCAGATATTCCCACAGGAGTAGTTCTACCAGTCCGGAAAAATCGGTTCCTGTTTCCGATTTATCGTTCTTCATCTTTGTGGTTACACGTTGGAGAATTTCACTGCTGATTATCACCTTCGTTCCACTCTTGAATCCCCTGAATTTGAGGGGCTTGTTCCGAGCAAGCGTTGCGCCCTTTTCTCCCAGGCAATCCCGCCACTGTAGCGCCCCGGACATTTTTCCCGTGGGGCAAAGCTCCACGAACCCGCTGCTCGTTGTCGAGTCATCCCTGTCCCGAAGGCCTGCCGAGGAAGGTGAGATAGTGGGACCGCTACCCGGATGTCCTTGCTTATCGCTTATCGGCGTTGTTGCTACAGATTCCGTTCTCCTTTCGGCGTCTAACGCTCGTCCCTTCAAGAAGGCGAGTATCCATTGCAGGCTAAGCAGGCTTCTTTTTTGAACCACGGTCTTTATTAGGAGAAGCAAATCTTTACGGGTCAGCTCATCCAGCGTGGAAATCGTTAAAGGATATTGAAAACCTTCCAGGAGAAGATTTTCCATTTTTAAGGCGGGCTTATAGTGAGGAGGTCTGGGCATGTATAAAAGTCTGTCCGGAAAGCCGTATTTCGGCCAGACAATGAGGGAGAACGCTATCTTGGCCAAATCTCTCGTGGATCTCTCGTCAAGTTGGACAAGTATTTTTCTGTTGAGCCTTCGTCTTTTAATGCTTCTCGTGAAGGCCTTCAGCTTGCGAAGAAGGCGAGTTCTATTCGAGTAGACCGCCTTGATACCGAGGACGGCAAGAATCGAGCCCAGAGTGGCCACGATTAGCCATAGCGCCTCGGCAGAATCCAGAATTCCTCTTTTATATGCCATCCCCGCCCACTCCGCCGCGCTCAGGTATTAACTATTATGGTTTGGCGCCCCTTAACGAGTGGAGGAGGTTTCCGAACTGCACAAACAGTCTTCAGCCTGGTTTTCTTCCGCCACTTTCTTATTCCGCATCTGTTCACGTCGGTCGCGAAGGGGGTTTTCAGTCGAACTCCCTATGAGGGTGAGATTTTTCCGTTCAATACTATCTCCTCCATGGGAATTTCCTGAGGGCTCGCCTCCCTGAGTCTGCGCATAAACGCCGGGCAATCCGCCTTTAAGATCCAGAGATATCACCTCCAGGGCTTTCTCCGATATTTGGTGTTTATGATGAGTATCATCCGAGAATATTCCGAAAGCCCCATTTCCAAGCTTATGCGTCGCGGACTTGACCCTATCCTCAAACATTAGGTACGTGACCCCGAAATTACAACATGAATCGTATTTATTCAGTATCTGAAGCTGCCTTCGATCCTTTCCACAGGCGCCTAAAACATAAAGCTCCAAGTAGTTCGCTGTCCGTAATAGATCCGGGTGCGTTTGCTCATAATCGCCCCAGGATCCACCGACCGCTTCGGAGTTGACTTGTGATATCAAATGAATGGGCAAAGACCCGCTGATTGGGTAACTCTTTGAAATTCTGGTGTCTATAGCGCTGTACATTTGCGTGGTCCATCCTCCTCCGGAAAAGCCCATCATAGCCGTATCGTCGGTACTGAAAGCGCTTTTGCAGGTAATTGAGGATCACGCATACCGGTTCGAGAAAAGGCGCCAGAGGCCTGTCGAGAAATTTTAAGTGGTCGTGGCTTACGAGTCTCAAGAATCCAACATTTTCAATAAAAACCTTAGGCTGATTGTTCATACCCAACAGAGGCATGGAGAGGGCCACCACTGGATACCCTTGTCGCAGCAGGTAATCTATGGCGCGCTTGCCGTGCGCAAAGTCACCGAGATGCCCTTCATGATATATTATGACGGTCTTTGCTTCGCTTTTCGGTCTGAAGTGATACGCTGTTGATTCCACCCCACGATCCATAGACACTACTATTTTGTCTATGGATTTTAGGTTCTTGAGGTCGGAATAGCGCGGGTCGAAAATGCCGTATTGAATCACGGAGGGTTGCGATTTCAGCGGCAATCCTTCTTGTCCCCATACAAGAGTCTGCAGAGCCTTCCGTTTGGCAATCACGTCATCCATGGACTTTATTCGTATCAGTGAGTCCGCGTTCGTTTGCCGATACTCTTCGGGAATCGATTCGTACTTTGACTGGTTACGAAGAAGGCTTTCCAATTGCGTTACCCGATTCCAATAGAAATCCCTCGCAAGACCATAGGGAGGAACACGAAACGCTACAACCCATGCGCCAAGGACGAAACCAGGGATAAGTCCGGCAATCATTATCAGCGCGACCAATTTTAGGGCGCCATACTTCCGGCGCGGCTTACCCAGAAATACCACCCTCGAATCGGCGGCTTGCTTGGGAACAACCAAAGTAGGGCCCTTGCCCGAGTGTGGACGCTGCGCATGGCTGTTCAGCGGATCTTGGATCTTCAGCTTGGACATCTTGGCCTCAAAGATGCTCCGAGACACGCATCCGATCGACACCCCCCGGAACCGTGTTCACAGAAGTTTTCAAGAAACTAAGATTGAACGCCCGTTTTGGGAGACATATTTTTGTTCCCCATACAGCATTACAGCCTAGGCGTCGTTTGGTGTCAAGGCAAATGCGGCAACTTGAAGGATATTTCGTCTGGATCTAAAGTGAATCCTGACAAAACCTTGGAGGATGAAATGCCGCAAGATCGCTTTAGTCGCTCCGGTTCAGATTATTCAGGCCCTTCATTCCTAGCGTTGATACGCATAAGAACAATTCCTCGGCCCATATATGCCTGACTGGACAGAATGCGCGTTTTTGGCTCGGTCGCCGAAGAGCCGTCCCGAATCACCGGCCCAATGGAAGCGGCAGCGACTAGTAGATGCGCAATTATTCTCGGGAATGGCCGCCCTTGTCGTCGACAGGCCTTCCTGTGGCTCTGACAGCGCTATCCAAATCCGCGACAGAATTTATGAAATGGAGCGCTTAGTGTCCCGTTTCTAAAGTTTCTTGAAGGGAGTCTGAAGTGAAACTTCTTTCGAGAAGTCGCCCTCCAATGGCTATTTTCATAGGAGGGCGTGAGCATGAGACCCAAATCAATCGACTAGGGTCTTCCGCGGATTCGTGATTTCTTACTGAAGGCTTCTACACGGTGTGAAATCACGTATAATGGGTCTATTCTAGGCCGTGACTGCGAATTTGTCTTCGCCGGCGTCGGACAAAGCAGGCCTCAGGCAGATCGAGCCCGCGTCCTCATAGCCTTTTTCAAATGCGTGAATACTTACCATTCTCCTCCTGGCGTATTCGGTCCTGATCTGGGAGAAGGTCTTGGCCATGTAACTGCTGATCATTTGTTTCTTGGCCAGAACCAATGCTTGACAGTCGTTCCGTTCGGCATCCTTAAAGGCGCGGGTCTCTTCACGCAACCTCTCCCCGATTCTCCTGACGGCGCCGTCAAGATAAGCATACCTCAAAGACGTGGAGTTCCAGCCTCGATTCTCTCTCTTGAGTCTTGGCAACGCTTTGTCAGCGAATCGGTTCAGTTCGCGATGCAGGAACACAAAAGTGTGAACCGCAACTTCAGCGTCCGCAGACGTGCCGATGAAGGTCAAGACCGGATCCGCAGCTCTACGCCGGCGTATTATGTGTT
Source organism: uncultured delta proteobacterium (assembly GCA_963747865.1). Lineage (GTDB taxonomy): Bacteria > Desulfobacterota > Desulfomonilia > Desulfomonilales > Desulfomonilaceae > JBBSBY01. Next base: position 99,167 of record CAVVHK010000032.1, on the reverse strand, counting down.
CACAATCAAATCCCTGCGCAACGTGAATGAGCAATCCTTTGACCCAGTTCTTGAGGATCCTGCCAACTTCCAACGAGGCTTCGGTGGCCGAAATAACGCTCCTCATTTCTTCGGTCGGCAAGTCGGCTACGCTGAGATTATAGCGGGAAAGAAGTTCCCGGGCTTTGGACGCAGCGGAAGCCGCTTCGTTTTCATTCGATGAAGTGGACAGTTCAAACAGCTTTCTTACTTTTGCAAGAACTTCCTCTTTGGTCATGGACGAATCCTTTTCCTTACAGCCTGATTGTGGGTGTATAAGTGAACAGGATGAGCAAATATATCACATCAAGTTTTGCGTCAAGGGGTTCCTTAGGAAAATATCTCCAGAGGGAAACCTCGTGAAAGAAGTTTCCCTCCCGAACTCCCTTCAAGAACTTCCAAAATGGCGACATAACGGGTCGTGATTCCTAAACTTAATGGCGCAACGAACAAATCAAGGCGTTTTCACACTCGTTGCGGTGGCTCCTACCGGGTATTCCATGTACGCAGACCCGTAGACAGTGTATTCGCCTCAATGGCGAATTTCAGCGCACAATAACCCTTGCTTTGGATGACCAAAGTGAGCTATTTTTGGTGTCGATCAAGGCCAAACTCGAGAGGGTTCTTAAGCTGCAAACGGACTGACGCTTCTGACCGGACGTTATCATAGCCCCTCCGGCGCCCCATTCGCTGAAAGGTCCGCAAAGGATTTTGGAAAAACAACTGCAAGGAGGTCTTTGTCGTGCAAAGATTGGTCATCGCGGTGTGCTGCGCATTGGTAGTGTTGGCGGCGTTTGTTCCCGCCGGCATGAGCTCGGCTTCGGATTCCATCAAAATTGGGATCATAGACTCATATTCGGGCCCTCCGAGCACGTATACCAACGACGTCAGGGATGGTTTCAAATTGGCTGTGGACAAGATAAACGCTAATGGCGGCATCTTGGGCAAACAGATTACCTTCGTGACGCGTGACGACAAGTTCAAGACCGATCTAGCTCTGAGCGCTGCCAAAGAGCTTATCATGAGAGAGAACGTGGATCTTCTCATGGGGACAATCAACAGCGCGGTAGCCCTTGCGGTTTCAGATCTGGCTAAGAAAGAGAGGATACCGTTCCTGGCCACGTCCTCGAAGAGCGCCAACATTACCGGCTCCAAGGGACACAAATACGTCTTTTCAATGAACGAGAACACGGAAATGGCGGGCAGGGCGGCTGCGGCTGCGTTGGCCAAATTGCCGTATGTGAACTACTGGATCGCCGGGGACGATTACGAGTATGGTCATGCCATAGCCGATGGAATCTGGAATAATCTGAAAAAGCTGAAGCCTGAGGTAAATCTGATAGGGCAGTCGTGGTGGAAAGTCGGAGAGCCTGACTTTACTCCTTATATCACGTCAATACTTGCCGCCAAACCCGATTGCGTAATAGTGGCTACCGGCGGATCAGGGTGCGTGCCTTTTCTGAAGGCGGCAAAGGCTACTCAGTTTAATGAACGCGTGCCTTTTATAATGCATACGGCCACTGAGCTCTCAACATTGAGACCACTCGGCCTGGAAGCCCCTGAGGGGGTCTTGGGCACTGCCAACTATTACTTTTATTTTCCTGAAACACCGGCAAACAAGGCTTTTTCGGATGAATTCATGAAAGCCTACGGGAGATATCCCTCATTCGGAAGCTTGATCGGGTGGTACTCCGCCCAGTTCATCGCCAAGGCGTACGAAAAAGCGGGCGCCGTGGACAAAGAAAAGTTCGCTGAGGCGCTGAGCGGGTTGCAGATAGACAGCCCTATAGGGCCTCTGAAGATCCGCGAATACGACAATCAGATTATGTTACCTATGTATATGGGACGTACCAAGAAAGACCCCAAATACGATTTTCTGATCGGAACAGACATCGTTACTATTCCGCCGGAAGAAGCCATTCCGCCGGTGGAAGAAATCAAAAAGGCCCGAGGAGAATAGCTTTTGGCGCATAATTAACCCTCAGCCTCACCCCCTCTCCTAGGTTGGAGAGGGGGCTTCTGTCCCTCTTCCCCATTCTTAGGGAAGGGGTTAGGGGGCGGGGGTTAGCGCGAACTTACGGGGCTCGGGGCTAGTGAACGGTCACGAACTTCTAAGGACTGATTTTCATAAATACAGTTGCGGATTCTTCAGCCCCGAACGCACATCCTATAACAATCCGTGACCGTAATTGTGAAAAGCTGTACTAAGTCACAAGTATTGAGGTTTAGTGGGAAGTTTTTGCAGGCGCAGTGTCGGATGCGCTGTCAATCCTTGGATCACCCTGCCGGCTCAATATCACTAGCCGGCACGGAGGCCGGCCGCCACTAAAGAGAAAGCCTCCGGCTCTCATGTGGCGCAAACGGGAGCGTAGCCAAAAATCCGCCATATAGCGCTCAGGCTTTAATAGCTCCAGGATTCGATCCCGGTTTATTACAACAATGATTCCGATCAGCGTTGCGCTCGCGTGAGCCCTATTCCTTAAAGAGCCCACCGAATATACTTCACGAATTGGATGATGTTTGAGTTGCAAATGGAGATTGTATCCAACATATCGATTTCCGGATTCTTCCAGCAAGTTCTTGTCGGGCTGAGCAGATCCACCATCCTCTTCATAGTTTCTTCGGGCCTGAGTTTGATTTTGGGCGTGCTTCGCATCCCGAATGTGGCTCACGGATCCCTGTATATGATAGGGGCGTTCCTGGCCTACTCGGTCGCGAAATTTGTGGGAGGCCCCGCGGGATTTTGGGTCGCATTGATTGTCGCTCCCCTTGGTGTCGCCATTATCAGCCTCGCCGTGGAGCGGAGTATTTTTTGTCGGCTCTACGACAGAGAGCACCTTATGCTGCTGCTGTTCACTTTTTCCCTGATGCTTGTTTTTCGGGATCTGGTGAAGCTGATCTGGGGATCGGATTATCGTTCGCTGGCGGTTCCGACCGTTTTGGAGGGCTCGGTGTCGATTCTGGCCATGCCGTTTCCTAAGTACAACTTGTTCCTCCTGGTGGTTGGCCCGTTGGTTGCGTTGGGACTGTGGTTTCTAACCAACAAGACGAAAATAGGCAAAATCTCGCGCCGCTGCTGTGGACCGCGAGATGGTAGGCGCCGTGGGAATAAACGTAAGCTGGATTTTTGCCTTCGTGTTTGTCATCGGTTGCTTTCTTGCCGGCTTGGGAGGCGCTTTGGTGGCTCCCACCCAAAACATTAATCAAGGAATGGATCACACCATCATCATGGAGGCGTTCCTCATTGTCATCATCGGGGGCCTCGGCAACATTTGGGGCGCTTTACTGGGGGCTCTGATATTCGGACTCACGGATTCCATAGGTGTGTTGGTATGGCCACAATTCGCCATAGTGTTTCCCTATGTCGCGGTTGTAATCGTCCTCGTTTTTCGTCCCAAAGGACTCTTGAAGGCTACGTGGTGAGGTTTTTATTTTGTCCGTCGGCTGGAAATCAAAAATATTCGGATTGACGCTGTTCGGTCTGTTGCTCGTGGGACCTTTTTTCCTGCCCAGATTCTATGTTTATATGCTCGCCCTGATCATGGTTACAGGTTTGTTGGCCACCAGCTTGAATCTCGTTTTGGGCTTCGGCGGAATGTACCAGTTCCACCATGCGGTTTTTTACGGAACAGGGGCTTACGGTTTTGCGCTTATGCTGACCAAAACGAGTTTACCACCTGTGATAGCCTTCATTTTCGGTCCCGTGTTGGCGGCGATTCTAGCTCTTGTTATGGGCATAATCTGTGTGCGCCTGTCAAAATTGTACTTCGGCATGCTTCAACTGTCCTTGGGGTCTCTGGTCTGGGCTTTAGTTTTCCGATGGTATTCTTTCACGGGCGGCGATGATGGTATCCATGGCATAACCTTGCCGGGTTTCATATCTTCCATCACAGGCTCGGTACTATTTCGTTTTGGCGGTGTCGGCGGTAAGCTTGTTCTTGATGTTCAGGATCATAAATTCCCCATTCGGCAGATTGTTCCAAGCGGTTAGGGACAACCCCGAGCGGAGTGAAGGCATAGCGATAAACGTTAGAGTTCACCAGCTAACGGGTCTTATAATCGCGGGTTTCTTCGGAGGCGTGGCCGGCGTGCTCTTCGTGACGGTCGAGGGCTCCGTGTTCCCGGATCTGATGTTTTGGACCCTGTCATTGGAAATACTCATTATGTGTCTCCTGGGAGGTTGGTTTACTTTTTGGGGACCCATGCTGGGCGCTACAATAATTGTCGTGCTCAGGACGCTTGTTGGAGCATATACGGAGTATTGGACCCTTGTCATGGCAATCATATTAATGCTGCTGATCTTTTTTCTCCCTGAAGGAGTCTTGGGATATTTCAACGAACGTTTCGGCGCCTCGGCAAAGCCGTTGACCCTAGAGAATAAATGATGCTGACTATCGAAGCGGCTCAAAAATCCTTCGACGGTTTCATGGCCGTTAAGAAGGCTAATTTGTCGGTCAAAACCGGCGAAATTGTAGCGGTAATCGGTCCCAACGGCGCCGGGAAAAGCACTCTGTTCAAGCTGATTACCGGCCACCTCAAACCGGACAAAGGTCGGATAGTCTTCAGAGGCGAAGATATTTCCAAACTTCCACCTTATCAAATCTGCCGGAAAGGCGTCAGCCTCTCCTTTCAAATCGTAAATATCTTCAGCCGTCTGACTGTATTTCAAAACGTCCAGGCCGCCGTGCTCTCTTTCAAGCGGAAGACATTCAACCTGTTTTCCACGGCGGACAAGCTTGCCGTTAAAGATACCGAAGAAATCCTCGAGAACGTGGGCCTGGCTTCCTTGGCCAATGTGACAAGCGGGTCGCTGTCGCACGGGGATCAAAAAGTTCTCGAAATGGCTATTGCTCTCGGCAACCATCCGCAATTGCTGATATTGGACGAGCCCACCGCGGGAATGTCCGTCGAAGAAACCGCCACGACGGTGAGGCTCATAAATCGGCTTCGCAGCGAGTTCGGGTTGACCATATTATTCTGTGAACACGACATGGAATTGGTCTTTTCCGTTGCCGATCGAATAATGGTTATGCAGCAGGGCGTCTCAATAATCCAAGGCCCGCCTGACGAAGTCCGCGAAAACAGAGAAGTCAAGGAAGCCTATTTAGGGGTTTGAGGTCGATGCTGGAAGTTGAAGGAATTAATACCTACTATGGAATGAGCCACATACTCTTCGGAGTGTCCCTGAACGTCTCCGAAGGCGAAATTGTCTGCCTATTGGGAAGAAACGGAGCGGGCAAGAGCACCGTAATGAAGAGTATTATGGGGCTCGTCCCGCCGCGTGAGGGTTCGATAAAATTCAAAGGCGTCAATATCACCGGAGCGGCTCCATTCCTTGTCGCCAGGAAAGGAATAGGATTCGTGCCTGATGACAGGCGGGTTTTCGCGGATTTAACGGTGGGAGAAAATCTCGAAATATCAGAACGAAACACCGGCGCCGGGAACACGTGGAACAAAGACGCTGTCTACGACTTTTTCCCCCCCTTGCGGCATATAGACCACCGAAGAGCGGGCTTTCTCAGCGGAGGCGAGCAGCAAATGTTGACAATCGCCCGGGCGCTTATGACGAATCCCGCGTTTCTACTCCTGGACGAACCTACCGAGGGGCTTGCCCCGATCATTGTGAACATGCTGGAAGAACAGATCGCCATGTTGAAATATAAAGGACTTACGGTGCTTCTTGCCGAGCAGAATCAAAAAGTGGCGTTGAGATTGAGCGATCGGGGATACATTCTGGATAACGGCGTCATCCGATATAGTGGGACCATACAGGAATTAAGAGACAACGAGGAAATAAGACACAAATATCTGTTGGTTTAGGCCCGGCTGTTTGATGAAATTGAACGCTCTTTTTCGGAATTAGGGTCCTGGGATTCGAGTAGGAGGCTAGAGCCTTCCGACATGCGTTCCCAGGCCTGAGCCTGGGAACGAGAAGAATATTTCAGGTATTGCGGCCGGCTCAAGACTCTATCTCTTCTTCGGCGGCTGGAGAATAGACTTGATATCGGTTATCCCCTCCAGATTCGCGCTGTTTGCCCACCTGTCATCAACCAGGCCCCCAATATCGTTAGTTTTGAGCAAATTGAACCGGACCATTTCGTCCGCCAGAAACTGGATTTCTTCTTTAACGGGAATGAAACGGTCAAATACGACACGATTGGGAGGTGTGTTCAAGGCGTAATCAACGACAGCCTGTGGTTGATTCCAGGTACCAGACCGCGATCTTCGCGGCTTCGTCCAGGTGAGCGCGGGCCCAATAACCTGACCTGGCCGCGCCTTGGACCAACATTTTCACTCGTTCCGGGTGCTTCAGGATAAAATCCTCACGAACGATGACAAGGTTACATATGAAACCGGGCCAAATCTGCTCGACGTAATAGAGCACCTTTGCTTCGCCTCCATACACGCTTTTTGCGGCAAAGGGTTCACCCACGAAATAAGCGTCCAAAGATCCTGTCGCTAAGGCCGACGCCATATCAGGAGGGTTCATTTCGACGACGTTCAAAGAACCGCCCGTAACTCCATACTTTTCGGCGAGCTGCCGGACCGCTATGTTGTGTCCGGAGTAACGCATCGGCACGGCAATACTCTTGTTGGCCAAATCGGCGAATGAGTTTACGTCGAGACCTTTTCTGTAGACAAGGGTGCTTTCATGTCGATTGCCTATGTAGACAATTTTGACCCCCGCTCCCTGTTGATGCAGCACTATGGACAAAGGAGCGATAATAAAGGCGACGTCAATGGTCCCGCCTCGCAGGGATTCTCCCATCTCGGCAAAAGACGAAAACTTCAGGGCCTCGAATCGGACACCACTATTGTCCTTGCTGGCGTAATCCAGCAACGGGGCCGCCAGGTTGGTGACTACCGGCATATATCCCATCCGAATGACGACCCTGTCGGTATCTTCGTAATTGAGGCGGTAATGGGAAAAGGAAATTAGGAACAGCCATCCAACGGCAATAAGCAGGATCTTGGAGAACGTGGAGAAATGTAACCATTCCTTGGGATTAGAGGGCATAATGCACTCCGAGCTCTTGATACACCTCTCGGCGGAGCCTCTCCAAAACCATGTCGCAGCTAAAATCTCGCGGATGCTCAAACTTCAACTCGATATCCATCCTCACCTGCGCGGGTCTGTCACTGAAGACCACCACACGATCCGCCATGACTAGAGCTTCTTCAATGTCGTGAGTTATGAAGATAATGGTCTTTCCTATAAACTCGTGCATGTTGATGATTTCTTCCCGCATTTTGATTCGAGTCAAGAAGTCAAGCCCCGCAAAAGGCTCGTCCATGAAGAGAACTTCCGGGTTTACCACTAGAGCGCGGGCCAGTTCCGCTCTCCTCTGCATACCGCCTGATAATTGGTGCGGATAGTGGTGTTCAAAACCGGTCAGGTTCACAATGTCCAAATACTCCCTGGCTCTGTCCGCAATGGCTTGTTTGTCCTTCATATGACGCAATCCGAGAGTGACATTCTCCCAGACAGTAAACCAGGGAAGGAGGCCGTTATGCTGGAACACAAAAATATTGCCGGGGCTTGGGCCGTTAACCGGCTGGTCGTCGATGAGGACGGTTCCTGAAGAAAGCTTTTCAAATCCCGCAATTATGCGTACAAGGGTTGTCTTTCCGCACCCGGAAGGTCCTAGCAGACAAACAAGCTCTCCATCCGGAAACTCGAGGTTTATCGAATCCAGCACCGGTAATTGGTCGCCATGGTGAGAATCCGGATCGGAATTCATTAGGCGTCGATTATTTCGACGTTCGAAGAATGTCTTAAACAGGTCTTTAATGACTATGTGTCCCATTCAAACGGAACCCCAAGACACAGATTTGATTCGATTCAATAGTCGGATGACTTTGTCGAGCATCATTCCGATGGCCCCGATCGCAAGCATGGCGTCAATAACATAGTCCATGCGTAATGCGTTTCTTGCGTCCAGTATCAGGTAACCCAATCCCGACTTTACGGCTATCATTTCAGCGGCGACAACTACCAGCCAAGCTATCCCGAGACTGATTCTCAAGGCGGGAAGAATGCCTGGAAGGATGGCGGGGAAAATGATCATGGTCGCGGTCTCGAACCTCGAAAACCTGAAGTTGGCAGCAACCTGGAAATACAGAGAGTTTATATGATTGACGGCGTTAATGGTGCTCAAAAGAAGGGGAAAAAAGCTCGACAGGAAAATCAAGAAAATTGCCGGCTTATCTCCGATGCCAAACCAGAGCATAGCCAATGGTATCCACGCCAGCGGCGAAATTGGCCTCAGAAACTGAATCACGGAGTTAAAGAGAAGTTGGCCGGTTTTCCACCAGCCCAGGATGATGCCCAAAGGTATACCCAGTATAACGGCAAAGTAAAAACCCACCGTTACTCTGAAGAGGCTTGCGACTGAATGTTTCAATAACGTGCCGTTCAGGACAAGTTCCCACATGCCCCAGGCTGCGTCACGAGGGGACGGAAGCACGGATGCGCTCCATCCGCTGAACTTTGCCGTTAGTTCCCACATGGCGCCTATGGCGACAAAAGCGAGCGCAGGAAGAAAGATACCTTTCAAGCGGTCGATGAGTTCCGGTTCTGGTCTATCAGCCATATTTAATATTATACCACTTGCCCGGTTTCATCAAGGTTCGGACGTAATCTTACGGAGCATACCATTTTGAACTGCGATGGGAAACGAAAAAGTCGGGAGTAACGGCACAGAATTGAATTTTGACGCAAGAAAAGGTTGGGTGGCTCTTTGAAGGACGCATAGTAGTACTCGTCGAGATTGGGAGCCAATGGGGAAGCCGTGGCGCAGAAATTGGAAGTTCTTGAGGGGAGGTCTGGAGGGTGACTTCTTTCAAGAAAGTCCGCTACAGCGGCGCTTTCATAGGCCCCCCCCATGACCTCGGGTTGGCCACAACGAAGAATGAAAATGTCTCAATTTCTTTGTTGCGCATTGAACTTTGTGAATTGCGACCCGTTATGTCGCAATATTGAAAGTTTCTTGAAGGGAGGTCTGGAGGGAAACTTCTTTCAAGAAGTTTCCCTCCAGACGTGTTTTCAAAGGAAGATTTGTTTGCGGCGCCTTCCGCAACCGCGATATGGCTCACCCGCATCCTTCTCCGGACCCTGAGCACGCGACCCCCTTGGAGCATCCGCCGCCTCTTCGGGCCTTCAGGGCCGTTATATTGCCCGTCTTGTAGACTGCGTCCAGTCCCATTTTGATGAGGCCCTCCATTTCTATCGGGACGATGTTGTGTTCCTTCAGTACGTGCTTTGGAGAATCCCCAAGTCCGCTGACGAGAATCGCACGGCAATCTCCCAGCATTTCAGCCAATTCCAACCATCGTCTGAGACCTGTGCCGGGCTCGGGGGCTCGACGCTCTTCTATCAAAGAGTAGTCTTCGCCTTGTTGTCCCCAAATCTGGAACTTGTAAGCCTCGCCAAGGTGTTGATTGACCAAAAGGCCTTCCAGAGTAGCTACCGCCACGTTGGGGCGGTTACCGTTGAACAGCGCGATCTTTGAGCAATCCGACAAGCAGCCCCTGAATTGCTGAGATTTGTCGTCACCCAACAGCCCCACCGCATCCGCTCTGCATCTGGTGCAATGCTTCATCTGAGGGATTATCTTTTCAGCCTCGGACCTGATAATGCTCATTTGCTCCTTCGAGGGTTCCGGAATATTCTCGAATGGAGTTCCGGCTGTCGGAAACATAGTCATGCAATTGTGCAAATCCACCCCGAGCTCAGCCATTTTCTTAGCGACTTCCGGCACATGATGGTCGTTTATCCCCGGAATGACGATTGTGTTTATCTTAACCACCACTCCGGCGGCCTTAAGGGCTTTGACCGCTTCAAGCTGACGTTTCAGCAACAGGCCGGCAGCCTTTAGTCCCCGCAAAATCACCTTACCGTCTCGCACCCAAGAGTAGATTTTCGCTCCTATTTCCGGATCGATAGCGTTGATTGTCACGGTCACGTGGGAGACATTGAGATCGGCCAGCTCCTGAACATAGGGATTTAAGTTCAAGCCGTTGCTGGCAAGACACAAGATCAGATCGGGAAAATTCTTTCTGATAAGCCTAAGGCTCTCCAATGTCACTTCCGGATTCGCAAAAGCATCTCCCGGTCCGGCTATACCCGCCACAGAAATGTTCGGCATTTTTTCGAGCACTTTGCCCAAGTAGACCACAGCCTGGTCCGGACCCAGCACGGAACTGGTTACCCCAGGCCTGCTTTCGTTTACGCAATCGTATTTCCGATTGCAGTAATTGCACCTGATGTTGCACTCCGGAGCGACCGGAAGATGGACCCTGCCGAATTTCCCTTTAGCGTCAGCATTAAAACATGGATGTAGATTTCTGTTTAGCCCGCTCATGGTTTCAATCCTTATATGTAGCTGTAGCCAATGGTCGAGTTCTCTTGTTTGGCCTCTATCACTGCGTTAAGAATGCGATCCAACAGATCCTGCGCTCCGCTGTAGCCTATATGTCTTATCCTTTGCCCGCCGAACCGGTCATGAATGGGAAAACCGACCCGCACCAGCGGAATATTCCACCTACGTGCAAGATGGTAACCTTTGCTATTGCCCACGAGTAGCTCCGGTTTGAGATCTTCGGCGCACTCGGCCAGTTCGTAGAAGTCTTTCCCTTCGAGGACCAGCGGCGCCTCGGGGAGCAAACCCTTTGTCACTTCTTCTATTGACTGTTTGAAACAGCCGCTCTTACCGCCGGAGGCGCACAAAACGGGCATTGCCCCGATTTCAGCCAGAAACGCCGTCAAACCGATTACGAGATCTTCCTCGCCGTATACCACTACCCGTTTGCCGAAGATGTACTTGTGCCCGTCCACGTAAGCGTCCACCAGGCGTCCTCTATCGAGGGCGTACTCTTCCGGCGCCGGTTTGCCGCATATTTGGGCCAGGGCTTCCATGAATCTATCGGTCTCTCTGAGACCTATAGGGAGCCCGAGAGAGTAACAAAGGAACCTGAAATTTCTCCTTCAACAACTTGCCGGCTGAGGAGCCGTGCTGGAGCGTTCTCCCAAATTCGAGAGTGCCCCGGGCCCCGCTCATCCGTTCAATTTTCGCTATCGGTGTGCCCCCCGAGGGAAGCTTTTCGTATTCAGCAAGGGCAGGGCCGTCGAGCGTGAGCGACAAATCCGGGAGAATAGTAGCGTCCAGACCGTAATCTTTCATCAGTCGTTTCAAGAACCTAACGTCTGCGGGCGACACAAAGCCCGGCAAGACGTTGACGCCTTCGTGACGCCGTCCAGACGGCTTGGTAAGCTGCGCCACCAGCGCTTGGACTGCGGCATAAAATCCTTCCATGTGCGTGCCCGAATAACTGGGCGTGGACACGGTCACCACGTCGGGCGAACCCTGTTCTTTAATAGTGTCTGCAAATTCTTTACGGAATTCATTCACAATCATCGGTACGTCATCACCAATGGTCTCGGTCAGGCATGTAGTCGCCACGCCTATCAAGCCGGCGCTGTACTTGGTCATAACGTTTTTCAGCCCAAGCTTCAGGTTGGGTCCGCCGCCGTAAACAGCGTGCTTCTCGCCGAGAGATGAGGAAGCGATATCCATTGGTTCACGGAAATGGCTGATAATGTATCTGCGCATATAGGTAGCGCATCCCTGGGAGCCGTGTAAGAATGGCACGCAGCCTTCGACGCCTCGAAACGCTATACTCGCTCCCAGAGGTTTGCACAGCTTGCAGGCGTTAGTTGTTGAAACGTAGGGCTCGTGATGCGCTTCTTTCTCTATCTTCTTCGGCTTGTGAGACATTGGACCGACCTTCGCTATTCTTGATGAATTCCGGGGCGCAACAATTCGGTTATGAACGGCGAATTTTGAGATTGCTTCGTCGTTTCACTCCTCGCAATGACATTTGAACTTGTCTTTGCGAACTCGCTTCCAGCGGGCGCCGAATCTCTCCGCGTAACCAAATGGGTAGTACGGGCCTGGCTCATTCCTATCAAACGGCGGCTTTGAGTTTTGGCCGCAGCGTCTGGTTCCTCGGTGTGAATCTCCAGACAGGGCTCATGACCGTGGAATAAACCTCTTTGGCAAAATTCAGCATGCCTATGAATCCCTCTAGAGCCTCTTTGCGCTCATGGTTGTGATCGCAAAATCCGACTCCCAACTTGTAAGCGATGGGGCGTTCCTTTACCCCGCCAACAAATATGTCAACCGGTTTTTCTTGCAGAAAAGACGCCAGTTCGAGCGGATTTGAATCATCCACTATTATCGTTCCCTCGTCAGTGATTTCGTGAAGCTGTCTGTAGTCCTCTTCCGTTCCCGTTTGGGAACCGACCAGCGCCACATCCATGCCTATATTGCGAAAGGCCTTCACCAGCGAAAATGCCTTGAAAGCGCCGCCCACATAAATCGCAGCCTTTTTTCCGAGTAACGCCTTTCGATATATTTCCAGTTCAGGGAGTATCTTACCCAATTCTTCTTGGACTACCTTGACCGTGCGCTCCATCATTTGCGGGTCGCGCTCGCCAAAGAATCCGGCAATGTCATAAAGAGACTGGGCCATGTCCTCGACCCCGAAGTAAGAGACTCGCAAGAAGGCGGTCCCAAATTCTTCTTTCATCATATGAGCCAGGTCCATAGTGGAACCTGAGCATTGCACGACGTTTAGAGAAGCGCCGTGCGCTCTGCGGATGTCGGCGACTCTGCCGTCGCCTGTGATGTTGGCGACAATTTGCAGACCCATGCGCTCGAAGTAATCACGCACTATCCATATTTCTCCGGCAAGGTTGAAGTCTCCCAAAATGTTGACGCTCAATGGAGAGACGTCTGAGACATCCCCTGTGCCCATCAGTTTGAACATTGCTTTGCACGCCGCGTTGTAACCTGCGCGCTTATTGCCCTTGAAACCCTCCGATTGCACGGGAATTACCGGAATACCTTTTTCCCGGGCCACTCGATTGCAGATACCTTCAAGGTCGTCGCCGATTAATCCTACAATGCAGGTGGAATAGACGAAGGCCGCATTCGGGGAGTGTCGGTCAATGAGTTCCACTAGCGCCTGATATAGTTTCTTCTCTCCTCCGAAAATAACGTCGGTCTCTTGGAGATCCGTGGAGAAGCTAAGCCTGTGCAGATCGGGACCCGAAGATTGCGCCCCTCTTATGTCCCAAGTGTAAGCCGCGCATCCTATGGGGCCATGAACCAAATGTAGAGCGTCCGCAATGGGGTAAAGCACCACACGGGAACCGCAGAATACGCATGCCCGCTGACTTACAGCCCCCGCAAGACTGTCTCTGTCGCAGTCCATGCGAAAAGGCTGTTCGCCCTTGCGATGGATCTGGTCTTTTCGTTCCTCGAAGACTGCTGTTGTCATGGGTCTTGTTCCTCTCTTTTACCAACGCCGGCCCGCCGGGCGCTATTGGTGAATGTCTTTCGTCGTTCCCGCGAAAGCGGGAACCCAGGAAAGACCGCTGGATTCCTGCTTTCGCAGGAATGACGGACAAGGAGCCTCGGCGTATCCAACAAGAATTCCGGGACCAATGGAATTTCTCATCTCCCGAGTTCGAGCTGTGGTTCCCGATTAGCTTTGGGACGTATCTTCAATTATGTTCGGGAGATTGCTTCGCTGCGCTCGCAAAGACAAGTCCCACTGTAATTGCGAGGAGTGAAACGACGAAGCAATCTAGGCTTTCGCCGCTCACAGATATAGGCTTCCCTTCACGCCAACAAATATTCCTCTGCCACCCTGTTTTCTTCAATGGCGTCCAGAATTTCATCCACCACATCGGTGCTGGTCACACCGCGGTACCAATGTCCCTGGGGATAAACTATCATCACGGGGCCTTCTTCACAGAGTTTCAGGCAACCTGTGCTGGACACCATGGCATTGAGACCTCGGTCCGCCAGTTCTTCCTCCAAATGGGGAATCAATTGGAGGGACTCTTTCTTGATACATTTACCTTTGGCTTCAGTGCCCCGAAAACTTGCGCACACTAAGAAGTGATAGTCCGGTTTCTGCATCGTTGTTATCCTTTTGCTGAGGCCGACGCCTCAGCGTAATGTTTGATTTTGGGTCGGCGCAGTCCGGGCGCCCTAGGTTCAGTCGTCGTTATTGAGATACTATTAACGGTATTATAGGCCGTTCGGACGAGAGCCGGTCTATTGTGGAGTATCTCACTCTCCTACATCACCAGTTCAAAGCTCTCTTCTTCGGCGTCCCTATCCTGCCGCTCCAAGACGGCGTCCAGAATCTTCTCCAGCAGCCGCATGCCGCCGCGGTATCCAACGGTGGGGAAGTAGCTGTGTCCGACACGATCCAGGATGGGGAACCCGAAACGCACAAGAGGGGTGTCTTCGTCACGGGCTATGTACCTTCATGTACGTGTTGCCTATAAGCAGGTCCACCGGTTCGTTTTTGATCCACTGATGCAGAAGGAACATATCCCCGCCTGCTTTCACGTTTACCGGGTGCGGGACGTGTCGGGTGATCTCTTTGATGCGAGCTTCAAATTCCTTGCTTGTCGTGCCCGTTACGATGTGGATCGGCCACATGTCGATGGACACCAGGAATTCTGTAAGCGCTATCAACTGATCCGGATCTCCTGCTAAAGCCACTTTCTTGCCGTAGAAGTACTGATGCATATCAGTAATGATGTCCAATAATTGTCCACGTTCTTCGTTGATGACGTCCGGAACAACGATTCCTGCGGTTCTTCTCAACGTGTCTACAAATCTGTCGGTGGCTTTGAAGCCTATGGGAAGGTCCAGGATTTCGCAGTGGACGCCGCACTTGGTGTCCAGCGCTTTGGCCGCAGGCGATGAAGCCATCTTCCCCAGGGCTATGGTGGCCATGCTGTCGCCGGTGCTCCTAAGAGCTTCAATTGTCACGCCACCCTTGGGAAACATTTCGTACTTTCCCGTTTGTGGCCGATTGAGCACTCTGGACGTGTCCGGAAACATAACCGTGCGGACACCCATCAGCTCCGCGATGCGTTTGAGTTCCTCCATGTCGGACGGCTCAACATAGCCCGGGACGATATTGATCTGATTGATCTTGTTCCCGGTGTACTGTGAGAAGTAGTCCACCATGGCCTTGGTCATGTTGGCGAATCCCGTCACATGGGTGCCTACATAACTTGGAGTATTCACATGAATGACGAATTTGCCCCTGGGAACTTTTCCCTCAGCCTCGGCTTTGCTCGCGATCTGGGGGATATCATCACCTATGGTTTCGGACAGGCACGTGGTATGCACGGCTATAACGTCCGGTTTATATATGGTAAAAATGTTGTCGATCGCCTGCAGCAGGTTTGCCTGCCCACCAAACACGGAAGCTCCTTCCGTGAATGAGCTGGTGGCCGCCATCACCGGTTCTTTGTAATGGCGGGTCAGGGTGCTTCGATGGTATGCGCAGCAGCCCTGGGAGCCGTGACTGTGCGGAAGGCAACCGTGAATACCCAAGGCCGCATACATGGCTCCGATGGGCTGGCATGTCTTTGCCGGGTTGATGACCAAGGCTTTTCGTTCGGTGATTTCTTTAGGTGTATGTCGTAATAACATGGTCCGTTCCTTCCTCAATGGCTCAATCGCAGGCGTATTTGGCAGCCAGTTCGGGGCTTTCCTGCCAGGGCGCTTTGAGACACTTCCACACCTGGCTGTTGACCATGCGATCAATCTCAAGCCAGAAGTTTATGGCTCCTTTGAAACCGGCGTACGGGCCGCCTGAATCGTAACTATGGAGCTGCTTCATAGGGATGCCCTTTTTCTGTACTGCGAACTTTTCCTTGATGCCTGCGCAAAAGATTGCCGGCTTGTATATGTCAATGAGCTTTTCTGATTTGTACTGGCTGATATCGTCTATAACCAACGCTTTATTCGGCATCTCGGGCATCATGCCGTCATAGTCCTTGAAGCGGAAACCCTTCGCTTTTAGGCGCTCCAGGTCCTCGGCGGTCTTGCGTGGACGGAACCGTTCCCCATCGGGATGAATTTCCAGTTCCTCTATGTTTCTGCTGTCAGCGTCAACCTTGATGGTCGGCAGCACTTTGCGGCCTTCATAGTCGTCCCTGTGGGCGAACTCGTATCCGGCTGAAATTGTCGGCATGCCGATCTCTCGGAAAAGCTCCTGGTAATGGTGCGCCCGGGAACCACCTACGAAGAGCATGGCCACCTTTCCTTCACATCGGGACTTCACTTCATCCCGCACCTTGATCACTTCCGGCATTTCCTTGGCTATGACTTGTTCAACACGCTCGATCAGTTCCGGGTCTTCAAAGTAGTCGGCTATCTTACGCAGAGACTTGGCGCTTGCTTCGGCCCCGATGAAATTGATCTTAACCCAGGGTATGCCGTATTTGGTCTCCATCATTTCAGCCACATAGTTGATTGAACGGTGACACATGATGGTGTTGAGATCCGCCATATGGGCGTTTGCAAACTTGTCGTATGTGGAATTGCCGCTGAACGTCGATACTACGGTGATTCCGCAATCATCCAGAATACGGTCTATTTCAAACGCGTCCCCACCGATGTTGGACTCACCGAGCAGGTTTATCTTGTACTTCCCTTCCTTGGGTTCGTCATTAAGCCCAACCACGTGCTTGAAAATACCGTTGTTGGCTATGTGGTGTCCGGCGGACTGGCTCACGCCCTTGTAGCCCTCGCAACTGAAACCGAACACGTTGATTCCCAATTTCTCCTTCATTTCCCTGGCCACGGAGTGCACATCGTCACCGATTAGACCCACAGGACAGGTCGAGAAAATGCTGATGGCCTTGGGCTTGAATAGATCGTACGCCTCTTGGATGGCGGCCCGGAGCCTCTTCTCGCCTCCGAAGACGATGTGTTCCTCCTGCATGTCCGTGGAGAAGCAGTAGGTCATGTAGTTTTCATCGTCCGGCCCATTGGGTCGGGTCTGGTTACGTCGTGTGAGCCAACTATAGAAGCCGCAGCCGATCGGGCCGTGGGTTATATTCACTATGTCGCGGGTGGGTCCGAGTATAACGCCCTTGCAGCCGGCGTAGGTGCACCCGCGCTGAGTAATGATGCCTGGAATGGTGCGGGCGTTGGCGCCGATTTCCGGCACTTCCAACTCCACGCCGACTTCGTTAACGATGATCTGCTTGGCCCGTTTGCGGGCCACCTTGGTCGGATATTTACTTAGAAGTTCTTTCTTGACTTCGCTGGGTTCAATGGAGGCAGTCTCCATAACGATCTTATTTTCTTCAGTCGCTTTCATGGTTTCTCCCGTTGACAAACAACCGCTCATCGGTTGACGCTGACCCCCGGGCGGCCTCGAAAAGAGAATGTGTGAGAACCCTTCCGGGAATTCTCGCTCCGGAATGTGATTCCCGCCGGCAGGGGCCCGGTCCGGTATCGTGAGTTTCGTGTCCGGTTTCTCAAGTCCGGTTCCGGATCACACTTCGTCCAGGACGCTGTCGCCTCCTTCGCCGGTCCGCACGCTGACGGAATGCATCACGGGCATGACGAATATCTTGCCGTCACCTGATTTGCCGGTCTGGTTCACGCGAATAATCGTGTTCACCGTCTTCTGCACGAGCTCCTGAGGCACCACGACGAGCAACATGCGCTTGGGGATTAGACGCTGGCTCTGTCCGAGCTGCGATATGGCTTCTTCGTAACCCTTTTCAGCGCCTTCCAGGAGAGTGTAATCCACCAGGCCTTTTCCTCTCCCTAAAACCTCTTTAGCGGTCATCGAAGAGATGCCTTCATCGGAAAGCGCTTTCTTGGTTTTGTTCATCATGTTCATTCGGATGACAGCCACGACTTCTTTCATATCGATACCTCTTCGGTTCCGCCCCCGGATATTTCCTTGATGCCGGAGCTGATGGTGTAGACTTCATCCACTGGGCTCACGAAGATCTTACCGTCGCCGTAGGCGCCTTTATCGCCTGTGCGCGCCGCTTTGATAACCGTTCTAATTACAAAATCCTTGTCCGCGACCGGCACGACAGTGAGGAGCAGTTCCTTGGGGATCTCGTCATAAGTGATTTCGCCGATCTTTATGCCGCGCTGCTTGCCGCGGCCCACAACCGATATTTTGGTTACTGCCGGGAAACCGGCTTCCATCAGAGCCGCCAACACTTCATCCACTTTTGTAGGCCGCACGATTGATCTAATAAGCAACATATCCGTCACCTCTTTTGATTATTTGCGCTTAGGCGCTTTCTGCGGATCAACCGGCGAGGCCGTGTTTGATCAAGAGTTTTTCGAGGTCATCAGTATCCATGGGCTTAGGCACAACGTGCATCTTGTTGTTTTCGATCTTCTTGGCCAGAGTCCGGTATTCGCCGGCCTGGGAATGTTCCGGCTCGAACTCGATGACGGTCTTGCGGTGAATCTCCGCCTTTTGCACCATGTTGTCGCGGGGCACAAAGTGGATCATCTGAGTGCCGAGCATGTCGGCAAACGCTTCAATCATCTCTTGTTCGAAATCCACTTTGCGGCTGTTGCAGATAAGTCCGCCCAAGCGCACTCCGCCTGCTTCAGCAAACTTGACGATACCTTTGCAGATGTTGTTGGCCGCATACATGGCCATCATTTCACCGGACACGACGATGTAGATCTCTTGCGCCTTGCCTTCACGAATCGGCATGGCGAACCCGCCGCAAACAACGTCGCCCAAAACATCGTAGAAGGCGTAATCCAGTTTTTCGCTCTCAGCGTAAGCTCCCAATTGTTCCAACAGGTTGATGGAGGTTATGATGCCTCGTCCTGCGCAACCGACACCGGGTTCAGGACCGCCCGACTCGACGCATATGACGTCTTTGAAACCCTTCTTACGGATATCCTCGAGTTCCACGTCTTCGCCCTCAGCCCGCAAGGTGTCGAGGACGGTTTTCTGGGATAGGCCTCCCAGCAGCAGGCGGGTCGAGTCCGCCTTGGGGTCGCAGCCGACAACCATTACTCTGCGTCCCATTTCAGCCAGACCCGCTACAGTATTCTGAGTGGTCGTGGATTTTCCGATTCCGCCTTTACCGTAGATAGCTATTTTTCTCATTGCCCTTCTCTCACGGTTAATTTTCTGTTGCCATCGATAAGAGCAAGGGTTGTGCCATCTCGGAATATTCCGGTGAGCCAATATGGCAATGGGCTGATTTCACGGCCTCTTTATGCCAAGACAGTGAGTCTGAAGATTTTAGGAGACATACCGTAGACCCCCAGGATTTACAAAATTGTCGTAATGTGATGTTACTATTTTGAAGTATTTTGGAAGTCACGGTGTTGTCGAGCTTGGGAGAGTGTCGTAGTAACCTACCGTTTTATATGAAGTTACGGCTTATAGATCGAACTTGAGTTGTAGTACAACGACTGACCACTCGTGTAGACGTTAGGTTCTAGTGCGAACGCGCCGCTGTGTCAGGGGCTGTATAAGCCATTTGATCAAAGGGAGGTTAGAAAGCGGTGGCCCGCCGGCTGTCAACCGCTCTTGATTGTCTCGTTCCCACGCCCCAGCCTGGGAACGCTTACCGAGAGGCTTCGCCTCTCAGAGTGATTCGCCGTGTGGGCCGAAGTGTTTCTGCCCATTTGTATTCAAAAGCTTAATTTGGCCGGAGGGGAGACGGGAAGGGCGCCGTCTCGTAGCAGGGCTCGGCGTCCCTGCCGCGCCATTCGGTTTTGTATATTTATCCGCTAAATGGCGTTAGAACCAGAGGTTACGGCTCCGCGTATCCCGTAGCGACAAGGGGTCATGCGAGATATGGACTGTATTGACTCTCACCACGGACGTATAAGGAGCCTGAACGAACCTGAACCTCGGATATAATACCGGCCTCTCAAGATTGCGGGCATGGGCCCGTATGGCAGGCGTTCCCAGGCAGGAGCCTGGGAACGAGGGGAAACTCCATACCTGGAGCCGCTTTAATGAGAGTCTACAATATTGTCACATCCCTGAATCTTTAGTGCAGTTCGTTGCCGGTCCGGTCGCTGCTCGGCTTCCGGCGCGTCTCAAGGTATTCGCTATCTCTTTCTTACGCCATGAAAAAACGGGAATTCATCACCCTTCCTGTGCTAAAACACAGGTAACTCTATTGCGTAAATCACGCTAAAACGTGTATCAACGGGGCCAGCGGTGGGGGATTTATGCTCAAACAAAGCGCCGGCATTCTTCAGGCCATACAACGTCTATTTGCGGTTTGCCTATTATTCCTGACGGTAACCGGCTGTAACAGGCTTGCGGCTAACGTGGAGCCTAAGCTCACCAAGGAACATTTGGATATGATCTCGGCCATCAAGGCCGACCGTCGGGAGGATGTGAAACGTCTGATCGGCCAGGGCCGCGACTCCGATTCCAAAGGTAAGCTTGTCGGGGCTTTGTGGCTCGCTTCTGTGATAGGTCGTCCCGGAATCGCCCAAATGGCTCTGGATATGGGCGCCGACGTCAACGCAAAGACCACTTCCGGAGAGACCGCCCTAAAGAGGGCGCAAACCAAATGAGCGACAGACATCGTGAATCTGCTCAAAGCGAACGGGGCCAAGGAATAAGTCCTGCGCGACTCACTTGAAAAACGCTTAAGAAGAGCCGATAATAGCGAGCTGCGTTGGCGCCGAACACGGTGTTTGGCTAGTATATTTTGGGAGGTTAACGATGTCTTGGTGCTCACTAAGGAAAGGCTTGGCAATATTAGGGATATTGGTCTCTGCGGTCTCTTTTGCGTATTCGGAAAGTCCGGTGTACTGGGAGCCTACAATCGATAGCGCCACCAATCAGTGCGCCGTCAAGGTGGTGTCGCGGGTGCGCCTAAAGGACGTGCGATGCGAAGTGGTCTTATTCGATAATGAGAATAAGCAGATCGCATCGCGGTCTGTATATGTTACGGACAACGACAACCCTGAACTCACCCCGGAAAAAGAGTACATCAAGCATTTTTCCACCGGAGTAGCCGGTGCGAAGAAGATTGAAGGAGTCTTACTGTTCGGAAACGTGGCGTTAAGCTCACCCAAAGCGGCGTCGGACAATGTCTCCGACGAGCTGAAGAGAGGAGTGCCTCCCCGCGGGAGCGGGGAATTAGGCGGTATTGGAAAAATTGAGAGCTTTCGGAAGAGGGGCCTGTAGGGGGGCCTATGAAAATGCCTTTATCGGATTGGCCTCGGAGACCACGGACTGCGGCCATGGCTAACCAAGGGGGCTCCATCTGTGGGGAGAGAGACGGCGAAGCCGTTGTTGTAATCTTAAAAGTCATTGAAGGGAGGGCTGGAGGGGAACCTCCTTCAAGGAGTTTCCCCCGGCCGCCTTTCATACGCAAGGGGTGTCCTGGAGTTTAACTTCTTAGGGAGCAAACTCAGACCTTTGCCCCGACAGACTACAGGTTGTAACCTCCTTCACCATGCAGGGACACATCGCATCCCGCGGCTTCCTCCTCGTCGGAAACTCGGAGATACAGGAATGAATTGAGCAGATAAAGAATTGCCCATGTGACGACAAAGGAATAAGCGGCAACCGCCACCACTGCGACGATTTGCACCCATAACTGTTGGGGATTTCCAAAAATCAGGCCGTCAGCGCCGCCGATGGCCTTTGAAGCGAACAACCCTGTGGCGATCGCTCCCCATGCGCCACCTACAGCGTGGATGCCGAACACGTCCAGGGCGTCGTCGTATCCAAACCGACTTTTGCCCAAGACCGCCAAGTAGCAGATTATGCCCGCTATTGTTCCCAAAATCGTAGCGAACACGGGTCCGACAAAACCCGCTGCGGGTGTGATGGCCACAAGACCGGCGACGGCCCCTGAGGCGAAGCCCAGGGTAGTGGGTCTTCCCTGGATTGCCCATTCCGCAAAGACCCATGACATAGCCGCGGCTCCGGTGGCAAGCTGAGTGACAAGAAAGGCCATCGCTGCGCTGTCGTTGGCTTTCAATGCACTGCCGGCGTTAAACCCGAACCATCCTATCCACAGAAGACCTGCTCCCAGAAGGGTAAGAGTCAAATTGTGCGGCATCATTTCCAGAGTTCCATAGCCCTTCCTTCTCCCCAGATAGAACGCGCAGGCTAAGGCGGACATGCCCGCATTAACGTGAACCACAGTGCCTCCCGCAAAATCGAGGGCTCCCATCGCCGCGAGCCAGCCACCGGGACCCCAAACCCAGTGACAAACCGGAGAGTAGACAAATGTGACCCACAGGATCATCAGGGCTATGAAGGATGAAAAGGTCATTCTCTCGGCGAAAGCCCCTGATATGAGCGCAGGCGTGATCACGGCGAACCCGCATTGAAATACAACGAATGTCGCCGCCGGCAAAGTGGAGTCAGGCCACATCATACCTGCTATGTTAGTGAGAAAACAGTATTTTCCCCCGCCTACAAAGCCCCAAAAAGCGTCTGGAGCAAAAGACAAACTGAATCCCCACATCATCCATAATATTGAAGCCAGCCCCATGAGAAAAAAACTGTGCATCATTGTCGAGAGCACATTTTTGCTCCGTGTCATTCCCCCGTAAAACATGGCCAATCCCGGCGTCATCAGTAGCACCAGCGCGGAAGAAGCCAATACCCAAGCGTTATCACCTGTGTTAATCATTGATAATACCTCCAGACTGAAATCGGATGAAAATTCCGACACAAGTAAACAGGCCCGCCTCTCCGGACCAAACTGTTCGGCTGGTCGCGGAAGTAGAGCGCAAGCAAATTGTCTTTGGAACGCCGCTTTGGTGGTTCATTGCGCAAGTTCGGAGATCCATCTAGGCAGGATACAACGCCTACTCGAACCTGCGAGCGCCTTCTCTCTGTCTTTCCCGTAACGGGAGACGGGTTTGAAACTCTCTCCCACGGGGTGAGAGAGAAGGGATAGCTCTGAACTTCAAGGCTCGGAAGAGCTTCAGGTCAAGGTTCACGCCGATTGGCGGGAAAATTTGCGCATCGAGCGCTTAGGTCCGCGGATCGTTCCCAGGGTGACCCAAGATTTCCCGGATATATCGCCGGGTAGCCACAATCTTGTCGCTGTGGGCAGAGCCGGCGAAGCAATCTCAAGTCTAATCCCATGTTTTCCTAGACGTGCTGTTGACCGGAGACAACTTCAGGCTGCCCTCTCACAATGATATTCTTGCGGCAACCCGTACCTCCCAACGGCGCTGAGGGAACGCCTCATTTGTCAATATTCATTTTCTCAGCCGCCGGGGTTAAGGACTACGACCTGCGAAGGACACGCGGGAAACGAACGCATTCAGGCTGTCGTTGCAAGTGTCCGGCTCGTAATGCATCGGAATTACGACCTTTGGACTAATACGGGCAGCCGCTTGAGCAGCCTGCTCGGGGGACATGGTAAATCCCCCTGCTATGGAGACCATCAAGACGTCGGCTTTGATGCTTCCCATGGTAAGGATAAGATCGGAGTCGCCCGTGTGGTAAATCGTGATTCCATCCACGGTAACAAGATATCCAACCCAGCCTTTGGCCGCCGGATGTCCGTCTTTGCCGACATTGTAAGCGTGCGTGGCTTTGATCTTCACGTCGCCGAAGCTATGCTCGGCTCCGGGAACGACCTCGTGAAAATCGGAGCCGGAGTTAAACTTGCAGTCCGGCGGCCCCAGTAGGGCTGTCGCCTGGCGGCCCAGATCAACGCCTCTCAAGCCCTTGCTAAAGGTTCTAGCACGAAGGACCTTTTGGATGTCTTCCCGAGAAAAATGGCGTGAATGAGCGTGAGTTATACAGACAATGTCTGCCGGAATAGCGCTTGTTATCCGCCATGGGTCGATGTATATGGCGCCGTTATCGCCGTCGATCCTAAATCCGGCATGTCCAGTCCACTTGATTCTCTTTTCTACGAATTCTTTTGCGTCCATTTTTGATCACCCTGAAGGCCAATCTAGCCATTATCGTGCCACGGGCTTAGATACTTGAAAGGACGCGCTAAATCTTGGATCGTAGGCGAATTTCCGTCGAATTGGCATACATTTGCGTAGACAAATCCTGCAAAAATGACAATCAGGTAAGATTTCGGCTGTTGGATGCAGTGTCGCCTTCAAACATTGGAGCGCAATTGAGCCAATGCGGTTTAACGCCTCCAGAACGGCAGGCCGAGAAGGCCGCTCCACACAATGCGCCCCCCCGTGGAATCAAAGGTTGAGTCTCCTGGCGATCAGCTCTTGCCATTTTCGAATCGGCAGGCTATATTGGTGCGTCATCGGGGTGTAGCGCAGCCTGGTTAGCGTGCGTGCCTTGGGAGCACGAGGCCGCCGGTTCGAATCCGGCCACCCCGACCATCTCTACCTATGAAAATGTCCCCGGAGACAAACTTCTTGCAAGAAGTTACCCTTCTAGTCCCCCTTCAAGAAACTTCTAAAATGATGACAAGGCGTTAATCCCGAACCTTCAGAAGCGCCGTTCTAAGAGCGGCATTGGCGTTGATCATTCAGCCGATAGATCGCGGCCGGCTCGTGGAAAGTCTCCAGAGGGAAAAATCTTGCATGAAGCCTCCCTCTTGTGCCACATTCAACGCACGCCCTTCGCTGCAAATCTGCTGAATTGAGAGAAGGTGTACGTAATCAACCAGCGTCAGAATTCATGGAATCCGGGAATGGCTGGATTAGGCCTGCCCAACAACGTCGGTTTGAGGCACACCCATTAATTCAACCGCATCGGGGCTCTGAGGAGGGTTTTTCGCGAATCGATGATGTCTTTGGCTCCGCATAGAGACAACCCACTGACATGGCTAACCAGGATCAGTGTGCGTTTGGTCATGATCAATCCTCTGTAATGGACGCGCCGAAGCAACTATCAGTTAGCGAGAAGTCTTTTCCCTGGAACTCTTCCTAAAGATTCCAGAGTCTTGCGACCGCTTCCAACCTTAATACAGGTGACGCCACATGAGACTGTTTTCCCTTTCCAGGCTCTTATTTCTGCTAATTTTCCTTCTGCATGCCTTACCGCTTAATGCGGAATTACTAAAGCTCACAATTTTGCACATTAATGACCCCCACGCCCATTACCTCCCCTATGTTGAAAAAGCGACTGAAGGTCAAGTCGGCGGTTTCGCGAGAATGGAAACACTCATTAAAGACATTGAAGCCGAAAGCCGCTACCAGGGCCGAGAAACACTGCTGTTAATGTCAGGGGACCTGCTCACCGGAACGCCGTTTTCCATGGCGTTCAAGGGAGACATGGGAGCGGAACTGCTCAACGCCATGGGGTTTGACGCAATGGCGGTGGGGAACCACGAATTTGATTACGGTTTAGACAATCTCCTGAGACTCAAAGGACTCTTTAAGTTTCCGTTGCTTTCCGCCAACATAAAGGACCAAGGAGGCAAAGCAATATTTGAGCCCTTCGTTGAAAAGCAATTTCCAGGCCTAACGACCAAGATATTCATTTTGGGCCTTACGACCCGTGAAACTCCGGTAACAACGCACCCCAAAAATATTAACGGGCTGACATTCGAGGACCCCGCAGCATCAGCGGACAAAATTCTCCAGGGAGTGTCGGAAAAGGAGTTGGTAATAGCTCTGACCCATCTGGGATTCCGCGAGGATGAGAAGCTGGCGCAGGGGGTCCCACGGATCAACGTGATCATTGGCGGACATTCCCATACGGCGTTGTTTAGTCCTCAAGAGATCGGGAAGACTGTTATCGCTCAGGCGGGTTACTATTCAAAGTATCTTGGAAGGCTGGACATAGATTTTGAAGACGGAAGGATCATCAACTATTCGGGCAGACTTATCGTTGTGGACGACAAGATCAAAGAAGACCCTAAAATCGCTACGATCATCGAGCCGTATAAAGCGAAACTAGCCGCTACGTTCAACAACGTCATCGGAAGCGCTGAAATTGATCTCGAAGGAGATCGCAGCAAACTTGCTTCCGGTGCCGACATGAACCTGGGCAAAATTATCGCCTACTTAATTGCCAAGGCCGGCAAAGCTGACGCCTCTTTCCTAAACGCTGGCTCGGTAAGAGGCGGTATACTGACAGGCCCCATCACCTTGGGTGATATTTATACTGCTCTCCCATTTCAGGGAACGGTTGTAACAGAAGACCTCAAAGGATCGGACATCGAGGCTGTCTTGCAAAAAGGCTTCGAGTTGAGCCCCGGAAGCGGAGGCAGACTGTACACGTTCGGAGTGGATCATAAAATTGTAGACGGCCGTGTGAAAGTGTCCCAAATTGGAGGCCGACCTTTTGACGCTGATAAGGATTTCTCGATAGCGACCAATGATTTCCTCGCCTCAGGCGGGGATGGATACGCTATTTTTGGCCGGAACGGCAAGAAAATCTACGACACGGGCGAGATGGTTTCCGATCTACTCGCAGATTTTGTCAGAGAAAACAAAACCATAACTCGGGAAATTGTGAATGGTCTTCTGAAGGAAGGAAAACCGGCGGTAAAGCAATAGGATTGATAGGCAGTATTGGCGTTCGGCCGGACCCGGGTCCCATCCGCCGGCTAGATCCGCTTTCCCGGCCAAACGCTTAATGTTTCCGGTTTAATTTTGACAGTCCTCTCTCCACAGGCAACCGCCCTCGTGGCAATCGTTGATGTTCTTAAAGCAAGGCGAATTGCCTTCGAGTTCCTGAATTTCCCGAATCAGACGCTCTTTTCGATATCGGGTTATGTTCTTAACCCCTATCGTCCGAGCCTTTTCCCGGATTTGTTTCAAAGTCATGCCTCAACTCCTGCTAACAATAGTTTAATATTGAGTAATAAAATACTCCTATAGTTCTCTAAAGCAGAATTAAGTCGAAAAATCAAGAGGAAACTCAAAATTAGTTCAGTTACTGAACCGCATTTGTGCGGTGAGCTAAATTAGCCAACTATATCAGTATGATAGTTCATGTTGCTATACTGACGTTCTTTGACTCGTGTAACCTCTTGCACTCACATGTCATTCTGTACTAGGGATTTTGTAGGGGAACTTCAGTATTGCGGAAGTTTGGCCGCGGGCAAATTTCCAGACAAAATCTCCGATTAAATTGCGGTTGACAAAACTTCTTGCGGGGTCGATTATTCGCACATAGAGTAGAATACATGAGACTGAGCGCCTCCAACATAAATCAGGCCGCTGTGATTTCATTGGTTCTGGCCATCTTGGGCATACCACTTGTGGGAATAGTCACCGGAGCCGTGGCCATGACTTTGGCCGGCGTGGCCTTGGGTCAGATGAGCTTGGCGCCGAAAATGCGCGGACGGACGGCGGCTTATCTGGGGTTGGTGATCGGACTGGCGGATGTGCTGCTATGGTCTTATGGCTGCGGATTTCTCAACGCGCCCAAACATGAGGCCGCCTCAGGCAAACGCTTTGAGGAGATTGTGTCTAGGCCCGTGAATGATTTCAACGGCGCTCCGATTCCCATAAAACAGGCTCTGAAAGCTAACGTGTTTTTCATTGTCGAACAAAGGAGGCCGTTATTCTTGGGAAGCGACAAGTTTATCGGCTCCGGAGTTATTCTAGCCAAAGGGGAGAGCGGAAACCTAATTCTTACCAATAGACACGTGATCGACCCGTCTTTCGCAAAAAAAGACTTTTGGTCGTTTCTGTCTTCACAGACAATAACCGCTTATTTCTGCGATGGGTCGAGCAAATCAGCAAGCTTGTGGTGGGTAGGCCCTCAAGAAACCGATTTGGCTGTGGTTGTCACCGGAGGCCCTCCCGAAGCCGCGCTCCTTCCGCAACCCAAAAGCGGTCCGGTGAGAATAGGGGACAAGGTATTCGCTGTGGGAAATCCTCTTGAATTGAACTGGAGTTACACCGAAGGCGTCGTGTCCGGAATAAGACAATTGGGGGGAGCGGCCAAGTTGCGACTCCTACAGACCCAGACCCCCATTAATCCCGGAAACTCCGGCGGGGGGTTGTATTCACAGGATGGCGATTTAATCGGAGTAGTCACTTGGACAAAAGACAAGTCCCAGGCGGAGGGCATAAGCTTTGCCATCGCCTATGACGACTTCCTGAGACTTTATTCGCGATGACGCTCAAGCTTCCAAAGGTTTCTTGAGATGCCCTTTGATGTAATCGACAATTGCGTCGGTCCTGGTCCCAGGGCCGAAAATCTCCTCGACGCCGCTTTCCTTGAGGCGTGCGATGTCTTCCTCCGGGATTATGCCTCCTCCCAGGATGAGCACGTCATTCACCCCATTTTCGCGAAAAGTCTCAGCGATTTTTGGAAACAAGTAATCGTGAGCCCCTGAGAGGGAGCTAAGACAAAGCACATCCGCGTCTTCCTGGACGCAAGTGTGGAAGATAGCTTCCGGAGTCTGACGCAGACCTGTATAAATCACTTCCATCCCAGCGTCCCGCAGAGCGCGGGCCACAATCTTGGCGCCTCTGTCGTGTCCATCCAATCCCGGTTTTGCCACAACGACTCTGATGCGTTTTTCCATTCTTAACCTCGCCGCCTGAATTCTAATTGTAGTAGTTCGCCGGGAGAAAGCTTATTCTTGGAAACCGTTTCCTCCCAGAACCTGATTCAAGGAGCTCCGACTATTGCGCCAACACGCCAAACACGCGCCAATGGCCCATCGCTAGGGCCCATGAGGCTTGCGTCGGTAGCGGGCGCTAAGTGCGCCTTTTCCTAAATACGGTGTCGTATTCCGTCGCACATGCCCCGAAGGGGCAATCCCCATGAATAGCCATGGGCGCAGCCCATGGATTGGAAAAACAACCGATCCCGTCTTCAACCCCTTGCGGGGTTGAAGAAACCGGTCGATAGAGCCGGCTACCATGGGTTCCACCCATGGCTACCAATGAAGAGCGCCCCCTCACGGGGCGCAAGAGGCTATGAATTTCATCTGCGTTACCCTGCGGAATACGTAACCGTATTTACGCCACGGAGTACTAAGTAACCTGCGCGAAACACCGGCCCCACGATTCTGCCGACTAAATATGTTAGAAGTCTTTGGGGAAGGGTCCGGGAAACCCCTTTTCTGCAAAAAAGGCGTTTCCCGGTGAACTATCACCTATAAAGGTATATTCCCGTGCTTGCGCTTCGGTTTTTCTTCAACTTTATTCTCAAGCTGGGCAAAAGCGTTTATCAGCACTGTCCTAGTGTCCCTGGGATAAATGACTCGGTCTACGAATCCAAGCTCCGCAGCTCTGTAAGGACTGGCAAATTTCCGAACGTATTCAGCGATAAGTTCCGCCCTGCGAGCGGCAGGGTTTTCGGCTTCTTCAATTTCTTTTCTGAAGAGGATTTGAATCGCCCCTTCAGGCCCCATGACGGCAATTTCCGCCGAAGGGTAGGCCAGGTTGATGTCAGCCTTGAGGTGCTTGCTGGACATGACCACGTAAGCTCCACCGTAGGCTTTACGGGTAATCAAAGTCACCTTGGGGACGGTGGCTTCCGCGTACACGTACAGGATTTTTGCGCCGTGTTTGATAATTCCGCCATGTTCCTGTTGGGTTCCAGGTAGATAGCCCGGCACATCAAGCAGAGTCCACAGAGGGATCCCGAACGCATCGCAGAACCTGACGAATCTGGCGCATTTCACCGAGGCCTCGGTATCCAAACAGCCGGCCATCCAGTTGGGTTGATTCGCTACAACGCCTATTGTCTTGCCGGCCAACCTACCAAAGCCGGTGATCAGATTCTTGGCAAAATGCGAATGGGCCTCGAAGAAGTTTTGGTTATCCAAAACAGGAACAATGACTTTCTTCATGTCATAGGGTCTGCGCGAGTTCTCGGGAATCACCGCATCCAGCTCGGGAATAATTCTGTCCGCGGGGTCATCACAGGGCGCCACAGGGGCTGGGGCGCTGTTATTGTTCGGCAAAAAAGAAAGCAGTTCTCTGACTTTTTCCAAAGTCTGCGCTTCCGTCGGATAATGGAAATGGCACACCCCGGAAACTCTACCGTGCACCTTGGCCCCGCCGAGGCTCTCAGGGTCGATAACCTCGCTTGTTACCTGCTTTATAACTTGAGGCCCGGTAATGAACATATAACTGGTCTTTTCAGTCATAAAGATGAAGTCGGTGACAGCGGGAGAGTACACGGCGCCGCCGGCGCAAGGTCCCATGATGACGGAGATTTGGGGGATAACGCCGGACGCTCTGACATTGCGATAAAAGACGTCTCCGTATCCGCCCAAGCTCTCGACGCCTTCTTGGATTCTAGCTCCACCGGAATCATTGACGCCGATGAGAGGAAAGCCGTTTCTGTAGGCCAAATCCATGACCTTACAGATCTTTTGAGCGTGAGTGTATGACAGGCTTCCACCGAAGACCGTGAAGTCCTGGGCAAACACATATACGCCTCGCCCGTTGACCTTGCCGAAACCGGTGATCACTCCCTCGCCGGGTATCACGGATTTTTCCATGCCGAAATCGTTGCAGCGATGGACAACAAACTTGTCGATTTCTTCGAATGATCCTTCATCCAGAAGAGCCAGAAACCCGTTCTCTAGCCGTCATCTTTCCGGCTTTGTGTTGCTTGTCTATTTTATCCGGTCCACCGGCGGCGTCCGACTCAGCGAGTCTCTGTTCTAATTCTTTGAACTTATCCTCAATACCGGCCATTTATGATCCCTCTCTTCAAGATTTAATTTGTGGGCTAAACCTGGAGGCTGTCGAAAACCTGGGAGTTTTAGGAAGAGCGCCGGGGAGGGTCTTCCTATGAAAATGTTTCCGGAGGGGAACTCCTTTCAAGAAGTTTCCCTCCGGACCACCCTTCAAGAACTTCCACGGTTGCTTTATCAAATTTTGTTCTCTCTCCCGGGAGGAGTCCCCTCGCGTAGCCATAGCGCGGCCCATAGTCGGTGGCTAAGACGCCCTCCGTTTCTAACCTTGCGGCACAAAAATACAAGTAGTAAATGGTCAACAAACGGTCTATGGGAAGCTTCGAAAAACGAACTGGGAGAACCTGAAAGTAACTAATTCGGCTTGTTTTGGCAAGAAAAAACGGGGTTACGCTGTGTCCATTCATTTGCGAGAGGGCGATTGCTTCGCTTCGCCGGGAAAGACAAGCTCAAATGTAATTGCGAGGAGTGAGACGACGAAGCAATCTCCATGTGGCCGCTCACGAGTGAAGGATTACGTTACGCGGCAGGCGGCGCCGGTGTTTTTCCGCTCCGGAAAAGTGACTTGGAGCAAGCCGGACGCAGTTATAATGCTCAAGAATTTCTGAGAGGATGGAGCAGGCCTGAACCGCGTCGGCTAGACATTTATCTCCCAGCCCAGCCGCTAATCATCGTTTGTTAGAGAATCCGGGCCTTATTGACGCTCACCGCAGCGGCTCCGCTATTAACAGTTAGCAGAAAAACCTTGATGAAAAACCACAACTCCCTGAGTCCTAGTGTCGTCAAACGGCAAGGCGAGAAAGTTCTCTTCGGGAACGCCTTCAAGAATCAAATCCCGAAGGTTTCTGAAGCCGAACCGTTCATAGTACTTGGGATCGCCCACAAGAGCACAGCCTTTGGCTCCTGAAGCTCTCAGCAAGGATAGGCCCTCTTGAATGAGAGATTTTCCGATTCCTTGTCTCTGGAATTCCGGCAATACCGAGACAGGGCCGAGACCATACCAAGGGTGACTACCGTCAGAGATGGTCACAGGCGAAAAAGCCACATGGCCTACCACTTTTCCACCAAGCTCGGCAACCAGCGAAACAGTGAGCGCATTGGCGGCTCGTAACGCATTAACAATGAATACTTCCGTCTGATGACTGTATGGATGATTTTCGAAAGCCGCTTTGGTCACCTCGGATATCACTTCAACATCGGACTCCATCTCATTACGTATAATCATATTCAACTCCAAATCAAATAGTGCCTTGAGCGCCTCAGGTCAGCTCTGCCGCACACATTCTCGCCTGTTATCTTGGTTTTTCATTCAATCCGGCTCGCCCACTTGTATCGGCTTCGCCGGTTCGCCAAAACACAAAGCGTCCATGTGCGCCGTAAAGTTATTTAAGAGGTCTCTTTTTCCTTTAATTTAAAGCATTAGAGTATAGTAACAATTTTGTGATTTATATTATGTGACAAACCAGTTGAAATTACAGCATGAATATTGTTATAATCGCTTTAGTTCCCATCTAGACCGTCTGCATCCAGGAGAAAATATGAAGAAAGCCCTGATGATCGCAATAACTGCCGCTGTGCTTGGCCCCGGCGTGTGCTACGCCGAGATCCGGTTTACGGAAAGGTGGCTCCCTTTGGCTTCTCAAGCCATGGTGGAACCGGAACCGATTAAGGCTCAAACGACCGTGAAGCCCGCTATTATGGTGGCGGAAGATATCTCCGCGTCACAAAGCAAAGTTCAAAGCCAGCCTAAGTCTGCGTCTTGCGCAAGCTGCTCCGGCGGAAACGGAGCCGGCCAAAGCAAGTCCGGATGCAAGCAGTGTAAAACCCCGCTGCTCGGTGGCGACCAGGTTGAACCGGTAAAGCAACAAGGTTTGACCGGTGGTTCCAACGGAGGCATGATGCTGTCGAATACCCCTGTGGGCAGCGTCCAAAATTCGTCGGACAAGAAGAAGTCATGTCCTAATCACCCGAAATGAGGGTCGATGGCGTTCAGCGGGCGCTGAACCGGACTCGTGTCTTTTGGCTCCTTCTCGTTGAAGAATGCTGTGGCCCTGGAGCCGCACATACAAGGGCTCGGCGCGAAAATCATAGCTGGCCCCTTTTATGGACGTCTTCAGATGGCCGCGAATTTCTAAGGAAGAGACGCAAAATGTTTGAACACGCGCCGCCTTGACCTTTAAGTGAGGGTAGGTGTTAATCCAAGTCTGGCAACACCGGTTACTGATTGAGGGTTGGCCGGCGATTCTGTCGAATGGGGAATCTTAAAAGGGACTATTTTATCCCGCGGCCTGTTTGGGTTTTCGATTCCTACGTCTTCCGTCGGCGTCGGGATCAACTACGACTCTTGTCTCTTCAAGATCCGAAGCCTTGGCTGAAGAGACGCTGCGGGAATCCGAGTCAGCCGAAATGAGACTATATCCGCGCTCGTGTCCCAGCGTTTCTCTCAAATACAGACCAGTGTAAGAGCCGGCGGCCTTGGCTACCTGTTCGGGGGCGCCTTGCGCAATTATTCTCCCACCTTCGGCGCCTCCCTCCGGACCGAGGTCGATTATGTGATCGGCGACCTTGATGACATCCATGTTGTGTTCTATCACCACCACCGTATTCCCGTTTTCCACAAGGCTGTTCAATACTTCGAGCAATTGACGCACATCGGCGAAATGCAAACCGGTTGTCGGCTCATCCAAGATGTACAACGTGCTGCCCGTGCTACGCTTGGAAAGTTCTTTGGAAAGCTTTATCCTCTGAGCCTCTCCACCGGATAACGTCGT
Organism: uncultured delta proteobacterium; assembly: GCA_963747865.1. Lineage (GTDB taxonomy): Bacteria > Desulfobacterota > Desulfomonilia > Desulfomonilales > Desulfomonilaceae > JBBSBY01. Next base: position 65,948 of record CAVVHK010000032.1, on the reverse strand, counting down.
CGCCTGCTGCCCCAGTTTTATGTAGCTCAGGCCCACTCTCCTCAGGGTTTCCAGTTTGTTGTGGATGGATGGGATATTGCTCATGAACTCCGCCGCCTGATTTACGGTCATGTCCAGGACATCGGATATGTTCTTGCCTTTGTATCTTATCTCCAAAGTCTCTCGGTTGTAACGTTTGCCTCCGCACACATCGCACTTTACGTACACATCGGGCAGGAAGTGCATTTCTATTTTTATGATCCCGTCTCCCTTACAGGCTTCGCATCTCCCGCCTTTGACGTTGAAACTGTAGCGTCCGGGTTTGTAGCCGCGGACTTTGGATTCAGGCAATTGGGCGAACAAGTCGCGTACAAAGGTGAAGACTCCCGTATAGGTTGCCGGATTCGATCTGGGGGTTCTCCCAATAGGACTCTGATCGATGTCTATGACTTTGTCGATGAGCGCCGCTCCATCTATTCCGTCCACATCTCCGGCCCGTGCGCGGCTCCGGTAGAGCCTTTGAGAAAGGGTCTTATGAAGTATGTCAATGATCAACGTGCTTTTGCCGGATCCCGACACCCCCGTGACGACGGTGAATAGGCCCAAAGGTATTGCTACGTCAATATTCTTGAGATTGTTCGCCCGGGCGCCCCTAATGACCAACTTATTCTTCCCCGGTTTTCGACGCTTTTTAGGAATGGGAATGTATTCTTGACCTGTCAGGAATTTCCCGGTGATTGAAGATTCGGATTGCACAATATCTTCAGGTTTTCCGGCAAATACAACCTCTCCACCCATTCTGCCGGCGCCGGGTCCCATGTCTATGACATAATCGGCCCTGAGTATGGTTTCAGGGTCGTGCTCGACCACTATCACGGAGTTGCCCTGGTCTCTGAGATCGAATAGCGTGGAGAGCAGACGTTTGTTGTCACGCTGGTGAAGCCCGATACTCGGTTCATCCAGAATGTAGAGGACACCGACCAATGACGATCCCACCTGAGTGGCCAGGCGAATTCTCTGGGATTCGCCTCCGGAAAGGGTCGCCGATGCGCGGTCCAGGGTCAGGTAACCCAGGCCTACCTTTTCGAGAAAGCCCAGTCGCGCTCTGACTTCTTTGATGACTCTTCGCACTATCTCCATTCTGCGTTCGTCCAGCTCAAGTGATTCGATAAATTCAACAGCTTCTCTTATGGAAAAACTCGTTAACTTGTGGATGGGCAAGTTCCCCAGCAAAACGTGGCGCGCTTCTTGGCGCAACCGCGTCCCGCCACATGAACTGCAGGGCACGCTGCTCAAAAAGCGCCCAAGATCGTCGTCCACTTCTTCCCGATCACGTTCCGTATCATGGTAGCGCCTTTCCAGGTTTGGGATGACGCCCTCAAAGCTCTTCTTGAAGTAGTGCTTCCTACCGTCGCGTTCATAATAGAAGTCAACTGGCTCGTCTCCGGAGCCGTAAAGGATAATGTGCTGGATTTTAGCCGGTAGTTTCTCGAAAGGCGTGTCTGTGTCGAATCCGTAATGAGCCGCAAGAGAGTCGAGCATCTGGAAGAAGAAAATTGAGTTACGATTTTCCCATGGAGCTATGGCCCCTTTCTTGAGGGAAAGCCCGGGGTTGGGAATAACGAGATCCGGGTCGAAGAGTATCTTTACTCCAAGACCTCCGCAGGCTTCGCAAGCGCCGTACGGATTGTTGAAAGAAAACAGTCTGGGGGAGATCTCGCTTATGGAAACTCCGTGTTCCGGGCAGGCGAAATTCTCGCTGAAGAGGTGAATCGGCCCTTCGTGCTCCTCCACCATGACTGTTCCCTTGCCCATGCGTGCGGCGGTTTCCAAAGAATCAGCCAGTCTCTTTTCAATCCCTTCTTTAACGACCAGTCTATCCACCACTACTTCTATAGAATGCTTCTTGTTCTTTTCCAGCCGGATTTCATCAGCCAACTCCCTGTGCTCTCCGTCAACCTTGACGCGCACGAACCCGTCCTTTGTGAGGCCCTGAAATTCCTTTTGATATTCGCCCTTCCGTCCGCTCACTATCGGCGCCAGCAGATATATGCGCACGCCCTTCGGCAGCTCCATCACTCGATCCACCATCTGTTGAATGGTCATGCTGGCTATCGGGCGACCGCACTCCCAGCAGTGTGGAATGCCTGCCCTGGCGTAGAGAAGCCTTAAGTAGTCATATATCTCGGTTACAGTGCCGACCGTGGAGCGCGGATTCTTGGAAGTGGTCTTCTGCTCTATGCTTATTGCCGGAGATAAGCCCTCTATCAAGTCCACGTCCGGTTTGTCCATCATTTCAAGGAATTGTCTGGCGTAGGCCGAGAGGGATTCAACGTAACGACGTTGTCCCTCCGCGTATATGGTGTCAAAGGCGAGTGTAGATTTTCCCGATCCCGAAAGTCCGGTTATCACGACCAGCCGGTCCCTGGGAATGTCCAAATCTATGTCTTTTAGGTTATGCTCGCGCGCTCCGCGAATTATTATTTCTTTCGATCCCAAGGCTCATCAATCCTAGTTGAGAATTTCGGCTAACAATCCGTATTAACAATGAAACCATAGTCATCAATTGAGTCGCGGGTAACGATAACACATGAGGCCTGGATTTGACAGCGGTCGACGGAAGAGAAATTGTCTCAAAATACCGGCGCCTCGTAATTCGTAGCACGATCTTTATCTGAAACATGATACACTGCATGAGGATTATCGTGCCGGTCCTCGTTATAATCTCGCAAAACGTTTGTAGGGGCGGGTTTTATCCCCGCCCGCTATTCAAATACCAGTTAGGCGGGCGGGGATAAACCCCGCCCCTACGATCACCGTGCCACGATTCACGACAATTCGGGAGTTTTGAGACAGTTTCAAGAGGTTTGCCCTCAATGAGTCTCTGCACAAATAATGTCGCGGGCATCTATAGCGCGAAGTAGTGTCGATCACCCACCGAAGCATGGGAGACCATGAAAATATTATTGTTTACTGTGTTCAATAGCATAATCTAAAAAAATAAACTATTGCTTGACTAACCCTACGGGCCGTGTTATCTGCCCATTGTCTTTCGAGATCGGGCGTGCTGGACCCCTCTCGCTGTTTCACTTTTTTAAGTAGGAGGTATGGTTATGCTGTTTCCTTTTTCTAATCCGGCCGCTGGAGTTCCCGAACCTCCCGGTGACTTCAATAGCAATTATCGCCACTTGAAGAAGCTTATTAACAAAGCTCTTAAAGAAGGAACTCCGCTTGAGGACCTTCAGCTCATTCCGAAAAGATCATCGGAAGAGCCCAGGCGGCGTCTCTCAAGGGAGGATCTACTCAAACTTTTGCAGATCATCAGGAGGATAAGGACCAAGTATCAGGAGCTTTTGCAGCCTCCAGTGCCGAAGGAATTGGAACGGGACATACTTGCTAAATCACCCGACGCGCGGCTGCCCTGGGAGACGGAAGCCCTAGAGCGAGCGGAGCAGTGGCGACAGGATGTCAGCGCAGTAAGAATCCATGTCCAAAAAGAGCTAAACGATCATTTGAACGGCGAATTCTTTAGGCGATTGTAACACTCCATCAGTCTTGAGGATACTGGTCGAAAAGCTTTCCCCATTTGCTGGTCTTCTTGAAGGCCTCCATTTGGGGTTTTGCTTTTGTGGGCCAGTAAATATAATCGTGATAGAAAAAGGAGCCAAATATGAACAAGTTGACGAGCGGAGTGCGAAAAAATAGCTTCTGAAGCGGTTTCAGCGGACCGAACCAAATGAAGTTTCCAGCAAGAGAAGCGGCGTTGTTGCCAACCGTGAATCCCCAGTCTTCCCCTGAAACGTCATGGCCTTTTACTTCTATCTCATCCATTAGGCCTTTTCCCAGTCCAGCCTCATGGGCAATCTTTATGAATTTCAAACTCATGGGATCAAATCCCATCATCTTGGCCGCGACCGCGTCGATGGCTGTGCTGTCCGAAGAAGCCAGCATTAGATCTTTTTCTACCGGTATCATGGTCCGGGGACCAGGTCCCTTTCCGCATACGGTGCCATCCATTACGGTGAAAATACCGGCGTGAATTTCCTGTTGGATTGCCAGCAGATCGTTGAGGGTCTCATGAATAACGGAATGCGTGTAATGGCGCCTGGTATTTAGAAGGCCGCCAAAGGCATTTTTCATGGACCCCGTGGTTCCCGTGTAAATGTGGCATTTTACGGTGGGAAGATGGATTATATTCTTGCCGATAAAATAATCCGGAATCCGGATACCTTCAGGGAAGATTTGATCCAGGACGCGGATTTTTGCTTTGGGCTTATACTGAATCCATTTCACGTCGCTTTCCCGAAAGTTGTACAGCACCGGGATATCGTATTTCGTGAATATCGGAACGTATTTGTTGAGGCGCTCACCTTTGAGCGCATCCGTGACCACAGTCTCATTCTGCACGCAGACTATTTTTTCGTAGCCGGCGTCTCTTAGGGCCAAAATTACCCCTTCGAGTTGCCATGGCGTGGTGTTGGCGCCTAGGAAAGGAAAATGCCAAGAAATGTTGTCCTTTAGGATAACTGTGGTCTTTGGGTCAAGAAAATCCCGGAAGCGGGCTTCCTCCATTGTGGCCTGTATATCTTCCAGAACTGACTTCGGATCAGTTTTCTTTATTGAAACTATCGACTTACTGTTCATGCTAACCTCAACAAAGTACTAGTCTCCAAGAACTATTCTAATCAGGTCGGCCAAGTGGTGCGCTCCGGTAAGCGGGTCTTCGGAAGGCCCGGCCCAGCCGCCTCGATATTCGGATCTGGGGCATGAAGTCTGGATGGCCCTGATTTGAGCCAGCTTTTCATCGTCTTTGATCTTCTCGAGTTCCACCTGTTTGGCTTTTCCAATGCCCCCGTGGACTATAAAGTCCATGATTCGCTCGACTTCGCCCGTATCGAACCAAATGCCGTGACCCTTACAAGTATCGATAATAACACCCGAAATTCTCGCAAAGTTCGTCCGGTTCATCAGGTTGCGACACACGGGGCAACGCAGATATTTGACTGTCGCAACCTCTGCAACCGCGCTTTTCTTTATGGGAGCGGTGGAGACGATAAGCTTGTCCGCCTGGGCCTGCATCATTTCGAAAGTCTCATGAGGGACAAAGGTTCCGCCACATGTCTTGCAGCCGATTATGGAAAATTCCCCAACGTTCAAACCTTGCATGGGTAACTCGCACTTGGGGCATAACCGGTCTTCGAGAACCAGGCCTTCCTTCACGCGTCCGAAAACGGGTTCCGCGGAGCGGATGCAAAAGCGTCCGTCAGAGGGTGTGCTTGCGAAACATTTGGGGCAGAGGACGGTTTTCCCTTTCATCGAAAAATCCAGAGCCGCGTGGCAGTAATCGCACGCGGATGCGTCACGTTTTACTGCGGCTCCGCAGGCAGGGCAATGAAGAACCAAGCCGGTTCCAAGATCCACAGCGAGGCCATTGCCGGCGGGAGGGCCGCTTTCCGTGCCATAACGAATCTTGAGATTGGCTTTGCGTTTGGCGACCTGTTCCGCCGTGATCTGACCTTTGTCTTCGAGAATTCGGATCAAGCGTGATAATTGACCATCGTTAAGCGAATACCTTTTTCTCAAGTCCTCTTCGGAATATCCGTTGAGGAAGTATTCGAGAAAATCAACGGAATTTATTTTGATCTTCGTGTTTGTGGTTTCCACGGCATTCCTCATATGCTGCAAGGTCATGTGGTTAGCCGGAAGCTATTCGATCACTCGGACGCAATAAAACTGTAAGCCACAATTCCAAATTGCACAAGCCGGCCGGACGTCAATATCTTGAGGTCCGGTGTGTCGGCTAACGTTCCGGAGTCGGGATAGAAACGGGTCTTACCTTAATCCGTAAACAGCGCAGCCGTTGGACTGAGATTTACTGTAACCTCTTTCACTCCCGGCGTCTGTTTTGCGGCGTCCTTAAGCTCTTCGGAGAATTGCTCGGCGATTGTCGGAGCAGTTTGAGCCTGAATGTAGACGTTCCCGTTCTGGGAGCTCACCTTCACATTGGGAGACAGGTCGATCAACTGGGCTTTTACCCTTGCCGCTAAAACCAGATTGTCCAGGAATTGCTGGGATTCCGGAGTGGTGCGAAAATGGTCTAAAGTCGCTGTCTGGCAAATAATGTCCACAGCGTCTTGCACGGTGATTTTCCGAATATGGATAACAAGGTCATAAAGGCTTGAATCCCAAGTATCGACACCATACAATCTCATGCCCCAGTTGCGTCTCTCCTGGTCATCCTTCTTAAGGACATGCAAAGCTTCGTCACGAGAAATCTTTTCACGGTCCATTTCCAAGCGGACGCGATCTTCGATATCGGCGAGAATCCTGACTTTTAGAACGTGACTGACTCCTTTCAAGAAGAAGTGACCGGCAAGACCGTGATATACGATATTGTCCTTTTGCACTCTTTCCAGAAACGCCGCCTCAATGTATGCCAAGTACCGTTCTTTGCCGTAAGTGAAACGTTCCAGTACGGATGGGGCGTCATGGAGGGCTCTGATCAGCTTTATTTCGGGAATATTAAAAAACTGGGAAGCTTCGACCAGCACGTCACGGGAAATGCAATCGTAGCCAAGCCTTCGGCATACTTTTTCCGCGACCTCTCGGCCTTTGCTGTAAGATCCTCTGGATATGGTAATAATGGCCATTGACTCCTCCTCACCTGAAATTACCTTTTGGAAACGACTTGTCTGAAAGATATCAGCGGTCAATTTCCAATACAAGTGACTTTTTTATTTCAGTAATCATCATATTGACGTCCAGGAATGGGGCCGATTATCTCTCAAAAGTCGGCCCGTAATCCGTCTCCTCATCCTTGGCGGCAAGCTTGATTTTGTGCATGACGGGAAGGAGACTAAGAAAGTAGTCGTAAATTCTTGGATCAAACAGTTTTTCTTTGTACGCATTCATGATGGCCAAAGCTTTTTCTTCCGAAAAGGCGGGCCGGTGGACCCTGTGTTGAGTAAGAGTATCGTAAGTGTCAACTATGGCCACGACGCGACCGCTCTCAGGAATCGCTTCCCCCCTGAGTCCTGAGGGGTAGCCCGAGCCGTCCCATCTTTCATGATGCGAAAGGGATATCTCCCGGGCAAGGCGTATGACGGGTAAATTGGACGCCCCCAGTATTCGAGCCCCGAGCTTGGTATGGCTTTTGACTATCTCAAACTCCTGGAACGAGAGTTCCGCGGGTTTAAGCAGAATATTGTCCGGTATCCCTAACTTTCCGATATCGTGCAACATAGCCGCAAGCCGTAAGATTTCAATCGCCTTGAGATCCCACCTAAGATATCTTGCGAGCGCGGCTGCGTAGCTCCCAACACGTCGGCAGTGAGCCATGGTCTCATCACTCTTTATTGAAAGCGTGGTAAGGAGCAGGTTGATCAATTCCTGCTCACGCTCTTTCATGGCGGCGGTGTGTTCCTCAAGCTGTTTTTCCAGAGTCCGCTGATATTCTTCATTCGCGATTGACAGACGGCGACGTTCCAACGCGTTAAATACGTTGAGTAAAATGTCCCTTTTCTCAAATGGCTTGAACATATGACCGTATGCGCCGAGGTCCAAAGTAATAGCGCCGGTTTGACGATCATCCACGGCAGTCAACATGAGAACGGCCACATCCCGATACCTGCTCTTGATGAACGTAAGTAGGTCCACCCCCGACATTCCAGGCATCATTATGTCAGCGATTACCAGATCGAAAGATTCCCGGTTCATTATATCGATGGCGCTTTCGCCGTCGGTCGCTGTACTGCAACTATAGCCTTCCGCGGTCAGCCAACGAGAGATTAATTCGCAAATATGCGCTTCGTCATCTACAACAAGTATCTTAGCCGCTTCAAATTTCACAGGAGGACCTAGAAATGAAATGCTGTTTTTGCCGGATCTTGGTACGCATATCTTAACACAGGGGTTTCAAGATTCAAACCAGGCGACGTATCAAGCGGCAACCTACTATGCTCATAGACACAAAAGCCGCTCCCAATGAAGGGAGCGGCTTGTTAATCAAACTACCTCAGGACACAAACATATATATTAGTGATAGCCGGTTCCGCAAAACGGCGTATCTTTAAACTCAGGCGCATTGCAGATTACGGCTTTACTCTTGCGTTCATGGAATGCCAACCAATTGCCAAAGTCATCGTCACCGGGCCATACTTCGACCCGCTGTCTCGTATCCATTTCGCTTATACGGGCATCCAAATTGTCCACAATTTCGCCGACGAATTCATCTTCAAAAACCATAGCTAATTCCTCCGATTCTCGATCCGATTGATCTGCGGCAGGTTATAATATAGATGCGAAGCGGGGAGAAAAGGATTCAGGGTAGGAAGCGGATTTTCCACGGGTAGCGCAGAGGGTAGGCATGGCGTTTCAGCAGGATATATTGCTTGTAATATCGGCGGGCGATCTCGAAGCGCAAGAAGGCGAGGCCTAGGCTTCCGATCACGGCAGTCTTCGGCGATGAGCCGGCGCACACAATTTGAGACTGATTCGCCGCCTGTCTCATAGCGACGACGTGTCGGCGTATCCAGGGCCATTAAAACGGTTGTTTCAGAATCCTGCGAATCTCATTGACGATGACCGGCCCCATTATCCCAGCGCCAAGGACCTGGGTTTGGTCAGATCCGCAAACAGCCTGGGCAAAAGCGTTGAAGTCCTTTCAATCGATGAGGGAGCGTGTCGCTTTTCCGGTTATTCCAGTCCTTCGCATTGAGCTGAAAACAGGCCCTTATCTATAGCTTTCCAATACGCTGATTCCGGAGTGATGCGTTTTTGATCCACAAGCAGCTGCAGAGCCTGGTCCATGGTTTGCATCCCTTCGCTGGAACCTGTCTGAATTACCGAAGCAATTTGCGCTAATTTGCCTTCTCTGATCAGATTGCCCACAGCCGCGCTGCTGATCAAGATTTCGACTGCTGCGCATCTTCCTTTGCCGTCGGCAGTCTTGAGTAGCTGCTGGGCCAGCACCCCTTTAAGTGATTCGCTGAGCATACTTCTGATCTGGTTTTGCTGAGTGGCGGGGAAAGCGTTGATTATGCGGTCTATGGTTTTCAGCGCGGAGTTCGTGTGCAAAGTTCCGAAAACCAGGATGCCAAGCTCGGCGCAAGTTAGAGCAAGGGAAATAGTCTCAAGGTCCCGCATTTCACCTACAAGAATTATGTTCGGGTCTTCTCTCGAAGCCACTCGGAGGGCGTCGGCAAAGCTGTGGGAGTGGGCGCCTATTTCCCTCTGAGTGATCAGGGATTTTTTATTGTCGTGAACGAACTCCAGGGGGTCTTCAATAGTTATAATGTGTTGTTCCTGGGTTCTGTTTATGTCGTCAATGATCGCCGCCAAGGTTGTGGATTTTCCCGATCCGGTGGGTCCTGTTACAAGGACGAGACCCTTTCGGATCTGCAATATGTTTCGCACACCCGGCGGCATTCCCAACTGTTCCAACGTCTTGATATCGGTGGGTATCTGCCTGAAGACGGCAGAAAGACCCCGCACCTGGTAGAAGAAGTTGCATCGGAATCTGGCCAGTCCTGTAATTTCATAGGCCATGTCCAGTTCCAGAGTGGACACGATCTTCTTCTGCTGCTCGGGGCTCATGATCTCGAAGAATAACTGTTCGTTGATTTTATGCGAAAGGGCGTTGTGCTTGGTAGGCGACAGATCGCCCTTGAGCCGTACCATTGGAGGCAGGCCGGGGACCATGTGAAGGTCCGAGGCGCCCAATTTGATCATTTCCGTCAATAAGCCGTCCAGTTTAGCCATCTTGATTTCCTGTTAACGCATGAACCTTTTCTTGTTTTCAGCATTTTCTATGGCTGTTTCTTTACTTATCTTCCAGTCCTTGAGCATCTGTGCGAGGCAATCGTCCATGGACTGCATGCCCTGTCCTCTGCCGGTCTGCATTATGGATGGAATCTGAAACGTTTTTTCGGTTCGAATCAGGTTGGCCAGTGGAACCGTGCCGATCATGACCTCGGTAGCCAATATTTGGGATTTTTTGTCGAGTGAAGGTAGCAGTCGCTGGGTCACAACAGCCCTTAAGCCTTCCGCCAACATGGTTCGAATCTGATTCTGCTCATCCGAGGGGAATGAGTCTATGAGCCTGTCCACTGTTTTAGGGCCTGAAGAAGTAGCCAACGTGCCGATCACAAGATGGCCGGTTTCGCCTGCCGTTATTGCAAGTCTAATCGACTCCAGATCCCGCAATTCCCCAACCATAATAACATCCGGATCTTCGCGCAGCGCCGCACGCAGGGCGTTGGCGAACGACTTGGTATGCAGTCCCAATTGACGCTGATTTACTACGGCCGTCTTGATAGGGTGAATGAACTCAATGGGATCTTCTATGGTCAGCACGTGCACAGGTCTGGTGGAATTAATGAGGTCGATCATCGAGGCGAGGGTCGTAGATTTACCTTGGCCGGTAGCGCCCGTAACGAGCAATATTCCCTGGTGATAATCACAAAATTTCCTGATGATCGGAGGAAGTCCCAATTCATCCAGCGTCGGAATTTTAATGGGAACAATTCTAAAAGTAGCGTCCAGACCTCTCCGCTGTAAGATAATATTCCCACGGAAGCGCGCCACCCCCTTTAAGTCATAACTGAAGTCCAACTGAAGGTTCTGCTCAAGTATTTTGCGCTGATTGGGGGAGAGAATCTCGAGAATTAGGGCCTTTGTTTGATCCGGAGTCAAAGCCGGAGATTTGACTCTCGTCAATCGGCCGCACTGCCTGATGATAAAAGGATTTCCAGTGGAAACGTGGAGATCTGACGCTTTGGCCTGTACAGCCATTTGAAGAACGGAATCCAACTGGGCCATAGCAGCTCCTATTAAGTGTGCAGGCGTAGGCTTTTTTCGCTGTTCGCTAGAACAAGATAGATGGGATCTTACCACATTCGCGGTGGACGGCGTCTAGAATTGTTACGAAAGTTGAGCCCTAATTTTCTGGAATTTCTCTTCACACTCCAGGAAGGCCTCTACCAATGCAGGATCGAAATGCTTTCCGGTATCCGACACAATCAGGCGCTTAGCCTCTTCGTGAGAATACGATCTCTTATAGCGTCTTTCCGTGGTCAGAGCGTCGTACACGTCGGCGACGGCGACAATTCTGGCTCCCAGGGGAATTTCTTCGCCGCTCAGACCAAACGGATATCCCGAACCATCCCACTTTTCATGATGGTAGTAGGCAATGTCTCTCGCAAGGAAAAGATAACTTTCCTTTTGTCCCGCCTCGTTGGCCGCATCCTCCAGGGCGCAGCCTCCGAAAACGGAGTGCTGTTTCATAACCTCAAATTCGTCTTTGCCGAATTTCTTGGGGTTAAACAGTATGGAATCGGGCATGGCCACTTTGCCTATATCGTGCAAGACGGAGACCTGAACCAGATCTTCCACAAATTGTTCGTCCATCTGACTCTGGTAAGCGCCGTTCCCCTTGAGGTGGTCACACAGGATCTTACAATACGCCTGCATTCGGTTGAGATGGTATCCGGTCTCACCGTCTCTGGATTCGGCCAGTCTGGCCAGAGCGAAGATTGAAGCCCCCTGTATCCGCCTTATTCTTTGGTAAGACTTGACCAACTCTTCATGCAGCCTGACCTGCTCGGTAACATCCTGGCCCAGGCCGAGAATTCCCCTGACGCGATCGGTGGCGTCTCTCATAGCGGAAACCGTCAGAGATATAGTGAGTAATCGTCCATCCTTGGCTACCTGCTTCACGTTAGCCTTCACGGTTCCTCTTTTGTTGAACATTACCCGGCGGAGTTCATCCATCGCTCCGGTCTCGTGCATGTCCGAGGGATAGAGTCGGGTGATGGACGAGCCCACCATTTCCTCGGCAGTATAACCGTAGATATTTTCCGCGCCCGCGTTCCAAAAGATGACTTTCCGGTCGAAATCGGTGAGCACGATGGAAACGCTCGCCGAGCTGTTGAGAATCCCCTTGAGGAACTCATTGGTCTCTGCAAGTTCTTTTGTACGCGCTTTGACCTGTTCTTCGAGAAGTTGTCTGTAGTCCCGTTCGAAACGTTTGAGCCTGCAATGGTCGATACCTTTGCGTACCGTATTCACCAATATTTCTACATTTATAGGCTTCAGCAAGAAATCATAGGCGCCGCGGCGGATAGCGCGCAGGGCGTAATCCAAATCCCCGTGTCCGGTCACTAAAATCACCGATACGGTTTCGTCGATTTCCCTTATCTTTCTGAGCACTTCCAAGCCGTCCATATGCGGCATACGTATATCGCTGATGACAAGGTCCGAATGGCGGTCGCGGAAAAGACTGATCCCCTCACGCCCGTCGGTGGTGGTGACCACCTGGAAGCCGCTCAGCTCCAACAAGTCCTTTAGGATGTAAAGGGTTGTCTCGTCGTCATCTATAACAAGAACAGAGGCCCTAGCCAAATACGTGTCCGGAGTTATGGACGAAGATTCATAATCATTGTAAGTTTCATCCAAGCCGTTACCCAACGATAATTCTCCTAAGCCAATCCTCGGCGCTGATTAGTCCGATCACCGGATTGGTCGGTCAGCTCAATTCTTGAACTTGAAACAGTTTGCGTTAATCCCGACTAGCGAATGCGCCGGCGCCTCTTTCGGAAAAGATTCAAGTCCTGTCGGTCACACTCAAGGATGAAAGTGGCGGCTCCCGGCCGATGCGCCTATAAGCGTAGTATCGCTAAACACACGTCGGCGCCGTGTCAGGAGCTCTTGTAGAGGGAACCGGAGGGAACCTCGTTGCAAAAAAGATCCCTCCGACGATATTTTTATACGAATCTCCATGACCGCAAGGCGGTCGGACCCATCAATGAAAACACCTTGATTAGATCGACGCCCCGATAGGCGCCGAAATGGGGACCCGTTGCGCCACCGCATGAGGAGTTCCCGGGGAAGGTCCGGAGGGAAATTTTCTTTAAGAAGTCCCCCCTTCGAGCGCTCTTTCTTTGGAACGCCGTTCAGGGACCACTCCCCAAAACTCTAATTATTGCAACCAGATCCACGGTTTGGGCGTGGTGTTGGGAGCCCAAAGTCGACGCAAATACGTATCCTGATTCCGCAAGTATATTAATGCCAATCTTAGTCACGTGGGCCGTTCATGTCAATTGATAGTGTCGGAGTGGAGCAGCTTTCATTGGCGCGAAGTCGTGGCGCTTGCGAGTGGCGGACTTTGTTGCGCACTTGTTACCCAAGGGCTTAAACACTGTCACGAATTCAGAAAGCCGTTATCGAGATCTGAGGAAGCGCTTTTGCCGCCCCCGGCGTCTCGTCTGTTTGGGAACGGCAGGCGAAACGTTCGTGGCAGGCGTGGTAGAAACGATATACCGTATTTAGGAAGCCCTGTGCTCAGGCTGTCGGCCTTGAGGGTAGGAGAGAGGAGCGTTCGCAAAGATCGATTCAGGGAGACTATCAGGTCGCCAAGCGGAGGGTGAGAAGCAATGTTGAAGGTTGTGAGTCCGCCTGGACTGAAGACTGCCGTTTAGCGGTTGATATTATTCGTTCCAATCAGGAATAGCGTGAAAGCTTTCCCTTCCGAACGCCGAGCATTTGGCCCGCGGTTGATAGAGTGCTATAATTGATTGGCGTGGAAAGCTCGTTCTTGCCTCCAACGTTGGAATCCAGCCCCGGAAGAACTTGTCCCTATCCCGAGTTTCATCGGAGCCGGTTGCAAAAGTTTTAGGGTCGCTTCCAAAGCCGTCGGCGCAGCGCAGGCGAGCAAACACTGTGGAAGACTAGAGTAGGGAGATGTTGTATTGATCGTGTCACGAAGGCCACGCATTCTTTTGGTGAATCCTTGGATCCATGACTTTGCGGCGTACGATTTGTGGGTAAAGCCTCTGGGGGTGCTGATAATTGCGAACCAACTTCGGAAGCATGGCTGGGAGCCGGACTTCGTAGATTTCTTGGACCCCGATCATCCGGACATGCCCAAACCGCATAGAAAACGGTTCGAACAGGGACGATTTCACAGAACTCCCATCGACAAACCCCCACAATTAGAGATGACTAAACGCCTATTTTGTTCGTACGGCGTCACCCCTGATGCGTTAAACAGGAACTTTACCGATATTCCTCGTCCCGAGCTAATTCTGGTCACCAGTCACATGACCTATTGGTACCCGGGCGTGCAAGCCGCCATAAAACTGCTGAGGGAGGTTTATCCCGGCGTTAAGATCGTCTTGGGCGGAATTTATGCGTCGCTGATGCCGGCCCACGCCGAACTTATCGGCGCGGACGCCATAGTGAGGGGGCCGGCTGAGCTGAGTTTATCCGAAACCTTGTTCAAGGTGTCAGGGATTGCTACCGAGACGGAAGCTGAGCCGACTTTGGGATTTTCGCCGGCGCTGGATCTGGTTCGGACCAAGAGATTCTTGCCACTGCTAACATCCAGAGGATGCCCCTTTTCCTGCGCTTATTGCGCATCCAAAAGACTGGCGCCGACCTATGTTACCAGGTCAACGGACGGTGTGATGAACGAAATCGAAAGCGGGCTGACCAAATGGGGTTTCAAGGATGTTGCGCTTTATGACGACGCTTTTCTCTATAATGCTCAAGCGCACGCTTTGCCGATCCTGAAAGCGACGTCGGAACGGTTTCAAGGACTAAGGTGGCACAGCCCCAACGGACTCCACGCGTCCGCTATAACTTTGGAAGTGGCCACTGCGATGAAAAAAGCCGGTTTTGAGACACTGAGATTGGGATTGGAAAGCTCCACTGATGAATTTCACAAGCGCACGGGAGGAAAAACGACCTGGGCGAATTTTAAGCAGGCGGTGGAGAATTTAAGGTGCGCAGGATTTGCCAAAAAGCAAATTGGGGCATATCTATTAGTAGGACTACCTGGACAGACCAGGGCTATGATAGAAGAAGATGTCGATAAGGCGCTGGAAGTAGGAGCCCATCCCAAGCTGGCGGAATATTCTCCGATTCCGGGCACGAGCCTCTGGAGAAAAGCGTTGGAATCCGCCAAGTATCCCATTGAAGAAGATCCCATTTTTCATAATTGCACGTTGGCGCCTTGTTCCCACCAGTCGGTCACGGAGGAATTTGTAGGCGCAATGCGTAAGAAAGTGGCCGCCTCTCTAGACAATGAAGGCGTCACTGATTGAAGCTGTATTTGAGGCAAGATTACATACCGGTAATAGCGTTCTTCTACTAATGGGGTCACAAGAGGGACGGCTCTTGAGCTTTCGCTTGAGCCATGGGACGCACGCTATTGTCCGGGCAAACGGGAATTCAGGTTTCAAAATGGCATCGAGGCACGAAGCGCTGACAAATGGTTCGAAATCAGGGAGCGCAAATTTGAGGAGTTCGATTGCAGAAATTGCCTTTGCCTTTTTCCTCAAATTGGCCTAATAAGGGACGTCCGCGTGTTGACAGGCATTGCTTTTACTGCTAAATATAGACAGTCCATCGTAATCCCAAAAAATACACTCGGAAGGTGAGAATCCTATGGCCGAACCGAAGGACGTGGTAGGCGCCGCGCTCGTCGTCGGAGGCGGAATAGCCGGGGTGCAGGCCTCGTTAGACCTCGCGGAATCAGGTTTTAAAGTTTATCTGGTTGAGAATCAAACGGGAATTGGTGGGCGCATGGCCCAGCTCGACAAAACGTTCCCAACCAATGACTGCTCGACTTGTATTTTTTCGCCTAAGCTTGTGACTGTAGGCCAAAATCCAAATATACAGCTACTCTCTTACAGCGAAGTGGATGATATTCAAGGAGAGCAAGGGCGTTTCAAGGTAAGAATCCGCCAGAAATCCCGCCACATCCGGAAGGATCGTTGCAAGGCCTGCGGAGATTGCGCAACTGTCTGCCCGGTGCAGGTGCCGAATAAGTTCGATGAGGAACTCAGCAAACGCCGCGCCACGTACAGACTTTTCCCACAGACAATCCCGCAAACATTCGTTATTGATAAGGCGGATCGCGCCCCTTGCGTGGCCGCTTGTCCGGCCCATATCAATGCTCAAGGATATGTTCAGCTAATAACCCAAGGAAAGTACAAAGAAGCCGTTGAGCTAATATACAAGAATCTGCCTTTGCCTGGCGTGCTGGGAAGAGTATGCCCCCATCCGTGCGAAAAAGTGTGTCGCCGGGGCGAGAAAGACGAGCCCATATCGATCTGTAAATTGAAGAGATTTGCAGCCGATCAAGTCGATTATGGCGATCTGAAAATTCCGGAAATTACACCTAAGGAAGAAAAGGTGGCCGTGGTCGGCTCTGGTCCCGCCGGTCTTTCCGCAGCATATTACCTGGCGTTGCAGGGCTACAAGGTTTCCATATTTGAAGCCGGTCCGGTCCTGGGTGGCTGGCTGAGGGTAGGAATACCGGAGTATCGTCTGCCGCGCGATGTCCTGGATAAGGAAATAAACCACATTCTCAACCTGGGTGTTGAAGCCAAAACCAATACCGCATTCGGTAAGGATGTCACGTATCAGGACCTCAAGGACCAGGGCTACAAGGCGTTCTTCATGGGCGTAGGGTGCCAAAAGGGCGCTAAACTGGCGATTGCGGGTGAGGACGCCGAAGGGGTGATCCAAGGCGTGGACTTCCTTAGAGACGCCGCCCTGGGTAAGGCCCCGATGGATATCAAGAACGCTGTGGTCATCGGCGGCGGAAACGTCGCAATCGATGCGGCTCGTACGCTTGGGCGTCTGGGAGCCCAGGTCAACATACTGTATCGACGTTCACGCCTGGAAATGCCGGCCTTTGGGGAAGAAGTGGATGCGGCCATCCATGAAGGAGCCAAGATTCAATTCCTTACGGCTCCTGTGGAAGTGGTTACCAACGGGGCCAAGGTCACCGGTATCAAGTGCATCAAAATGGAACTCGGCCCGGCTGACGAATCCGGCAGAAGACGGCCTGTGCCTGTTGCGGGGTCTGAATTCGTGGTCAATTGCGATACCATCGTGCCTGCCATTGGACAGGTGATTGACCCCGACTTCTGGTCCGCCGCCGAGGGTGTCGAAAGAACGAGAAGAAACACCATCGGTTATGACGCCGTAACCTTCCAGACCGCAGTTCCGGGAGTTTTCGCCGGCGGCGACGCAGGCACCGGTCCCGCTACGGTGGTGGAAGCTGTGGCCGCAGGCCGTGAAGCGGCTGAATCCATAACTCGATATTTGCAGGGCATGGATGTGGCCGAAGGGCGTCCTCACAAGTATGCGGAAAATCCTCAGTATCCGCCCATTCCCGAGATGAGGCTCGAGGCTCGCGCCAAGAATCCTGAAATCCCGGCTTCCGCTCGAACCGGATTCCAGGAAGTGGAACTTGCTTTCGCAGAAAATGAAGCCTTACGTGAAGCCCAACGCTGTCTTAATTGCGGCGTGTGCTCCGAGTGTATGGAATGCGTGAAGGCCTGTCCCGCGGAAGCGGTGGATCACTCGATGGTGGACGAATATTTGGATGTGGAAGTGGGCACGGTTATTTTGTCCCCCGGCTATGAGATGATCGATCCGGACCGTGTGCGCCAGGAATTCTCCTACGGAACCGCTCCCAACGTGCTTACGAATATGGAATTCGAGCGTATGCTGAGCGCATCCGGACCCAACGCGGGCGAAGTCAAGCGTCCTTCCGACGACAAACACCCGCATAAAGTCGCTTGGATACAGTGCGTAGGTTCCAGGGATCCCCAAAGGGGGATGCCCCATTGCAGCTCCATCTGCTGCATGGCCTCCATCAAGGAAGCCGTTATTGCCAAAGAGCATGACAAAAATATAGAGCCCACCATTTTCTATATGGATATCAGAGCGTACGGCAAAGATTTTGACGCTTATTATGAGCGGGCTAAGAAACGAAGGCGGCGTCCGTTTCATCCGATCGATGGTCAGCAGGATAGTGGAAGATCCGCTGTCCAATAATTTGACCATTACTTACCTGGATGAGAATCAAAAGCTGCAAACTGAAACTTTTGAGATGGTGGTCCTGGCGGTTGGCTTGAAGACCTCTGAGGAGTCCAGGGACATGGCTCTCAAATTGGGAGTGGATTTGAACGAATCCGCTTTCTGTTCCACAAGCTCTTTTGAACCGGTCCAGACCAGCAGGCCTGGCATATTTGCTGCCGGCATGTTCCAAGGCCCGAAGGATATCCCTCAGACGGTTATGGAAGCTTCGGCGGCGGCAGGAGCGTCTTCGCGATTGCTCACCTCCGCAAGGAACACGTTAACGACAAAAATTGAATTTCCGCCTCAGCGGGATGTGTCCAACGAGGAGCCCAGGATCGGCGTATTCATTTGCAGATGCGGAATCAATATCGCCAATGTCGTCGATGTGCCGAAGGTGGTCGAGCACGTTAAGACTCTGCCGAACGTGGTCTTCGCGGACGAAAAATTGTTCACTTGTTCCCAGGATACTCAGGAACAATTCCTTAAGATCATAGAAGAAAACCAGTTGAACAGGGTAGTGGTCTCCGCTTGCAGTCCGAGAACCCACGAGCCCATGTTCCAACTGACTATGGAAAAGGCCGGGCTTAATCCTTACCTGTTCACAATGACTAACATTCGTGACCAGTGTTCCTGGGTGCATGCCCATGACAAGGAAGCAGCCACTCGCAAGGCCATGGATCTCGCCAGGATGGCTGTTGCCAGAGCTCGACTGTTGGCCCCGCTTCAGAAGGGCAAGATGGAAGTGATTCCCAACGCCCTCGTATTGGGCGGTGGTGTTTCAGGAATGGCCGCGGCCTTGAATCTCGGCGACCAGGGCTTCCAGGTTTATCTTGCCGAGAAAAGCGATAAGCTTGGCGGAAACGCCTTGTCTATAGAGAAAACGATCCATGGCGAGCAGATCGGGCCTTTCCTTACCGACATGATCTCCAAGGTGGAAAGCCATCCGAAGATCGAGCTGTTCAAGAACGCCTCCTTCACCGACATCTCTGGACATGTGGGCCACTTCAAGGGCAAGATCCTGAACGGGCAGGGATCAAAGGATATTGAATTCGGAGCGGCCGTAATCGCAACGGGCGCTGTCGAATCCACACCGAAAGAATACCTTTTCGGGGAACATCCTGCGGTTCATACCCAACACACCCTTGAAGAACGCATCATTGCCGGCGATCCGTCGCTGAAGAACGTCAAGAAGGCGGTGTTTGTCCAGTGCGTAGGATCTCGCTGCGAAGAAAGGCCGTACTGTTCCAAGATATGCTGCGCCGCCTCCGTGCGTTTGGCGGATCGCCTAAAGGAGATCAATCCTAATGTGCAGAACTACATAATTTTTAGAGATCTGCGCACCTACGGATTGCTCGAAAAGTACCTACGCAAATTCGAGAAAGACAGGATCTATATTTATTCGGTATAACCCCGAGAACAAGCCTACAGTGGAGGCTTCAGGCAATCAGGTCAAGATCACGGCCTGGGATCCGGGTACCTGGAAGAGAACATAACGATTCCGGCGGACCTCCTCACGCTGGCGGCCGCGATCGACCCTGCTGAAACCAACCGCCAGCTGGGCCAGTTGTTCAAGGTCACAGTCAATTCCAACGGCTACTTCATGGAAGCCCATATGAAGCTCCGGCCCGTTGACTTCACCACTGAAGGTGTGTTTCTGGCCGGATTGGCCCATTATCCGAAACCGATTGACGAGTCCATCGGTCAGGCTACGGCGGCGGCGCAGAGAGCGGCTCTCATCCTGAGCAAGGAAGAAATGAAGATCGGCGGTGTCGTGTCCAAGGTGGACCCCGACAAATGCGCTGTTTGCCTCACCTGTGTGCGATTGTGCCCGTATGGCGCGCCTTTCATTAACGAAGAGATACACAAGGCCCAGATCACTGAGGCTCTTTGCCAGGGGTGCGGTATCTGTTCATCCGTTTGCCCCGGAAAGGCAATCGAATTGCAGCATTTCAGGGACGATCAGGTATTCCAAGAGATTGACACTCTGTTGGAAACCGGCTCTTGATCTTGATCCATAAGTTAATAAAGGGGTCCTTCGTCAATGTGGGACCCTTTACAGGAGAAAAATAATGCAGCAAGCACTCGCTAAACTTCCGTCACAGGATCTGGTATCCGTTATAAATCAGTGTTATCAGTGCGGGAAATGCTCGGCCGGATGTCCTGTGGCCCCGGATATGGACCTTCTTCCGCATCAATTGGTCCGCCACGCCGTCCTGGGAAACGTGGATAAGATTGTTGATTCAAAGAGCATTTGGCTCTGCTTGACCTGTCACACTTGCGGGGCCAGATGTCCCAACGGTATTGACGTGCCGGCGTTGCTTGATCCAATCCGCCATCAAGTTATCAAGAAGAATATCAAGACCAAAGACTCCAGAGTTCCCATTTTCCACAAGACCTTTCTCCAGACCGTTAAGACGTTTGGGCGGGTGCATGAACTGTTTCTCGTTGGAATATACAAATTGAAGACCAAGACGTACTTTGACGACATGGAGCTTGGTTGGAAGATGTTCAGTAAGGGCAAAATGCACATTATGCCCAAAATATCGCCCAACCTGAGTGAAGTAAAAGAAGTGTTCAAGCAGTCTTCCATGAAATAGTCTTCCGGAAACGGAAGTTCCTCACCAGAAGGATGTAGAGATGGAATTTAGTTACTATCCCGGGTGTACCCTGACAGGCTCGGCCCAAGAACTCGATCAGTCGTTTCGAAACGCAGCGTGGAGACTTGGGGTTAACCTGAAAGAAATACCTGATTGGTCTTGTTGCGGCGCATCCTCAGCCCACATGGTGGACGCTTATCTCGAATATGCTTTACCGGCTCGAGACTTGATGACCGCCGAACGGATGGGCAATGACATAGTGGCTCCATGCGCAGGATGTCATGTGCGCATGAAAGCGTCACAAAAGCATATTATGAAAGATAAGGAATTGCATCGGCAATTTCCCATGAAGGGCGAAATCAATGTGCTTTCAGGGCTTGATCTTTTCGGCCGACCCGAACTGGTCAGCCGCCTCAAGGAGCACGTTGCCAGACCCCTCAAGGGCTTGAAAGTTGTGCCCTATTACGGGTGTTTGGCGGTCCGGCCGCTGGACGTGGTGGAGCCATCCGATCCCGAGAACCCCATGCAGATGGACCGCATCTTGGACGCCCTTGGCGCGACCGTGTTGAAGTGGCCCTACAAGACCGACTGCTGCGGCGGGTCATTGGCTCTGGCAAATACCGATATGGTGCTGAAGCTGTCTCAGAAGATTTTGGACATGGCCAAGCGATTGGAAGCCGACGCCCTGGTAACGATGTGCCCCATGTGCCAGGCAAACCTTGACACCAGGCAGACGGACATAGCCAAGAAAACAGCTCAAGTATACAACGTGCCGATTCTGTACGTTACGGAACTGATGGGAATTGCTTTCCAGGATTCCAAGGTGAAAAGCTGGATGGAAAGGCACATCGTTTCTCCGCAAAGCATGCTGGCGAGGAAGGGGCTGCTTTAGCCGAAGATCGCCTGGATCGACAATAAGGTTCGATACGAATAGGGCGCTCTCAAGCGCCCTATTGCTTTTGCGTGGCATCAGATGATTGATTCTTCAATGCGCCGCCGCCTCGTCCTTAAGCCTTCAGGTCTTACAATCACTACTAACCTATTCCGAACTCTTTGATTTTCTGAAGCAGGGATGGATAACTGATTTCAAGCAATCCCGCCGCTTGAGAACGATTTCCGCCTGTCCTGTTCAGGGCTCTGGTGATGAGTTTTTTTTCCAATTCACGATAAGCTTTCTTCAACGAGAAATCGTCTTGCACCGGGTCATAGGAACGTTCAAAGGAAATTGCCTGCGATATATCCTGGGGTAATCCTTCCGAATCAATCGTATCCCCGGACGCCAAAATCATTGCGCGTTTCTATCACATTCTGGAGTTCTCGGACGTTACCCTTCCAGGGATATCGGACCAAGGCTTCCTGCGCTTCTCGCGAGATCCCAACTATTTTGAATCCGAGCTTTTTGTTAAAAGTGTCGACAAAATGACGGATGAGAGGAACAATGTCTTCTTTTCGCTCTCTGAGGGGCGGAATATGAAGGTGAATCACATTCAGCCTGTAGAACAGGTCTTCTCTGAAACGCCCTTCCTCTATAGCCTTTGCAAGGTCCTCATTAGTCGCTGCGATTATACGGACTGAAACGTTTCTTAAAGCATTTTCTCCAAGTCGCCTGATTTCACCCCTGTCTAAGCAGCGGAGTAGCTTGCCTTGCAGAGAATACTCCATGGCTCCCAATTCATCGAGGAATAGGGCGCCTCCATCCGCCTCCTCGAATAGACCGGGCTTGCTAACGGTTGCCCCGGTGAAAGCTCCCTTACTGTAGCCAAAAAGTTCGGTTTCGAGTAGGTTGGCCGGTATCGCGCCGCAGTTTAAAGCCACGAAAGGAGCTTGGCTCCTGGTGGACAAGCGATGTATCCGTCTGGCGAGAAGTTCTTTACCTGTGCCTGATTCTCCGGTTATCAACACGGCGGAGTCAAATGGGGCTATTTGCTTGGCCGAGCTGAGTATGTCTTTCATCGAGTTGCTCTTCGCAATGATTTCATTGTCCTGCTCGTAATAGTTCAGCCTGCGCCTCAGCTTGATTACTTCTCTCCGCAACTTCTCACGCTCGGCGGCCTTTCGGAATGTCAGAACCACTTCGTCGGTCTTGAAGGGTTTGGAGATATAATCGTAAGCTCCCTTCCTGATCGCTTCAAGAGCCAAATCAATGGTGCCATAGGCGCTCATCAGAATCACAATCGAATTTGTGCCCTGCGCTTTCAAGGTTTCCAACAATCTCAATCCATCCATTCCGGGCATACGGACATCGGACAGGATAAAATCAAAATTCTCGGTGGAAACCAACTGTAGAGCCTCTTTAGCGCTCTGAGCGCACTCGGACTGAAATCCGTCTTCAGCCAAAATAGTGCTAAGCATATGAAGCATATTGGGTTCGTCATCGACAATCAGAACCTTGTAAGGCGAGTCGGTATACATTGGCGGCCTTCCAATACTAGCAGAGCGATTGGCGCCACTGGGGCGCCTGCAACGGAACTTATAAATGGATGCGCCAAATTCCCGGAGGCATTCAGACGGGTTCAGAGAGGCAAGCGGAAAACCGGGACTCCAGTCGCGCCCGGCTGTGAGGGGCCGTCTCCGCGAATGAGTTTTTGCCTGTATGAAAGCGCATTCATTTGAAATCGTACCATCTTGGGGCTCACTTAACAAGACCCACGGGCGGTGGGGGAAAACAACTAACCAAGATGGGTCATTTCAGAAGTAGGGATTAGGAGAAACTGTGGTTTGAGGAGCGCGGAGGAGATATACCTGGAAAGACGAGCAGCTTTGTTCACCAAGCCTAAAAGACGCTGCCAGGGTATCTACGGTGAAGTTGCGCCGTGTGGGGCGCAGAATCAAGGACCATCGAACGGTGAAGGCTTCAAGTGCGCATGCTTTGATGGTGGTCCTTCTCCGTCGGCCTCAGGTTAGGCACAGCGCTATTAATATTGAGTTTTTCTTCCGACTGTTCTTTCTTGAAGGCCTTAGTCATTCTCGAAAGCAGTGCCGACTTTCTGGACCCATGAACGCGTTCCTCAATGGGCGGAATCGGTCTTCCCGTTACTTGGCCGTAAATTGCGTTGAGGACTTCCTGCAAAGTGTTGAATACTGTTTGAACTATAGCCGGGTCCAGATCGAAATCGCCGTGTGCCGCTCCGCCTTTTTCCAGAGTGTCCTCCGCTATGTTGTACGCGGCTATTATGCTTCTGAGAATGTTGTGTTTTTTCTGAATTTCACGCCAGGCTATCCACGAAGCGAAGAGGGAGGTGATCCCGAAGATTACGCAAAGGACAAAAATGATAACATTAAAATATTTTATAGTTATATCTAATAAGTTCATGCTTTCCATGGAAAAAGTCCTCCAGGAGTATCGAAGTGAAATACTCGTATCAAGATCCCAAAAATTCGTCAATGGAAATATTGTAGCGATCATAGCCCTTCACTCATGAGCGGCAATTTGGAGATCGCTTTCCCGCGGAACGCTGGATTTCACTCGTCGCAATGACATTTGAGCTCGTCTTTGCGACCCCGCTTCCAGCGGGGGAAGCAATCTCCCCCACGTAAGTGAATGGATACCCGCGACCTTACCCGTTAACTCTCGGGCGGCGATATCGATGATTGCTTGGCAGGTTCAGTCCTTGCGATGACGCAATACATAGGTATTTCCGGTGAACCCAGTCTGTCTGATTCAAGTGAGCGAATAGAAATAGGTTGTCTAATGGTTTTTTTTGGGAAGAGGAATCATCAAAATACGGTTGAGAAACGATATCAGACGTTCAAAGCTATCTCTGATTATCGGTCGGCTGTTCCAGTTCTCCGTCCATAGATCATAATAGACGTTGAACATATGTTTAACCCCAGGATAAATGTTCAGCTCATAGTACTTGGCGTTGGTCTTCAGTTCATATGCCAGTTGTTTTGCATACTTTACGTCGTAAACGTCGTCTTCCGAACCGTGAAAGATCAATATAGGAGGGAGCCGTATGGGGTCGTAAGGCATCACCCAGGGGGAGCCTCCGTAATTCCAGACTATCGCCCTTATCCGCGGATCTCGGCACGCGTAGGTCAACGCGGCGTTTGCGGGCTGGGAAAAACCGCTCAACACCAGTCTGGACCGATCCACCATAGGAGACCAGCATAAATAGTCGACGGCGGCCTTTATCGAGTTCAAATACCATTTGTCCGTGATGGCGAGTTTGGCTGCGACCACACCTTGGTTTATGCTGCCTTTGACGTATCCCATGCCTCTATCCCAAGTCCAAGGATCCGGGACCAAAGATTCAGGATAATTGGAGGGGTCTATGAGGATCACAGCGAAATTGCGATCGGCCAAATGCTGACAATGATCGTGATATTGGGGGATTAACTGCGAGCCAACGCCTACGGCCACCACCACCCCTGGCAGGGGATGATCAACCCCGGTCTGTGGCAGAAAGAAATAGGCAGGGAGCTTTCCACCGTCGGGAAGAGGAATCTCCACTCGCATGCCCCCGTATGCGAAGCCCGGCAGTGATGTGAGGATAACGAGCAAACCAATCGAGAGGCTCAATAACTTCGCTCTCTTCAAAGCCGTTTTTGCATAGGGCAGCATCGACATGATCTTGCTCACGGACGAGCCATCCGATCTTTCAGCGGGTGATTCCGCGCAGTCCCATGAATTTGATTCAAACGGATATTGACGCATCACAAACAATAAAATGCAATGCCCTGGTGGACTTAGTGACAGCGCCGGCGCATGCTTTTCAACCTTAGAGGCCAACGCTGTTTTGTGGCTCTATATACCATCAATAGGGTTCCAGGTCAATCGAATCCGAAACATGGGCGCTTGGGGCGGGAGGTGGAGTTGGTTGGAATAAGAAGGGTTTTTGAAAGAAGAGGCAAAAGGGAACCTCTCTAAACAAGCTTACCTCCGGCGGTGATTCAAGGTGGAATGTTTTCACGGCAATCTTAAACTCTGACTCTTAATTCCTATACTCGTGCCCCCTCTATAGGGGAACCTCATCTCTCTTCTTGCCTGCGCAAGCTTCCCAGAGCATGGAGTTGTTCTTTTTGTCAATTGAAGCCTTCATCCAGGCGCCTCCATGAAACCTGTGCATCAGAAGTCCACACATCAGAACCATTGAAACGGTCATGGCGCACCACACGCCCAGAGCTTGGGTCTTAAACACGTGTATCACAGCTAAAATTAAGGGAATTCTGAACAGCCACATACCTGTGAATATGATCCGCATGGTGGCGATCGTATCTCCGGCCCCCTGCAGTGCCCCTGATAGAGTCACCGCAACGGCAAAGAAGGGCATCCCAAGCATGTTCACCCGCAGGTATCGAGTCATTTCCGCCAGAACGGCTGCGTCTTTCGTGAAAAGTCCCGAGATGGATGGGGCCAGCACGAATATAAGCAGAGTCGGCGCCAGAATAATCAGCAGTGACATAAATGCGGTCGCTTTGGCCCCGGAGCGCGCTCCGTCCACATCGCCCGCCCCCAGCCTGTTACCTGTCAAGACCGCGGAGGCCATGTTCAGAGCAAACACAGGTAGGAAAATGATCGCCTCTATTTTCCCCCCGCCTGTCATGGCCGCCAAAGCCGTCACTTGACCGCCTTGCAGTTGCCCCACCATGAAATACACCATCAGGGTCCCTGCGTTCCAGGCGGTCTGCTGGAGGGCGCTGGGCCCGCCAAGTCTTATCAAGTTTCGCATGCACCTCATTCTAACGTTCGCCAACGAACTCATCCTTATACGACCGGACCCGAAAACCAAATGGGCCATATTCAGGAGCATACCCAAGGAGGTGGCGGAAGCCGTCGCCCAAGCGATTCCTCGAAATCCCAAGGCCGGAATCGGATCCCAACCGAAGCTCAAGATTATGTCCAGGACAACATTAACAACCGATGCGATAATGGTGTTGATCATCGAGACTCTGACACGACCCGAGGCCCTGAGGACACTAGCGCTGATTATCATCAGGTAAGTGGGGATCAACACCAATGAGAAAATGCGGATAAACTCCCGGGCCACTTCCCTTATGTCTTCCGGCATGCCGGCTATTCTCACAATGGATTCCGGATAGAGTCTCGCGCCCACCGTCAACAATCCGGCAATTATCAAGGCCATTAACATCGAATGCGAAGTGACCGTGGCGATTGCTTCCTCGGATTTTGCCCCATAGGCTTGAGAGATCATGGACACAGTCCCAACCGCTATGGCGTTGGCCAGAATTATGAGGGCCCAGTACAATTGTCCTACATATCCAACCGCGGCAAAAATATCCGTCCCCAGGTACCCTGCGACGTAAGCATCCGTAATGCCGATTGAAGACTGGAAAAACATTATGAGGATCATGGGCCACCCCATGGCCCAGGATTCCATCAGCAGTCTCCTCATTTCAATATCTTTGAAGTAATTCGGAATCATTTGGCGCAAAATTTCCTTTTTGTGGCTACCGGCTTACGCCGAGTCGTTTTCACAATCATTCTGAATTAGCTCCCGATGACCCACAATAATTGTAATTCGTCAAAGCGTCCTTCAAAAGAGTGGCTTCCATGGGAATCTCACATCATGAACCGTTCCGATGCACTCCAAATTGGCGCAGCGTGCATGCTTTCACATAATATAACCGTAGGCAAGACGTCTCGACGGAATTAAATCCGATGGGCAATTTGACGCCGGTTCCCGAGAGCGCGAGCGAGCTCCTATGAAAATGCGACTGGACGGAAAAGCTTTGAAGGGGAGATTCCCTCCGGGTCTCTCCTCAAGAACTTTCAAGACTGCCGCGCATCCGCTTCTCTTTCTCTCCCGGAAAGGTGAAGTCTCCCCGGGTACGAAGCGAACCAGTCTCCATATCCCCAGCGATAGGTGAGGTACAGGTCGCGGTTCCCCTTGATATTTTAGGCCGCGAAACCTATATTCATCCGTGGCCGGAAATCCATCAAGCAGAGAAGAATCGCGATGCCGAAACGAACAGATATTAAGTCCATCCTACTAATCGGGTCAGGTCCCATCATCATAGGTCAAGCCTGCGAATTTGACTATTCGGGGACACAAGCGCTGAAGGCATTGAGAGAGGAAGGCTACCGAGTCATACTGGTAAACTCCAACCCAGCGACCATCATGACGGACCCGGAATTTGCGGACGCCACATATATCGAACCCCTGAAACTGGATATTCTTGAACGAATTATTGAGAAGGAACGGCCTGACGCCCTGTTGCCTACAATCGGAGGCCAAACGGCGCTTAACCGCGCCGTGGAATTGCACGAAGCCGGAATCCTCGAAAAATATGGAGTGGAGCTTATAGGCGCCGGTATCGACGCCATTAATAAGGCGGAAGATCGGGAACTGTTCAAGGTGGCCATGCACAACATCGGGTTGGATCTCCCGACAAGCGGATATGCCGAAACCGTTGAACAAGCCTGGGAAGTGGCCCGGCAAGTGGGGTTCCCCAATGTGATCAGGCCGTCTTTCACCCTGGGAGGCACAGGCGGCAGTATCGCCTGGACTGAAGACAAATTCGAGGAACTTGCCCGGTGGGGATTGGAAGTGTCACCGGTCAAGCGGATACTGGTGGAGCAATCGGTCATCGGCTGGAAAGAATTTGAGCTCGAAGTTATGCGCGATGGCGGTGACAATGTGGTCATCATATGTTCCATCGAAAATTTCGATCCCATGGGCATACACACCGGGGATTCGATAACCGTAGCCCCTGCCCAGACCTTGACGGACAAAGAATACCAGATTCTGAGAGATCAGGCGGTCGCCATAATAAGAGAAATAGGGGTTGATACGGGCGGTTCAAACATACAGTTTGCCGTGCATCCGGAAAACGGCCGCGTTGTGGTCATAGAGATGAACCCGAGGGTAAGCCGCTCCAGCGCACTGGCGTCAAAGGCCACTGGGTTTCCGATAGCAAAAATAGCCGCCAAGCTGGCCGTGGGCTATACTCTGGATGAGATTGCCAATGACATTACATTGAAAACCCCCGCTTCATTCGAACCCACAATAGATTACGTAGTGACCAAGATTCCCAGGTTCGCATTCGAGAAGTTTCCCGGAGCGGACCCGACCCTTACAACGCAAATGAAGTCTGTGGGAGAAGTAATGGCCATCGGCCGCACTTTCAAGGAGTCCTTGCAGAAGGCGATCAGGTCTTTGGAAATCGACGTGCATGGCTTGGAGCCCCACCTTCTCCCAGGCCTTCCAAGAGAAGACATCCTCGCCAAGGTCGCCCGCCCGACACCGGAACGCCTTTGGTACCTCGCCGACGCTATCAGAGCCGAAATCTCCATAGATGATCTGTACAAAGCCAGTGCTGTGGACCCTTGGTTCCTCAGCCAAATGGCGGAAATAATACGCATGGAGTCCAAAATCACAAAGCCCGACTGGCTTGAGGGCGCCGATGCGAGGGACGAACTGAAGAATGCAAAGGCGTTCGGTTTTTCCGACATCAGGCTGGCCCAATTGACCGGCAAGACTGAGGATGAGGTCAGGGAAATCAGAGACAAACTGGATGTAAAACCCGTGTTCAAACGCGTGGACACCTGCGCCGCTGAGTTTGAGGCGCATACGCCCTACCTGTATTCATCCTATGAAGAGGAAGACGAATCAGACGCCACAGACCGAAAGAAGATCGTGATTCTCGGAGGAGGCCCCAACAGGATAGGGCAGGGGATAGAGTTCGATTATTGTTGCGTTCACGGCGCATTTGCCCTGAAAGAGGACGGCTATGAAACAATCATGGTCAACTGCAACCCGGAAACGGTGAGCACCGATTATGACACCTCCGACCGCCTCTATTTCGAGCCCCTAACCTTGGAAGACGTCCTGGCCATAGTCGAAAAAGAAAAACCCACCGGAGTCATTGTTCAATTCGGTGGCCAGACTCCCCTGAAACTGGCGATCCCGTTGTGGAACGCCGGGGTCCCGATCATCGGAACCTCTCCGGACGCGATCGATCGCGCAGAAGATAGAAAGCGGTTCAAGGAGCTGCTTCAGAAGCTGGGTATAAAACAACCCCCGAACGATATTGCCAGCTCGTACAGTGAGGTCATGGAAGTCGCCGGACGCATAGGCTATCCCGTCGTGGTTCGACCCTCGTACGTGTTGGGGGGCCGCGCTATGGAAATCGTTCACAACGAGGGGGATTTGCAGGATTATTTGACCCACGTGATCCAGGCGTCGCCTGAACACCCGATCCTGGTTGACGGGTATTTAACAGGCGCAGTGGAAATCGATGTGGACGCTGTGGCCGACGGAGAGCAAGTCGTGATCGGCGGAATCATGGAGCATATAGAAGAAGCCGGCATCCATTCCGGAGATTCATCGTGCTCTTTGCCCCCGTACAGCTTGGGTAGATATCATTTGGACGAGATTCGGCGCATTACTCGGATGCTGGCCATGGAGCTCGAGGTCAAGGGCCTCATGAATCTTCAGCTCGCGTTGAAGGACGGTGAAATATTCGTCTTGGAGGTGAACCCGAGAGCCTCGCGGACAATCCCATTTGTATCCAAGGCCATCGGGGCCCCATTGGCCAAAATCGCGGCCAGGGTAATGGCGGGGAAGAAGCTCAAGGAGCTGGGCTTCATCAAAGAGGTTCACCCGAGCCATGTGTCGGTGAAAGAAGCCGTCTTCCCGTTTATCAAATTTCCCGGCGTAGATGTAATCCTTGGCCCGGAAATGAAGTCCACCGGCGAGGTTATGGGAATAGACGAAGAATTCGGCCCGGCTTTTCTGAAGTCGCAATACAGCACTGATTTTCCCATACCAAAGGGTGGTAAGGTCTTTCTGAGCGTGGCGGGCAGAGATAAAGGATATGCGGTCATCGTGGCAAGACGTCTTCAAGAGTGCGGTTTCTCTTTCGTTTGCACCGAAGGAACTGCAAACGCGCTCAGCACAGCAGGAATTCCCTGCGCCGTAGTCGGGAAGATTCATGAACAAAGCGGTGACACGCATGTGATCGACCTCATCGTGAGGGGAGAGATCAGCTTGCTGGTTAATACATCGGCGGATAAGAAATCGTTCAGGGATTCCTATAGGATCAGGATGGCGGCGCTGAATCACAACGTGCCGTACGTGACCACGTTGGCGGGAGCCAACGCGCTTTCTCTTGGTTTAAGAGCTATGAGTCGCGGCGACACGTTCCGAGTCAAACCGCTGCAGGAGTATCACAATATGACCTCTTGATCCCGATACAAGGAGCGTGGCGAACGTCCCAAGATAAACGCGATTATTTTGAGCCTTAATTATCG
Source organism: uncultured delta proteobacterium (assembly GCA_963747865.1). Lineage (GTDB taxonomy): Bacteria > Desulfobacterota > Desulfomonilia > Desulfomonilales > Desulfomonilaceae > JBBSBY01. The sequence goes on along the minus strand of CAVVHK010000032.1, from coordinate 35,282 downwards.
TAACCGGCTTCGGCGGTCTCTCTTGGGCTGGAGCTCCGCAGACGGATACGATGACTTGTGTCCTACGCCCTCTTCATCTACGCTTCGCGGATCGGAGGCATTGTACGCGTCTCACACTCGAGCTTTCATCAGATGCGACAAACTCCCGACCCGGAGCCCGTCATTGCGGTCTTTGAAATACCTTTCGTTGATCGCTCCCGGTCCTGTGCCCTCGATATTTGCAAATCCCATCGTCTGTAAATCCCCGGCCAACGCGTCGGGGTCAAAGAATGCCAGCCACGGCTCCCCGGCGGACGCTACCCGGCGCGCCAGCGCATCGAATACTCGTCGCTGGACGTCGGTCAACAACGACGGCGCTATAACGTAGTCGAAAACCACTTCGTTTCCCGCAGGTCCCGACGCTATGAATCGCAATGTAGCCATCACCGCCTCGGGGGTCAGGTACGGCGTCACCCCGAGCCACGAAAAAAACGCGCATTTGTCCCTCTTGAAGCCGGCGGCTAGCAGCCCCTGCTCGAGCGTCTGAGTTTCGAAATCAACGGGCGCAAACGTGAGGTCATCCGGTAGCGTGGCGTCCATTTCCTTCAGGCGGGACCTCTTCCAGGTCTGCGTCAATGGATGATCGACCTCGAATACGCGCAACGTACCCGGAGGGTACGGGTTTCGGTAGGCGAACGTGTCAAGACCTGCTCCCAAAATGACATATTGGCGCACACCACGTTGAACGGCCGGCGCTAACTCATCTTCGGTGTACCGGCTGCGGGCGGCCATGAAAGCTCGTAAGTAGGGAGATAACCGCGAGGTCTCATATCGTCCGGGATCGGAGCGCAATACCGAAGCGCTCTCGTTCCCGATTATGCGAAGCGCTACCGGGTCACAGAAAACTTTAGGGTCATCCAAGAGTTGATGCGCCGCTCGGCGAATAGCAACTCGCTGCGCCGTTTCGCTTGGTAGATTAATTCTCACAGGCGTAGTCCTTATTGATTAATTTGAAGCGGCGCTCCCTGGGCGCATGAGCATTGCCGCAGAATGTCCGCGCCCCAAGAAGTTTCTTACCGCGATTTGCAGATTCTATGACACGGTTCTGGGTCTGCGGAATAGGCGAGCCACCTGTTGCCACAGAGTTGAGAACAATATCGCGCAGGTAATGAAAAACGTTCCGAGGTCTTTCCCAGCTATGAAATGCGCGTGTAAATGAAAAACCATCTGCCCTCCGCCACGGTTCACATTTATGAAAAAACGGTAACCGGATTGATAGACCCCGAGCTTCTTCGCTATCTCGACCGCGACCTGGCTCATATGAGCCGCCACCGGGTCTCCAGGCGGGATATCGTTTAGAGTGGGAATGTGTTTCTTTGGGACGATCAGAATATGAATTGGCGCCGCTGGTCGCGCGTCCCAAAATGCGCAAGTCAGCTCGTCCTCGTAAATTTTGCGAGCCGGCGCGGCGCCTTGGATGATTTTGCAGAAAATGCAGTCGCTCATGGCTTGTCCTGACAATTTCAATCCGAGACGGATTTTGATACTACGTGGGCGTGAAGGTGGAATATAACTTGTCCACCACCTCGATTCACATTGATGAAAAAGCGGTAGCCCTTTTGGGCCACCCCGAATTGTTCGGCAATCTTGGTCGCAACCTGCCCCATGTGAGCAAGAATGGTGTCTTCCTCACTGACATCATTTAATGTCGGAATATGCGTTCTGGGGACAATCAAAACATGCAACGGCGCGAACCGGATTTGCGTCATGAAAGGCCACCAAAAGGTCATCTTCGTAGACCATTTTGGCCGGCTTCTCTCCATTGATTATTTGGCAGAAAATACAATCCTGTGACATTCTTGGCCCCTGGTAACCCCGATTGATTTAGCCTTGCTTGCGACCCCGCATTATATGTGTTGGTCATGCTAAATCAAGCTGTAAAGAAGGCTATTCCGGTGTGTCCGCACGCCTTGATTAAAATACCAGCCTTGGCTATCATTTCCTTGGTTCGGAACACGCTGCCGAGGAATAGTCACGCAAGCCGGTCGGCTGTCCAAACATTACCGACCAAGATTGCCGGAAATAGGTGAAGCGCATGGACAAAGAAATGGAAGCCTTCGACGAAGTAGAAGAAATGGTAGCTACAGACGCCAAGAAACGGTTTTCCGAAAAAGTGGTGGAGCATTTCCACCATCCGAGAAACTGCGGGAAACTTGAGAAACTATGATTGCTATACATACATGTCAGGAATGTGCGGAGACACAGTAGGTTATTTCATAAAGATAGAAGACGACTCAATCACGGAAATCGGCTTCGAGAGCGACGGATGCGGTCCCACGGTCGCTTGCGCCAGCGCATTGACCTGCATCGCCGACGGGATGTTGATTCCGGACGCAATGAAACTCAAGGGTCGCGATCTTCTCGATTACCTGGGCGGCCTACCACTTGAGAACAGCCATTGCGCCGACCTCGCCGTAAACACTTTGAAGGGGGCCCTGGAAAAGTATAAAGGGTCTAAGTAGGCCATTTTTCAAATACGGTCACGGATTCTTATAGGATGCGGTTCGCGGGGCTCACCACATCCTATGGGATCTGTAACGTATTTGTTGCGCCCTCGTGTTAGAGTATGCCGCCTAGTCGCGTCGCAATATCGAAAGTTCTTGAGGGGTGGTCCGGACCCCGCGTTTCGCGGGGGGTCAAGAAGTTCCCCTCCGAGGCCTTATAAAAAGGAGAAATGACATTGTCCGATCTTCCGGCGATTCTGTCAGGGAAGCCTGTTTTTGACGAGTTCGTTCCCATAGTACGTCCTTTTTTGCCCCAACTGGATCAACTTGCGCCGGAGATCGACGGAATACTTAGTTCGGGCGCTCTGACCAAAGGAATTCACCTGGACGCTTTTGAAAAAGCGGTGGCCGAGCATATGGGAGCCAAATTCGCTATCGGCGTTTCCAGTTGCACCATGGGGTTGTTCCTCACCTACCTCTCCTTGGGTCTTCAAGGAGAGGTGATAATTCCGAGCTTCACCTTCATGGCTACGGCAAGTTCCTTGGTTGTCGCCGGGCTACGCCCGATTTTCGCCGACATAAATCCCCGAACCGCCAATATAGATCCCGATTCGGTCGAGTCCCTAATAACTCCCAATACCAGCGCTATCGTCGCAGTGCATACTTTCGGGAATCCCGCGGAGATAGATAAGCTGGAGGGAATAGCACAACGCCGTGGGTTGAAATTGATATTTGACGCGGCTCACGGGTTCGGATCGTTGTACAACGGGTCTCCTTTGGGTACTCAAGGCGACGCTCAGGTCTTCAGCCTGAGTCCCACAAAACTGGTTATAGCCGGCGAGGGAGGAATGGTTGTAACCAATGACGAAATACTTTATGAAAAGCTTCGTATGGCAAGGGAATACGGAATGACCCAGGGTTACGATAGCGCTTTTCCCAGTCTGAACGGCCGCCTGGCGGAATTCAACGCATTGCTGGGTTTGAAGAGCTTGCAAATGCTGGAGCAAGCCGTTTTCAACAGGAACAGGACTGCCCTGCTTTTACGCAACAGGCTTGAGTCGGTGGCTGGAATAGGGTTGCAAGCGGTCAGTTCGCATGACAGATCTTCATATAAGGATTTCTCGATCACAATTGACCCGGAACTATTCGGGCTCACCAGAGACGAGCTGGCGACGGCGCTTAGGGCCGAAAACATTGACTGCCGCGCCTATTACGACCCACCCGTTCACATGCAGACAGCGTACAAAAGCTTGTCGAGGCCGGCGGGGCTTTCCAATACGGAGTCGTTGGCCTCGACTAGTCTCAGTCTCCCAATGTGGTCTCAAATGAGCAATGAAATCGCAGACAAAATATGTGCGGCGATTGAGCATGTCCACGCGCATTCGACTGAAATAAAGGCAGGAATGCGCGTGGCTTCGATTCTCCCATAAAAAAAGCAGCCGTTCTGTTACCAAACGGCCGTCCAACGAGAGTGGGGAGCAACGCTTGCGAAAATCCTAGTGTGAGAGCGTGGTTTCTACTTCATTTCCGAGAACCTTGTGCCCAGGCCTCGGCGTGCGCAGAAGTCTACAAATTGCCTGAGAGAGGGTTTAGGTGACTTGGAGTCATAATATATCACCAAGGGGGCTGAAAGCGGATATGAACGGTTGAGCATGGTTTCTCCCGAAGGAGCGACCGCCTGAGAATCGTCATCATCCTTTAGAGAAAGGATCTTCACCATACCCTTTATCCTGCCTCGAACCGCTTCTGTAAAACGAGCGTCCGCAATGGCTCCTTTGGCCTTCCATACGGGACGGACGATATCGTAATCGAAGAGCCTCACGGCCTTTTGTGAGAATGGGAACCCCTGCAGGACCATATCGCGGAAAAGCCTTTCCGTCCCTGAAATAGCCTCGTCACGACTCAAGATTGTTATCGGCTCGTCCAGTCCTCCGAGTTGTTTCCAGTTTTCCAATTCCCCGGAGAAGATTTGTCGCACTTGAGCTATGGTAAGTTCATTAATGGGATTGCTCGGATGCGTGACGAGGACCACAGCTCCCCATCCGATCACGTGCTCCTGCAGGCTGATTCCTTTCTCTCCGGCCTCTTCCTTGACGTCGTCGTCCAGTTTTCCCAGCACCATGATTGCGTCGCAGGCCTTATTTAGCAACGCCTGGATTCCCGAACTTTGGTCGGCGTCCTTAACCGTGATGTTGTCGTTGGGTGTGCGATCCATGTAGGCTCTAGCCAAGTCGCTTACCGTATAATACACATATTTGGATCCGGTAATTTGAACGGCGTTCCCCTCCGTGGGCTGGGACGCCGAGACGGCCTGTGCGAGCCACACGAGAAAGACCAGCAGCGCTATAAGAAATTTACTCACGCACTTCATTTGCGAAACCCTTTCGCCTGAGGCTTGAAATCAATTGGAGAAATCCGGCTGTAACATAGTGGAACGGGGATATCTGTATTCCCCGGTGCGCTCCCCATACCGGCTACACGTTTGTCATAAGCCAAGCCTAATGGGCGCGTGTTAGTGGAAAATTAGCGGGGGGCTAAATCTTTGTTATTCTTTTGTTTAGGCTTTGAGGAGTGAGAGTGCGGGTTATCATACGTCAGTAAATTAGTCTTGTTTAGGAAAGGAAGTCGTAGTAAGTCGGACGCGAAAACGGCACGACCGGAGCGCTCTACGCGCAGCCGTAGTTTTCAGTAGTTACATAGCATGGTTCCGTTGTGACTGAGACGCGTCAGCAGCAGGCGACGCATGGTACGGAACCAAGAATCCGATTTGTGGAAACCGAACGCCGTCTCAGGAATAATACGCGGCCTGCGATTGCCGGTCTGATGAGGGCATAACGCGGCAAAGTGGTCGCCTTCATAAATGCGGTCGCGAATTTATCGTTCCTGGTCGTCCAGGAAGGATCTCCTCTTTGGCGCCTTCCAAAGTCTCGGTCGGTCGTTTATCAACAAACGGGACGGGACGCCGGCCCCCTACCGGGCAACAGGAGGCGTTCGATTTTTTTTTCGAGAGATGCGCTCCGCTTCAGGATCCACATCCTATGAAACCGGATAACACGAGAACCAAGTGTAACCGTATTTGTGAAAACGAGCGCTAAGTCCGCGCCTACAGGCCACTGGCTACCGGGGCGCATGGTCGGCGCCCTTGAAAAGTCTTCCAAAGGCCCTCGGTTTAGCGCCCACTTGTAGTCACATTTTATTGATGTTTTCGATTACGGCCTTGCCGAATCCGGAGCATGAAACCTCGCCGGCCCCGGGCAATTGCCGAGCCAAATCATAGGTGACCGTTCCGGACTGGATTGCTTTGGTTATTCCCTGAACTATTAGATCCGCCACATTGTTCCACTTCAAGTGTTCGAAGAGCATGGCTCCAGACAGCAGTAACGAACCCGGGTTGACCTTGTCTTGACCCGCATACTTTGGAGCGCTGCCGTGTGTCGCTTCAAATATGGCGCAGCCGTCACCTATGTTGGCCCCGGGGGCCATTCCCAGTCCGCCGACTTGGGCGGCTAGGGCGTCAGAAAGGTAATCGCCGTTTAGGTTCGGAAGAGCAAGCACCTCATAATCCGTTGGACGCAGAAGAACCTGCTGAAACATGGAATCAGCTATTCGATCGTTGACCAATATCTTGCCGTCCGGGATCACCCCATTGTAATCTTCATGGAGTTCCTCTTCCAGAATCACTACGTCTCCGAATTCTCTCTGAGCAAGTTCGTAGCCCCAGTCTCGGAACGCCCCTTCAGTGAACTTCATTATGTTGCCCTTATGGACAATGGTGACCTTTTTCTTGCCATGATCCAACGCATGCCTGATCGCTTTGCGCACGAGCCTCTTGGTGGCTTTCGGGCTCATGGGTTTGATGCCGATTCCGGATAGCGGATCGACGTTCACCGACATTCCGTCCCGCAGGAAGCTGATCACCTTGCCGGCTTCATTGCTCCCCGACTTCCATTCGATCCCGGCGTACACGTCTTCGGTGTTTTCCCGAAAAATGATTATGTCCACGTCTTGCGGGCGCAAAACCGGAGCAGGGGTTCCGGGAATATAGCGGACGGGACGGACACAGGCGTAAAGATCCAGCTTCTGTCGTAACGTTACGTTAATGCTTCGGAACCCTCCCCCCACAGGGGTCGTCAAAGGCCCTTTTATGACTATCATGGCTTCCTGAATCGCTTCGAGAGCTTGAGCAGTGAGATGCTGGCCGAACATATTAAAGGATTTCTCGCCGGCGGGTATCTCCCACCAGAATACTTTCTTGTTTCCACCAAACGCCTTATTCACCGCAGCATCGAAAACTGGCCTGGACGCTGCCCATATATCCGGTCCCACTCCATCTCCTTCTATGAAGCCGATAATCGGATTGTCAGGAACATACAGCCCCGAAGGCTTCAGACAGGTCCATTGACCATTTTCAGGCGGCGCCTCAAAAGAGGGTTTCATTGTCCATCTCCTCATCTTTTTTCAGCAACAAACGACAACCATGGATGATCTAACTTTTCCCGAGTAATGACATAATCCTGGTCCAAAAGCAATTGCTGCAACAGCTTCCCTTGATCGGCGTTGATCCCGGACACTATCCAGACCCTATGCAGGGAGGCGTCACGCCAGGTTATCAGTTCTCTCAATACGGAAAACGGCAAGTTCGCCGCAACCAGGTCATGCTGTTCGTGAATGAATAGCCTGGCTTCACCGACGTGAACATGAATAATGTCTTCATATCCATTAACACGGACGTTGTCGCGAGCGGTCTGAGCAGCCAATAAGTTGCGGTCCACAGCCGTAATCTTCGTGGCGCCCAGCTTTGCCGCAGCCAATGACAATATGCCTGATCCCGTTCCGAGATCCAGCATGGTTTCAACTGTGCTGGTCTCCGCAATTTCGGAAATAAATTCTAGACACGATTTGGTTGTGGGATGATTGCCGTCACCGAATACTACGGAGGGGTCCAGGATCAAGTCACCAGGCCCGACCACGCCACAATCGGGGGCTACGAACCTTAAGGCGCCAACGGCGATGCCGCAGGTTGGGACTCCGCTCTGCCATTCGCTATACTTCATTTCGTGACGATCGGAAACGGACAAACCCGCTGATGCGGCGAGGGTTTCCACATATTCATCCTCAGGTTCGGTAAAGAAAAGATAAGTGAAGTCGTCTTCATTCCACAAACCGATAAATGCTGAGGGTGATCCTGAAAGTATAGTTTCGAGACGCCCTTTCACTTCGTAAATATACAATTCGGTCTCAGGCGAGATCATAATTTGCCGCTTTCAAAAGGCGCATTGTAAGGCCGCGTGGGCCTATTTGGAAGCTCCCAGGGGGCCTGTTTCGCGAACAATGGAAAGATATATTTCGACCGCTGTCAACAAATCGCTTTTGGCTCCGGCCAGATCCGCTATTTCTCCGGAAGATAAGTGTTCTCTCTTCAAAAAAATGTCGATTCGTCGGTTGATCTCAATTATTTGTTCAGGGTTTGCAAGCTGCGCGATATCCAGATCGGCTTCTATCCGGGAAATGTCGGGGGACTCCGGTTTGGTCTCCTCCGCCTCCAATTGCAAAATCCACTCGTCGGCGTCTTTCCATTTGGCTATGGTGGCGGGGCTGGCTCCGACACGTTTAGCAAGCTCTTTGTTGGAAATCTTTCCGGCCGCATCCAGGTAAATCGTCATGGCCATGTCCCGAGCAGCCTTCTTTCTAATAACCCCGCCCACGTCCTTGGCTTCTACGGTTTCCGCGGAAACCAGATCGTTTTCCCATTTTTCCTTCTGTTTCCAACGGCCTATAGTCAGGGCGTTTACATTTACCGCTTTGGCAATGTCTATATTTGAGATTTTGCCCCCGGTGTTCAAATACATGTTGCGAGCTTGTGTCCGGGCCTCTTTCTTCATTGTATTCCTCCTGATTCCTGAAGACGGCGCCGGAGGCGTGTCATCAAAAATCAACATTCTTCAGAAGAATTCTCATCGAAAACTAATGCGAAGTCTAAATATCATGGACAATTATTCAATGCAAAATGTTTTGATAAAGTAAGGGGCAGGTCGAAATAATGGCAATGGAGGCGCTCGGCGCCCTGCGGTGAAAGACGTTGGAAATACATTTGTCCGTCAAAATCCGTTATGCCGTTGAGCCTGAACTTAATTGAATTGTGGGTGAGAGAGTCGTGCATAGGCAACCTGTGGGGCGTATTCTCTGCCGAGCATTTTTCCTATGCAGCGTCTGTTTGCATTAGAACTGACTTTGTCGATTGGATTTAACCCGGCGCGGCATTAATTCGCACAACATAATGATGTCGCTTCCACAGGCCGAATGACAAAGGCAGACGTTACCGCCTGCCTTAGTACACTATTTCGTAAATGCGGTGTCGTATTCTGTCCCAGATGCCCCGAAGGGGCATTCCCCGCGAGTAGCCATGGGCGGCAGCCCATGGATTAGAACAACATCCAATCTCGTCTTCAACCCCGCAAGGGATTGAAGAAATTAGCGGATGGCCCCGGCTACCATGGGTTTCACCCATGGCTACTGATGAAGATCGCCCCTCACGGGGCGCAAGGGGCCGCGAATTTCATTTACGATGTCCTGTGGAAATACGTAGCCGTACTTATGCCGGAGACTACTTAGCGCTCGGTTCCATAAACTCAGTTACGGATCTTGGTGAGATATAGCGCCTACTTGAACCGAGGTTTCACCCTCCCCCAGCCCCTCCCGTCGAGGGAGGGGAGTTTTAAACTCTTTTCCCTGGCGGGAGAGGGGGAATTTCGACTTCCGAAGGAGCTGAAAGTCGAGGCCGACGCTAATGTGCGAGCGTATTTGTGAAAACCACCACTTAGGGTTACCGAATCCCGCTCGGATTTACTGGATTCTGATATACTTGGCTTGCTCCCAAAGTGTTTTGAAGGCCTTTTGACTATCGTATACTTTCTTAAACCAGGGGTTCTTTTCGGCTTTCTGGGCAGCCCATTCGTTTCCCAGATCCGCCGCCTTTTTTCTTACCTCTTCAGAAAAGACTATTATCTCGGCGCCGGACTTCTGGAATTCAGCCATTGCTTTCTCACTCTCATACAGGAAGCTGGTCCACGCTTCATAAGTAGTCAGTTTGGCGGAAACTTGGATGACCTTTTTCATGTCTTCAGGCAGTTTTTCCCATGCGTCGCTATTGATAACCAGTTCGTAAGGGTAAGAAGGTTGATGCACGCCGGGAACGAGTATGTATTTGGCAATCTTGTGGAAGCCCAGGGGGAAATTCATGGCCGGATCGCCCCATTCAATAACGTCCACAAGTTTCTTTTCAAATGCGGGAAAAATGTCTGCGGGCGGAAGAGTGACGGTGGCTGCTCCAAACTTGGGTAATATTTCGGCCCACACTCCCGCCGTGCGCATCTTCAGTCCCCTAAAGTCTTCAATTGTCCGGACCGGTTTGTGGGAATGAATTATTTCAGTTGAACCTAGGCCCAGGGGGAAGGCGATTAATTTGCCCTTCTCTTTCCTCCATTCCTGCAGGAGCTTCTCACCGCCGGCGTCGTAGAACCAGCACAGATACTGTTCATCACTCAGGCCGCCCGGTACGCCGCCGAACAGCACAGAGGTGGGGTCAGAAGCGATTTCATATCCACTCCAGGTTGATCCGATAGGAAAGACGCCGCTTCTCACCGACTCAGGGACCTTTAAAGCAGCATCTGCCGTGCTCGGTTCAATCACCAGTCTTCCGCCGCTCAACTCTTTGACATGCTCACTGAATCTTAAGGCAACGTAATTCCACAACGTTCCTCCCTGAGGATACGAGCACGTCATTTTCCAATTAATCTCGTCAGCGGCCTGAAGGGAGGTCGCAGCGGATACCAGGGTAAGAACGGCCGCTACAACCAGAAGCTGTTTCAGTTTGCCTCTAAGCAACATCGTTGGACCCTCCTATTCAAGTCTCGAATGGATTATGTCCGGGCCAATTTGTGTCCCGGGCGGTTAAGTAGTCATAAGTCCTTGGCATTGATCTCACAGGGGCGAATTTCCCTGAAGGCGCGACCGACGGTCGCACATGGGCTTGGTCCGGAATCAAGCAGGGACCGAGATCAGACTTTGTACCTCTGGACAAGGTCGGAAAGACCTGAGCCGACTTCCTGAAGCTTTCCCGCCGCACTCTCCAACTGGGCCGCGCCCGCAAGGTTCTGGTGGAGGGCTTGATCTATGGCGGACATAGCTCCGGACACCTGCTCCACTCCTATGAATTGCTGTTGGGTCGATGTGTCGATTACTGTTGCGGCTTGTGAAGAAGCCATTACGCTCTCGGTGAGAGATTGAATGGATTGACCGGCAAGCACGGATTGAGAGACTCCCGCTTCCACTGCTTTGCTGCCCTGCTCGGTAGCCATTACCACAGCGCTCACCCATTTGCGTGTATCTTCCAGGATTTTCTTTATCTGATCCGTGGAGTTGCGGGACTGGTCCGCAAGTGTTTTTATCTCCTGGGCGACAACTGCAAATCCACGCCCGTTCTCTCCGGCGCGTGCCGCTTCTATGGAAGCATTTACAGCCAATAGGTTTGACTGATCCGCGATGTCCTGAACGGCGTCAACGATATCCTCTATGGTTTGGCTGTGCTCGCTTAGCCGGACAACGGTTTCCCCGATGGACGTCATTTGCCCCTTGATCAGACTCATGCGATGAATTGTGTCGTCTGTGGCTTGCTTTCCCTCCTGGGAGATTTGTGCCGCGACGCGAGCGGCTTCCGCAACTTTCTTTGCTTTATCGCCCGCGAGTTTCGCCGCCTGCTTCACTTGCTCCACTGTTGTAGTGGTTTCAGTCATAGCCGAGGATGTCTTGCTGGTGCTCACGGAAAGCTGTGAGGCCGTTGAGGACACTTCCGCAGCGGAGGAAGAAAGCACGTTAACTCCTTGGACAAGCCTTTGGGTATAGGTCCTGAGGTTGTCCACCATTTCGTTTAGCGCTTTACTTAACCGACCAACCTCGTCATTGCTCTTGACAGGCAGACTCCTTGTGAGATCGCCCTTGCTTATGCTTTCGGCCAATCCCACCGCTTCGACCAAGGGTCCGGTTATCCTCAGAGCCAGCAAATACGAAATGAGTAGAGAAAGAACCACAACCAGCACTGTTCCGCCTGTTATTATCTTGTTGGTCATAGCTGCGGTTTCATCAGCGCTTTTTTGTCTGGCGGCAATAATGTGAAGTTCCTCTTGCTGAAATTTATTAATTATGTCTCTGAATTTATTAAAGTACCTTTTCGTCCTCTCCTCTGGACACAAAGGCGTCCATATCCGCCATTGTCTTGGAAGCGGAGATTTGCCTTCTCAACTTGAATTCTTCATCCAGAGAGGTCCTCATCCAATCTTTGATCAGACCCGCCACTTCATCAAACGCTTTGACTTGCTCAGGATTGCCTGCCACCGCCTTTTTCTGGTCCTCGATGAGATTGAAAACTCTTGCCGTGAACTTGCGATAGGGATCCAGAAATTCCTCCCGCCCGGTCAGCAGGAACGCGGAGGCCGAGCGATCCATGTCGGTTATTCCCAACAAGATTTCTTCCGCTTGCCTTATGACCAGGTTGGCTTGATCAACGTAGGCCATGGAAATGCGCAGTTTCAGCATGTCGGATTCCGCCGATTGGTCATTCTTCAGAATGGCCAACTCATTAGTCTTTGCCTCTATGAATGAATCCAGTTGGGCTTTGCATTTCTGAAAATACTCGTTGCCTTTTCCTTCCCGGACCATTTGCGCGAGATGATTCATATCCTTGGCTTCACCGATCTGCTTCCTGAGGGAGATAGCCGGTTTTGCAACAGCGTCTTGCCAATTTTTTAGCACCGTTTCGGCTTCTTGCACCAGCTTTGCCTGAGCAGAGTTGTTTGCGTTGAGATTTGTCCGGAGGTTTGCGAATTCTTGATAGACATTATTATCAGCTTCGTTGTAAGGCTTGAGGAACGGCTCCTTTCCTGTCAGAAGGAACCCCCTCATCCCGGTATTCATGTTTATAGCGCTTGTTTCTATACCCATCGCTTTCGTCAAAACAGCGTTGGTGAGTCTCACCGTATCCATTTCCCGCAAAAGAAAACCAAGACTCAAGACCGCCACAACGGACAAAATGACCGTCAGAATTGGAGTCAGCGCGCTCCCCAAAATAATTTTACCCTTTAGCCTCAAGTTTCCGAATTTCACTGGCGACCTCCTTTGGCGTGCTTCCCCTGCATTGGCTTTTGCTTGAGTTTCAGAAAAAGATTACGGATCAATGTCACAGGCGTATAACCGGGAAGAATGCTGACAACTATAATACGATGCGCTTTCAAACGGTGAACAAATTCCCGAAACGACCGGTAACGACGGGCCCTACCACCCGCCGCGCCGTGTCTATGAAGCGCATTGATAATTATGTGCTCTGCAACTGGAAAGAAAACCCCAACGCGCCCATTCAGCTTTCTAAGCATCGAATAACGCCGAGTCTCAAAGAAACCCCAAGAATCGCCACTGGTTATCACGCCGAAGCAAAAATGAAATCTTAAGAGACCGATTTGGTATCCCGGGGAACGAACGCCATCTCTGGGGTATTCAATCTCCCGCTTTCCGCTTGTGCCGAAACCACGGGAGACGCGCCCGCTCCGTTCAGGACGCGCAACTAGGCGATGTAGCCATTGCGGTCAGGTATTGAGCGGCCGTGTCCGGAGCAGGCGCAAGCACGCATAAGAACGGAATGCGCCGACAAGGAAATCATGTAAGCCGTGCGACCGGAAGTCTTCATGGGGCCTGAATCCGACCTCTTCGGAAACGCCTGCGCCTATCGGCGTATGGAGAGCGGCGGAGCTCATTAGGGTTCCGGACCCTCACTGCGCCCAGCGAGATGCCGACTCTTGCTAAGGATTGCCCGTAGAGATGTGATGGATCTTGCCCAGACCTTCTCGAGTTCAGTTAGCTAAGAAGCAACTTGCGTGCCATGGTCGGTAGGAGACAGCTCGAATTGTATTGCTTATTAATGACAACGTGTTAGCGCAATTCGCAGACTCGAGTGGTTTAATATCGTCACTCGCAAGCGCATGCAGTGCGTGAAAATAACGGTTCCAGTGTCCAGGTGTTGAAGAAAACAAGGGTCAGCTTCGTATCGGAATGAGTGAAAACCAAGCGCAGCATAGAATTTATGCGTGGTAACAACACGCAATTGGCGCCCAAAAAGCGCATCGGAGCGCTCTAATTCGCAAATTCGGTAATCTATTTGGATCTTATGCGGGGGCAAGCCACGCAAAGGAGTGGATCAATCGCAAGAAGCCACTGAGTGATACGGATCAGGTCGGTCATCGCATCCAACCGGAACTGAGGCATGCGAGAAACAAATGGCGCCGTATTGTGAAACCGACCACCCAATGCTCTGCTTCGTGAATCAGTAACGCATTCAGTTAGCAATGCCGGATCACACCGATGGCGTGATCCGGCATGTCCAGGAATGACTGCAAGATGGCTGTCCGCACAGGCGGTTTCTTATGATTTGGGCATTAAATCCGGCGCCGGCTTTGTGTCCGGGCTCTGAAACAAATTAATTGTCACTCTTCCGGATACTCCGTGTAGCCTCCTTTGACGACTGCGCCGCTCTTTGTGACCACCCAGTCGAAGATGTCGTCCTGATTTATCTGAACTCGGCTGCCTTTGAGCAAATCCTTACGGAGCTGCGGGACGTTTTCGAGGTAACCGAAGAGAGTCCTGCCACGCCACGAATCCAGAGATACCCACATCCATTCATACTGATCGGAGTCTGTGGGAAAGGCCACCTTCACCGCATGGATTTGGCTTGTGTCCTTACGTTCCAGGAAGCTTTTCCGGAATACCGGCAGCTCTTCTTTTGCCTGACGATGCGCGTCCAGTAGCCGGGCTTTGATCAAGCCCGCAGCCTGGGGCTGCTGCTGTGGAACAATTTCCTTCGGAGGCTCTGATTTTCGAGCAGCCGTCGTGTGCGGTTTCAGTTGGGTTTCAGGAAGACTGTCCGCTGAAGTAGCCTTCTGTTCGTTCCGGCATAATTTGGGCCGGACCCTGAAACTTCCGGCCGGAAAGTGATTCTCCGAGTCCGCTGCTCTGAAATCCACTTTGAAGCAGAGGTCCGTTCCGGGGATTGTCAACGGCTCATTGAAATCCAACCGCTTGTTTCTTGATTGAATCAGAAAATGGCTTATACGGATCAATACTTTGCGTCCGGCCGCGGCGGAATCACCCGGCACACCTTCCATCTCCAATTCCGGGAAACCGAATTTGGTCATGCCGTGTGTGTGGATCCATACCAATCCACCTTCATCGAGCAATTCACACTGGACATGGGCCTCGATGAATTTGTCTTTGGGCGCGGACGTGTAATTCTTCCATGCCTCGGTTCCCCACAGGAGGTGGGAAACCGCATCTTGGACGACTCCGTCTTTGGCTCCTCTGATGGACTCGATCAAGTTTAGGTACGAAAAAGAGATTGTGCAGAACCAAGTTCCCTTCAGGCTTATATCTCACTCGAACGATCATCGCCGCGTTGAGCAATTTGTTGCGGTCATCGGGACAGAGATTCCTTGAATTGTGAGGTATCGACTCCTCGGGATAGTTGAACAGGTCGTTTTCTTGAGTGCGCTGCATGTAATCGATCGCGAGCTGATTGACCTGAATGGCTGATTCCAAGAATCGGAACATGCGTTCTCGTTCGGCTTTATCGGAATGTTGCCTCATGAGATGAGTTCTTATATCGTCCCATTTCGGGATTGTGCTGTCCAACGTGTATACCCAGTATTCAAACGCGGGGTTCACTAGCCTGGTAATCCCCTCGGGTTCATGAAGGCCGGTTTCATGGCCGGCGGCGGGTAGGGCTTCCTGGACGGCATGCTCCTCGGCGGGCGATCGCTTTTCCTCCGCTCCGGTTCTTTTCAGGATTCTGGAGATTGCTGAGTTCTGCTTCAAAAGGTCCGTCAGACCCTTCTTGTTGATTTTAGTGAGTCTTCTATACACCATTTTTATGGCCGCGTTGCTTTTGTCCAGTTCCGGGTAGTTGTCCAATAAATCCCTTGCCTCCTGCGCTTTGTCGACATTACAGTACGCCTGAGCAAGATTGGCCACATCTTCATCGCTGGCTCTGAATCCGGATTTGAAGACCAGCTCCTCGCCTATTTGCACGGCGTCGAAAAAATTCTTCTGATCAACGAACATTTCCAGAAGACAATGCAAAACCTCCGGATCTCTGGGTTCCTCCTGGCCTGCTTTGACAAGAAATTCTTCAGCCTTACCGTAATCTCCCAAATAAGAGTATCCCATGCCAAGCGCCTTAATACTTTCTGGAATGGCTCCGAAATGCCTCACTTGAGATTCCAGGGCATGAACTATTTCTCTGGTAATCTCGCCACCATTGAGTATTCTGCGGGAAAAGGCTAGCATCTTGTGCTTGACTTCGTCCGGCATGGACTCAGAATTGCCTGGAGTCCAAATTTTCGGCACTTTCTGACGGCAGTGAGGACAATTGAGGAAGTCTTCAGTAACGGCGAGGAATCTTTCTTCTGAAAGGGTCTGAAGGTATCCGCATCCGGGACATCTGACCTGGATCATACTCGACTCCTGATTTCTCTTATGTCTCATTAGCCTAATGTATTACGACTAAAGACGTCAAACAACTTTCATAAAACATGTCAAATGTCAATAAAAACTAAATATTATTAGCAGCCATTGGCTCAAGAGCAGCAAGTCTGGGGATTGCTTTTTGGCCCTACCAGCCCGCAAAGGCATACGGCAATAGCGTTGCGAGCGCAGCCAAGCAATATCCCCGAGTAAATGAATGTTTGCCTACTTTGACAAGGATGCCCGGTAATGTGCGGTATATGCGGCCTGGTGGATTTCAGTGGAAACGTCTCACTGCAGGAAGTTCATGACATGAATTCAGCGCTTGCCCACAGAGGACCCGACGCAGGCGGAGTTCATGCTTACGGATGTTGTGTTCTCGGGCACAGGCGGCTTTCAATTGTCGATTTGTCTGAGGCCGCCAATCAACCGATGCTCTCTGACGACGGAAAAGTGGCCCTGGTATTTAACGGAGAAATCTACAACTTTCTCGAATTACGCCGGGAGATCGAATCACGGGGATACACATTTAAGACCGGATCCGATACCGAAGTGATTCTCGCTTTATACCTGGAGCAGGGGGCGGAGAGGCTGGTCGAGAGACTGAACGGGATGTTCGCTTTCGCCGTCTGGGACGATAGAATCCAACGTCTCCTGTTGGCTAGAGACAGACTTGGCAAGAAACCTTTGTACTATTATCGTTCCGAAACGGGGATCTATTTCTCTTCAGAATTGGGCTCGCTGCTGAAATGCGGATGTGTTCCTAGGAATATGTCAAATCAGGCCCTTTTTGAATTCCTGATGTACGATTTTATTCCATCTCCGCACACCATATTTGAAAAAGTCTACAAATTGCCTGCCGGAAACACGGCGGAGTTGGATCGAGACGGTTTGCGAGTCAGGAAATACTGGGACCTTCCGGACCCGGTTCCACAAGCCGCGTCCCATGACGAAAGTGAAAAACTGATATCGCTGCTCTCAGATGCGGTTCAGCGCAGGCTCATCGCCGATGTGCCTTTAGGATCATTCTTGAGCGGCGGCATAGATTCCAGTTTGGTAACTGCCCTGATGGCCCGCGCTTCCACGGACAAAATCAAGACGTTCAGCATCTCGTTCCCGGGGACAAGCCATGACGAGTCGAAGTGGGCCCGATTGGCGGCGGAGCATATAGGAGCGGAGCATCACGAACACCCTGTCGAATACGACCTTAGGGAAGTATTTCCCTCGTTGGCGCGCCATTTCGGTGAACCCTTCGGAGACTCTTCGGCTCTGCCTACCTGGCATTTGTGCGCTCACACCCGCAAAAGCGTAACAGTAGCTCTTTCCGGCGACGGCGGGGATGAGCTCTTCGGGGGCTACGAACGGTATCTGGCCAGACGCTTGCAAATCCTGTACGAGTTGATGCCCGGAGTCATCAGGGACAAAATCGTTGAGCCGATAATCGACAGGATGCCCGCATCAACGGATTACTACGGCACGAGTCTGTCAAAGAAGCTCAAGTTGTTTGTGGCCGCGTCACGTCGAGTAAGAGAGAATCCTTTAGCCCTGATTCCAAGGACATTCACATATGAGGAAGCCCTGAGGCTTACCGGCATCGATTATCACATGGAATCGGACCCGGTCATAGGAGCGGCCCGCCAATGGATGGGGTTAGACCCCGTGAGTCGCATGATGTTCACTGACATACGCACTTATATGGCCGAGGATATTTTGACAAAGGTGGACCGTATGAGTATGGCTCACGCTCTGGAGGTCAGAAGCCCGCTCCTGGACTACCGGATCGTTGAGTTTGCCTGCAGACTGCCTCTTAGTCTTAAGATAAGGCGCATGGTCACGAAATTCATTCTTAAGCAAGCCGCTAAGCCTGTACGTTCCGGAAGCAATTCTTGGCCGCTCCAAATACGGATTCCAGATCCCCTTGGGTGGTTGGCTCAAGAAGGAGCTTAGAAACTGGGGTCTTGATCACTTGTTGGGGGCATGCGGTCATTCTCTGTTCGAGAAGAAGTTTCTGGAGCGGTTGTGGAGCGACCATGAGCAGGGCATGGCGGATAATTCCCATAAGTTATGGTCGTTAATGGTCTTTAACGAATGGTATAGTCAGTTCGTGGGTGGCTGAACGCTCCAAGCGCGGCTAATTCGTGAGAGGAATAGGCTGTTGGAAGGTGAGTAATGACCCAGTGTTCGAACAATGTGTTTCGATGTCCGATTTGTAAAGAGACAAGACACATGGCCGAGAGGCTTTCAGGAGGCTCAGTCCAAGATCCTGTCGCTGGATTGATACATAAGGAACTTCCGGATTGGTCCGAAGACCAGGCTATCTGCATCCATTGTATGAACCGTTTTGGGGCTAAGTTCGTCCAGATCTCACTGCGAATGCAGAAGGACGAACTTTCCAAGCTGGAAGCCGACGCAGCGCAAGGCGTGGATGACCTGGATATCCTCCCTCCCAACATAAACGTGGAGTTCGAGCAGAATTTGAGCTTTGGTCAACGTGTGGCGGACAAGGTCACCGACTTTGGCGGGAGTTGGTCCTTCATCGGGATCTATATCTGTGTTCTCGCCGTGTGGGTGACGATAAATTCAATCAGGGCGTTTTGGCCGCCGTTCGATCCTTATCCCTATATATTCTTGAACCTGATTTTGTCCGCTTTGGCCACTTTTCAGGCGCCTATCATACTCATGAGCCAGAACAGGCAGGATCAAAAGGACAGGCTGCGCGCGGAATACGATTACCAGGTCAATCTCCAAGCGGAACTGGAAATCCGACGCCTTGACGCAAAGGTGGACCACATCATGACGAAACAGTGGACGAGGCTTCTTGAAATTCAGCAGATTCAGTTGGATATGATGAAGGCCTACTGCAAAAGCCTCGGTGACATTAAGCATAAAGACGCTCAAACACTTTAAGTCCGTAAACCTTCGGTTATGAAGGGTGAATGTTGAGATAGTTTCGCCATCCCACTACTCGCGAAGAGGCTTCGATCTATCATTGCGACCCCGCTGCCGGCTGGGGAAGCAATCTTTCGCGTAAATGAAAGATCGCAAAATCCACAACACCGCAATTGATCCGCCATGAAAGATATTGTATCCTAAGCTGTTGCCGTCTTGTCGTAGCGGCAATGTCAGCTCATGCCGACTTTCACGGGAATATAACATGCTAGTCAAATTCTGGGGAGTCCACGGAAGTCTCCCGCGACCCGGGCCAACGACTCTGAAATACGGAGGAAACACCCCGTGCGTGGAAGTGCGCAGTCGGACTTCCCTCATCATCTTCGACGCCGGAAGCGGGATCAGGGACTTGGGAGACGACCTCGTTAAAAGAGCCGGAGATTCCCAATCGAGTCCTGTGAATATTACAGGACACATCTTTTTCTCTCATCTGCATTGGGATCACGTTCAAGGATTCCCTTTTTTTGCTCCAGCGTACGTGAACGGCAACGTGTTTCATCTGTATGGCGTTCGGCAATCGGGAATGAGTGTCGAACAGGTGATGCGACGTCAGATGAGCAAGCCATACTTTCCCGTCGAACTTGAAGACATGGAGGCCGAGTTAAGGTTCTATGACCTGGAATCGGGAGATGTGATAACCGTTAATGACGCGACAATTACCACACTTGGGTTGAACCATCCGGGAGGAAGCCTGGGTTACAGAGTGGATCAGGAAGGAAGGTCGGTCATTTACGCAACTGACACCGACAATGTGAAGAATATGGATAAATCCTTTCTTGAATTCGCATCCGATGTCGATGTGCTGATTTTTGACAACATGTTCACGCCCGATCAATATTGGGGAGTCTCCGACAGCCTTTCGCGCGACGGTTGGGGGCACAGCACGTGGGAAGCTGCGGTGAAATTTGCGAAGGAGGCGAATGCCGGGAAATTAGTCCTCTTCCACCACGGTAACCGGGACGCTGAGGTCGAGCGAATCGAAACCCACGCCAAAGCGGTTTTCCCAGGCGCCTTGGCTGCTTATGAAGGTCTGGAAATTGAGATCTGACGCAATCGTTCGCCAATAGAAGCGCCCCATGGAAATTACGATGAGCCAAGGGCCGATGGCGTCGACCTTGAGTAAGAGATCACCGGGAAACTCGCTTTGAAGGAAGGGAATTCCGGCGCGGTTCCCCCAAAACTCGTAATATGCCGGCGCAACGGACTCAATCCGGAGAAATCACTTTTCCCGCCTGATTGAGCGACTCCAGGACTTCGTACATGTTTGTTATTTTGCCCACCTTCAGCTTGTCCTGCAGCCCGAAGTGTTCCAGACAAGTTCCGCAAGAGAGCGCTTCCACACCCCGCTCCTGGAGCAGAGACACAGCCTCGACGGCTTCGTCGTCAATAGTGGTGAGTTTAACTCCGCCATTTATGAAAATGATACGCCAGGGCTTGGGTTCAATGTCAATCCAGGTGCGAAGAAAGCCGCGGATCAGCTTGGCGCCGAGTTCGTCGTCTCCCTTTCCGATGGTGGCGCTCCCTATGTAGACGACATTCTTTGCCTGATTCGGCTTGGGATCGACCTCGGCCGCCTGAACGCTTTCATGCGCTTCAGGCTTTAACGTAGCGCCTGGAGATCTTTTGACAAGGATTTGTACACGTCTCCCGGCTGGTCCTCCACTTCCACATGGAAACCCTGATTAAGGGCGAATCTTTTTACGTTTTCCCGTGACGTGTAGTTGTCCACGATGATTTTGATTTGCGAAGCGTCGTTGTCTTCCATAACTCTTTTTGTTTCGAGAACGGGCTGAGGACATGAAAGCCCTCGGCAATCCAAACTGAATAATTCGTCCATCTTATCACTCCTGATGGGTCTCGGCGCTCCCGTATATGCGGGAATAATGACTTGTCACATCGCCATGTTCGATGTTCTTGAGAGAGGTTTCGTCCATAGAGATTTTCATACGTGCCCTACGCTGCCGACAGGAACAACCGGGCTTCTCGCCCGCGACGTTTTTCGGCAAGAATGCGTGCGCGCGCCATGAGCAAATGAGAATTGGTTTGGTCGTTGAAGCATGCTATAAGTAACTCATGAGGCTTCGAATCGTCCGCCCGCCTCGGGCACGCCTTCCGCTTACCGTTCTGCGCAAAGCCGCTTGAGGCTTTTCAATGTGAGTAACGGATATCTATTATAGACCCTGTCTATAAATATAATCAAGATACCCTTTTGGGCATCTGCGCTATTGTGGAGCATATAGTGAAAAAAATAGGAATCATCGGCGTAGGAAATATGGGGTCCGCCCTTATCAAAGGATTAATTCAATCAGGCAAAGCAATGCCCCAAATGATTTGCGCCTATGACGTTGACCAAGAAAAGATCGATGAATTGCGGAGCGACCTTGGCATTACCCAGGCCGACAAACCCGAGGACGCCGTCGAGAAAGAGACGGAGGTCCTGTTCCTTGCGGTAAAGCCTCAGATCGTCGACGCGGCTATCCAATCCATTTCGCAAAGACTGAACGCAAACATCTTGATCATATCGATAGCCGCCGGGGTTTCCACTCGAAGAATTCTTGAGGCCGCTGGCTTTCCGGCAAGAGTGATCAGAGCCATGCCTAACGCGCCCGCAATGATTCAACAGGGGGCTACAGCCATTTGCAAAGGAGGCTCGGCTGACGATAAAGATCTGAGCGTCGCTCTCGAGCTTTTCTCCGCAATCGGACACGCCGTTGTAGTTGATGAGAAGCTCATGAATGCCGTAACCGGACTTTCGGGCAGCGGACCGGGCTATCTCTTCGCTTTGATGGAAGCGTTTACCGACGGAGGGGTGCTCATGGGCCTGGACAGGACCACCGCCCGGAAGCTTACCGTTCAGACCTTTCTTGGCGCGGCGAAAATGGCGATGGAGTCCGGGGAATCCTTCAGCGATCTCAAAGACAAGATCACCTCGCCCGGAGGCACCACTATAGCCGGTTTGAGGGTGCTGGAACGGTCCGGCGCACGCGGAATCATGATGGACGCAATTCAGGCCGCTACACAGAGAGGTTTTGAATTGGAGCCAAAGTGACGCTGGGTAGTCGCCGGAAGGGAACTTCCAGCATGAAGGTCCCCTCCGGACCTCCCCTCAAGATCTCCCATTATGGCGACGCGACCAGTCGTCTTTCCCGAATATACGGGCACGACGAACATTTGAAGGAATCCTCATTATTCGTTGTGGCGGACCCGGGGACATGGGGGAGCCTATGAAAATGCGGCGTGAGGGAGACTCATTGAAAGAAGTTTCCTCCCGGCGCCGGATACGGATAATCCACGCCATTATGATTTAACGGCGAGTCAACATGGAAAGACGGTTTCAGTGTCCTTCATGCGGCGCAAGCAACCTGGTCACCAATCCCGGTGTCTTGATGAAGATTTGCGATTTCTGCAAGACAGCCATCTATTGGGACAAAGAATCCGCTTTGAAAGCCGGCGCCAAGTCTCTGGACCTGCCTCAATCTCCTCGATTTAAGACCGGCGGTATCGGAAAACTTCAAGGACGACCATTCACAATACTTGGCAGGCTGACGTACAAACACGAGAGCGGTTTTTGGCACGAATGGTACGTTGAGTTCGACGATAAAACGATAGTCTGGCTCACGGAAGACGAGGGAGAACTGTTCGTAGAAAATCCCCTTGATATCAAGACTGCGTTGCCGCCGTTGGAATCGCTGAGTCCGGGAATGCAAATCAGTCTGAACGACAAAATCGGGGTCGTGGAAGAAATCGGCCAAGCGCGATGCATTGGGGGTGAGGGTCAGATCCCGATCCTGGTTGAAATAGGCGAGACCTATCCATACGTGGACGGCGCTTCGCCCGATGGAAAGAACTCGTTCGGCCTGGAGTATGACTCATCCGGGACTCCGCAGGTTTTCTGGGGAAAAATAGTAAACCTCAAGGGCGCTAAGGCCAAAGCCTACGACAAAGCGGCTCCGGAAAGTAAATACGGCGAGACCATTCATTGCCCTAACTGTGGAAAACCATATGAGGGCAAGAGGGTTGATTCCACCAAAATGGTTGTCTGCGCGGCCTGCGGCTCGGCGTTGGAGCTCGAAGCCGCGCAAGCCAAAGTCGTGGGCGTCAATGAGGGTCCGGAGCCGAAATTTACCTTCTCCGTCGGCACTAAAATGACTTTTGACGGCGTTTCCTATGAAGTCATGGGAAGAATGCTCTATGTTCAGAAGGAAGGCGGTCTTGAGTACAGGACATTCGAATACGTATTATATAATCCTGATTCTGGCTACTTGAGGTTATCTGAAGAAAAAGGACATTTCCTCCTGGGGAACGTCTCTCATGTGCATTTCACCTGGCCTGTAAATCCGACCCGAAAGCAGAAAATCACGATTGGGGGAGAAACGTTCCGTTGGTATGAGGGCGGAACCGTCACGTTGAATTGGGTGGATGGCGCTCTTCCGTGGCGGGCGGTTGTTGGGGAAACTACGCGCTTTAATCACATAATTAAGCCTCCGGAGTTCGTGGATTACGAAATTACGGGCACGGAAGCCGAGATGTTTCGGGGACGCTACCTGTCCTCCGCCGAGATGGAGGCCGCAGTGGGCGAGTTCATTCCTTTGCCCAGACCCGCGGCGGCCGTTAACTCCTGCCAACCTTACGAGGCGTCCAAATGGGTGGCGGGGACATGGAAAATCGGCGTGGTCTTCCTGGTGATCAACGTGATATTGGGCCTCTACTCATGCGCGTCGGACAGGCGCAAACTCATAATGCGTGAAAGCATAGATGCGGAAAACTACACCAAAGAGTATTTGTCCCAACCTTTTAAACTGGACTCAAACCGCAGCATTTTGCGATTGACCAGTAAAGCCCCTGTGCACAACTCGTGGATCGCCCTGGACTTTGGTATCGTGAATGCGGAAGATAAAGTGGTATCCGAATTAGGTGGAGAAATTTCGGTACTATGAAGGTAATGATGACGACGGCCATTGGATTGAGGGCTCCAGATCGTACTCTTCGGAATTCAGGGTGGACAAGGCCGGTACCTACAGACTATTGATTCACGGCTTGGGCGGCTCGGGCGAACACGGAGGACCGGCGGCCAATGAACATGTGGAGGTATCTGTTTATTCAAAGGTCACGGTTTCCTGGTATTTTCTTATCCCTATATGTCTAGCTCTTTTTTTCGCTCTGATTGAACCATATCTGCGGTGGAGTTTCGAGAAAAGGAGATGGGCCGAAGCCGGCGATTCTTCACCAAGCGGCTTACTCGACGATGATGATTAGATTCGGCTGAAAAAACCAAGAGCCTCAGGAAGAGTTGTCGGGGAGGGACTTTTTGCAGAAGCCCCTCCCTAAAAACTCCTAATCATTGCGACCGGCTCCAAGGTCCGCCACGATTTGTGGGGCTATAGTGTTGAGACTGTCTCAAAATTGGCGGCGCCTCCTAATTCGTAGCACGATCTTTGTCTGAAACTTGATACGTTACATGAGGATTATTATTGGGGTCCTCGTTATGATTTAGGCAAACGGCTGTAGGGGCGGGGTTTATCCCCGCCCGTTATTCACTATTCTGGAGTTTTGAGACAGTTTCTGTTTGCTTGTTCCCACTTTGCAGACCAATTAGGATCTGATTAGAATTGATTCTTGCGTCGCATCCGGAAGCAGTTGCAGGCGCCGCAAAATAGCATTCGAAACCTCGGGGATACGAGTTGAATACTCTGATAAGAATCATCGTCGTAGGATCGCTTCTTGGGGCCACAGCGGCCGCATATGGAGGCGCGTTTTATGGCTGGTTCCTGCCGAACAAGCCGCTGGCGCAGCCCATAAGCATCAGGGATGGTTCAAGAACCGGCGGACACGGGTTTTATTATTTCGGCGGCCGAAGCCATACAGGCGGCGGATACAGGGGAGGAAAGTGATGGATCTTCTGGTTGAACTCAAACCTATGGGCATGCTCAGCACCATAGTCTACTCCCTCATAGGGATGATGTTGTTTGCCTTTGCCTTCTTCGTGGTCCAAAAAATTGTCCCGTTTTCCTTGAGAAAAGAAATCGAAGAGGATCAGAATACTGCGTTGGCAATCATAATAGGGTCTATCTTCATCGCATTGGCCATAATAATTCAGGCTGCGATTAGGGGCTGATTGTCGACGTGAAAAATAGGTTTTCCGGAATATTCCTCCTGGCCGCAGTGTTTGTGGTCGCCATCTGTGGACTCATTTACGAACTGATCGCCGCCGCGTTGTCGAGCTATTTGCTAGGCGGGTCCATAACGCAGTTCTCCATAGTTATCGGCGTATTCTTAACGGCCATGGGTCTGGGCTCGTACCTGACGCGCTTTGTTGACCAAAAGCTCGAGGACGCTTTTCTGGCCATACAAATTGCCATAGGGGTCTCCGGAGGGCTGTCGGCCGCTGTTTCTGCTGCTGACCTTCGCCGTACTCCCCACATACCTGCCTGTTCTCATTCTTGCCCTTACCGTCACCGGCGCTCTCGTGGGCATGGAAATACCTCTTCTTATACGAATCCTGCGCAGCCGGGAAGCGCTGAAGATCACGGTCTCGAACGTGCTTGCGTTGGACTATTTCGGCGCGCTTTTCGCTTCCTGCGCTTTCCCTCTAATTTTGGTACCCTACTTGGGGCTTTTGCGCACAGCGTTTCTTTTCGGCCTCGTGAATCTTGCGGTAGCGGCGGTAGGGTTGAGGGTGATGTCCGGCATGTTGACCGCGAAGCGCAAGCTTGCGATCTGGGCCGCAGTTTCCTCAGCCGTGATGATCGTCGGTTTCGTCGGCGCCGGGAAATTCACTTCATTTCTGGAGACATTTCTATACCAGGATAAAATCGTGTTGGCTAAACAAACGCAATATCAGCGTCTTATAGTCACTCGATGGCATGATGACCTGCGGCTATTCATAGATGGACATCTACAGTTCTCGTCCGTCGATGAGCACAGATACCACGAATGCCTGGTTCATCCGGCGATGGCCGCTTCTCAGGGCGCGGAAAGAGCGCTCATTCTGGGCGGCGGCGACGGAATGGCGGCCAGGGAATTGCTTAAGTATGAACGGATTAAACAGATTGATCTTGTGGACTTGGATGTGGAAATGATCCGGCTGTTCAAAGATCATTCCACTTTGGCGGCTCTGTCCGATAGCGCTCTATCAAACCCCAGAATGCGCATACATATCGGCGACGCGGGAAAGTTCCTCGAACAATCCACGGATTTCTGGGACATAATCGTGTTGGATTTGCCCGACCCGAACAACTTGTCGTTAGCCCGGCTCTATACTACGAGTCTTTACAAGCTGATAGACAAGCATCTCAGCAGGTTTGGAATTGTGGTAACTCAGGCCACAAGCCCCTTTTACGCCTCCGAAGCATTCTGGTGCATTGCCAAGACCTTTGGGGAAACGCCGTTAGGACCCGAAGGTTCCGGAAGGTTCTTTGTGTATCCATACCATGTTTACGTGCCTTCTTTTGGTGATTGGGGGTTTGTAATCGCGTCCCGGAGGGAGCTCAAACCGAAGGACATGGCGCTGAAGGACGATATTTCGCTGAAGTTTCTAACCCGGGAAATCTTGCCTACGCTTTTCATCTTCTCCAAAGACCTTGTCCCTGCGAAGGATATCCAGGCCAATCGTTTGGACAATCAAATCATCTCCCGGTATTACAGGAACGGCTGGCAGAGGTTTGATCAGTGAGGGCCGGAAGCAAGGCCGGCGGGACAATGGTTCGATCTTGAATCTTCCATGTGGGGCAGCTTGCCGGCCTGCCGCATCTACAAATAAATCGGCAGCAGGCTGGAAGAAAGTGTCTCAAAATGGCTAAGCCCAATTTGAGCAAGTCGTCGCCCCGGACTTGATCCGGGGTCCGGTTCGTAGGATGGGGTGAGTCCTCGAACCCCATCAGGCGAGTCAAGACGGCCACCGATGGGGATCGAGGACTCACCCCATCCTACGCTGCTTCCACCCGGACAGGACGTTTAGCAGCCACCACCCATTGTCCATCAAGAGGGCCGACAATGGAGTCCCGATACAAACACAAATCATTCCTTAGCCCCATGGGCTTTCAGATAATCCACGATTTCCCTGTGCTCTTTTTCCCGGGCAATGTCCAGAGCGGTCCGTCCAGTCCCCCGCAGCCCGTCATGAGTATTCTCTTTGGCATTGACGTCAGCGCCTTTCTCGATGAGGAACTTGACTATATCCAAGTTCCCTTCCGAGGCGGCAGCCATGAGAGGGGTCCAGCCTTTCTCGGTCCTGGCATTCACTTCGGCTCCATTCTCGATCAGGAGCTTGACCACGTCCAGCTTGCCTCCCTGGGCGGCAACCATGAGAGGGGTCCAGCCTTCCTCGGTCCTGGCATTCACTTCGGCGCCTTTCTCGATCAGGAGCTTGACCATACCCCGGTCGCCTCCCTGGGCAGCAGCCATGAGAGCTGTCTGGCCGCCATTGGCTTTGGCCTTTGTGTCGGCTCCGTTCTCGATCAGGAGCTTGACCACATCAAGGTCTCCTCGCGATACAGCAACCAGGAGAGCTGTCCCGCCTTCCTCGGTCCCGGCATTCACTTCGGCTCCGTTCTCTATCAGGAGCCTGACCGCATCCAGGTCGCTTCCCTGGGCGGCAGCCATGAGAGCTGTTTGGCCGTGCTTGTCCTTGGCCTTTATATCGGCTCCTTTCTCGATCGGTAGATTGACTGGATGCAGGCTTTTCCCTTCGAGGGCAGCATCCATGAGAGCCGTTTGTCCGCGCTTGTCCTTAGCCTTTACGTCGGCGCCTTTCTCGACCAGGAATTTGACTACATCCAGATTGCCTCCCACGGCAGCAGCCATGAGAACCGTTTGTCCCGCGCTTGTCCTTGGCCTTTACTTCGGCTCCTTTCTCGATGAGGAACTTGACTACATCCTGGTTCCCTCCCCACGCGGCATCCATGAGAGCCGTTTTGCCGCCATCATCTTTGGCGTTCATGTCGAGCCCTTCATCGATCAGGAACTTGACCACATCCAAGTTGCCTCCGCGGGCAGCATACATGAGAGCCGTTTTGCCGCCATCATCTTTGGCATTCATGTCGAGCCCTTTATCGATCAGGAACTTGACCACATCCCGTTGGCCTCCCTCGGCAGCAGCCATGAAAACCGTGTAGTCGTCCTTGTCCTTTGCCTTTACGTCGGCTCCTTCATCGATGAGTAACTTGACCACATCCAAGTTCCCTCCGTGGGCGGAATACATGAGAACCGTTTTGCCACTATCGCCCTTGGCCTTTACATCGGCTCCCTTCTCGATCAGGAACTTGACTATATCCAGGTTTTTCCCTCCGTGGGCGGAATACATGAGAACCGTCAGGCCATCCTTGTCCTTGGCGTTGACGTCAGCCCCCCTGTCGATGAGGAGTTTGACTATCCCCTCATTGCCTTGATCGGCGGCAACCATGAGAGCTGTCTCACCGCACTCGGTCCTGGCATTGACATCAGCTCGTTTCTCAATGAAGAACCTTAATACTTCCAAGTTGCCTTCGTGGGCGGCATACAGGAGAGCCGTTTTACCGCTACCATCTTTGGCGTTCATGTCGAGCCCTTTCTCGATGAGGAGCTCGACTATATCCAAGGCGCCTCCGCTGGCAGCATACATGAGAGCCGTTCGGCCATCCTTGTCCTTGGCTTTGACATCGGCTCCATTCTCGATGAGAAGCCTGACTGTTTCCAGGTTGCCCGCGCAGGCGGCAGCCATGAGAGAGGTCCGGCCATCGCCGTCCTTGGCATTAATATCCGCTCCCCGGTTCAGAAGGCGGATGACTTTTTGCGGGTCGCATTCTCGGGCGGCTCTTAGCAGCTCAGGATCTTTATCGGCCGCTTGAGCAAGGCTTGCGCTGCATACCAACAGACCGGCAAGCACAAGCGCTGCAAATATCATCATAGTCTTGGCGATTTTGAGTTTATGGTTGGGCACGTCGATCCGTATCCTCCCTGTTTGTTGGTGTTCTCTTTGCTTGCCCGATCCGGCTCCGTGCGCGATTATCTTCCCGGCACACGCCGAGCGGATTCCTTAAACACTTTTTCAGGTACCACCCCACCGCTGTTCCCGTTATTTGAGTCGTGAGTAAATGAATGAAAGACAAGATTTTGACCGTGGTTTCTTTGATAATGCACAGAGGCGGGATCGGTCAAGGAAAAAGTCGGATGGGCCTCAAGACCTTGAAAGCCCAAAAAGCTTCGCAAAACCTAGCTTGAGTCACGTCAGCCATAATATCTCACCAATTTTTAACTCGATGGGCGGAACCCTACTTTCAACGCGTTCCCAGGCTCCAGCCCGCAAATCCTGAAGAACTGGGAATGCCTCAAAACAGTGGGGCCACGCCGGCGGGTGGCAAGAATTTCGGTTCCTCCGTGAATCACAATGATCATCATTAACGCAAAACCGGGGACAACCTTCCGGCGTCCCCGATTTTCTTTCCTATTGTTTAACCTGTTAATATCAGAGTCTATTTCTCATAAAATGCGAAGAAGTCCTTGGCGTAACCTTGATCGTAGCGCTTCATTGTATATTGGAGCTGTTCGGGTGAGAGCCTCTCTCTTTTGACAATTTTGTTTTCGGCGTCCCGGTAATAGAAATTGCAGACCAAGTTGTGAATATTTGCGTCGCCATGAATGGCCCGTTTACAACCGGCCAACACGAGCGCTTTTGCCATGTCTTTGGTGCCGACATGGTGCCCCATCGCAAACACCAGGTTGCCGTCTTCGCGTATCCCGAAGGCCGACCTGTTTGCCAAAAACCAGAACTTGTTGCCCATGGTGCTGCGGCCCTGGTTATCGATGAGGAATCCGCCCAGTCCGATCTCGGAGTCCGTGACTTTTCCACCCCTTATGACCTGCTCGATGACCGCCCCGTCCTTTACGATCAGGTGACGCAATTGGCGGGCGTCCTTGACGAGATGGATAGGCACGTCATCGCTCCATTCAAGGATGTCCACGGAATCATCCATGTAGATGACCAAGGTGGCCATTCCGGGAACCATCGGGTACACGACTTGGCCTCGGAATATGGCTCCCGCGCCTCTGGCGTGCTGTTGCATCCACATGGCGTTGGTTATTGCGACGATTTTCGAAAGGTCCTCATCCTGGGGCGTGCGGGAGATATTGTAGACTCCGGGTTCAGTCTGGCCCACAAAGAAGCGCGGTCGCAATTTGTTGATATCGAACATTGCCATGTACACTATGGAATTGGGGAAATCGACGCTCGGTCTGTACACGGTTTTGTATACCAACGGTTGACCGTCTGATCCTGATGGAAGATCTGCGTTTGTCCAGACGCCTTCTCCATCCAATTTGGGGGATGTGTAGAGCGGTGGTATGTCATTTGGCTTCTGGAACTTAGGAAACGCTGTGTCATTGGATTCCGGAATCTCCGGTTGTTCTTGGGGCAGGCTCGCTTCTTTGGTCGACTCCGGCTGACTCCCCAGATTATTAGCCTCAAGGCGATCAGAGCGGTCTTCCAGCTCATTTGGCGGAATATGAGTCAGAACCGCTTCAAGCCAGCCGTTGAAGGAGCTTTCAGTATTGACGTTTTCCGGATACTCTGCGGAAGGGGAACTCAACCTGGCGTGTCTTTCAGGTTGCGGAGGATCGGCAGTCGCGTATACAGATAGAGAAAATACGATTAGCGTTGGAACAAGAACTCTCTTAAGCATTTCGAAACCCATCTCACAAAAAATTTAACTAAAACGCCGAAACCGGCGTAAACTTGACTTATTACACGATTGGAAATAGCAGCGCCAAGCGGCGACTGCATCGGTTGAGATTCTTTGGCGATCGATCCGGTTCGTGTAGGCGCCACATCCTACAAGGTCACGTAACCGAGCTTCAGCTATAGAGCGCTTCTGGTACTGTATTTCTTAAATTCGGTAACGAATTTTCCGGCCCCTTGAGGCGTTTGAACTTGGCTCTGGTGCCGACCGGCCTCTGTGCCGGTCATTCATATTTGGCCGACAGGGACGCTGTCCCCACCGGGTTAATGGCAGCCCGTGACCTTAAATATTACGCCGTACTTTAGAAATGGGGCGCCTTATCTTCATTGCGCCCGTTTCAGCCGGTCCTGACTGGACAAAGGCCTGACAACCAGTCGAAGACCGTGGATATCCGCATCTGTGCAACCATGCGCCGTTGAGCCCTTACCTCCGGCCTTCTTAAGTCACAGCGCCATCCTTATCAAATAGTTTAAGGAAGAATGCAACAGTATTAACTTGCTATTAATGATGCTTAATGAAAACGGATTATATCAAATTTAACAGCGCGATTCAATCCTTAATGCTTTAAAGACGACCATGACCTGTTGGCGGGGCGCAACTAACCGATAATACCAGTATAATTAGGCTTGGAGAGTCAAGAGATCCTCAGGCTTGAAATCCAGCAATCGGAATATCTCGTTTTCGAGCCTTTGAGTCTCCTGTTTCATCAGAGACAGTCTGGTCAACGCTTCTTCGGTTTTGCCGTAGGTGCGTTCTAGATATATGAATCTGTCTTCAAGGCTTACAACCTCATCGTGGACCACTCTCTTGTCCGAGTAAAACAGAACATGCTCCTCGGCTACGGGAGCCTCCTTGGGGCAGCGCAGAACGACGTGTTGCACAACAAGCCTGGCCACAAGGGGAAATCCCTCTTGCTCCAATATTTGCTCTCCGCGCACATCGTGATATCCGGCGCCGTCAACTATGCAAGGGTATTTTCCTATATCATGGAGTAGACAGGCGGCTCCCAATAGATTTAGGTTGACCGGATAGTCCCGCCTGAGGAGAGCCAGTCCGAGAAACTTCCCTACTTCCCAGACTTTTCTGGAATGCGCCACGATGTGCGGTGGAGTCTCGTACTTCTCCAGCAAATTAAAACATTCTTGTTCGTGAGGTATCAACATGGGTCAGCCTGAAAGCCACTTGAATGGCTGGATCAGATGGTGAGTCCGGGGATTTTTATCCCTCCGGTGAGCTTTGCCATTTCTTGAGCGACGAGATCTTTCGATTTCCTGAGAGCGTCATTAACCGCCGCGACGATCAAGTCCTGCAGAAGTTCAGGATCATCAGAGGCAAGAAGCTCTTTTTCAATCTGTATAGAAACGATTTCCTGGGCTCCGTTGGCCTCGACCTTCACCATGTCGCCGCCGGAACTGCCCATCACGGTACGATCCGCCAGTTCCTCCTGCAGAGTAGCCATCTTGGCCTGGAGTCCTTGAGCTTGCTGCAAAAGATCTTTGAATCCGAACACCTAATACTACCTCCATCTATATTTTTGCCGCACAATACTACTCCGGCAAACGGCCCCTCGGAACGCGGAGTCGAGACAACCTCATTGTCTTTCCCTAAGCTTTTAGCACTATGCTAAGTCGAATGCAAAAAAGAACTAATCACTCATTGGGCCAAACGCAATGACGGGCGAAGAGTAAGAATCTGTCTCAAGTTCCCGAATTGTCGCGAGTCGTGGCACGGGGATCGTAGGGGCCGGGTTTATCCCCTCCCGTTATTCAATAACCAGTTAGGTGGGCGGGGATAAACCCCGCCCCTACAAACGTTTTGGGAGATTATAACGAGGACCGGCATAACAATCCTCATGCAGTGTATCAGATTTCAAATAAAGATCGTGCTACGAATTGCGAGATGACAGTATTTTGAGACAATTTCGTAAGCGGCGCCGGGGGGGAAACTTATTGCAGGAAGTTTCCCTCGGGAGATACTTTCGGGTAAAAACGAGAAATCGAGCCTTATAGTAAGGAAAGTTTTCCCGGTGGACTGTTACACTCGCCGCGCATAGTCTCATTGGCGCTCTTATTCCTTGACAATTTTCTGCTTCCGGTTTATCGCCTCCATCTGGAGGTATGGCAGGATGACCGAAATATCCATGTTGGAACACCTTGAGAGCATAACTGAAAAGCTAGGAGTGGAACTTCGTTATGAAAACCTAAACGTCAGTTGGGTAAGAAGCGACGGGGGATTTTGCCGAGTGTCGGGAAAACCCATGATTTTGATTAACCGAAATGATTCCCGCAGACGGAAGATTTTGATACTCGCAAAGTCGCTGAATAAGTTAAACTTGGAAGGTATATTCATTCCGCCCGCGGTTCGCAGGCTGATTGAAGACCAGGTCCAATGATTTGAATCAGGCCTGTGGAATAACTATGAGTAAGGGCTGGATGTGTGATTGAAGTTCCCGAGATAGCCAATCTCAATTTCGATCAAAGGCTCAGCTCGGTACTCGACCCTGGCGCGGAAGCGTGACGAAGCTCAACGCGTTGTCGCTGCGTTTCTGTGGAAGATCTCGCTACCGCCTGATTTTCCTCCCGTTTATTGCCTTATTGGCGGAACCGGAACCGGCAAAAGCACCATATTTAATTCTGTCGTCGGTAAAGAATTGAGCCGGGTCGGCGCAATTCGTCCATCCACCCGCAAAGCAGTGGTCCTCGTCCCGTCGTCATTTGAAAAACAAATCCTGTCATGCCCTTTCATAACCAAAGACGCGGTGGAAGTCATCGCCCATGACCGGGAGCGCTTGGACAAGGTCGTGTTGGTGGATACCCCGGACTATGACAGCGAAGAGGTTTCCAACCGGGAAATCGCCGACGATTTTTTTATAATCAGCGATCTGATAATTCTGGTCACCTCTCAAGGGAAGTATTCGGATCTTGCCGGACATGTGATGGCGGACGCCGCCTTGGATTGGGGAAAGCGCATCCTATTCCTGATGAACAAAGTTGATTCGGAGGAAGCCTGGAAACACTTCGTGGATGTGCTTAAGGAGAAGGGCTATTCCGGTCCCGTGGTGAAAATTGAGCGCATTGCGCCTGCTCCTGAGGTAATTCCCGACTTAAGGAATAGAGCCGCATTTCGCTATCTTCTGGAGCGGGACTCGGCGTCTAAGGTTCGTATCGACGAGCTTGGTAACTTGCGGAAGAAATCCGCGGATCAGATCAATGGATTGAAACTGGCCCTCAGCGCGGAAATCGACGCAATATACTCAATTGTTTCAAAGGTCGGGGAATTATACCGCGACGCTGAAACGGACATGCTTAGTGCTACCGACAACCTCATCAGGAGCGACTTGCAAGGGAGAATTGAAGATCGTCTCAAGACATTGCTGAGGAAATACGACGTTTTTTCTTTGCCGAGATCAATGGTTCGCCAGGCCGTGAAGAAAGCTTTTCAAACTTTGGGGGAGGCGCTAGTACAGGGGAAAAGAATCTTTTTGAACGAGCCCGTGGACGAACAGAACGATCTCGCCGGAATATTCCGCGAGACCGGAATTGTGGCCGATTTGGCGCCTTTGGAATCCGCAGTCGCCACGCTGAATCGGCAAATCGCAGGCCTTTTCGGCGGTATTCACGGCAGAGAAGACCTAATGTCCATTATCAACGAGGAGGTCCCGAGATGGGGACCTGAAAATATAAAGGAACTGTACGGTGAAGTCTTTCCGGGAATCGAGCGCATGCTGGAGCAGGAATTCGAGAGGCTGAAAGCGGGGCTATCACCCGCAGACGAATTCAAGCTTTACGGCTATTCGGCGGCAACAGCGCTAATCCTGATTTCGGCCGAAATTATCGTGGGCGGTGGTTTTACCTTGTTCGACGCTGTGTTGGATTCGGCCATATTGCCGTTCATTCCCAAATGGATGCTGGACTACAAAATCCTCAATGTCCTCAGGGAAATAGGCGAACGTGTGGACCGCGCTCATAAAGAAGCTTTGAGAGGAATCTTGTGGAAGCAGGCGAAAATGTATATGGATACATTATCAAATCTGGCGCCCGATCCTCCGGCAATGGACGAACTCGCCGCGTTGGAAAATAGAATCCGTAGCGTCACTGCCGGTTGATTATGACAGGGAACTCTGTGAACCGATCCTTGTCCTAAGTTGAAATGATGCCGCCCATTCGGCGATTTACGGCGAATGCCGAGATTGATTGGTCGTTTCGTTGCTCGCAAAGACTCTTCGGACTGTCATTGCGAGCCCAACGATACAATCTCCCCCCGGTAACCGAGTGGATACGGATGACCCGCAGTGTCAGCGGCAAGGTTTAGGTATAGGTTAAGGTTAATGAAAGGTAAGGGAGACTTCTTATGCCGAAAGCATTCAAGTTTAGCTCGGTGATTTCAAAAGTATTGCTGATGGGGATATTCTTACTTATTCCAATTGCAGCGAGCGCCACGGAGGACAAATTGACGGTTTCCACCCTTCCGAACGGACTGAAAGTTTTTATCCAGGAAGACCACGCGGTGGTAAAGTCGCAACGATCCAGATTTGGGTAATGGTCGGTAGCGCTGATGAGAGTCAAAGCGACCTGGGTAT
>CAVVHK010000031.1:0-146154 GCA_963747865.1 uncultured delta proteobacterium | reverse complement strand
ACATTTGCTAGTAGGTCGGTCTTGTGGACAAAACTCGCCCAGCGGACCACATGAGGCTCTATCAGCTTAAAGTGCACAGACACGAAGATCGGCTTCCACTTCGTGCAGGTTTAGGCCGGTGCAGCTCGATAGTTGTACTGACGCTGGAGCAACCGGAATAAAGCCAAAAGAGGACAAGCTGTTGCTCTTCGGGTGTTCCCGTCTTTGCCTCGCTTTGCAGTTTTCGTAATGATCCCACGATAACCTCCTTGGCAAGACCGTTGTGTTTGATTCTCGCCGCCTCCTGATGTCCTTCGACGGCAGCGGTAATTTGTTTCCCATAGTGGAAATTCGTTGAAGCATCGCATCATCAAGGAAACAGCCTGTCCCTATCATTATTCCAATGCTTGCCCCCCAACTGCTCGATGGCGGTCCATGCCCATCGGGGACATTCGAGTTTAAAGACTCAAGTATTAGCGTCGGCCGGGGCTTTGTGTTATACATGAAAAATGTCCTTTCCGAATCATGGACCCGCCATAACGGGTTTCATGGTTAGGGTTGAAATTGATTGAAGCCGTTTGACGCCGAAGGTCCGGCGCGGATCCAATAGGAATAGCGATGGCGAAGCGTGCGGGACTTTTGCGGGACACGGTCGTGACAAGTTGTGATTCGTAGTGACTCAGGCGCAACGGTGTTCCGGACAATCATATTGACTTTAATGACTATTCAGCATTCCCATCTGCATGGGGTTCAGGTGGTCGCTGGTTCAAATCCAGTCGCCCCGACCACCGAAAAGAACAATAGAACCGTCGAGTCGGCTAAGCCGGTTCGACGGTTTTTGTTTTCAGGGACAGTGCGACACCTATTAGGATTATCACCCGCCGGTCGCCCCAGAATGTGTGGCTTCGGAATATCTGCAAATGAATTTCATGCAATGCTCAAGACTTGTGATAATGTCAATTCGGATGAAATGTGGGCGTCGGGCGGTTTACCTACTCAAAGTCGGGTGATACAAGGGCTCGGTATGATTTTTCGCGACGGCGTTCACGAAGAATCGGCGCCCACTATCATACGCATGCCATGCGCCGCTGCACGTGTGGAGGCTGGGAAGACGTAACGGGCGGAGATGGGCCGCCGGCCTAAGTTGGCGTATTCCTGGGTTACTTTGACCTCGGCAATTGCTCCGTTGATCGCAGCCATGACCGACGTCGTTTTCAACGGGAAGCATTCGAGCCCTTCGTCACCGCTCTCAACGAAGAAATAGGGTGAAAGGGTTTTTGTATCCTTTTCTCCTTCCGCTTGCGCCGCAAGGGGCATGAGGAGGCTCAGGAGAAAGAGGACAGCGATGCCGAGCGCTCCTGCCGGCTGTACTCTCAATTCAAACGGAATGCCGAAAATGTCGAAAAGGGTATTGGGCCGAGAGTTCATTCGTTGTCGCATGGTTTTCCTTCCTCTCTTCATTGATGTGCAAAAGTCGGCGCCGGTGATGCTCGTCCGCAATTCGCTGATCAAAAAGTAGCAGTCTATTGTGCAATAGTGATGGAGCGGGTAAGGAAAGATTGTGACAATTCCGTGCAAGAATAGTGCAAGTCGTAATGGAATGAGACTACCGTATTCCGGCCGTTAGACAGACATGGATCACGAAAAGATACGCCGGGACGACACCATCCCGAGAATTATAACCTTGTTTGTTGTCTTCACTTTGATCTGATGCGATTCGGGCGTTACGAAGAAGCGACCGGTGGAGCGGTAATCATCCCGAAACAGGCCTTCTCTGCAATGACCGTTTTCCGAACGTCAGCCGATTTCAACGACGGGTAAATGTGACCGCGCGATGATACAACCGCGGCCGCAATGTTGCTTGAATGGGACAGTTGTATCGGCTATTCTTAATAATGAAAGGGCCATAGGGGGCGATTGCTGTTTGGGACCTGGTTGCCCCGCTGGAGTGTTGGATTACTGACACAACAGATTGCTGGATGACACAGAGCAATATTGCTTCAGGCGTCGACACGGCAGTTTCGGGTTTTAAGGCGTGGAATTGTGTCGAAGCAAATGATCATCACGAAAGCTCCTTGATCAGAAGGTTGGCGACCGATCAATGATAACAGCTCCTGATTTTTGGACTACGAATCAACTCATGGGGGTCTGATCGAAAACTGGATACTCGTAGGGCTGGTTGTGACAGATTCGCAGATGCGTAATCGTGTTTCGCACTCTGGATCGAAAGGGGGTGAGCGCCAGGGATTCTTCGGGAAAAATTTGAAGCAAAGATATGACGGTCGAATAGGAACCTGGAGATGCGAGGCCTATTCCGACCACTCCAACACTCGAGACGTTTAATGGGACAGAGGAAAGGGAAGCATGTGATTGATGAGGCGTTCGTATCCGCTTCACAATTAGCTGATAATCAGTGGCAGGTCGTTCGCGAGACCGACCGAATTATTCGGTCTATTCCACCCAAGGTGAGTAAGCGAGGAGACCAAATATGTCAATCGGAGAACAAGTCTTCGGATTCTATATTCCTACCGTCACCCTGATGGGTATAGGTTCTCACAAGCAAACCGGCGCCTGGGTCAAAACACTCGGCTGCAAGAAACCCCTCATTGTAACGGACAAGGGTATCACCAAAGCGGGCATCACCGATACAATCGCCGAAATTATCAGGAAGGACGCTAAGATCGACGTTGCCATATTCGATGAAACCGTCCCGAACCCGACAGACAAGAACGCTCATGACGGGCTCGAATTCTTCAAGAAGAACAATTGCGACAGTGTTGTATCTTTGGGCGGAGGAAGTTCGCATGATTGCGGAAAGGCCGTCGGCATCCTAGCCACGAATGGCGGCAAGATTCATGACTATGAGGGTGTAGACAAGTCGGCAAAAAACATGCCGCCGTTCATCGCCATCAACACCACGGCAGGCACGGCAAGCGAGATGACCCGCTTTTGTATCATCACCGACACCGGCCGAAAGGTCAAAATGGCCATCGTGGACTGGCGGACCACACCGAACGTTGCCATCAACGATCCGCTCCTCATGGCAGGAATGCCCCCGTTCCTC
Organism: uncultured delta proteobacterium; assembly: GCA_963747865.1. Classification (GTDB taxonomy): domain Bacteria; phylum Desulfobacterota; class Desulfomonilia; order Desulfomonilales; family Desulfomonilaceae; genus JBBSBY01. The sequence continues at coordinate 143,111 of CAVVHK010000031.1, read as the reverse complement.
ACTGCCGCCACCGGCATGGACGCTCTGACGCACGCCGTCGAGGCTTATGTATCCACGATAGCAACCCCGGTGACCGATGCCTGCGCTCTTCAGGCAATGAATCTAATATCCGAACATCTCCGGTCTGCTGTGGCAAACGGAGGCGATATGGTCGCTAGAGACGGCATGGCCTACGCCGAATATCTCGCCGGTATGGCCTTCAATAATGCCAGCCTCGGCCATGTCCATGCAATGGCGCATCAACTGGGAGGTTTCTACGATCTGCCGCACGGCGTATGCAACGCCATCCTGCTTCCCGCTGTCGAGCGTTTCAATCTAATTGCAAGAATCGATCGATTTGTGGACATAGCAGAAGCGCTGGGAGAGCCCGTAGAAGGTCTTTCCAAGAGAGCCGCCGCCGAGAAGGCTCTTGACGCAATCAAGACACTCTCGATGGACGTTGGTATCCCAAGCGGGCTCAAGGAACTTAACGTGAAGGAGCAAGACCTCAAGGTTATGGCGGAGAACGCCCAAAAGGACGCATGTGGTCTGACCAACCCGCGTTGCCCAACTCTGGATGATGTCGTTATGATCTACAAATGGGCAATGTAATGTGAACAATGGGCGGAACTCGCTCCGCCCATATCCCTACCGTCGAGTCGGCCACGCTGATTCGGCGGTTTCTATTTGCGGAAGGTCATTCTTCGACCAACTGGGAATGATTTGGACAAAACACCCAGGCAGGGGGGAGACGCTCCGGAAGGAAGGCTCCTTCCGGGCATACTGTCAATAGCCAAGATCCTTTAGCGTAGGCGCAACGGCGTCGTATGAAAAGGCGTCGATGATTTTGCCGAAGTCGTATTTGCCCTCCGCGTTGCTCTTACGATCTTCCGGTCCCTTTCCTTCTACAATAAAGGTAAAATATTTGTACATACTACGCCCATCCTGCCGCCATTTCGCGGCGCCTTTGGCGCTGGTCCATTCCGGATTGGCCATCAGAGCCGCATACATCTTGGTCGGGTCTGTAGACTGGGACAGTTCTATGGCTCTGGCAACCTCTTTTATCGAGAAATAGGCCGGCACTGCAAACGGGTCGGGAGGAGCGCCGTACGCCTTCACATACTTGGCGGTAAACTCGTCCGAATCCTTTGCCGTGGCCTGGTCCTGGAATCCGTTCATGTCATGATACCAAAACATCTGGAGCCGCACGCCTTTCATCGCGTCAGGCGGAATGGCCGCCGCAAATGAGTCGAGAAACCACAGGTGGAACATCTTCGCCTCTTTTCCCATGCCCATATTGAAAGCTTGGGTGAGAGCATTGACGGCGTCTTGGCCAAAGGACCCGATAACGATCACGTCCGGTTTGAAATCTCGCACAGCCGCAAGATCGCGCTTCATATCGGTCGTTCCCAATGGGTGCCAGAACACCTTGTATTTTATATCCTGCTGTTTCTTGAAAACTGATTCGAATCCTGCCGCCAGAGCCTGCCCGAATGCGTACGCAGGCACGAAACAAGCCACCTTCTTGGGCTGCATCTTTTCAACTACGTAAGAAGCCCCTGTGCGGCCAACATCGGATGCCCCTCCGAGGATGCCTAGAGCGGTCGGCGCCTTGGTCTCTTTTTGGTATAAAGCGTCCGGAACAGCGCAGGTAGCAATGTACAGGGCCGGATCTTTCTTAACCGCTGTGTTCAGGGCCAAAGGAACGTGGGCCAATGTTCCACCAACTACGGCGGTAACTCCATGCTTCTTGACCAGATCTTCCAATGAGGCGGTGGCGATATCCGCCTTGGATTGGTCATCGGCGAGGACCAATTCCAGCTTCACTTTCTTGCCTGCGAGGTTTATTCCGCCGGCTTCGTTTACATCCTTGACGGCCAGCTCGACCGCGTTCTTCTGTACCTGAGCCGTGGCCGCAGCAGGCCCGGTAATAGAGAATATCGCCCCGATTTTGACCACATCATCGGCCGAGGACAGGGCAGTTGTCCCCGCGACCATTAGCCCGCACACCAGCAGGACGAAGATTTTCCGCTTCAATCGTGTAATCATTGACACTCCTCCTTGGACCGAAGTAGATAACTGCTCGCCGACAACTCCACCAAAGGCGGGCATCGGCTCAAAAATTGGAGGTCAGATATGGTACCGTTCTACCAGCCCTTTGAGTTGCTCACCCAGGTCCGCCAATTTTCTGGCGGCGCTATCAAGTTGCGAAGTACTGTTCACATTCTGTCTCATCGAGAGCTCAATGCTGGATACACCACTGGATATCTGGTCTATGGCCGCTGATTGTTGATCGCTGGTGGCTCGGATTTCATTTGCCGCGCCGGCAGAGTCTTCCACTCCTCCGTACAGCTTTTCGATGGCTTCCCCTGCAACAAGGGACTGCCGTACCTCCCGCCTCCACAGCTTTCCCGCCCTGCTCGGCCGCCATAACTACGGCGCTGACCCATTTCCGCGTTTCATCAAGAATGGATCGAACACTCAAAGTAGCTTCTCTTGACTGATCGGCCAAAGTCTTGATCTCTTGAGCCACCACTGCGAAACCTTTCCCATGTTCACCTGCCCGCGCTGCCTCAATAGAGGCGTTTACGGCCAACAGATTTGACTGATCAGCCAGATCCTGGACAGAGGCCATTATGTCCCCTATCGCCCGGGTGTGGTCGCTGAGACGGACAACCGTTTCGCCTATGGAGGACATTTGTTCTTGAATGATCCTCATCATACGAATGGTGTCTTCTGTCGCTTGCCTTCCGGCGGCCGATGTTTTCACGGATTCTTGGGCAGAGTCGGCCACCGACTTTGCCCTGTCGCTCGCTCGCTGCGCCGTTTGCCGCAATTCGTCCACTGTTACCATGGTCTCAGTCATGGCCGACGAGGTTTGAGCTGAACTAGCCGCCACCTGAGCTATAGTAGTGGAGATCTCCAGAGTTGACGAACTGAGGACGCTCGTCCCTTCCATGACACACGCGATCTGGTCTCGAAGGTCGTTGGCCATGCCATTGATAGATCTAGCGAGAGTCCCGACCTCGTCATGCCTCAAAAGAGCAGGGATCTCCGCAGTGAGATCGCCTTTGCCGATCTGGTCCACCTTTGTTGACAGCGCTACTACCGGTTTGCTGATAGTCCGCGAGATCACCAGCGCGATGACGACCGACCCGGCGGCTATCAGTAGGCCCAAAAACAAGATTCTAGTTCTGAGGGCGTCAACAGCGGCAAATCCGCGCGCGTATCCGATCTCGGCGATGACTGCCCAGTCGAAATCAGCGCCCAGGCTGGGAACTGTGTTGAGCCCTGCAGGAGAATAAGACGTCAACACAGCGACGTTTTGGTCGTTCGTCAGGACACCGGTACCTGATTTCCCTTCCAGCGCTCCCCTCGTGGCATGGGTATCCACCTTCCGTCCGAGAGAAGCTGCGCCCGCGACAAGAGGAAAACCGGTGCGCACGAACGCGTCGGCGCCCACCAGGTACGCTTCGCTACTCCCGCCTGTATCGCCGGACCCAAAGATGGCGTTCACCTTTTCAGGGCCTATTCTCAGCGCAAGCATACCGTCCACGCTGTTGTTGGTCCCCAAAATTGGAACTCCAAGGAATAGAGCCTGTTTTCCGGCGGGAGCGTACATTTCAAAGTCCACCATAGCTGGTTTTCGGCTTTTGGTAACCTTTTCCAATAGTTTTGCCAAGCCGGAGTCTTTCAAGTTCCCGCGGCGCGTGTCGGAACCCAGATCTTTCAATCTTAGCGCTGAATACATAACCGTCCCGTCCGCGGCGCTGACCAAATACATGTCGTCGTAACCGGTCGCTTTGCCTTCGCGGGTGTCGAGGAAACTCCGAAAGAATGGATTGATCGAGGAGTACATTTGATCGTAGAGTTCTGAGTTCGCATCGAAAGGCGTGTCCGGCGACGGCTTGTTGTATTCGTAGTACCGAGCGGAGAGTCTCCATGTTGGAGCGAGCCGTCTCAGTTTGAGCCATAAATTTGATGCTCTGCATGGCCTCAATCAAGTAGTCCAGCAACTGCTGCCTCCTCAACTCCCTTTCGGAATCAAGCTTTGTGAACGCAGCTTGTTCCAATCCCGATTTGGCGCTGAAAAAGGACAGGAGGCCCACGATCAGAATCTGCGCAACCGATACGATTACGAAACAGGTTACCAGCTTTCGCATCAGGCTTCCAGCGACCAATTTCCTTAGCATAACCTTCTCCCCCATTCTCCCGCCTGATATTGTCCCGAGATTTCTAGCATCGTTATTCCTGGGAAGCTGTAGCTATTCTTGACAGCTCATCCGGCGAAGCGTGAAGCGCGTCTAACGAAGAGATGAGAGGCGACGCCACATCCTCATGAGGCGCTCCGAAAGCGTAAAATGATACATCCGCCAAGGAATTCGCTCTGTCTCACTCTATAGAATCCGAACCTTTGTCCGGGTAATATCCGGCCAGAATCAATATATCCGCGCCAGGAACTCGTTTCACGTAAGCTCGCTTTTTCACCGGCTGTTTCTCTCCGTGTCGCTGCCACATATATTCCACCCAACCGGACCCTTGGGTTTTGGCTACTTCCATCATTTCCTTGACGAAATACTTGCCGTTAACGTCTTTGAGAGTGAATTGATCTACGCTCAGCAGTTCCTTGTTAACAGGATGCGCGATCAGTTTGCCGTCGAATGTAATAACAACGGCATATAAAGGACCGCGTCTGTAAGGGCCGTTACTGGAATTGAGGACCTTAAGCGCATAATCCAACCCTTTCTCTTTGACTAGGTTGACTGCCCCGTCAACCAAATTGACACATACGCTCTCATCCGTCTCTACAGCTAAGGAGGATGAACAAACGATAAGCGCAATGGTCAGGGAGAAGAAAAAGGTTCTCGTCATGTTCCCACACCTTTCTGCGCAGCATTGCCCAGAATCTTCCTGATCCTTGAATGAGGGGCATCCGGATTGTGGCCCAATAAATTGTGAATTCGCCTAACGCAGCGCCGCTTAGGCAATTAGAGCCATTGCCGCCCGGTTGAATTCATGAGCCCTAAGCTTTGCGCTGATGAGCGTTCGCTTTTCGGACAGAGAATACCCGCCGCCTGCAAAATCCGAAATGGCGGCGCCGCCATTCGAACTTACCGCTAGACGTTTCAGCTCCTGAACTCGCCCCCAGCGCTACGCTCCTCGAATGCTGCGACACAATCAAAAGATATCTATTATAGTCATGATTTCAGATGATCCCTCAGCAGAGGGACTGACGCATCAGGTCTTCCCCGTTCCGATATTCAAGATCGGATTGCACGCCTCGCCATTTCATGTCGCTGTAATTAGCCGTAGACTGCTCCGCCTTTGGCTGGTAGCCATAAGTGACTGGAGTGGACGAGGCGCCCGGTTTCGGTTGATTCGACCCATGCCCGTGAGCCGATCACTCAAAGCCGGTTATGATCGTTAGTTGCTTTGTTGCCCCATGCCGTTGCGCATTTCAAACGAAGGCAGTAGGAGGAACTCCTACTGAGTAACTCTCTGCCTGTTTAAGTGATGTTAAGCCCGTACTTGTAATGATTAGGATATAGTGAGCAAGTTTGCGCGTCAAGAGAAAAAAGCTCATTCAGGTATCCATTCAGTTGCGCGGGGAAGGATACGTCTTTGGGATTCCGTTTGGAAAACATATATATGCATTCAGTTTCGCGCGGACTGCGACGGGCGCGTAAAGGCCTTGGTGTTACAAAGCCCTCCGGCTCCTCTTCGATAGAGATCGGTTGAACGTCGAATCAAGAAGGAACTAACGAGGGAAAGGGAATGTGATAACGATCTGCTTTCGAGTCAAGGCCAACAGATTGAGAGTAAGCCTTATTTGAGTAGCGGGTTCCTCGCCCTGCCTCTTGATGGTTACGGTAACAGTGGCCAAAGGCCTTCAGTCTTGAAACAACGCTTATATTTCGCTCTCTCCCTGAGTGACTGTAAGGGATCGAAAAGGACCGTCAGGGATCAATAGGGACTGAAATTGTTGGGCTTATTGCGAATATCTTGATTTTATTAACTGTGCCGTCGCCCTTTCACGGTGGAGACAGGATTGCGGCGCCTCGACCGAAAAGAAATGAGCGTGCGGGACTTTTGCGCGATTCGGTTATGGACCGTTGCGGACAGTGCTGTTTGTGGTGCAACGAGAGTCCGGCAAACTATGATGGAATTATTGATTATTTGATCTTCAGCTCTGCATGGGATTCAGGTGGTGGCTGGTTCAAATCCGGTCGCCCCGACCACGGATTTATTAGAGAAACCGCCACAGATTGGGATGCGCGCTGAACACCACTTTTGATTGCTCCGAGGCTTAAGCCTGTGCGACTCACCGAATCTCTTTCGATTTCACTCTGTCCGGATTTTTTTCGCATGACCAATCCTCACATAAGCCAATTCAGCGCAAGATCTTCAGGTCGAATGCGGCGATGGCGTACAGCACAGGGACAATTAACAAGGTGACAAACGTCGCAACCATCAGGCCTCCGATCTGCGCATAACAGAGCGGCTCCCAAAGGGGGCCTCCATGCATGGCCAGCGGGACGAGAGCTATCACCGTGGCGGCGACAGTGATCGTAACCGGCCGAAGCCGCATAATGCCTGCATCTAACAGCGCCGTGCGCAGGTCTTCGCCTTCTTCAAGCTTTTCCTCGATGAAATCGAACAATACAATAATGTGGCTCACAATAACTCCAACAAGGCTAATGACCCCCAGAAAGGCCATGAACCCAAATGGCGAACCTGTGACCGCCAGAGCGGCGAAAGCCCCGGTCATACCATACGGTAGAGCGGAGAACACGATAAAGGGTTTTATTGCGCTCTTGAATTGGAACACCAGCGCCAGGAAAATGGAGACCATACAAATCATGAGAATCGTTTTCATTTGGTCAAACCCTTTGACCTGTTCTTCATATTCTCCACCGATCTGGACGGTGTACCCGGGCGGAAGAGATTTCTTGAACTCTTCCAATTTGGGCATAAGCGCGCTCGTCACCTCAGAAGGCAAAACCCCCGGAGCCGGAAAACACGATACGGTTATTGTCCGAAATTGGTTGCGACGCCCGATTTTTTCCGTTTCCATCCCGTATTCGGTGGTAGAAATTTGACCCAAGGGCACTTTTTGGCTGCCCTCTGCCGCGTACACGTACAAATTCTCGATGTCGCCGATGCTGGCCCTTTCTTCCATACGCAGACGGGCCACCACGGGAATCGTCAAGCGCCCTTCTCGGAGGTTCGTGATCTCGAAGCCGTTCATGGCGGTGGAAGAGGACCGGGCGACATCGAGGTTTGTGACACCGGCAAGATTGGCTTTGTCCGGGTTAATCTTAAGCCTGGCTTGGAATATCTCGGATCCCCAATCATCCTTCGTACCGATAAGCATTGGACATGGAGCGAAAAATTTCCTTGAGCCTCTCAGCCGAAGCTCGGAGCGTGCTAATATCTTCGCCCGAAAGCCGAATTTGCACAGGCAATCCGACAGGCGGTCCTGTTTCCAATTGGCGCATATCAACCCGCACTCCGGGCAATCGGGCCATCAAGGCCCTTTGGAGCGGATCCATGAGGAGATTTGTCAGCTCCTTGTCTCGAACTTCAATGAGTATCTGGGCGTAATTCGCTTGAGATAGTTCCGGCTCCACCGAGAACCAAAATCGTGGACCTCCTCCTCCAACAAATGTGGTCAGGCATTTGAGCGCTTCTACCGGCTTGCCGTTCTTGTCCGGATGCTTCGCGCCGAGGTCTGCGACCGCTTTGACAATCAAATCTTCAGCCGTTCTGGCGGCTTCGTCTGTGGTCGTTATAGATGCGTCTTCCGGGAGCCAAAGGTCCACGTAGGACAAGTATGAAAGGTCTTTGGGAAAGAACTGTGGCTTAAGTCTCGATTGAATCCAAAAACCGGCGACGACAACCACCAGAGAAAGCAGAAAAGCTTTCCAGCGGTTATCAATCAGGAAACTGCCCACTCTGTAATACATTCCGTAGAATCCCCTGGTCCGTAGCTCTTCTATGGAAGAAGGGGGTTTCTTATTCGCTCGGAGCAAATAATATGCGACAAGAGGGACGAAAGTCATGGATACAATGTAGGACGCCACCAAAGAGCACGTGATTACTATCGGCAGAGTGTAAAGGAATTGGCCTGTGTCTCCTGTCAGCAGCAAGTACGGCAAGTAAGCTACAATGTTCGTGATAGTCGCATATAGAATTGCTTTGGCCAGCTTTGTGGGACCTACCCAGGAAGCCACGTCACGCGGCTGTCCATGATCGAGTTCCTGTTTGATCGCATCGTTGGCCACCACTGGGTAGTCCACCAGGAGCCCCAGCGCTATTATAAGGGAAGCGATGGAGATCTGTTGGAGATCCACGTTCAAAAAACGCATCATACCGAATGTCATGGCCAGGGTAATCGGTATCGATATTGCCAGGAGGAGCGCAGACCGCCATTCCCGGAATCCTATTAACGCCACGATCACGACCAGGACTACGGCCTCATATAAGCTGCGCATCAACAGATTTACGTTTTCTTGGACCTGAAGAGGTTGGTCGGAAGTGCGCTCGACCACGAGATCTTCCGGCAGGCGCTCTTTGACCCTTTCAAGAGCCGAGTCCACATCCTTTGAAAACCTGTCGATCTGCTCCCCGGAGCGCATGTTCACCGCCAGAGTAATTGCTCGCAATCGCTGCCAATTTCCCTCAGTTTCACGGCGGATCAGGTAATTGAGATTCTGAGAGGGAGTCTCGTATCCTCTACCCATCTCCACCAAATCTCTGAGATAGGTTCCTGCGCCGGAATTGGTAGAGCTTATTATGGTTTCGCCCAGTTCTCTTTCGCTTTTGAATTCACCCGAGGGATCTACGATCAGGTTCTTACCCTCGAATTCAAGCATCCCCCCAGGGAGGATCACATTGCGCGCGCCGAGGGCGTCCTTTATTTTCGACGGCTGGAGTCCATAGGAAGCAAGCCGCTCCTGAGAGTATTCCAGAAAGACCGTCTCTCGTTGAACTCCCCATCTGGTCACTTTGGAAACAACCGGAACCGCATTAAGTGTCCGAGCGATTTCGTCCGAGAACGCTTCCAAATCTCGCAAACTGTATTTACTGCCTGAAGACTCGGCTAGCTTGACTCGGGCTGACTGTGGGTCACGAACGATGACCGCCGGCTCCCAGATGTCCGGGCTGATTTCCGAGGCGTGCAATTCTTCATGGACAAACGCCCACACCTCTCTCATTAGCTCTGCGTCATCCAAAGTCGTAGTTAAGTCGAACACCGCCAATCCGGGACCGTTGTACACCAGGACATCTTTCGCAATCTGTTTTCGTGTCCAAGACTTCCGAAGCAGTTCACCCTTCCGTTCAACCCATTTACCATCAGGCAGGTTTGGAAAAACCACCGCCAGGCTGACTCGCTCGCCTTTTTCGGGTTTTGGGGCCTTAGAGCGGAGGTCACGGATGACGGTTTCCAGTTCTTTCGCGCGCAGGTCGACTTCGACCTCTCCTACCTTCGGCGAAGCTACCGTGAGCATGAGTGTGGCCGTGTCACCGAAGTCTTTGATAAAGACAATCGGCCCGGCTCCTTCCGGGAGATTCTTTATTCCGGCCAGCTTCAAGTTGATGTCGTCAAAGATTTCCCCGGTGGACTTGAGGCCTTCTATCAGTTTTACCTTCACTACAGACAGACCGGTGCGAGATGTAGATTCAATACGTTCTATTTTTTCGTTTTCCGCTATTTTCGCCTCAATTTTTCGAGTGACCAGCTCTTCGACTTTTTCCGCTTTCACTCCAGGCCACGAGCACATAGCGACAGCCACCCGCACCGGAATTTCAGGGTCTTTGCGCTGAGGCATTCGGGAATAACCGTAAACTCCCAGAAGCAGAACTGCCACCAGAAGCACCCAGGTAATCTGCCTGTTCTCAACAGAAAACCTTGAGACATTGTGGGTGTTAGCGATCAGGTCCTCATCTTTGTTGTGCGTCATGTGAATGGCTCTTTATTGGATTACGTTTACAAGACGTCCGTCAGACAACATGGTGGCCCCCGTGGTGACTATTTGTTCACCTGTTGCAAGACCATGAATTATTACGACTTTGTTTCCGAAAACTCTGCCGATTGAAACCTTGCGGCCGCGGGCAACGTAATTGTCGCCCCGTTTCTCAATCACGAAGACCATGTACCCCTGAGGATCTAATGGAGGACGAACAATCGCATGAAGCGGTATCACGGGTCCAACGTCCTCTTGTCCGGTCCCAGTCACCCTCACGGTCGCTATCATGCCGTCCTTGAGTTCGAGATCCGGATTTGGAACAGTTATTTCCACGTCAAAGACCCGATTTTTCTGGTCTGCGGATGGAGAAACCGCTGTAATTATTCCATGGAATTCTTTGTTCTCGAGGGCCTCCACAGTGATAGTAAGGCTATTTCCGGGCTTAACCACTTTGAGAAGATAATCGGGTACGCCGAGCACCGCCTTGACCGAACTGAGATCCTGCAAAAGAAAAGCCTTCGTTCCTTGCGCCACAAGAGTTCCGCGCTCCACAAGCCGGTTCACCATCAAAGCGTCGAGAGGAGATCGCAGGACACTATCCTGCAAATCAATCTTTGCTTGCTCCACTTGAGACTCGGCGCCGCTTACGCGGGCCCGCGCAACGTCAAGCTTTTCCTTGTACTTATCGTATTCGTTTTTGGACAGAGCGTCCGCTTTAAACAACCTTTCGTATCTTTCGAATTCCAAACCGGCCTGTCCCAAGGAGGCTTTGGCCTCCTCAAGGGAAGAATTGGCATGGTTAAGCTTGGCTTGGTAGTCGGTGTCCCGAATCCGTGCGAGAATTACCGATTTTTCGACTCGATCGCCCTTCTGCACGTCCCGGAGCGTTCCATCCGGTCCAGGGAGCTTGAGGATATCGTCTACATAGCCCCCTACTTTAAAGGCCAGATTAACCTGTTCCCGAGGGACCAGTGTGGCGGAGTACTTCAAACCCTCCGCCGGCAAGGCGGCAGTGACCGTATGAATCTTCACCGGAACCGGCGGCTTCACAAAGGGTTCTTTCTTGGAGCATCCTGTAACCGTCCATAACGCTGCAATCAACCCCATTGTCAGTGCATGTCGAAATACGAACCTTAACGTGTGCATAGGCAACCTCGAAAGCATTACTCTCCGTGTCTCATCACGCCGTTTAGAAAAATGTCTCCGACACTCGATAGTTCGTCTCCCTTTCCGAATCCGGCAGGGTTTTCATTCATCCGGAAGAGAAAAGTGAGGATGAGTCCGTAAAGCGCCAGGGCCATGTGATAAGGATCGCCGTCACGGAAGACTTTCGCTTTGATCCCCCTTTCAAAGATCGAGGCCAATTTCTTGAGGTATTCATCGCGAAAATCTGTGAATATCTGGTTCGGAAACGGGCCCTACGTGAATGTGAGCCGAGTTGTAGAACAGGCGCACGAACGGCAGGTTTTCAAAAAACATTTCCCGATGGAGGACAATACATTTTTCTATCGCTCGGACAGGATTCTTTTCCTTTTCGAGGGCCTGTAAAACAGCGCGGTGCCACTTTTCTGCCATCAGCACAATGAGAGCTTTGTACAAATCCTCTTTACTATTGAAAAATTTGTATAATGTGCCCATCCCAAACTCTGCCTCTTTCGCGACGTCTTGCATGGAAACGTTCGGATAACTCTTCTCTGAAAAGAGCCTTAGTGCGGTCTCGAGTATCTCATCTCGTTGCTGAAGATTCAGTCGCTCGCGACGAGAAAGTTTTTCGGCAGTTTTGTCGGTCGTGCGAGAAAGTGAATCGGTCATTTGTTTCTCCTCGCTCTGAAGATGAATCTGGAACTGAACCATATTCAGAAGATGACTCTTCTTCAGCAGAGTGTCAAGAAAAGATTTGCCCCCCGACTAGGCTGACTCCAGGGGTAGAGACGCTGAGTCGGAAACCAGACGAGCATACCGTGAGATACGCTTCTTTTAGACATGCCGTTCGTGTGCGCAGGACCCAATTGAAGGGGAAGGAAGGTCCGGATGCCGGCGCCGGGAGGTCACGGAAGATTCATCAGTCTGCACGCTACCGACTCGAATACCCCATATCGAATGACAACCATTCAGCCCTCCCGGCGGTGTCCCAGTCAAATATATTTTGGGTAGCACCGTAAGCCTCCATGGTGGGCCGGGACAATTTTGTGTCCATCCGTTATGAACCGTTGTGGCTTGTGGCAACCGGGTATCTTGATAAGATCAGGATATAATTAGTTGTCTTTGCCCATCACTTGAATGCGGTTCAGGCGGTCACCGGTTGAAATCCAGTCGCGCTGACCAGAATAACAGAGACAAAAGAAACGAATTAACAGCCGTTAGCCGGCTGTTTCTCAACTTCGCCATGCCGCTTGACCCAAATTCGGTTATGGTTTCATCTCCCCGTCCCCCGGACCGGCTTCCAAGGTTACGTTAATCTCGTTCGGACGCCCATCAAAATTGTCAGCGATCATGACCTCGTAAGTCGTTTCCGCACATTTGTCGTCTTTACCCTGATATGATAGGATTTGGACGTTGAGAAAATGGAAGCGATTCACAACGACTACTTAAAAGCAGGCGCAATTGAATTTCACCGCCATGGAAGACTTCACTAAAATCCAGCGAGAGTGGGAGCACACGTTCGACGCTATCCCCGACGCTATTATGATCCTTGATAATCACCACAGGGTCATAAGAATGAACAAAGCCATGGCGGACACGTTGGGAACCCCGCCTCAACAGAGCATAGGCAAAAACTGTTACGAAATCCTCCACTGTACGGACGCTCCCATTGCTTGTTGTCCCCACTCACAGCTCCTGCATGACGGTCGCGAACACTTCGCCGAAATCTGTGATCAGCGCATGGGTGGCACCTTCAGGGTGAGCGTGTCACCTATTTATGACCAAGGCGGCAATGTAATTGGTAGCGTTCATGTGGCTCGTGATATAACGGCCTTGAAACAAGCCGAGGAAGAGCTGCGAAGTGTCGGCAAAGAACTTGAAAAACGGGTGGAAGAGCGGACAGCTGAGCTTAAGGGATTAAATGAAAAACTCCTTCTCGAAATCTCGGAGCGTGAGATAGCCCAGGAGGCCCTTCGGGTGAGTGAAGAGCGTTTTCGAGCTATTTGCGAAAGCGCGCGAGATCTAATATTCATCAAGGATCTCGACCACAAGTACACTCACGTGAACCCGGCAATGGAAAATCTTTTGTCTTTGTCTTCGCCGCAAATAATCGGAAAGACGGCGAAAGATATTTACGGAGAGCGGGCCGGCAAACACATTACGGAAGTGGAGCTTAGGGTTTTGGCCGGGGATTCCGTGGAGGAGGAGCACGCCAGGGCCGTTAGCGGCGTTCAGCTTACTTTTCACGATATTAGAGTCCCATTGCGAAACGCCGCGGGCGCAATAATAGGCGTCTGCGGAATGTCACGGAATATCACGGATCGCAAACACATTTTGCGGACCAATCTTCCCTCTTATCCGGATTACTCTTCCGAATCGATACGAAAAACTTTGGAAGCGGCCAGATTGGCGGCCGCAACAGACAGTCTCGTGCTTCTGACCGGTGAAAGCGGGACCGGCAAAGACTATCTGGCGCGCTACATTCATGATCATTCCGATAGAGCCGCGGGACCGTTTTTCTCACTTAACTGCGCCGGCGTGCCTTTGGAGCTGGCGGAATCGGAACTCTTCGGACACGAAGCCGGCGCGTTCACCGGCGCGAGCGTGCGTTCCAGAGGTCTCGTGGAGCTTGCCGAAGGAGGCACTTTGCTGCTCAATGAGATCGGAGAGCTCTCGTTGCCGCTCCAGGCGAAGCTGTTGACCTTTTTGGAAACAAGAACATTTACACGTCTCGGCGGCAGAAAACCAATTAAAGTGAACGCGAGAATACTTGCCGCTACAAACAGGGACCTTCAGGCTGAAGTATTATCCGGCCGGTTTCGCCTAGATTTGTTTCATAGATTGAACGTAGTTTGGGTAAAGGTTCCGCCGCTTCGCGAACGAGCCGAAGACATTAAAGCGCTGGTGGAGCAGATACTCGGTGCGCTGAAGGTGGAAATGCAGCTTCAACGCTTACCCGAATTATCTGAAAGCACCCTGGAGACGCTTCGTCATTATCCCTGGCCGGGCAATATTCGAGAGCTGAGAAATTTTCTGGAGCGCTCGATAATTATGTCCGGCGGCAAACGGATAGACGCGGCTTTTCTGGATTCAGCGGACGTTTGTCACGGCGAAAAATGCTGGACTCTCGCGTTTCCGCCGGCCCCATCCCTGGATGAAGTGGTTCGCAATTTGAAGGAGGAGATGGTGAGAGAGAGCCTTCATCACGCAGGAGGAAACAGACAGGAGGCTTCGCGGTTGCTGGGGATTTCCAGATTCAGCCTGAGGCGTTTACTGGAGGGTATGTCCGAGCGGAATCGCACATAGAAATTGAGTAATGTGCGGTTACGCACATGGGCGGAATCAGCTACGATGACTTATAGGCGCTAATATAAGAGGTAAGCGTTCGCCGGGCGGGAACTTTTTTGTGCAACGGATTGTTGCTTTAGCTCCGCAGGCCGCGACATGTGGTTACAGTCTGACCATGACCAAATGCACGCTGACCTGGTGTCTAGGCCGGCGCCGCCCAAATCAGGGTGGACACCGGCTTTGGATCTATCGCGAATACTTGGGGCGCTCTGACTGGGCGAAGCAGGTTCAGTGTTTCGATCCCCTGCGGAGTTAACGGCATAGTCCATTGTGCAAAAAAGTTCCCTCCCGGACCCTCATAGGCGCTAACTTAAAGATGCGTTGTGACCGGCGCCGTCATTCCCGCGCAAGCGGGAATCCAGAGTTTTCAAGACCTTCTGGACCCCCGCTTTCGCGGGGTGACGACATCCCATTAGCGGTGACCATCGGACACCACGTCGCAGCGCCCCCCAAGTTAGCGCCTATGTTCCTATACCCCTATACACGGCCGTAGAATCGGCACGTGCGATGTCGCACGCTTTAACCCCCCGAACCCAAGAACGCGCTAGTCCCAGTCAACCTGTCCTTACCTTTATCCCCGCAAAATTACCGGCCAATTCGCCCAGCGGCGCCGCTGGCGCAGTATGGCACATATCCTGCTTAATGGACTGCAAATACTTTTTTAGCCCGGATATATCTATGATCTCAATAAATAACAAAAATCGTCAGTAAAGGGGGCTGATTCGACATGGACGTTCTGACGCTTTCGAGATTGCAGTTCGCTGTGGCTTGTTATTTTCATTTCCTGTTTGTGCCTTTGACTCTTGGGCTTTCCATATTGGTCGCCATAATGGAGACTCAGTTCGTCAGGACGGGAGATGCTGAGTACAAGAGAATGGCAAAATTTTGGGGCAAATTGTTTGTGATCAATTTTGCCTTGGGCGTGGTAACTGGAATAACCCTTGAGTTTCAGTTCGGGACCAATTGGTCGCGCTATTCGAAATATGTGGGTGACATATTCGGCTCGCTGCTTGCCATAGAGGCTTCGGTAGCATTTTTCCTTGAATCCACATTTATCGGGGTTTGGCTGTTCGGTTGGAAAAGGCTTTCTCCGAAAGCCCACGCTGTATGCATCTGGCTGGTCGCCGGCGCCTCGAACATATCCGCATACTGGATTTTAGTCGCGAACTCCTGGATGCAGCATCCGGTGGGTTATGTGATCCGGAACGGGAGAGCGGAATTGACCGATTTTTGGGCAGTGATCACTCAGCCTTACGCTGTGTTTATGTTCCTGCATGTTCTTGCCGGCGCCTACATTTTGGCGGCTTTCTTCGTAATGGGCATAAGCGCCTATCATATGCTCAAAGGCAGAGACGTCGCTTTCTTCAAACGATCCTTCAGGATCGCCGTTACTTTCGCTCTGGTTTTTTCCATTTCCGAGATGCTTATAGGCGATTTTCACGGCAAAGAAATGGTGAAAGCGCAACCGCTGAAAGCCGCGGCTACAGAAGCGGTTTGGGAGACCTCGAAAGGAGCTCCCCTCTATGTTTTCTCCATCCCGGACGAAGCTAACCAAAAGAATAGCGTGGAGATATTTGGGATTCCGAAATTATTGAGTTGGGTCGCAACCGGCGACAAAGACGGGACCATAAAGGGGCTCAAAGAATGGCCGAAAGAGCAAAGACCTCCAGTGGCTCTCACATTCTGGTCCTTCAGGATCATGATAGGGCTTGGAATGTTGTTTGCCGCCCTCAGTATCATTGGTTGGATCAAGCGCAACGAGATTGAAGAGACTCCATGGCTACTCAAGGTGTTGTTGTACGCCATACCGTTACCTTATTTGGCTTTGAGCGCCGGGTGGACCGTAACCGAAATGGGGCGTCAACCGTGGATAGTATACGGTATGATGAAAACCGCCGACGCCGCATCCAGCCTCATCGGGGCGCAAGTTGGCCTTTCCCTTGGAGCTTTCATATTGGTCTATTCCTTCTTGGGAGTGGCCTGTTTCTACTTGATATCGAAATATGCTCGGAAGGGACCCGCGCCGGCCGCAAAATCCGCCAAAGACGCCGGCGGACGGTCCGAACCATTTTCTCAGGCGCCTGAGCCTGGCTCAGTGACGAATCGTTAGGAAGGGGTGAAGCGATATGTTGGAAACCATCTGGTTCATTTTATGGGGTGTTCTGTGGGCGGTGTATTTCATGCTCGACGGTTTCGACCTGGGCGCAGGGATAATCTCTCCCTTCATAGCAGGGACCGACGCTGAGAAACGCATGGTCAATAATTCAATGGGACCGTTTTGGGACGGAAACGAAGTGTGGCTGATAACCGCAGGCGGAGTCACATTTGCGGCGTTTCCAACCACTTACGCGGTGATGTTCAGCGCGTTGTACACTCCCCTTTTGTTGCTGTTGTTCGCCTTGATATTCCGAGCGGTGGCTCTGGAGTTCAGGAGCAAAGAAGATTTTGCGGGATGGCGAAAGTTCTGGGATGTCTGTCTTTTCCTCGGGAGCTTTCTGCCGGCGCTGTTGTTGGGAGTGGCTTTCGCCAATATCTTCAAGGGGATACCCATTGACGGCGAAGGCATTTTCCACGGCAACCTATTGACACTGTTGAATCCCTACGGACTCCTGGGCGGCGTACTCTTTGTGCTCCTCTTTGTCGTGCATGGATCGCTATGGCTGGCCATCAAAACCGAAGAACCGTTAGCTGCCAGAGCGGGTCATATGGCGGCTACCTTGTGGGTAGCCGAATTGGTGGTAGCGGTAGTATTCCTGGTGGCCACATGGTTCGCCACGAACTTGTACAACAACTATTTCACCTATCCGATTCTCTGGATCATTCCGCTGGTTACTGTGGCGGCACTGCTAGGCGCACGGTTATTCATTGCAAGAGGGGCGTGGTGGACGGCATGGTTCTGTTCCAGTTTGACCATTGTCGGAGCCACGCTGTTCGGAGTAACAGGGTTGTATCCTAATCTTTTCCCATCCAGTTTGAATCCCGCATACAGCCTGACGATTTATAACTCAGCTTCAAGCCCGCTCACGCTGAAAATCATGTTGGGGGTGGCGCTGACTTTTGTGCCCATCGTCATCGCTTACCAGACCTGGAGTCACTTTCTCTTCAGGGATAAACTCACGCCGGAGGAACTGGCTTCGGACGAGGCCTATTGAGGCTTTATGAAAAGTGACTGGCCATCGGTGATGGAAGGCGGCTTCCGTCGACGGGGTATAGTACCTATTCGCACAAGTTGGGGTAATTCTCAGACAAATTGCAGGTCCTGCTCGTAACTACAATTCTAATGACGGACCGAACAACCGATCGCTGCCAAAGTTTCCCCCCTACATCCCCCCATGAACTGGGGGAATAGCGCCCTCCCTGCTTGCGGGAAGGGTAGGGTGGGGGACTTTGATGGCCCGGCGGCTGCAGTCCCGCGGCCCGAGGGCACGATCACTGACAGCCTTATTTGAGCCCGCGCGAATTGCTGTAAAGCGATCCCATCTTCAGCGATCTCACACATCTCCGCCGGCGTCTCTTTCTCATCAGACTCTTGACAGCCGCCCATGATCAAACCCGGAGGGCTTCGCACGTAACACATGTCTTCATAAGACCATTCCACCCATGCCGGGCATGCCCAGCGTACATACCGTTTCCGGCTGTCTGTCTCATATCGCTATACGGAGGCGCCTAATGGGGTGGCGGTTCCCTAGTGGCCTCGCTGCAAAGCGTTCCGGCCGCGACATATATTTCCCCTCTCGCGGCCATTGGGGCTGGTGAATCGGAACGAGCAACGAGAACACGGGAACATGACAAATTTGTTCCTGGACCAAATGGTCGCTCGCTGATAATCTTGAATGATGAACCGCTTCTTCGAAGCGTTGCGAGGGGAACAATGGCGCAGTCAATATATATAACCGGAGCGGAAGCCCAAAGCGGCAAATCCATTGTTGTGCTGGGTCTAATGGAGTGGCTCTGGAACCAGGGCCGAACAGTAGGCTTTTTCAGGCCCGTCATCATGTCGGAAGACCAGCCTGATCGTTTCATTCATTTGATCCTCGCCCGTTATGGATCTCGTTTTCCATACGTGGCAATGTACGGTTGCGCTTACGAAGAGGCTTTGGAAGCGGCTGCCGGCGGCCACCCCGAAGCGATCTTCAAATTTATTCTAGACAAATACAAGGCCCTGGAAGAGCAGTGTGACGTAGTAGTGGCCGTGGGTACGGACTTTAGCGGAGTGGCTTTGCCTCTGGACTTTGGTTTCAACGCTCAGTTGGCTTACAATCTCGGATGTCCGACCATTCCCGTTGTCAGAGGTCTCGAAAAAACAACCCACCAGATCGTGGACGCTGTAAGAGTCGTCCTCGAAACCCTGGAGCAGCGACGGTGCGACGCTCTGGCGGTCATCGTCAATCGTGTGGCGCCGGAGCAAGTGACCGAGGCGCTCGAAGAATTGGGCAAGGTGATTCCGCCGGACCTCCCTCGGTATGTGCTCCCGGAACATGGGGTGCTCGCTAAACCCACCATCGGAGACATTGCCCGG
This sequence comes from uncultured delta proteobacterium, assembly GCA_963747865.1. Lineage (GTDB taxonomy): Bacteria > Desulfobacterota > Desulfomonilia > Desulfomonilales > Desulfomonilaceae > JBBSBY01. The sequence goes on along the minus strand of CAVVHK010000031.1, from coordinate 124,151 downwards.
GCTTTGGACGCGCGATGCATGCGGGGGGACGCTGAGGGCATGAATCGCATGGTCACGGATTCCAAAGTCGCCGCTATGCAGTTGGCTCACTTCCTGGATCGAGTGGAAGAAGGAAATCTCATCATAACACCGGGGGATCGCTCAGACATCATTCTGGGAAGCCTCGCCGCCGACGCGTCTACAACCTATCCGCATATTGCGGGGTTGCTCCTGACCGGAGGGTTTAAACCCGCTCCACAAGTCCAGCTACTCATTGAAGGTCTTGCTGGGTCACCTGTTCCTCTGTTGTCGGTGGATACGGATACATTTACCACCGCAACCAATGTGAACGCCGTGAAGAGCGCTCTCACTCCTGAAGATAGTAGAAAAGTCGCCGCCGCCCTGGGTATCGTGGAAGCCGGCGTGCGTTTCGACGAGCTACAAAGCCGACTTGCGGTGACTCGCTCCCGCCGAGTCACGCCCTTAATGTTCGAATACGAACTCATTCAACGAGCAAGAGCAAATCGCCGGCATATCGTGCTGCCCGAAGGCGCCGAGGAGCGCATACTCAGAGCGGCTGAAATCCTGCTGTTGCGCGATGTCGTTCACATCACTCTGCTTGGAAACCCGGATAGAATCCGGCAAAGGATCAGCGCCCTGGGAGTGGAGCTTAACGGAGTTAACATTATTGACCCGCTCGTGTCGCCCCTCCGGGAACTCTACGCCAAAACATATCTAGAATTACGCAAATCAAAGGGCGTTTCGCAGGAAATGGCGTTGGACGCGGCCGCAGACCCCAGTTATTTCGGAACCTTAATGGTCTATCACGGTCACGCGGACGGGATGGTGTCAGGCGCTATTCACACCACCTCCAACACGATTCGGCCCGCCTTCGAGATTATAAAGGCTAAGCAGGGATTCTCGATCGTGTCGAGTGTATTCCTGATGTGCCTGCCGGATCGTATTGTCGTTTTTGGAGACTGCGCCGTAAACCCCGATCCCACTTACGAACAACTGGCCGACATTGCCGCAAGCTCTGTAGAGACGGCCATAATGTTCGGGATCGATCCCTATGTCGCTATGTTGTCCTATTCCACGGGAGAGTCCGGCGCAGGCGCTGACGTGGACAAAGTGAGAAAAGCCACGGAATTGGTCAGATCGCTCAGACCGGATATCAAGATCGAAGGTCCGATCCAATACGACGCGGCTGTGGACGCGGGGGTCGCCAGAACAAAAATGCCCGGCAGTGAAGTCGCAGGCCACGCGACAGTATTCATCTTCCCTGACCTTAACACGGGAAATACGACCTACAAGGCGGTTCAACGCTCCTCCAACGCAGTGGCGGTCGGCCCGGTGCTCCAGGGCCTCAATAAGCCTGTGAACGATCTGAGCCGAGGCTGCACTGTGACCGACATCGTCAACACCGTCGCAATTACCGCAATTCAGGCGCAATCCGTTTAGGAGAGCACATGAAAGTGCTAGTCATAAATTCAGGAAGTTCTTCGATCAAGTACCAGCTTTTTGATATGGCCGAACAGTCCGTGCTGGTGGCCGGCCTTCTCGAAGAAATCGGCCGGGCGGCAAGCCGACTGAGACACCGTAAGAGGAACGACGCCGGAGAGTTCACCGAATACGTTCATCATCAGCCTGTAGTCAATCATCGCGAAGGATTCGGCGTGATCATGAGTTTTTTCTCCGATCCGAAAACGGGTTGGGATCTTAGCGATATTTTTGGCATCGGGCACAGAGTCGTGCATGGCGGCGAAGCGTTTCGTGACCCCACGCTTATCACCGATGAGGTCGCGGTCAAAATTAGGGAAATGAATCCACTGGCTCCGCTTCACAACCCGGCGAATCTGACTGGCATCGAAGTGGCTCGGGAGCGGTTTCCCGACGTGCCGCAGGTAGCAGTGTTTGACACTGCTTTCCATCAGACCATGCCGGCTCATGCGTTCCACTACGCTCTGCCGTATGACCTTTATGAGAAGCGCCACGTGCGCCGATACGGATTCCATGGCACATCACACAGATATGTCTCCAAACAGGCTGCGCTCATTCTCAATAAACCGCAGGCTGAGCTGAACATGATTACACTCCATTTGGGAAACGGCGCAAGCGCGACCGCTATACGGGGTGGCAAGAGCGTTGACACTTCCATGGGAATGACCCCATTGGAAGGGCTCATAATGGGCACTCGATGTGGAGATCTCGATCCGGCCATCCAGGGGTTCCTTGTGACGGCTACAGGTAAATCCTGGCAGCGTATCAGATCACTCTTTGAACATGAGAGTGGTCTGCTGGGAATCTGCGGGTCAGGTGACATGCGAGAGGTCGTCGCTAAGGCGAAAACCGGCGACCGCCGCGCTGCCCTTGCTCTGGAGATGTTCTGTTATCGTGTCAAAAAGTATATCGGCGCCTATTTTGCCGTTTTGGGAGATGTCCACGCCCTGGTGTTCACTGGCGGCATAGGGGAAAATGCGCCGGAGGTCCGCCGCTCCTGCTGCGAAGGCTTGTCTGCGCTGGGAATCACCGTGGATGAAGGCCGAAACAACGTCAGGGGAGCATCCGAGATCCAAACAGATACGGCTCGGGTGAAGGTGCTCGTAGTCCCGACAAATGAAGAACTTGAGATAGCTATCCAGACGGTGGAGCGCATTCAAGCCGCCGACGCCTAGGGGCCTATGGCCGCACTGTTCCTTGCCGTTACCGATCATGAAGCCGTCCAAGGGGATTTTCTTGTTTGACCCTATAAATGCGGGTCAGTCCCGGTCTTATGAGGCGCCAGCGAAATTAATAGAGGCAAGATTCGTTATTGAAAATTTCAGTCGTTCTATGAACGACACCGTTACGGTAAACTGCTCAAGATGAAATAATTGCTGAGAGGACTATATTATGAAAGCGGATGAAGTGGTAAGAAAAGAATTGTTGGCGCTGCTGGAAGGCGGAAACGCCCACATGAGCTTCGAGGACGTAATTGCGGACTTCCCCTTGGAGCATATAAACAGCAAGGCCCCAAACACTCCGTATTCTTTCTGGCATTTTGTGGAGCACATCCGCATCGCCCAGTGGGACATTCTGGAATTCATCCGTGATCCGCATCACGTTTCTCCGGATTATCCCGAAGGCTATCGTCCCGGTCCGGATGAGAAAACCGACCAAGAGGGATGGCAAAAAAGCATCGATGGAATGTTGGCCGACCTGGAAGCGCTCAAGGAAATGGTACGATACCCGAAGATCGATCTTTTCGCCCCCATCCCTCACGCTCCCGGTTACACCATATTCCGGGAAATCATATTGGCCGCCGATCACAACGCATACCACACCGGTGAATTGGCCATCCTAAGGCAGGTGATGGACATCTGGCCCGCGGATAGACAGTATCTCACCGGCAAACCGGATTAGAAGTCGTGCAAAAAGGCCGCCCCCCAGTGCGGGATTTTTGCGGGAATGGGCTATGGACGGTTATGGACAGCGCCGGTTTTTGTGCATCGAGTTACGACAAACTATGTTGAAATTGGTGATTATTTAATTCTCAACTCTGCATGAGAATCAGGTGTCCGCCGGCTCAAATCCGTTCGCCCCGACCGCGAGAGCACGCTATAATCGTAGTCCTGTCAATTGTCTTCGCTTACGGCCTTAGAGATCGCGGACTTATACAGCTTGTAGGATTCAGGTAAACGTCAGACGAAACGCCATACCTTGGCTTTGTCATTGAGAATCTCCAGATTGTCCGCGGCTACCATCGCCGAGCCCTCTTATACAGAATGTCGGCACAGTAAAGTATCAAGGATCGAAGGACTTTCGCAATGATGCCGAATAGGTCTCAAGCGGCGCACATTGGGTCATCCATTCAGGGGGTCTTGCAATGGTCGCTCCCCGTGAGGATGGTCATGATCAGTCCGTTGCAGAGCAAGCAATTGTTGCTCAGGAAGTACTCGGTCACTTTGTCTTGACTAACCCGATAGTCCTGTTTCAACTTCGTATTGCGCATGGTCAGATCGTCCCCGCCGGCCAGCTCACACAATCTTCTCATGGCCCGCAGATGGTGAAGGTTCCTCTCATCGACGCCGCACATCACCACTCTGGCTGAATTCGTTTTGGATCCGTCTTCGAAATCCTGCAAGATTTGGCGACTCTTAGATGTAAGTCGAATTCGCGCATCCCTCACATATACAATTCGCTCAACAGCCTCGGAGATCAATAGGCGCATTGCTTTCCTGGTGAGGCTCTTTATAACATTTGCCCGGGGATCGTCACAAAAAACGACTCCTACGGCGTGTTCCGCCGCGTCCGCTCCCAGTACGGTCAAGGTGAAATCGCAGCCTGTAGCAGCGTTGGGCTTGGAGACCGCTAAATCCGAGATGACGAGAGGAGCCCTTCCGCCTCCCATACTGATTGCTCTGAAGAGGAGATCGAGCACGATCTCTCGATTCCGGTTTTCATCGATCCGCACTTCTTCCGGGTGTTGTTGATAGTGGATGATCGCCGCAGCCATTTTCTTGGTGAGGAAGCTTTCGACTTCCCAATTAGTGGGCCAGTCGGGGCGGCGCGGTTTCAATTCGGCTGGTTGGTGTAGAGGCCGGTCATCTCGAAAATAGCGTTCAACATCTTGTGGGCTGGGCCTGCGCATTAGGATTTCGTCGAACAGGCTGCCGGCGTCTTCCAGAACGTACCTGGCCTGTTTGTAGGTTGGAGTTTTGGCCCCCGCCGGAGTAAGTATTTCATCCAGGTCCTTGGAGCAAAAGGGAAAGAACCTTTTTTTCGAGAGAATAAATAGACTACCGAAGTCAACCACGAGTCGAGCTTCAACGAGTTTCTTGGCCTCATCGGGAGACAAGGGGTGAACCACTATGGGCTTACTCTTGTAGTTAAACCTATCCCAGGTAGACGGAGTCAGCCCGCTGGTTCTCAATTTTTCGTCAAAAGTCAGCAGCGCCGAAACGACAACAGCATAGTTGAAGGTGTACTCTTGAACATATTCAACAGCTTTCATAAATGCTTTGAACGCCTTGTCATTGAGAATATAGGTTTCCACTTGATCAAAACAGAGAAAAATTGGACGGGAAAAGTGCGTAATGACGCCGAGCCCCTTGATGAGTTCCTTTGCCTTGTCCTCAGTGTCAATTGATTGATTGGATGGGAAATCCACTAGATTAAGTTCTTCTTCGTTGAGAAGATTGGCGGCCAGCCAGCTCTCAATGACGAGTCGGACTCTGCTGTCGTTTGAATAATTTCTGACGTAATCGTACAAAACGCCGACGATACGAGGATCGATGTGTTTCCCTATGGCTTTGAGCTGATTGCTGACCAGGCAGATGAAATCATATTTTCGATTTTCGGTCCATGCGAGGAAATTGCGGTGGTGATCGGAATGATTCTTTGCCACTCCCATAAAGAATTCCCGCCATACGCGATAGAAACTGTAAATGGGCAGCGCCCGGAATGCTGCGAAGCAGATCGCTCACGACGCTTTTCAAGATATGCCTGAAAATATTTTGCCCATCCCCGGTCAGCGGTTCCACGAAACAGAAAAAGGCTTTCTTGGAAAATAGTTTTTTTGTTCGAGCCAGCACGTGAGACTTGCCGTTTGCAGAGTCTCCAACCAGCAAGCGGGATTTGGATCGCCCCTCCTCTTTAACGTGATTGATCAGGATCTCGATTTCCCTGGTAGCCCTGGCGTGGATACTCGCAACGTCAACAAACTCGGATGTCCAGGGGTCCATGATGGTGGAGCGAAAGAAGGGATTCGCGCCTTTTTCCGACATCAGGCGCAGGCGTTCGGCAGCCTGGACAAACATGTCACGCTCCGCTGTTTCCATCACGGGTCCTCCCTCAGAGTGACATAATAATAGTATTCCCCCGGAGAGGCCTCAACGCAGTTTTTGAGGTCCTCGGTTGACAGACTTGCAGCGTAACTATGTTTGCTAAGGATGATTAGGCCGAGATCTCGCATTTTGAGGAGTTCGCGGTCAAAGGACTCTTTGTCTATACCGAGCTCCCGAAAGAGTTCGGGAATCCTCACGTAAACGGCGCCTCTCGACTCCTTGATGAGCCTGCGATAAGCGCGACCCAATGCCGTTCGAAAAGTCTCTTGATCGATTGCTTCAGTTCGCCGGTTGTGCTCTCCGCCACTTTTAGCGACGCCCAGCAGTTTCCTTTCCAGGTTAAAGAGCACCTCCAGGTAGGCTTGCCGGGTTTCGGGAAAGGTAGTGAAATGACCATCTTCTGATAAAAAGAACACGAAGCTCGGTCCATCCGGAGTGTGATATTCGGCGCGGGCTACTTTATTCTCGTCCCATGCGCTTTTCGTAAGGACCGCTTCCAGGACCTGCTCGGCCTTGCCGTCCGGCCCTCCCAACCTTGAAAATACCTTGGAAAGATGCTCCACAGCGCCGGCGAGCTTCACAGGATAATCCTCTTCGCTCCTATGCCTGGACAAAACCTCGGATTTGACCTTCTTGATATAGTGGAGGAGGACCACCATGACCATACCTCCGAGGTGTTCCTTAGGCTCCATGAAAGCTCCTGCACTTAGATGTGGGATGTCGATCGGGCTTCGAGTTACACCAATAATAACGGACAACCCCCTGACTCTGCCGGGGACTCATAGAATTTGACATTCCCGGGAGCCTATCGGAGACTCTCCCTTCTGAACCGTTCAAAGTTCAAGGAATGTGAGCATCCTATGGACGAGTCTCAGAGCTTAAATCATACGGTTCGGGAATGCAAGAATCACGCGAATGGATTCAGAAATACCGCAAGAAACGGCAGTATGGGGAACTTAAGAGGCGTCCGGGAAACATCCTGAGGGAACCGGCACGACCGAAAATTCCCCCGTTATGAGACTATTTCGATATTGTAAACTGCTTACGAGCGAAACAATTGCTGAGAGGGTGTAGATGAAAGCGGACGAAGTGTTAAGAAAAGAGTTGTTGGCGTTGCTGGAAGGCGGAAACGCCCACATGAGCTTCGAGGACGTAATTGCCGACTTCCCCTTGGAGCATATAAACAGCAAGGCCCCGAACACACCGTATTCTTTCCGGCATTTTGTGGAGCACATTCGTATCGCCCAGTGGGATATTCTGGAATTCATACGTGATCCGCATCACGTTTCGCCGGAATATCCTCAAGGGTATCGTCCCGGTCCGGACGAGAGGACCGACCAGAAGGGCTGGCAAAAAAGCATAGATGGGATGCTGGCCGACCTGGAAGCGCTGAAGGAAATGGTCCGAGACTCGAAAACCGATCTGTTCGCCCCCATCCCTCACGCTCCCGGTTACACCATCTTCCGGGAAATCGTGTTGGCCGCGGATCACAACGCTTACCATACCGGTGAATTGGCCATGCTACGACAGGTGATGGACATCTGGCCCGAGGATAGACAGTACCTCACGGGGGAACCGGATTAGGAATGGGCTTCGACGAGTTCCTCCACCTTGAGTCGCATTGCCTCAACTTCTTTGACAGCGCTGAGGGCCGCATCCAAGTGGACATGCGGCTTAATCTCATGAATTCGTTTACTGCGTTCTTCTTCGCCGGCGTCACTTTCGAGAAAAACATAAAGGGCCGTGGCTAACCGTTCCAGGTCCGCTACGCCCCGACTTCCCAATGCTTCCGCCACAAAGGCGAGCTGTTTGACGTAATTGTTCAAAGTCTTGGGGAAACGACTCTTCAGTTCTTCGGCGTTCTTGGTCGGTCTCAAGCTGGGGCCGTAAGGAACCGGTCTGGGCTCCAGTCGAAATAGCTCATAGACACGCAATTCAGTAATCTCATCTCGAAGATCGAAGGAAAACGGTCCATGCTTGTAAAGCATATATCGATATCCCAAAGGAACCTTTAAGAGCTCTTGCAAGAAATATACAGCCTTCTGTATGTGGGTTTCCCCACACCAACTTCCGCGATCTCTCATCCTCCCGGCCAGATCGGCCAAAATACTTGCTCTCTGAAGTCTTTTCATGGAGTTTCCTCCTCCGGTTGAATGATCACGTCCTTGCGCCGCTCAAGCCAAGTCTTGGCCTCCTTCAACAATGCGCTTTCGATGAACACGCAATCCACGGACGCCAACGGCATAGATATCAGGACCTGGGACCTTGAAGTCGAAGAGACGGCGCTATGGTTTGCGATGAACACCGGGAAGTCGTAAACCTGCCCTTTCTCAGCGTACCTGTCATATCGCGTATTCTCAAGCCCGAATTCCTTTTCAGCAGCGTGAAATACTGCGGTTCCCGCTTCAGGATTGATCTGTAAATCATCTCTGAAAGGAACGTAAAGGCGTCTGAAATGGTTGTGCGACACTATGCGCCGGGCATGGTCATGGCCCTTTGCTGTCGGCTCAATTGAGGCCTTCAAGAACGCCGAACTGATCTCATTGTCGGTCAAAGCCAAATGTTCATTAATGTCCGTTGAAAACAGCCCGTTGGGCAACCATTCTCGGAGAAAATCCCTTAAATGAATGTCGTAGATGCGCCGAACCGGATGAAAATAGACCTGAGAATACATGAAATATCGCGCCAGCAATAGGGCCTCCGCAGATTGAAGTCCGCCTTCTTCCACACCCAGTGAAGGGTCACTGGGACCTGCGCCGCCTGCTTCAGATTCATCCGAGGGGGACGCAGGGAGTATTCGCAACGTATCGATCAGTCTGTAGTGATCGAACCTGCCATAGGCCACTCCTATATGATGGGAATCCCGAAGGAGGTAGTCCATACGATCTACTCCAAAAGCGTCGCCCACGATGATCTCAGCAAGAACTGTTTCCCAGCCGGTGAATGAGAGGTCAGGCGCCTTCTTCGGCCCAATGGCAAGTTTCACGAGATCCTCCGAGCGCAGTGGCGGGGTAACGCCCTCCCATATCTCCCGCATCTCCTTATCACAAATTATCTCCCGAGTCAGCCTTTCATGCTCCCAGCCTTTGGGTAGAAGTTCCTTTTCAGCGGTGTGAGAAAAGGGCAAGTGACCGATATCATGGCAGAGCGCAGCCATTCGAAGGACGCGACGCCAATATCGCAACTTGTCTTTAGCGCTGAGTTCCGGCAATTGGTTTCTTATTTCATCAGTAATTTTGTCTGGCCGACTGACAACATCAAATACCCTGGAGGCAAGCTCCATCACCCCAAGCGAGTGTTCGAATCGTTTGTGGGTGGCTCCAGGATAGAGTAGGTGCGTCATGCCGAGTTGGTGTATGTGACGTAGGCGCTGAAACGGCTTGGAATCCAACACCTTGCGCTCATCCGAATCCAGTCGAGCAAAAACATGGATGGGATCGCGAATCTCATGAATGGTTTTCGACACATTTCCCCCTGATATTTGCCGAGAGATTCGATACGGAACTTATTTTGGGTTATAAAGAACTTTACAGAGATTTCTCTCAACCAAACAGGTCTGCTTATTACCAAAGGATTGAAGATATTTCAATCATGAATCAGACACTTGCGGCACAACAGTACTCAATGAGGGCGACGGGTTAGGCGATGCCGGAAGGTTGAGCGCTATGGACTGAAAATGAACCTATGACATTGAAGCGCGGCGACCCGAGATTCCCAAGAATCTCATCGAAGAGTTTTGTAGGCGTCATATACGGAAATTATCTTGACGTGCAAACGATATAGATTTCGCGGTCGAGTTTGATCCTGAACATATTCCCGGTTTGCTTCGGATTGCCGGAATGGAACGAGAATTATCCGAAATCCTTGGCGGTCGAAAAGTTGACTTGCGGACCGCACGGCACCTTAGCCGTTACTTTCAGGATGATGTGTTGGCTTCAGCAGAGGTCCAGTATGCGGAGTGAAGATCTTATCCGTGTGCGCTACATGTTGGACGCCGCTGGGAAATCATAGTGAACTCTAAAAACCGGACGGAGGCTTAACTCGTCCGCCGGCTCAAATCCGGTCGCCCTGATCACCGAATTTCATTAGAGAACTCAACGCCCTTGTAACTACGCTTGAACCGGAAAGGCAGGATAAGCCAAATGATTTGTTCCAAATTCGTGTACAAGGAAAAGGAACTTGAAGTTTGTCACCTGGACACAAGAGCCTTTGCGGACACGAAAAAAGAGATTTTCGACGAGAAAGAATATAAGTTCAAATCTGAAGTAGTATCCGAAGAGCCGTTCATCATTGATTGCGGAAGTAATATTGGTTTGTCTATCCTCTATTTCAAAAGTGAATATCCGAAATCCAGGGTCTTGGGATTTGAGCCGGTTCCGGAGACTTTCACCGTTTTGCGTGAGAACATGAAATGTAATGGACTCGAAGGGGTGGAAATTAAACAAGCGGCGCTCACCGGTAGCAATGGTCGGATATCCGTATTTGGTTCCGGTCTTGGAGCCTCCATTTCGCGATCATGGGGAGTTCAGGAAGCGGAAGAGAGCAGAATTGTGGAATCCGTGCAACTATCCAATTACATTGGCGGACCAGTGGATTATTTGAAATTGGATGTTGAGGGCGCCGAGGAACATGTGATTCCGGAAATTCAGGATAAGCTGCCGCTCGTGAAAGAAATTTATATTGAATATCATGAGACTCGCGGGAGGTCCTTTTTAGAAAAAATACTAACCATACTGAACAATTGTTATCGGAGTGTGGAGGTGCAGGAAAAGGATCTGGAACCGTACCTTCCACTAAGTAGGCTGGAGTGGAAAAAAAGAGAAAACGCCGTGATGAAAACCATTCGGGCGTACAATGGTTTTACAAGCAGCTAAACGAATGAACCTCTCGTGGAGGGGCGGCCTCCTCCGGCGGGTCTCGATCCCGAGGCCATCCACGAATGGCATCATGCGATTAATTGGATCACGAAATATGATGATCCGGATTCGGATTGGGATCTGGTCGGCACAGACACCTGATCCGCGCCGGGTAGGCGTCACCGCACGGGATTGGAAAACGGAACATTCCCCAGCCGGCCTGTGAACACCGGCTGACAACCCTGCCGGATTTAGGTCCCAAAAGATCTTGTCCGTCCTCGAAACATATCCCCGCAATCCCCAGACGACTCTCAAATGTGAGCTCCAAAATCATGAACACATACGAGAAGTAAACCGGCTCTTGTTCGGGCTTTTCTCCAGGCGTGACCATTCATCTTCATAATCGGTTTGCCTTTGTAAGTAAACACACATTCAGACCGCCCCTTCGCGTTTCATCGATCCCCTGCTGAACGATCAAAACTCATCCCTCTCAGACAAATAAAGTAAACCGCCATTGCTGTCCTACCTACGTATTTCTGATTTGGTATCGGCAATGACGATTTGACATATAGTCACAGCCTATATATACTCCATCAGCTTTCAGACCTAATGACCGGACGGAGGGAAAAATGGGCGAAGAAAAAGCAGCTATACTCAGCGATCTGGCCGAAGCCGTAATCAACATGGACGAGGCCCACGCGATGAAAGCGGCGTTGGCGGCGATAGAATCCAAGATCGACCCCTATGAAGCCATCATGAAAGGGCTTGCCTCAGGTATGGACAGAGTGAACGAACTCTTCGAGCAGGAAGAATATTTAGTGCCTGAGATACTTCTCTGCGCAGACGCGATGTACGCCGGGATCGAGTTGCTCAGGCCTTACCTACCCAAGGACGCCATGATGAACAGGAAGAAGGCTGTCATAGGCGTAGTAAAAGGGGACACACATGATATCGGAAAAAACCTGGTGAGGATTATGCTGGACAACGCAGGCTTCGAGATGATCGACCTGGGGAGGGACGTCCCCCATGCGAAGTTTGTTGACAAAGCCGGAGAGCTGAATGCCGATCTGGTGTGCCTATCCACACTTATGACCACTACTATGGACGGTATGCAAGTGATAATCGAAGATCTCAAGAAAGCCGGTATCTATTCCATGACCATGGTAGGCGGAGGCCCCATATCGCCGGCCTTTGCCAAAAATATAGGGGCCGACGGTTACGCCAAGAACGCTGCCCAAGCGGTCAGAGTGGCCAGGGGACTATTCCAAAGGATAAACTTCGACATGGTTGTCCCGAGCAAGAAGGAATACGCCTACGTCGCCGCAAACAAGGGGTGCGCGAAATGAACACCGCCGAACAGATGAACCCCAAACAGAGGATGCAGGCCGCCCTCACCGGACAAAATATGGATCGGCTTCTGGTGAGCCCGATTATTTTAAACTGGGCCTCAAGGGCGCTGAACTTGAAAGTGCGCGAGTTCAACACCAACGGAAAGAACATGGGTGAAGCCAACATCGCTTGCTTCAAAAAATATCGCCACGATTTCGTTTACCTGTTTACAACGACATCGACTATGGCCGAAGCGATGGGGACGAAGATGTATTTCCCGGAAGACGACGCTCCCCAGGTTGAAGAGCCTTTCGTCAAATCCAGGGAAGATCTGAAGAAGCTGCGGGTGGTCGATCCCGAAAAGGACGGCCGTCTTCCCGTGTATATGGAAGCGCTGAGGAGATGCGTGGACGCAATCGGCGACGAGGTGTTCATGATCCCCGTCATAGGCGCTCCCTTTACAACTGCGGCGGCGTTGAGGGGGACTGAAACCTTCATAAAGGAACTCTACACTGACCCCGAGACGGTCCACTCGCTGATGAGGGTCTGCACGGATTCGGTTAAGGTTCTCATCGACGCCTATGTGAAAGAAGGAGGGGTTCCGATTACGGTTGATCCTGTCGCCACGGGTTCGATGATAGGAGAAAAGCATTTCAGACAGTTTGTGTTGCCATACCTTAGCGAGGTCTACGATCATATCCACTCCTACAGCCTTCCCGGCGTTCTCCACATATGTGGAAAGACGAAACGGGTCATAAAGAGCATGGCCGAGAGCGGCGCCGACATCCTCAGTCTAGACGACATCGATCTTTCCGAAGCGAAAGAACTGGTGGGCGAAAAAACCTGTCTGATGGGCAACGTGTCGTCTGCGGATGGGCTGTTCAAAGGCAATCCGCAAATGATAAGCGACATGGTGAGGGAAGGAATAGAAAAGGCCGCCGACAATCCGAAGGGGTACATAGTCGCCACCGGATGCGAAGTTCCTATAAACACGCCGCATGAAAACATGGTGGCTTTCCTGGAAGCCGGGCGACAATTCGGCAAGCTTCCCATCAACCTGCAAGAGTTATGACATGAACGAAAAAGAAAGACTTCTCGCAACCCTTTCAGGTGAAAGTGTGGACAGGCCGCCCGTCATATGCCCGGGCGGAATGATGACCATGGCGAGCAGGGAAGTGATGATAAGGACCGGCTGCCGCTGGCCTGAGGCGCACAGAGACGCGGGGAAGATGGCTACGCTCTCTGCGGCTATGCATGATGAGGCCGGCCTCGAGAACCTGGGTATTCCCTTCTGCATGACTGTGGAGGCTGAAGCCCTTGGAGGGGAGGTAGAGGACGGTGACGAGGTTACGGAGCCTAACATCGTGAGCTATCCCCTAAGATCCGTAGCGGACTGGACGCAACTGGAGCCGCTGGACCCACAGAAGGACGGCCGTCTTCCCGCGATTCTCGATTGCACGAGACAACTGGCCCAGGAGAGGCCTGAAACGCCGGTTATAGGCAACCTCGTAGGTCCGTTGAGCCTGGCTACCTCGCTCATCGACGCATCGATCCTTTACAAAGCCCTCGGGAAGCAGGCGGGCGAGTCTCACTCGTTGCTCTCTTTCCTCACAGATAGTGTTGTCCGCTACGGAGAGGCTCTCATAGAAAGCGGCGCTGATGTAATTGTCATAGCTGACCCCTCAGCCACGGGAGAGATACTAGGCCCCAGGATGTTCAAGGAGTTTGCCGTGCCTTATCTCAATCGGATTACGGACCATATGCGCGGCTTACGCACACCCGTCATTGTGCATATTTGCGGCAATGTGAGACCTATCTACGTACCCCTGAAGGACCTCTCGGCCCAGTGTGTGAGCGTAGACTCCGCTGTCGGTATAAAGGAGGTAAAAACCGCTCTTCCCGGCAAAATGATCATGGGTAATGTGAGCACTATCCTTCTACAGAAAGGTCCGGAGGAGCAGATCAGAAAAGTGTCGCAGGCCATCCTGAACAACGGTGTAGACATCCTGGCTCCCGCGTGCGGCGTCAGCGCGCTTACTCCGGTGAAGCACATCAGGGCCATGGCCGAAGCCGCGAAGGACCTTTCATGAATCCGAAGGTTAAGGTGACGTTTCTTCCATGGAATAAAGAAGGATACGTTCCCGCTGGTATCACTATTCTTGAGGCGGCGCGAAGGCTCGATTGCGGTTTTGAAAGCCCGTGCGGCGGCGCGGGCGTCTGCGGCACGGACTTGGTCCAAATACGGGCGAATGGCCGCCTGGACACCGCGCTCGCCTGTAAGACGACCGTAGAGACGGACTTGGAGGTCATAGTCCCCGGCCATGAGACCAAGAGCCTCAAAACGGTTGAAGGATTCTTCGCCGGGAACTGCGCGGATCTCGAAGTAAATCCATCGATCAGAAAGGTGGTTTCCAACGGCGCCGGAGAAACGGAAACGACACAGGTATATTTCAACAATAAACCATTACTTGTCGAGCAGGGCAATACATCCGTTAACGCGTTCGGTGTGGCAGTGGATATCGGCACGACCACTCTTGTGTCTTCATTGGTCGACCTGAACACCGGTATGGCGCTTGGGAGCGCGTCCACATTGAATCCGCTTGTTCGCTATGGTCATGACGTCATATCCAGGATAAGACACTCCACCTTACACAAGGGCGGTCTGAAAAGGATGAGCGAGGAACTCATTTCAGCCGTCAATCTGCTCATAAAAGTTCTGACATCTCACCACGATGTGGACAGAGAAAATATCTACCACCTGGCCGCGGCCGGGAATACCACGATGCAGCACATTTTTCTGAACAGGCCTATAAAAAGTATCGGCGAGTATCCGCACACGGCAGAGATATTGGACGCCTACACAACATCCGCTGAAAAACTGGCCATCCTCATAAATGAGCGTGCGCCTGTAACGACCTTTTCCTGCATGTCGGCATACGTCGGAGGTGACATAGTCGCAGGGCTCATCGCCTGCGATCTCGAGGACATCGAGACCCCGGCCCTATTTGTGGATGTCGGAACCAATGGTGAAATAGTCCTCCTGACTGCCGAAAGGACGATTGCCACGTCATGCGCCGCCGGCCCGTGCTTTGAAGGCATGACGATAAGCTCGGGAATGAGGGCCGGTGAGGGCGCAATCGAGGGAGTCGCCATAAGCGAAGAGGTCTCCGTAAATGTCATAGGCGGGGGAAGCCCGAGAGGGATATGCGGAAGCGGATTGCTGGAATTGATCACGGAACTCCTGCGAACAGGTATTATCGACCAAAGAGGGCGATTGCCGGACCCAAAGAGATCCGGGTTGCCCAAAACATATAGGAGCCGTCTCTTCGAGATTCAAGGAAAACGCCACTTTCGTATCACAGACCGAGTTTCGGTGTCTCAAAATGATATAAGGCAGGTCCAACTTGCCAGAGCGGCCATCAGGACCGGGGTGGAGTTCCTTCTATCCGAATGCGGCGCCGAAGTGGCGGATCTGAAAAATATCATAATAGCTGGCGGCTTTGGCTATCATCTGAGTAAAGAGGCAATCTACAGAGTTGGGCTCATTCCCGAACCACCCCGGGCTGAACTGCGCTTCGTCGGCAATTCCAGTTTAGAAGGGGCTCGAAGAATGCTGACCGATGGAAATGTAATTCACAAATCCGCGGATATCGCCCGAGGAGCGGCGGTCATCGAGCTTTCTAATATAGAAGGTTTCGAAGCGAAGTTTGTGAGCGAAATGCATTTCCGGTAGATCGTGGGCTTCTTATTATCTATGCTCAACAGTGACGGTTGATTTCTCTTCCCCAGACTGCAGCCTGGGGATAGAGCTCGAAAATTACTTCAAATTGCGGGAACCGGTATGAATTACCATAATCTTCTGCCGGTCACCCGCATGCCCAGGAGCGGCAGACCTCGTCGCATCCCAAGTCCGCATCAGGTTCCGCACAATCCAGATAACCGCTGACGCAAGGCCGTGGGTTGTCTTCGCAATACAGATCGAAGCGATGGCTCTTTCCATCATCAGAGCGCTTCATGGTCACGTCGCTTCCGTAATATACCGGCCCTTTGATTGCCACATCCAGGCGCACGGAGTGATCTTCCCGGAACGGAGGCAGATGTTGAACGCAGAGGGCCAAGGTCAGTTGAGCGTGGGCGAAAGACCGCCTGAACCCAAAGCGTCGCGCATACGGCGCCAGGTAGTGGACAGGGTTATAGTCACCCGCCATGAGCCCCATACAGAACCCGCCCCCATCGGGCATAGTCCAGGTCGTCTCCACATTATCGTTGGATAAGGTCGGCAACAGCGCCAGCGGCGATGGTCGGTCCGGCCGGCCGAAGTTTCCGGGGAAAAAATAGGTATGAACGCTCTCCCACACAAGATCCTCGGCCGCTTCCAAACCGGTGTGCACATCCATTTCCAGGCCCTTTGCCACAACCCGCTGATCGACAATTGCGCATGAGATGTCCAGGGACTCGTCGAGCCCTATAGGTCTGTGCTGGATGACGTGATTCCTGATCTGCATCATCCGGACATAGGGCAATGGGAATTCCCGATGGCCTACCATGGTCATATGTAGAGGAAAGGCGAATACGAGGGGATAAACCAGGGGCATTGTATCAGACGCAGGTAAACGGCAGATGTCCATGAACCGCTTAAGACCCTGTTTATCGATCCTGAAGCCCCGCCACTCAGCATGCATCTCGGGCAAGGCGCGACTTGACGCCAAGCTTTTACGGCCCGACAACAACCCCATGGTGTATATGGGGAGCAACCGTGGACGATTCGTATACTCCAGACGCACAGTACGCATGATCTTCTCCTTTCCAAGAGGGCAAATGGTTCAGCGCCGTTGTTTAGTGAGTGTTGACCGGGAACCCCCTTCTTGCAAAAAAGTTTCCTCCCGGTGCACGCTTATCTTATCTCTTCATCTCTCACTTCGGCCTTCAGGGAGTTCCAGGCGGCCGATGCTAGGTGCTCCATAGCGCTTTCCAAAGCGGTGCAGGTCTGTCCGGCCAAATACAGTCGGGTATATTCCATGAGCGGCCCCAAGAGAATAGCGACATACATGTCCGGGGGCAGGCGACGGAGCGTTCCCGCCTTCACGTGAATTCCGACCCATTTCGCGCAGCGCTTCATGCATTCGGCGTTCAAACCCGCTAACACCTCCGGGGCTGAGGCCATGAAGGTAGCTTGCGCTTTCTGGAACAGGTACCGTGTCCAATCCGGATGTTGGCTGACCCACTGGAGATGATGGCGTATCACCTCGGAAATACCTTCCCGCGCATTCTGTTGCGCTTCCAGCATTTCAAGGAAGCCCTCCTGATAATTCCTGATCCCCTCGAAGTAGACTTCCGCGGCCAGTTGCTCCTTGCTGTTGAAATGGTGGTAGATACTGCCTGTGCTGGCATTGGAACGGCGTCCGATGTCTGCGATGCTGGTTTGCGCGAACCCATGTTCCGTGAAACAGGCTAGAGCGGCCTGGATAATATCCAGCCGACGTGATGGCGTATTTGCGTGTTTTGAATCTTTTGTCTTCACACTAGAATCGTATTGTAGAATATGATTCTAGTCAAGGGGAAAATTTGCGTTACCTCGACCCAGGCCATCGCTTTAATAACCCGGGGCCGGTCGAATATCATTTTGGAGGATGGTTATTTTCCTGGACTGAGGAAAAGGATGCAGTTGAAAATTAGCTGGAAATGCCGACGAGGCTGTGTAAACGCGCAAACTGCGCTTTGCAGGTAATTCGGCTCGTAGACTACACTCATAGCCTCGCGGTTATGCTCACCTTCGTCTTACTTTCACCCATGTAGCTGAGTCAATAACCGTGTTCATTCCGCAATCGTTATGTTCACCCAAATCCTCAGCTACGCAAAAGTTGCCCCTCGGACCTGTAATGTCACCTTTAGCCGTATCTCTTATAAATGTGAAAAATTGGCCACGCCTCTGCTCGAATTCAATCGAAGCTTATTTTCACATTTGTGGCGGAACGAATAGCGGCCTATTCCTTCGCCCCGTGCGACTTGAGCAATTCCGCAACTTCGGTATGGCCATTCAGTGAGGCCGCTTTCAGAGCAGTGTCTCCGTCCTTGCTTTTGGCGTTAACATCCGCGCCTTTCTCCAGAAACAGTTTCACCATATCCATATTCCCCTCATGTGAGGCGGCCATCAGTCCCGTAACGGACTTATCGTCTTTAGACTCGACATCGCCGCCGTAGTCTAGAATGAGCTTTACAATTTCCAGATGCCCGGCTACGCAAGCTACCAACAACGAGTTCATTCCGTTTTTTGCTTTAGCGTCAATGTCGGCTTCATTTTCGAGAAGCAGCTTTACAACCTGATGATGTCCCGTCGCAGAGGCTAATAGTAGCGGAGTGAATCCGTCTTCCTCTTCTTGAAGGTCCGTATCGGCGCCCGATTCAAGAAGAAGCCCGACAACCTCGTTGTGACCGGAAGCGGAAGCTAACATCAATGCGGTCGCTCCCTTTTTTGCCGTAGCGTCGATATCGGCTTCCCGTTGTAACAGAAGTTTCACGACGTCGATATGCCCTTCCGCGGAAGCGGCCATAAGCGGCGTAACTCCATTGTCGGCTTTGGCGTTTACATCAGCTCCTTTGTTTAAAAGCTCTTGGACCTGTTTCAAGTCCCCTTCTTTAGCCGCGATAATCAGCTCCTCGCTTTGAGCCGCATAGGCTGAAAAACAAAATACTACGGCCACGATCAGCAGCCCGGCTAAGAACAGTGTTTTTCCGTACTTCAGCATGTGAACCTCTCCTGATGTGTGACGAACATTGTTGGAAATTATTCTTTGGCTCCGTAAGTTTTGAGTAGTTCCACTATGTTGTTGTGCCCCTTCTGTGACGCCGCCGCCAGAGCCGTGGCTCCGTTTTCATTTTTCGCATTGACGTCGGCTTTCGCTTCCAAAAGCGCCTTCACAACATCGATGTGCCCTTGGAATGCGGCCAACATCAGAGCTGTGGCTCCATTGTCGGCCTTGGCGTCGACATCGGCTTCCCATTCCAAAAGGAGTTTAACAATTTCAGTCTGCCCCAAAGTGGAGGCCGCCATCAATATTGTAGTCCCGGATCGGAGATCTTTGGAGTCAACATCAGCCTCCCATTCCAGGAGCAGTTTCATAATTTCAATATGACCGCTACCGTAAGCTTCCATTAAAGCGGTAACTCCGTTTTCGGTCTTCGCGTCGACATCGGCTCCTTGGTCCAGAAGCTCTTGAACTCTTTTCAAGTCTCCATGTCCGGCGGCGGTTATCAACGCAGGATTTTGATCTCCATGAGCGAAGGGACAGAAGATGGTCAGTATTGGGATCAGCCCTGTTACAACCACTGCGATTATGCTCTTTTGCATTACATTTCTCCCGAGCCGTAACTCAGTTTCTTCGCCCGTAAATCGTATTCTGCATTCACAACGGCGCTCGCGCCCATACCAAGCATTGTGGCGAATCCAATAGCCACGGCCATTATTGCAGATGACACGCCGGGTGTTCTTGTAGATCGATTTGGGAACACGACCATAATCCACCCCCTTCAGGCAAGGATCATTCCTTCGCTCCGCGGGCTTTGAGCAGATTCATCACTTCAGAGTTACCATTGACAGAAGCATTCTTCAGGGCAGTAAAGCCTTTCTCGTCTCTGGCGCTGATATCCGCCCCCTTATCGAGAAGCAGTTTCACCACGGAAAGGCGCCCCTTATAAGAAGCATCCATAAGCGCTGTTCTACGATTTTTGTTGTGGGCGTTTACTTCCGCTCCTTTATCCAAAAGAAGTTTCACCACTTCAATCTTACCCAAAGAAGCAGCGCTCATAAGGGCCGTATCGCCATACTCGTTCTTGGCGTTGAAATCAGCTCCTTTATCCAGAAGCGCTCCGACCACTTCGGGGTTTGATTCACGAGAAGCGTGCATCAGCGCAGTATTACCAACCTTGTCCTTGACATTGAAATCAGCTCCCATATCCAAAAGCAGTTTGACAACCTCAAGTTGACTCCGAAAAGAAGCACGCATTAGGGCTGTCCAGCCATACTCGCATTTGCCGTTTATATCGGCGTCCTTATCCAATAGCAGTTTCACCACTTCGTAGGCGCCGTTACCGGAAGCCAAGCCCAAGGCAGAAACGCCGTCTTCGTCTTTGGCATTAATATCAGCTCCTGTCTCCAAAAGGCTTTTCACGCGTTCCAACTTGCCTTGTTTAACGGCTTCTATCAAAGCCTGATCGTTATCCGCGTTGGCAAATACGCTGGCGCTAGTGAGAACTACCATGGCGCATCCAATGACCAAGGCTTTCATTGCCGATACCACTCCGCTTTTCGATGGAAACCCAGTCGGAAACATCAGCATAATCAGTGCCTTTCATTAAAGGATCATCACTTGGCTCCACGAGCCTTGAGCAGTTTTACCACTTCGAGGTTGCCTTTAGCGGAAGCTGCGAACAACGCCGTGTTGCCATCCCTATCTTTGGCGTTAATGCCCGCGCCTTTATCCAAAAGCAGTTTCACCGCTTCAAGGTCACCCCTGGAAGAGGCGTACATGAGGGTCGTTTCGTCATCCTCGTTCTTGGCGTTGACATCAGCGCCTTTTTCCAGAAGCGGTTTTACCACATCGAAGTGACCATATACCGAGGCCCACATGAGGGCTGTAGTGCCGCTCGCATCCTTGGCGTTAACATCCGCTCCCTTATCCAAAAGGCTCTTCACCGCTTCCAACTTGCCTTCTTTAGCGGCCTCCATCAAAGCCTGATTGTTATCTTCGGCGGCGAGGACACTCGCGCTCATTATAAGCATGGCCGTGAATGCTATTGCCAACGCTATCGGCGCCAATCTTACGTCGGGTTTACCTAATGACCTCTGAGGAAACATAACCATAATTTACCCCTTTAGATGAACGATCATCGCTTTGCTCCGTGCGCTCTGAGTAGTTTGACTATTGCGCTATAACCGTCTTAGATGGCTTAAACAAGGCCGGGTCGGCACCACTCAATATAAGAAACTACTCGAAACGAGACGGAATTGTTCAAATACGCGTGAATCAGTATCATTCTGTAGTATCCGGTTTCTGAGCCTACCTTAGCAATCGGCTCTCAGTCAAACACAATTTGTGTTAGAATACGCTCTCAGTCCGGTTGGCGCTGTTAATGTCCGGTCGCTCGTTATGGGCTGCGGCGCCCATGGGCGGCATCCGCGGCTGCTCAAGGGAACTTCCACTTTCGGAGCCACTACTTGTGGGTTGAGGATAATTTAGGCGATGGCGTCTTTGTGGCGCAGAAGGTTACCTTCCATCCTTAAGTCGCCGACATAGTCCGTCGGGGGAGAGGGAAATGTTTGACACGGCAATTCTAGGAGTTCTTGAAGGGAGGCCCGAAGGAAAACTTCTTGAAAGAAGCTTCCCTCCGGAGGCGTCTTATCCGCCGGTAATGAACTCTTGCTTCTTGGGTAGCTTATCAATAATAGATTTGGGCAGATGAAAATTGGTCTCCAAGAGGTAGGCCGGCTGCGTCGAAATTACAGTGCTGAGACTTATTTCCTGGTACTCGCCGCTGTTGAAAACGAGGAGAAGTTCCGTTGGCGTGTCGCCTACATTCTCTATAGCGTGACCATAGCCCATCGGCGCGAAGCCAACGTCACCCGGGCTCAATTCCACGACTTTGGCCAGCCCATGGGAAGCGAAAATGGTCAAGCGAACCTTGCCGGAAATAATGTATTGCCATTCGTCGGCATTCGGGTGCCAATGCGGTTCACGAAGAGCGCCGGGTTTTATGTTCAGCAACGCTCCAGTCATGGTGGTGGAAATGGGAAATTCTTTCGACGAAGCCATACGAACCTCGCCGTCGGGATACCGCCTATATGGCTTCTGCGCGGCTAGGGAATACTTGTGAGTCAGCGGAGGAACCAATGTGGTCCCCTTACCCGAAATAGGAGTGACTGGAAGAGGAGGCGGCACAGCGCCTAGAGCGATGTACACCTCTTTGTCGGGAAGGTCCTTCAGATCGGAAAGAGGAAGGTTGAGACTTTTTGCCAGTATTTCCTTTGGGGTGTGCGCCAGCCAGTCCGTGAAGCTAAACGTGGCGAATTCCGAAAAGTAGCCATTATCAAAAACCAGCAAGAATTTCGCCTCGCCCGGTCCCAAGCCTAAACCCTCAATGGAGTGGGCGTGACCGCGAGGAAAATACCAGATATCTCCCGGCCCGAAATCAGCGACTTCTATTCTGCCCTGAGGATCGACGATGGTCACTCGGACGTTGCCTTCCAGCACATAGGCCCATTCGGCCGCATTAGCATGCCAATGAAGTTCCCTGAGCCCCCCTGGCTTCAAAGTCATGAGCACGCCGGCAATATTCTTGGACACCGGGAATTTCACGGCATTGGATTCCCGGGCAGAGCCGCCCGGCAGTTCCCGCGCAGGTTGTTGAGCCAAAGGAAACCGGAAATCCGGCAATTCTGTGGTCTTCTCCTTGACGGCGCCCGCTGTGACCTCAGGCTCAGCGGCTTCGCCTTTAGACGACAAGATTAACGGAGCCGCCAAAACACCCCCAGCGCCCACGGTCAATCGAGTGATGAAACTTCGACGGTCCATGGAGGATTCAGGATGCTCCGGAACTCCATCTGTCTTCGTTTTTCGCTTTTTCTTGATTCTTGTATTCATAATTGCATCCTCTTCTCGCATGCCAAATAATTCGATTAGCCCGCCACCTTCGGATCGGCGTGAGTTTTTTGAACAATTTGGAGAATTAGATGCGTGACTGTTATTGCGGATTCAAAGGACGCTTATAAGCGCGGAATGAGCGGGACCGGGATGGATGCGGAGAGTGTCGATTTCTGGGGGAGGGCGGCATGCCCATCTTCCAACCACTGCCGCGCAGGCCGCGCGATTACGACACAGAAGATTTCGATCGAGGGCGCTCATCTTGCGCCGACGCTGGGCCAAACATGAAACTCGGGATAACCGATTATGGGCCATAGGCAAGGACTAAAGTCGACCAAAGCGCTACTATTCCAACGAGGGCCACAATCAGACGGCGAGTCTATTCCATGGCTACTCCCGGAGAGGTCCGAGGAGCCAACCCTTCGCGTTTCGACATCCGTCTAAACACCGGGGGTGCGGCGCCTCAGTCCAACAAATCCCTAATCCTCTCAGCGTTTGAATAGCTCGATAAAATGAAAGCACATGTCTTTATACGCGGACAGCTCTCCATCCAATCTGTAGACTTTTGCTTTCATTTCCTCGTAGAGGGCTTTGTAATTCTCTTCCGGTTTGGCAACGGCGACAGGCGCCTGTGGTTCCGCAATGAGTTCGGGCAACGCTTCAGCAGGTCTCGAAGCTACATTGGCAACCGGAGGAGCAGGAGGGGCCGGAGCGGGTTCGGGGGTCGGCGCAGGGGCCGCAGGGGAAACCTCCGCGATCGGCTCAGGCGCAGGCGCCGGCTCAAGCTCCGGAGTCGGAGCAGGCTTCGCAGGGGCTGTTTCGGCGGGCAGACTTGCCAGCGCGTTCTCGAAGGACATGCTGACTTGTTGCCTACGCAACCTGGCTGCCAAATTAATAAAACCCTTTATTGCCTCTGGTCCACCGGACGCCGGAACCCTTAACTTGGCGTCTCTAACAAATCCCTGCAGCCGGAGATTGGAGACTATAACCGACAACCTCTTGGAGAGCCCGGTTCCCCGAACTCGAGCATAGGCGTCCTTCGGATCGAAGTAGCCGTCAAGATCAGCGAGTTCACCAATTATCCGCACGAGTTCGTCTATCTTTTGACCGGGTTCGGTTGGTTCCGGAGCTGCCTGGACAGTCGTCTCCTCGGGTTCGGAGGCCGGCGCAACCTCTTTCTTTTCGGGAGGTGGCACAACCGCTTTCCTAAGTCTCACTTCTCGAGCGGGTCTCATTTGCACAGGCGCAGGAGCGGCGTTCTTCACATCTGAGGTTTGAACGCTCATCAGAGGCCTTTGTTTCTCAACAATCTCTTCAGCCTCGGCAAAGCTCAACTTTTTGCCGTGTAGGTGGGCCGTTTTGGCAACGTTAATGAATTTCTTCACCGATTCTTTTCCCAAGTGGGTCGGTACCCGTAACAACCCGCCTTTGGAGAAAAAGTGCTTTTCAAGCTGGTTTATTGTCAGCCCGGCAACCTTCTGCAAATCTCTTTGCCGACTGAAAGCAGATCTTAATTCATTCGGAGAAAAATAACCGTCTTCGTCCGTCAGTATCATGATCTTGTCTACGATTACGTCGATCTTCCTTACGTCCATGATGCTATTCCTCAATCAAATTGCTATCGCTCTCGCCAATCTGGTCTGGATTGGGGGAACCCGGCGACTTATGTTTGCTATAAGGTTTCGGGGGTTGGGAGTCGATGTCTCGATATGCAGGCGCTTGGACACTCGTCTGTGGAAGAGACGTCGCTATATCCCTGCCCTGTTCGGGATTCTCTGCCGCGGTTATTCATCTCTGACGTTCATACCACAAACCTGCTCAGCTGTCTGCCAACAGAAATCTACCGCATCTGAAAAAGTTTGACAATAGCCTTTCGTCAATAATCCTCGTGTTTCGCCTCGGAAAACCGAATCACGAAAGGAATCCTCCCGGAGGTCCGGCTTGGCCGGGCCCGCAATCGCGACCGGCCTAATGAGCGAATTGCGATCACGAGTAGCGGCCTCAAATATATTCGACAATGACTTCCCTATCAAGTGATTATAAGCGGGTAGCTGTCAACAAATTCTAGTCACGAATTCCTATTCCTCGTTCTTGCGCAAGGAGAGCCCCTCTACGTGGCATGGCGACACAAGAAATTCGCAACAGTCCACAGGGAAAAACCTTTTTGCAACCCCGCGTTTCACGGGGCCCTGACCCATTCCCCAAAAACCCTTAATATATTGGTTTGCTAAGTGATTGTAACCTTTCTTCCAGCAGAATTCTTAACGCTCTGGGCTCATCAGGGCTCGCTATGGTCCATCGGCAGGAGGCTCGAATATCATCGCAATTGTTAGAGTTTTTTGAATAAGGGTCGAGGAGGGAACTTTCTTGCGCAAGAAAGTTCCCTCCTCGCGAACGCTTACAGAAATTTTTTAAAAATGATTCGACGGAAGACTGCGGGCAAACAGTTTGCTTCGGCCGCGACTCATGGCATTTCGCAGGGTTGTCGGTCACGGCTGATTTTTAGTCCCCAGCTCAGCGCTCGTCCCAAAGCGCCGAGATGAGGACAAGCGCCCGGTTTACTCCGGTTTTTGCGCACCGGCATTACCACGGGCGCATGATCAAACAAACAATGTAGACGCGACAGGGGGGTGTCATGGGGAAGGGAGCGGAAATCTCTAGGCGTGGTAACGACACGGCGCGCTTTTGGCGCGGCTACTTTTTGTTGGCCCTCTTCCTTTCTATCTCGGTAAGGTATTGTTTTCGAAGCCTGGCACTCGAAGGGGTTATTTCCAGGTATTCGTCTTCCGCCATAATTTCCAAACCTTTTTCAATCGTAATTTCAGACGGCGGAGTCAGTAGTATGGCGTCATCCGACCCGGAAGCGCGCATATTCGTCAGTTGT
This sequence comes from uncultured delta proteobacterium, assembly GCA_963747865.1. Classification (GTDB taxonomy): domain Bacteria; phylum Desulfobacterota; class Desulfomonilia; order Desulfomonilales; family Desulfomonilaceae; genus JBBSBY01. The sequence continues at coordinate 98,641 of CAVVHK010000031.1, read as the reverse complement.
TTACCCTTAACAGGGTTAACCGCCATATCGGTTCCTTTGGATACGTTCCCGATAACCATCCCTTCGTACACTTCCGTGCCTGGACCTATGTACAGAGCCCCTCGTTCCTGGAGATTGTACAAAGAAAATCCCGAAGCCTTACCGGAGGCCATGGAAACCATCGAGCCTACGAAATGCTTTCTTATTTCCCCAACGTGTGGCTTGTATCCGAGCACCCTGGAACAGATAATCCCTTCTCCTCTGGTGTCGACAATAAATTCGCTATGGTAACCGAGAAGACCTCTGGTGGGAATCTCGAAAATTATCCTTTTCTGGCTGCCATTGCTTTCGGTGCCAATGAGAATTCCTTTTCGCCTTCCCATTTTCTCAATCACCGTGCCGGCGAACTCATCCGGGACGTCGATTGTCACCTCTTCAAAGGGCTCCAGCTTCTTTCCATCCCGTTCTTTTATGATGACCTGAGGTTGAGAAACCTGGACTTCGTAACCTTCCCGCCTCATGTTTTCCAGCAGTATGGCAATATGAAGCTCGCCTCTGCCGTAAACTTTGTACGAATCCGGCATAAAATCGATTCGCAAGCCCACATTTACTCTCAGTTCGTTTTCCAGGCGTTCCCGAAGTTGTTTATTGGTGACAAATTTCCCTTCACGGCCGAGAAAAGGAGAGCTGTTAACAAAAAAACTCAGGCATATCGTCGGCTCATCTACGGTAATGGCCGGCAAAGCCTCCTGATCGGCGCTTTCACAGAGAGTCTCTCCGATATCAATATCCGGAAATCCCGACACCATGACAATATCACCGGCAAAAGCCTCTTGCACTTCTACTCTCGATAGTCCTTTGAAGGTAAATAGTTTTGTCACCCTGCCGGTTTTGGATTCTCCGCTAAGCTTCTTCAGAGTGAGCGTGCTGCCGGCTTTGATAGACCCTTCGTAAATTCTACCTATGGCCAAACGCCCCAGGAAATTGTCATAACCCAAGTTAAAGGATTGTAGGCGCAAAGGGACGCCGTTCTCCCCAGACGCAGGTTGAACATTCGTGAGAATAGTGTCCAAAAGCGGAAACAAATCGTCGGATTCGTCAACCAGGTTTCTTTTGGCTATTCCTTCTTTTCCTATGGCATAGATGGTCGTAAAATCAAGCTGCTCATCGTCGGCCCCCAGGTCATCAGAACAGGTCAAATACTTTCTCCTGAGCGAGGTCCGGATCCGCCGCTGGCTTATCAATTTTATTTATAATAACAATTGGTTTGAGGCTGAGCTCAAGTGATTTCTTCAGAACGAACCGCGTTTGAGGCATCGGGCCCTCCTGCGCGTCCACCACCAACAGCACGCTGTCAATGGACCGCAAAACGCGTTCCACTTCCGAGCCGAAATCCGCATGCCCCGGAGTGTCGACGATATTAATCTTGGTCCCGCGATGAAATACGGAGGCGTTCTTGGAATAAATCGTTATTCCACGCTCCTTTTCCAAGGCGTTGGAATCCATACTGACGTTTTCGTCGTGCACCATTCCAGTCTGCTTCATGATGGCGTCGGTCAAAGTGGTCTTACCATGATCCACATGAGCAATAATGGCTATATTTCTAATTTCCATCATATTACACGGTTTGCTTTTCCAAGCGACGAAGGCTTCTTGAAAAAGAAGCTTCCGGTTTTTGCCGCCCCGGCAGTCATATGGCGCCCTCAAAAGAAAACAAGCCGGAGTTTGTTGATGCAAACTCCGGCTTGAAGTTCATATCTGGGTCACAGCCAGCGAATTACCAGCGGGATCTTCCAGTGTCTCTACGTCCACCACCACCACCGCCGCCTCCTCTGGAGTCGGTCTTGGGACGCGCCTCGTTCACCTTGATGTTACGGCCGCCTAGATCTCTCGAATCCAGCTCCTGGATGGCTCGAAGGCCTTCTTCGCGGTTGGCCATTTCGATAAATCCGAATCCGCGGGAACGGTTTGTAAATTGGTCAACGATAATCTTGGCGGATTCCACTTCCCCGTAAGCGGCAAAAAGGCCCTCAAGATCTGCCTCGCTCGAGTTAAAAGACAGGTTTCCGACATAAATTTTGATACTCATTCTCTAGCTCCTTTTGGAAAAAAGCGCACCGCACATCTCGTGGGAGTGCATTTACAGATACGAACAAGGGCTCTTGGTGAACGGGAATAAACCGGATGGTAAAGCGGCGTAAAGTCCTCGACACGGGGCCTATGTCCTGGCTCTTAATGCTTGTATGACGCCCGTAGTCCTTTACAAGAGGTCGACTGGAGAAACACAAGTTAAGGTTCTCAAATTAGTCTAACCCACCTCCGGTCGCGTGTCAAGTTATTCTATCCTCAATAATCCACAACCAAATAAACCGATGCCCCAACATTGCAATAAATGTCGCAATCAAACATCACCGAAAGGGCGAAGAAAATTTCCACAATACATCGTTGGCTCCGGTTATCACAAAAGTTGACAGCGGATTTTGGTCCCGTAGCCCGGCCATTTGACAAAACACCCCGGCGCGTGTACGTTGCAGACAGGGGCTGAGCGGTTCTAACCGCGCCGCCGGCAGTTATTGCCATAATGGTGGAAAAACGCGTGACGAAGCACAATCACAATCACTCGGAGTCGCATATGCGCGCACGGGAGGGCGAGATCCCCGCGGGCGATAGGAAGCTGCACAAAGACTGGCGGGTATGGTTGGGAGTGATCATTATGCTGGTAGCCATAATGACGTACGTCCTTACCCTCGACGACTCTATAATACCATCCATCATGGGGCGCTGAGAGCAGGATCGCCGCGGCGTCAGAAGCCCGCGGACGTTATTCGCTTCATCTCGAAAACGTGTCCGACTCTAAAAAAGACAGGCCCTTCCCAGCGCTCTTCGGCTGGAAAGCCAAGCTGAAAAATAGGCGTCCTTCCCGATGATCGTTGACTATTAGAGGGCAACTATGGCCGCCATCCGACCAACGGGTCGCGCGCGCAAATCCGTAGCCGCAAAGGAGCCTGAAGGTAATCGGGCGCACTCATTTCCGAAGCCTTCCCTTGGGGGAAGAAGCTGTCGAGCCAGGTCCGAACTTAGCGCCCGGTAACTGACTAATCTACAATTTTTGTGTCCTCTCGGGATTCCACGAAAGCCTGCACAATTTGACTGTCGGACAATTGTTGACGCTCCTGAAGTTGCGCCCTGGTAACCAACCCCGCATCGACCAAATATCCTAACACTCTCTCAAGCTCGTCCCACGTGAGGGCATATTTTCGACTTAACTGGAAATCGGTCATGCCGGAACGAATGTCCTTCGCAAATTCTCCACCATTAATCCTTCTTGGCCTTTTCTCGGTAGGTCCCATAGTCCACCCCCATTTAGCATTATTATAAGGCGCCCGCTGGGGGTTTGCACCTGGAAATGATTTTCGCCTCCGTCGAAGGCCGGCAGTCGTTCGAGTGATCTCAATGAGTTCCTCGCCCGGCCATGGTTCTGCGGGAATCCCCTTTGCGCGAAAAGGGGTTTCCTGGAGCCTTCCAAAAAAAGTCCTAGTAGATTAGTCTTTTAAGTGGTCAGAGCCGTGCGTTGAGCAGATCCCTCAGCCCTTTTTGCCGACGTAAGCGCCCTCGGCTTTTCGGGCAGCGCAATGGCGCATCCTCGCAATAGTTGGAATGTCTATAGTCGTCTTGCTTGAGCTTTGCGGGAACTCAAAATATTGCTTCAAAAGTGCGAAATCTCACGATGTCATTGCGAGGAGCTAAGCGACGAAGCAATCCCGGTTATTTGCGATTAGAGATTGCTTCGCCGCGCTCGAAATGACAACTTCATCGCTCTGCCTGTGTGCGGAGGTAAGGACATCATCGATTGCACAATAAGTTTCCATCCGCTGAAGGCTTGCTCTGGGGGCGTTCTCCGGTCGTTTGCTAATGGCCTCCGGGAATATTGAACATCATATGTATGCCGGCCAACGACAGTCCGTAAATGAAGATCTCTTTGAGTGTCTGGTCCGAAATTTTATCCGCCAACCGAGGCCCAATCTGCCCGCCCACAAGGACTCCGGGTATTGCCCAGAGCACAACCATCGTGGCCGGCGAATCCCCTACCATCAGGTGCAAAGCGGCGGCCAGCACCGCGTTTGCCGCCATAACAATGAGGCAGGCTCCCATGGCTGATTCCATCTTCATGCCGAGTCGATTACGGAGAATAGGGACCAGGAAGTCCCCTACGCCAAGTGACAAGAGCCCTGTCAGCGCCGAAAAAACCGTAGAAAGACCGAGATATGGCGCTATTCGGCTTGGAGTCACCCTTTCGTCGGAATGAGAATTCAAGTCCTCTTGCGTGTAAACGAAAACGAGTCCCATAGCCAGGCAGATTACACCCAGCAGAAATATCACCGAATCCGCCGGCACGTAGCCTGTCAACCACACTCCTACGGGAACCCCCGGAAATGCGCATGCGGATAGATAGAGGGACAGGCGAAGGTCGGTTTTCTTTTTTTGTATGACGGTGTAACTGCCGGAACCCATGCCGCCGACCTGAATAATCAGCGACGTGACCACCGCTTGGGCGGGATTCAGTCCGGCGGCGAAGATGAGATACGGCATCCACAATATGCCCCCTCCGAAGCCCACAAGAGTCGCCAGGGTCGCAATAATGAATCCAACGGGCAAGGCCACCCATTCACTTACCACTTTTCTCCTCCTCGGTTCCGGATAGTGGAGCCGGAAAGAGCTTGAACTGGTCAAGGATGTCCCTGAACCCCGCCAACGCGCCCTCTATTTCGTCAAGTTGCGCCCTGCAGACCGGGTCCGCGCCGACACGGCATCTGAGCTCCTGGAGAGGAGGTTGCACAGAGGTCTCCGTATCCTGGCCGAAAGCTACAATTTCCTGAATGTTGCTCGTCAATCCGTTGATGGTTTCTCCGATTCGTCCAATCTCGTCTTGTCTACGGACCTTTATGGTTCTACTCAAATCGCCGTCGGATATTACTTTGGAATCCTCCACCATCTGTTGGAGTGGCGTCGTAATCCTTCTGATGAACATGATCATGACTATCAAAGTTATGACTGTTTGAACCACACACATAAGGAGGGCCTTATTCCGCAGGGCGCCCAGAGCCCTTATTACAAAAAGCGCCTCCGAGTCGTTTGTAGGCCTAGGTCCTGTGAAAGCCTGAGCTTCAGACATGGCGGTTTGTAGGGCCCAAATGAATTCAACCGTTATAAATAGGGAGGCCGCTGCTATCAGACCGAAATAAGTAAGCATCTGCCTCTCAAGAGTGGAACGTGTTCTCATGATATATACCGGGAATATGATGTTTCTTCGCGTCCAGCCAAGAATACCTCAGCGGCGCCGGCCATATCAAGGGGTCTTGAAGTGAGGTCTGGATGGAAACTTCGTAAGCCGCGCCGGGAAGAAACTTTTTTGCGCAATGGACTATGTCTTTTGCTCCGCCGGAACCGGATGAAGATTCTACGTCGGGCCTCGCGGTCGCGTGGGAAAGCTATGTGTCTATGTCGTTAACTCGTGCCTCCTGACGGCGTCGCCAACAAAGCGCCCCCCTGCATCCCCCCGTGAACGGGGGGAACGGCTCCCTCCCTGTTCACGGGGAGGGCTGGGGAGGGGGCTCCTACGGGAAGTCAGCGTCATCTTGCGGCCGGCGGCACGATTGGTGACAGGGTTACTTGAAATTGAGACACTCTATAAGAGCCGCCTCCGTGGAGCCTCAGCGGACCTAATGGCATAGTCCATTGTGCAAAAAGGAGTTTTCCCGCTGAGCTATTACAAAAACAGAGTGACGCGGCGTTTCGACCGCGTACGCGCCCTGCGCGCCCAAGAAATGGAGGATATAGCGCGTCGTGTCTAGAGGATCCTCTCAGCCCGTTGAAGTTAATGTAATGGTTTAAGTGGGTTATATCTCAACAGGCGTCGTCGCCGCAGGCTCTTACGGCACATAAAAAAAATGCCCGTTTTATTGAAACGGGCTAAAGGAAGGATTAGGTTTGGTTTGTCGCTGAGAGAGAAACAACCACTTTACAGAATGTTTGTCAAGCATTTTTAAATTAACGGATTAAAAAATATAAATTGCTAATGATATATTCATGATAACTACATGAAACAACTATACTAATATCCTAAGAAAATACAGGAGTGAGCAGCGCCGCCCTGAGACTCACGTCTTTTCATTTGCCGTGAGTAATCTTATACTCGTTGCTTTCGGGGTATGCGCAGCGCCGGGTCGTCGGAAAGCCGGCCTTCACAATTCAGGAGAACCTGACCACGCCGGGGACCGAAAAATCAGGAGGATCGCTGATGAACAAAATCGATGAAGCGGCTAATAGAATTCATAAGGCTGTAGCTCGAATGCGCGACGATTTACCCCAATTAGGGGCAGTGTTTGACGCGTTCGAAGATTTGATCTCGGAAACGGCCGGACTCAGTGCGGAGATATCGGTGGGTTGCCCCGGCGATCAGCCGGTAGGGCCTCTGGAATTTGCCCAAGGGATTCCAATCCTGTCGCAGCAGAGTTTCCTCATGCCGGAGCCGGTTTTGAAGAAGATCGCGCAAAGTTTGATCCCCGCCATGCGGAAGGGATTTCCCAAGCTGTCTGAAGATCTATCCAAAGCTCAAGCCGCTGTAGATATGTCAATTTTGAACCCGGGCCAAATTCTATCAGTCGTAGAGAACCCGGCAGGGGAGGCGGTGGTAAGTTTGGCCGAGAAGGTCGGAATAGATCCCGAAAACCTCCAATTCATCGTGAACACTCTGGTGAAGCCCTTCGTCGAGAAAATTACAGAATCGCGTTTGCCCATTCCTGAGGATTTTCATTGGTCCAGAGGTTACTGCCCCATGTGCGGCGTGTGGCCGGAGTTGAGTTACATTGAGGGACCCGAAGGAAAAAGATGGCTCAGGTGTTCATTCTGCGCCCATCACTGGAATTACCCGCGCCTTAAATGCCCCTTCTGCGAAACGGAAGAGCAACAGGACCTGGAGTTGTTTTACTCCGAGGATCGGCCTCACGAGCGCGTAGAGGTCTGCAACAAGTGCAAGAAATACATTGTCGGCCTGGACCTCAGAAACGTGATCAGTGAGTTCGTTCCCGAAGTGGCCGGCCTTGGGCTGGTTCATCTGGACATTCTTGCCCAGGAGAAAGGGCTGACCCCAGGCGCCGTGGTGGCTTGGAATCAGGTATGAGGGAAGAAAGCAATAGTGCGCCGGTAAACCCCTTTTTTGCAAAGTGGTTTACCGGACCCTTCCCCAAAAACTCCTATATTGGTTAGCTTAATGACCCCAACCTTGTATTCATTAGACTGATTGCCGTGCCATCTCGCAACGTGTTGTTACTTCTTCGTAGCGCCCTCATCGTCCTTTGGCTGCGGGGCTTGCTGATTTGCCGGCTCCCCGGGGTCCTGCGCGTCTATAACCCTTCCTTTGTCACTCGGAACGCTTGTGGATTTTTCGTCGACGGTTTTCTGCTGAGGTTCAGGCTCCGTAGCTTCGGGCCGTAGTTGATTAGGCGGAACAATTACAAATTTCAGATCCACGAATTTGTAAACGCTTATTTTAGTCACCCAGGCCGACTCGCCGTCTTCTTCGTCGTCATCATATTGTATTCTCTCCACCAAACATAGCTTGCCGTCACCCTGAAGGTCCGAGAACGTCCATTCAACCGAAACCGAATGGCAAGGCCGTCCGCTGTCCCCGCCACAACCGTATCCTGAGTTATCTTCATATTCCGCCGAATGAACAACGACCGGGTTCCAACCGTCAAAATAGAGAATAATCTTGAGACCTGTCAAATAACCGTGCTCTAAGCACAACCTATCGATAACGACTTCATCAAACCCATGGCTACCAATGTCCATTACTCTCTCGACTTGGACGCCGTCCTCAGTCAGCTTTGCTTCCTGAAGCGCAGGCCTAATGAGCATGATCCCATAATCACAACAGTGACCGCGCGTTGGGAACCATACCGACGCCACAAAGGCTTTCTCGCCGCTTTTCAGTCGCACCGGCTTCATGTCACTTATATGAAACTCTTCATCGGGCTTTTCTTTGTTCTCGGGTTTCCACCACGTTTCGATTTGTTCCTTGGTCGGGGTCGGGAAATCCGTTTCGCCTGCGAAGCAGGGAAACGCAATGAAGGCCAGAAGAATTACTAATCTGATAACCATTGCGCTCCTCATCATTTTGTACAGAATTTCCTAATTCCGGTTACCTTTTCTCGACAGGTGCAGTTTGCAGAGGGGCGCCGCATCCTACGAAATCAGGATCGCCTTGACCAAGCGCCGCCGCGTTTAGGAAACAGTGTCCTTCGGCGCGAAACCCCGCCTGAGAGTATTCTCGCTCATGGATACCGGATTGGTGAACTGCGTCAGGTATTCTGGTCCTCCAGCCTTGGATCCCACACCGGACATGCCGAAGCCGCCGAAGGGTTGTCTTCCCACCAGAGCGCCCGTTATTTTGCGATTGATGTACAGATTTCCGACCCTGAATTCTTCCTGAACCTTGGCGATTGCGCCGGGGCTTCTTGAGAACAAACCGCCGGTAAGGGCGTACGGCGTGTTGTTGGCGAGAGCTATGGCATGGTCAAGGTCAGGGGCCGCAATAATCACCAACACCGGCCCGAAGACTTCCTCTTGGAGCAAAGGAGAATCCGGCTTGAGATCCGTGAATAAATGTGGGCCTATGTAATAGCCGGCCTCGGAATCGCATCGGCCCGCCGACAGCAAGGAGCCATCCAGCTTCCCGATATCAATGTATCTCTTTATCTTATCGAAAGCCTGCTTATCTATTACCGGGCCTAGGATGTTTTGCGGATCTTCGGGAGGGCCGATGTTGACGCTCGCCAACGTGTCCTTAAGTCTGGCCGAAAACTCCTCTTTGATCCCTCCCACCACGATCACACGGGAGCACGCGGAGCACTTCTGCCCCTGGTAGCCTATCGCGGAATCCAACACCCCTTTGAGCGCTTCATCGAGATCCGCAGTTTCATCCACAATTATGGCATTTTTGCCGCCCATCTCGGCGACGACTCCCTTGACGTTTCTCTGGGAAGGCTGCGTGTCGCCGGCCAACTGCACGATTTCCAGACCCACATCCTTCGAGCCCGTAAACGAGATGAAATCTATGTCGGGATGGCGAACCAATGCGTTTCCTACATCTGCGCCCGGTCCGGGCAGAAACTGCAAGACGCCGGCGGGCAGCCCGACCGTCTCGAAGACTTTGCAGATTGCCCACCCGCCCACGGGGGCTAAGCCCGACGGCTTGAAAATAACGCAATTGCCTGTGACTATCGCAGCGGACACCATGCCGGTGGGTATCGCGATGGGGAAATTCCACGGAGAAACGACCAGCCCAAGCCCCTTGGGCCTATGAACGTAAAGATTGCGTTCGCCGGGATAATCCCCCAGGGTCCTGGGATTACAGATTTTCACCGCTTCTCTGCCGTAGTACTCCAGATAATCTATGGCTTCGGCGACATCTCCGTCCGCTTCGCTCCACGCCTTGCCCACCTCGTGCACTTCCAACGCCGCCAGATCGAATTTTCGCTTGCGCATTTCTCGGGCCGCGGCAAAGAGGAATTCAGCTCGTTCTTCGACTGAGATCCGGCGCCACAATTCCCATGCGGCTAGGCCCGCCCGAACCGCTTCGGCCACATGCTCCGGCCCGGCCTGGGAGATAGTCCCTATGATCTGTTGAGGCTTAGCCGGATTCGCTGATGTCGCTTTGGTCGCTAATTCAACTTTTCGGCCGCCGATCAGCAGTGGGTAGTGACCGCCGAGCCCAGAGCGCGTGACTTCCAGAGCTTGCGCCATTCGCGATCTGTTGTCGGCTTTGGAGAAGTCCGTCGGAGGCTCGTTAGTGAAACCGGACTTCGATTCCCATGAAACTTCGACGCCGGGTTCCGGCTTCCGCAGCAAATCCGATATAGCCTCCCCTTCATAAAAGGCGCGGCGCAGAAAAGAGTCGTCGTATGTGTTTTCCAAGAGCCTTCTTATCAAATATCCCATTCCGGGGATAAGCGCGCCTATCGGGGTGTAGACCCTTATCCTGAATCCCATTTTCTGGAGAGCGGCCCGGACGGGTTCCGCCATGCCGTATATCATTTGAAATTCGAAGGCGTTCCGGGGCAGACCTAACTTTTCGGCGATGGCGATCGCATAGCTTATGCTGCGAATATTGTGTGTGGCTATGGCGGGCCGAACGCAATCCGAATTCTCAAGAAGGATTTGCGCCATTCTTTCGTAATTTGCGTCCGTTTGGCCTTTATTGGTGAAAACCGGAACAGGCCAACCGAGTCGCTTGTTTACTACGTTCTCGTAATCCCAGTAAGCCCCTTTGACCAGACGAATCGTCACTCGGCGTTTGCGGCCGCGCGCCCAATCCACTATGTCGAGCAAGTCCCGTTCGGAATCTCTCAAGTAGGCCTGTAACGCCAAGCCACAAGTATTGAAATCCGGATGTTCATCCATCAATTTTCTGAAAAGAGCTATGGTGAAATCTTTAAGGTAGCTCTGTTCCATGTCCAGAGTCAAAGAAGCGCCGAGTTCCCGGGCTGTCTTCACCGTAGGGGCCAGAGCTTGACAGGTTCGTTCCAGTGAGGTTTCCCACGCTATTGGGTCTATTTGGGAATAAAAGGCAGTCGCTTTCCAAGACACATCGAGCCTGGGCAAGGCCCCATAATTGTCTTGATCCAGCGTGGTATGCTCTTTGAGCCCCTGTATCTTGGGCGCCAGGGTTTTGAGAAGCCCCATGTATCTTGCGGAATATTCGGTGGCTTCCCTTTCGCTGAGGACCTCTTCGCCGAGAAGGTCGACACTACACGCTATACCTTGGCTTCTCAGAGAACGTAGGGCGTCCCAGGCGTCAGCCGGATCTCTGCCGGCGATGAATTGATGAGCCATGGACTCTACGGCGCTCTTGATTACGCCGCCGGCCACTCCAGGCAATAGCCCGGTGTTGGACAAACGTCTGAGCATTTGTCTCATGATTGTGGGCGTGTTTTCGGAACTGAAATACTCTTTCAAAATTCGGATAACCAGGGCGTCGCTCTTAAGGGCCGGCAAAACGTCAACAAAGCGGAAGAGGCGCACCTTGAAATCCTCATCCTTCATGGCCCATTCGAGGATTCTACCCATCCATCTTTTCGTTTGAAAAACCGAAGGGATTTCTTTGCCGACAAAATCGTATATCTCCAAACCGATCTTTTGGACTGATTTTTCAAAATCGGCGCCATTCATGAGTTTACCTCTTCAAGTCTCCGACTTACGCTGAGCGGATTAATGCTTATACCCTATTGAAAGTGTTACAGCATATCCGGCGTGGTTTACAAAAACAAAAGAAGTAGAGGATGAAAATAGATTTGTTATCGGCGTCTAGGACCATGGGCTGCGCCCATGGCTACCCAAGGGGATTCCCCCTTTGGGGGAACGAAAGGAATCGCAGCGCTGCCGTTTTGAAAAAGCTGGATTCCCGCCTTCGCGGGACTGACGGCATAAGCCATGACGTATCCTTAAGTTATCGCCTATGAGGGGTCCGGGATGGAACCCTTTTGCACAAAAAAGTTCCATCCCGGTTAACTATTGCAAAGAAATCGTTGCGCCGTGATTGACCGTCGGTCAATTCGGATTTATCATCGCATGGTTGTCCGCCGGAGACTTCCGGAGGCGGCATCCCACATCGTTCAGGAACAATAGCATGAGATATATTTTTGCAGACCACGACCGCACATTTCAAATCAACAGAATAAAAGAAATCATTACTGAATACCGAGCTCAAGGAACCGCTGACCCTAGAAATTTTCAGATGGATCATGCGTACGATGACGTTTTGCGCCAATTGGCCGATCATTTCCTCGGCCACTGGAAAGATCAGTTGGCGTTACTCGGTCTTGGCGGCTACGGGCGCAAGGAAATGAGTCCTTTTTCCGATATAGATTTGTTGTTTCTCAGGCCCGAAGACGCTCCCGAAGGCATTTATCGCGGCATCCGGAGCATTCTCTATCTGCTGTGGGACGCTCGGGTCGAGTTGGGCCATTCTGTTCGCACGGTTAACGAATGCAAAGTGGAAGCCGACAAGGACCTCGCTGTCCTGACTTCTCTCATGGATACCCGCGTGGTCTGGGGAAATGAGGAGATTTTTCGTAAGCTTCTAATAGAAAGAGAGCGCTTGGTCCTGGAGACGGACCCACTGGATCTGTATCTGCGGGTGGAAGGGGAAATACTGAAATCTTTCGAGAAATTCGGACATACGATTTATCTTCTGGAGCCCCATCTGAAGGAAGGGCCGGCCTCCCTGCGATACACCCAAATGATCGCCTGGCTTGTGCGCATGATTTTCGGTTTCGAGAGCCTTGACGATTTGCCTGTCGCAGGAATTCTCGGGGAGAATGCGGTAGAAGAAGCCAAAGAAGGAATGCGTTTCCTCTCCGAGATCAGAACCAGATTGCACTTTTTGACGGGCCGAAGGGACGATCGTCTCAAATTTGACGCTCAGAAAATTTTGGCGGACCAAATGGGGTTCAAGGATACTGTGGAAAGACGCGGGGGTCGAAAGCTTCATGCGTGAGTACCTACAGACATGCGGCCATCATAGACTTTTTCGGGCGAAGAGTCCTGGCCAAGGCTCGTCTTTTCCTGGGGCCGAAGACCGCTTCCGACGTGAAGATCCTCAAATTGGATGACGGCTTCCATATCGGATCCGGCGGTATTTATCATTCACGTCCCGACGATTTTGCCACGGATCCTAAGGAAATCATTAAAGCCTTCAGATGGATAGCTGAAACAGGTTGTGAGTTTGATATACGCCTCGTAGACCTGGTGCGAAACAACTTGAGGCTGCTTGATGATCTTTTCGTAACCGATCCTGAAGCCAATCGGTTGTTCTTGAGCATCTTCAGGAGCGGTGGGGAAATAGCTCTTTGTCTCAATTCATGTATGAAAGTGGGCTTCTTGGAATTATTCATCCCTGAGACGGCCTGGATGCGATTTCTGCCGCAGTTTGACGTGTACCATCAATATACGGTGGATCTTCACACTATTGCGGTGGTGGAGAATATAGACGCTTTTGGAAAGGGCAGGGGAGATTCCGGCGATAAGTTGCTCTTCAATATTTTCGCTCGACTGGAAAGGCCGGAAGTTCTGTATCTGGCAGGCCTGTTGCACGACATTGCGAAGGGTCGTGGTCCCGGCCACGAAGTCCGGGGTGAACAAATCGCTCTGCCGGTCCTTAAGCGCCTAGGGTTGCCTGAAGAGGACATTGATGAAGTCTGCTTCCTGATTCGAAATCATTTGGCCATGACCCACCTGGCCTTCAAGAAGGACCTCCACGATGAGGCCATGATAAGCCGTTTCGCTGAAAACATCATGTCTAGACGGAGGCTGGACCTGTTGATGCTCCTCACGCATGCGGACCTGAGAGCCGTCGGGCCGACGGCGATAAACTCGTGGAGGAAAATGCTGCTGGAAGAGCTTTATTATCGAACTCTCGATGTCATGGAAGGGGAGGGACACGAAGGCGAGGACCTTACGGAATGGGTCAAAGAAATCAAGGCTGTAGTCAGGGAGATGATTCCCGCGGAATTTCGAGGAAAAGAATTGGAGCGTTATCTTGAAGCCGCTCCCTCCCGATACTTCCTGGACTTTTATCCCGCGGTTATAGGGGAACACTATGTGGACCTGAGGAACTATCTCGCGAACGAGCATAAGACTGGCTTGGAGCCGGGTGACTTGATCACCAAGAAGCAGGACAACAAAAGGCCCGGTTATAGCGCCATAACCATCATCATACAGGACAGAGTCGGCCTGTTTTTCCGCATAGCGGGCACCCTGACGTCGAATCGTATAAACATTCTGAGCGCTTGGACCCATTCAATAGACGAAGTGGCGGTCTGCACCTTTCACGTCAACGACATCCCCGAGGGGCCAGTGGACGACCCCCAGCGGTGGGACCACTTCCGTGAAGACCTGCAAAAGGTCCTGTCCGGCGCGGTAGACGTTGACGACCTTGTAGCCGCAAGGAGAAAAGCCAAACGATTCATATCGGGAGCGGCCGCGCCGAGGTTCCCCATGAAAGTCGAAGTAGATAACGCCGCTTCGGATCGAGCCACAATCGTGGAAGTCTACGCCCATGATCGGCCCGGTCTGCTGTACGACATCACTCGCAAGTTATCATCTTTGGGATTGAATATAGTGCTGACCAAAATTACCACGGAAATTGATCAGGCGGCGGACATTTTCTACTGCCAGGACAAAAATGGTAACAAAATAATAGACTTTGAGCAGTTGGATGATATCAGGGATAAGCTTCACGACCATCTTGCGGCAATGGAGGCCGAGCATTTTGCGGAGTCTAAGGATGGCGCGTATATTTTTTGAGGAAACAGTTCACCGGGAAACCTTTTTTCGCAACCCCGCGTTTCGCGGGGCCCGGCCCCTTCCCCCAAGAAAACTCCCAATATATTGGTCGGCTAAGCGGACGTGTCCGTCAGTCTGTTTAGCAGTCAATGCGCAGATTCCGAGATTGCCTGGTCGCTTCGCGCCTCGCAACGACTCGCCGTTGTCTCATTGCTAACCAAGCGAAGCAAACTCCTATGATGAATCCTCCTAACGGCTGGAAGCTGTCAATCTAGAATGATCATTAAATCATCCATATCGCACTTCCTGGACTACCTGAAAATTGAAAGAGGCCTTGCGCGGCTGACGATAGAATCCTACGCCTCGGATATGCAGGGCTTCGCGGCGTTCATTGCCACACATTGCGCTGAGGTGTCGCAGATTGAGCGCGAGCATATTCTCAAGTATCTGGAACACTTGGCCAAGCAGGGCCTAAGTCCGCGATCAAGGGCCCGGAAGATATCCAGCCTCAAGTCCTTTTTCCGGTTTTTGCTCGAAATGAAATACCTCGTGCAGAATCCCTGCGAAAACCTGGATTCTCCTGCCTTGGCCAAACGCATACCAGTGTATCTGGAAGTCCATGAAGTTGAGAAATTGCTGAGAGCTCCCGACGCATCCACACCCGAAGGCATGCGTGACAAGGCTATGCTGGAAACATTGTACGCGACGGGTTTGCGAGTTTCGGAGCTTGTTGGTCTTACGTTGAATGAAGTGAATTTGGAAGTGGGGTGCGTAACGGTAATGGGCA
The DNA here is from genome assembly GCA_963747865.1 of uncultured delta proteobacterium. GTDB lineage: Bacteria > Desulfobacterota > Desulfomonilia > Desulfomonilales > Desulfomonilaceae > JBBSBY01. Next base: position 83,532 of record CAVVHK010000031.1, on the reverse strand, counting down.
AGGGCTCCAAGAACGGGTGGTTCCTCTGGGGATCCCTGCCTCACAAATGATAATCAAGTATCTGGACGGCGCCAGACCCATATTGCTGAGCGCTAGCCGGAGCGATTACCTTTTTGTCACACGAAGGGCAGGCCGCCCAATGACTAGAGTCGGGTTTTGGAAGATAATCAAGAAACAGGCTTTAAAAGCGGGGATAGCTACAAACATTTCACCGCACACCTTGCGACATTCCTTTGCCACCCATCTGGTGCAAAACGACGCGGATCTGCGATGGGTTCAACTTATGCTTGGGCACTCGGATATATCCACTACCGAGATCTACACCCACGTGGCCAAACAACGGCTAAAACAAATTCATGCGACTTATCATCCGAGGGGTTAACGAGCGCCGCAGGTTCAATCGTGTCATATTGGACGGCATTAAAATGTTATGTTTCACTTGGAAACCACCGCATGCAAAATGCGGCTTCCCGGGCCCCTTTCCCAACAACCCCCAATAGATAAGCGGTTAAATGATTGCAACCGTGCTTTGTGCAGCTCTCATCGTTGTGGGAGGGAAGGCGAAACCATTAAGGCTTCATATTAGAAGCGCTTGAAGGGATGTCTGGAGAGCAATGCTTTTGACTTAACGATGGAAAGCAACCTCATGGGCCGAGAATAGGTCGTCATACGTCATTCCCGCGAAGGCGGGAATCCAGTTTTACCTGGAATTTCCTGGACCCCCGCTTTCGCGGAGGCGACGGCCCTGCGGCGTCACGAACACCAAGATTTTTCTTATGGCGCCGACATTAGGTCTGGAGGGAAACTTCTTTCAAGAAGTCTCCCTCCAGTCACATGCGCATAGGAACCGGCGCCGCTACTGTTGCTGGCTGGACTGTCCTTCGGCTCCCGCTGGTGGACCGGGCTGTCCCAACAAACCCGGCGGCAGAGGAGGAAAGGGCAGGGGGGTCGGTTGAGACTGAAGCTCAGGAGGAGCGAGCGAAGGTTTCGCAAGAAACTCCTGCCGACATGCCGAAACTGCCACGTTTGTATCTAACCAGAAAAGTTCCCGGCGGAGCTGAATACGACGGATGAGCCAAGTCCATTCCGGAACATTTCCAGATGAACATGAAAGTATCCAGAATGTCGTTTATAATGTCGTTGTAAACGCGGTTGATGTCCACATTGGTGGCCAACATGTTCCGGTTGAACTTGTCCGGCGGTCTGAACATGGCCCAATTGTCTTCTTTCATTCCGGACGCGTACTTGGGGTTGCGCACGTGAGTGAATGTCGGCATGGTGCGAACTTTCAAGCGCTCCATCAATTCTCCTAGGCACTTGAAATCTCCATATCCATCGTAAAAGACCCAGAAGTCTATTGCGTTTTCCACTACCGCATCCTCGAAATCCCTGACGAAGTTGTCAAGGTATTCCATGTCGGGAAAATCCGGAAGCTTCAAGATGGAGATCGAATAAGCGATCATGCCCAGTCTTCCGGCCACATTGGCGGGGACTGTGTCGAGCTTGATCTCACCGCCCTTAAATGCGTCGATGCAAAAAGGGATGTCCCTCATCAATCTTTCGTACGCTTCTCTACGTATCTCTTCTATGTCTTTGATTTTGTATTGACTTGCCCTTATGTTTCGAGCCATGAAAGTCATGCCGCGCAAGTAGTCGTAGCGGTTCTGGAAAATATAGGATCCCATAGCCCTGGGCAGCAGTTTGACTATGTCCTGGGTTATCGCCTCGTCATAGAGAACGTGGGTTTCGTATGCGACGTATCCAAAGGATAGCGGCGCATATAGCATGGGCGCCATGAAGGCCGCCAATATCAGGAACTTAAGCCGGGAGCGGAGCATGTGTGTTCCTCCTTGAAAACCGAAGATTTCGTGAGTGTTCGGGAAATCTTCCGGAGTTAGCGAAGGATACCATAAATGTGTGGTGTGTTCAATAGAAAAGCATGCTATTACCAATTATTAGGGGCTATGACTAAAGTAAAATATCATGTGAGGCGCCGACCGGTTTGTCGATTGGATGGAAGAAGCGCAAACGGCGCTGTTGAACCTAGAATTTGGGAGACAGACGTATACCATCAACAGGATTTTGGCGCGAGGAAAGGCGCCCATGGGGTCTTACCGTTATGATATTATATCCAAATACTTCGGACGCGAGGACTTAATGAGCTATTTCGTAAGTGCGGTCATGTATTCTTGCAGGATGCTGTGACCGAACGGAACCGCATCGCTTGAGGTTTTTTCGCCACCGAACTTACATAAGTGAACAGATAGAGCCCACGAAAGTGAAATAAACGACTCAGAGTGGAGGGGATCAATGTCCAAAAAACGCACCCTCAGTTTAACCCTCATGACGACACTGTGGGCGCTTGCCGTTCTCTTCATGCTCGTAGGTTGCGCTAAGGATGATAACGAGAAATTGATAAGAGCCGCCAAGGAAGGCCGCCTGGACGAAGTCACACGACTCTTGAAAAGCGGCGCTGATATAAATGCAAAGGACGGGAAAGGTGATACGGCGCTAATCGGCGCTTGCTTTTGGGGCCATACCGATGTCGTGAAACTGCTTTTGGAAAAGGGCGCCGATGTGAAAGCGAAGAAACACGGATGGCTGCACAGCGCTGATGATAGCCTCTGAGCAATCTCGCCTGGATGTGGCAAGGCTTCTTCTGGAAAATGGAGCAGATTTCAACTCGAAAGATAAAGACGGGGATACGCCGCTGATGTGGGCCGCTTACAAAGGTCGCATAGACGTAGTGAAACTGCTTTTGGAAAAGGGCGCCGATGTTAATGCTCAAAACAAAGACGGCGGGACGGCCCTTTGGAACTCTTCCAGGAAAAGCGATTCAGAAATGGTGAAATTGCTTCTTGCCGGAGGGGCTGATGTTCAACTGAAGGTCAAAGCCGGTGCGACGCCCCTTTCGTGGCCTGCGGCAAACGGGAACGCGGAGATCGTGAAACTGCTTCTGGAGAAAGGGGCTAATGCAAACGAAGCTCGTCATGACGGTCTGACACTACTTATCCTGGCCGCTGATAAGGGGTACTCGGATGTGACAAGACTGCTCCTCGACAAAGGCGCCGATGTCAACGCAAAGGACGATATGGGCCGCACGGCTCTGACATGGGCGGCCACAAAAGGTCATTTGGATGTGGCAAGACTGCTCCTGGCGAAGGGCGCCGATGCCAAAACGAAGGACAAGATGGGTTTCACGCCTCTGAAAGGGGCGGTCTCAAACGGCCATCGGGCAGTGGCGGCCCTTCTAAGAGCGCACGGAGCTACGGAATAGCGCGGCCATACCGCCAAGGAAGAGTCGCAGAGATCCCGCGTCGCCTCACACAAATCGTTTCTTCCAATCGGCCAATCTGTTTAAAGCCTCTATAGGAGTTACAGTGTTAACATCCAGCGCCTGCAACTCGGCCACCAGATCATCGGCCGGACTGCGGAACATTTCAATCTGCATAATTTCCTGGGGGGCCTTCTTCTTTTCATGGCGCTTCCGGGAAAGTTTCGGTTTGCCCTTCGGGTCGATTTCCTCTTTTTCGAGGTTTTCAAGGATTTCCCTAGCCCGCGTTATTACCGCTTCGGGTATTCCGGCCAGCTTGGCCACCTGGATGCCGTAGGACCTGTTTGTCCCGCCGGGGACTATTTTCCTGAGAAAAATGATCCGGTCTTTCCATTCGCGGACGGCTATGGTGTAGTTTTTCACCCTTTCTTTCACCAGGGCCACATCGATCAGCTCGTGATAATGTGTGGCGAACATGGTTCTGGGTCCGCCCCCGGGCCGATCATGCAAGTGCTCGGTCACGGCCCATGCAATGGATAATCCGTCAAAGGTGCTGGTGCCTCGGCCTATTTCATCCAGCAGGACAAGGGATCGGTCTGTCGCGTTATGCAGAATGTCCGCGGTCTCGTTCATTTCGACCATAAACGTTGACTGGCCGAACGCCAGGTAATCGGCCGCGCCTATTCTCGTGAAGATTCGATCCACCACTCCTATGGAAGCTTTGGACGCAGGAATGAAGCCGCCGATCTGAGCCATTATGACCATCAGCGCCACTTGCCGCATATAAGTGGATTTGCCGGCCATGTTGGGGCCGGTGATGATCAAAATTTGATCGGATGTGCGATTAAGAACAACGTCATTTGGAACATATGTCTCCAGAGTGTCGAAGGTCTCAACGACCGGGTGCCTGCCCTCGATTATGGAGATTTCGTCCGTGGCGTTAACCTCTGGCCTTGAGTAGCCGCGTTTGGCCGCTATTTCCGCGAGGCTGGTCACAACGTCAAGCGTGGCGATGGCGCGCGCGGCCTGCTGAAGCCGAGGAATGACCTCGATGAGCTTTGTCCGCAGCAAGTCGAAAATTTCGAGCTCCAACTCGAGAATGCGATCCTGAGCGTTTAATACCTTGAATTCATAATCTTTCAGTTCTTCCGTAATGAAGCGTTCGGCATTGACGAGGGTTTGCTTGCGGACAAAATTGAGCGGGACCTTTTCCAGTTGACTCTTGGTGATCTCTATATAATAGCCGAACACCTTGTTATAACTCACCCTAAGATTGGAAATCCCTGTGTTCTTGCGCTCCCGTTCTTCTATCTGGGCGATCCATTCTTTGCCATGGAGCCTAATGTCGCGCAGATCGTCGAGCTCGGAATTGTAACCTTCGCGAATAACACCGCCATCCCGGATAGTGGGAGGCGGAGAGTCAACGATTACAGCGGCGATAGCGTGAGCCACATAGGACAAATCGTCGATCCCGCGAATTTCCTGGGATAATTCCGTGTCAATGTCAGTTAGCAGGCCCAAGATCGATGGAAGCTGCTCAATCGAGGATCGCAACTGAACCAGATCCCTGGGGAGCACGCTTTTCAGCGAAATTTTCCCTGCGATTCTTTCTATGTCGCCGACCTTTTTCAGCAGCTCTCTCAGGTCCGCTCTCGATATTCCGTTTTCGCAAAAAGCCTGGATGGTGTCCGCACGTTTGGAAATTTCTTTCGGCTCCAGCAGGGGATAAGAAACCCATTGCCTGAGGAGCCGGGCTCCCATTGGAGTGCTGGTATCATCGAGGAGGTTTATCAGGGAACCTGAAGCGGAACCATCCTTCAAATTCTTAAAGATTTCGAGATTTCGGATGGTTCCCGGATCGAGCACCATGTAGTTCCCTAAATGGTAGACCTTGGGTTCGCGTATGTGCGTGGGCGCTTCGTAACGGGATTGCCTTACGTAATTCAAAACCGCGCCGGCGGCGACAATCAGGGTGGGCTCGGAAAGCCCGAAGCCGTCAAGACTTTGCACATTGTATTGATCGCGGAGGACGTCCACGCAGGACTTGAAGTCGGTCATCCAATCTTCAATTTCATGCAGGTAAAACATGTCCGATATTTGTTCACGAATGGGATGATTCTCCCCGAGTCGCTCCGGGACCAGCAGTTCCTTGGGGTCCAACCGCTTGAGCTCCCGGCAAACCAGGTCCATATCATTAACCTTGGTTACCAGAAAGTCCCCGGTGGACAGGTCGAACGCGGCGATACCAAACTCATTGCCTTTGACGGCAAGGGCGGCAAGGTAGTGGTTCTCGTTGACTTTCAACGTGCCGGGCTCTTCCGTCAGTCCCGGGGTCAGCACCCGCGTAATCTCTCTTTTGACGATCCCTTTGGCTTTACGAGGATCTTCGATCTGATCGCAGACGGCCACTCTTTCACCAGCCGAAAGCAGCTTGGAAATGTAGGCGGATGCGGCATGGTGAGGGAACCCACACATGGGAACGCCGTCTTCTTTATTCTTGTCCCTCGTGGTGAGCGCGATATCCAGAATCTTTGCCGCTTTCTTGGCGTCTTCAAAGAACATTTCGTAGAAATCACCCATGCGGAAAAGAAGGATTGCGTCAGGGTGTCTGGCTTTGTTGTCCTGATATTGACGCATCATGGGTGTTACAGTGTCGTTTGCCAATGGCGCCGGTCCTCTCCGATAGGCTTGCTTGCCCTTCAATCATCCTCTGTTATATCAACATTTGAACAATAGAAAAGTGTTTGGGAAGATTTTGCGTCACGTAAGCAGCAATGGCGACGGGGACGGGGCAGGGGGCGAACCCCCTTTTTCTGCAAAAAGAGGGTTCACGGTTAACTATTATGAAACGAGCTGCAAGCGATCTCAGTTTCCCATGGGCAATTTGCGGTGGAATTTGTGAGACGCCGCTATTCTCCCATCAAAAGAACAGGAGCATTTCCTTGATCTTTACCTGCATTCTGCGGGTTAAGACAAACCATAAACTGGCTTTTTTGGTGTCTATATGGGCTATTCCCTGCATGCCCGGCTTGAGATTGGGCGGAGGGGTTATAAAATCAGCCTTTACCCTGTACACGGCGCCCATTCTCTCAAGGGCCTCGGATTTCGGCGAAATGTCTTTCACCTTCAAAGTATAAGATCGGTTAGGCTGATAGTTGAAGAAGACTTCCCCTGGCTGCCCCTTTTCAACAAATCCAACGTCGCTCTCTCTGATGAAGATTTCGGCGAGCAAATCATTTTCCGGAGCAACCTTGCAGAAAATCTCTCCCGCTTTGAGCTTCTTTCCTACAAGGCTTTCTAATTTCTTGGTAATTATCACTCCGTTCACAGGCGACCGAATGTTGAGGAATTGTCTTTGCCAGTTGAGGAACTCTAGGTCCTGTTTGGATCTAACGCTTTTGATGGCCACTAATTGGCTTTCGGCCAGTTTTGCCGGGTTTTCGGCCCCTTGGTTCCGAAGAATCTGCATTTCAGCGTTGTAGCTTTCCAAGAGTCGCAGAGTCTCCCTTATCTTATAGTCTATCTCTTTTGCCTCCAACGAGCCTACAACCTGGTCCTTCTTGACAACATCCCCCTCTTTGGCAAGAATCTTTTCAACGATTCCGTCCATCTGGACAAAGGAACAGTATTCATATTCCGGCGCGACTTCGGCTTTTCCGCCTACCTTTAGAGTAACAGGAAGACATAACCCCAAAATAATCAGCGCCAGTATGACTCCTAAGACTTTAATTCTTGAACGGAAAAAAGCGCGCACGCCTCCGGCGCTCTCATCCGATATCGCCTCTTGAAAAGCTTTTTGGACGCTTCCGTCCTTTGCCGCCATCCACTTGTCCATGAGGGCGGAAGAAAAAAACGGAACCATATTCATCAGCGTCAGAGTCTCGATCTCTCCAGGCATGACATCATCAAAGAATTCCAGGACCAGATGACCGATTACGTTATCGTACACGGAAAGGGGAACAATTATCATACACGAGCACTTCGAATACTCAATATAATCTGTTAGTTCTGCGGCGGTTTCGGCAGACAAACCCTCGGTCTTGGGATTCTTTGCAAAAATCACCAACCCGTTTCGAATTTCTTTTAATTTGGAGGAGAGGCTGTTTACCCTGCGGACGAAGCCGGATTTGGGCTCGAGTTTCGGTTGATTGTTCGCTGCAGCCAGCGCTGATTTGCCCTGGAAGTGTTCAATCAGCAGTGATCTGTCGAAAGGAAGCAAGGCCTTGGTATCGTTTACCAGTATGAACTGCAATTCTTGAAGAGTTTTGGCTCTGACGGCGTTCTTTGCCAGCTCCAGGCCGATGGCTACCGCTTTCCGGCGGAAGTCGGTTCCGGCTTTGGCTTCAAATGGATTCGACATTTCTTGTTGAGGGTTCAAGTTATACACACACGCTGTTTGGTAAATGGATTGTAGGCTCTGTATTCCATTCTGACAATTCGGTCATCTATTCTACAGGGATCAAGCCCGTTCTCGACTTGAGGATTCGGCTTCGCACAGCTCCCTTGACGGCAGAGGCCGGGGGCAATGCCGACGCCATATCCTGGTCCAATCCGCGACCGAATTTAAGAAAACCACCACTAACTTGGCCAGGCGTAACCAGGGAGTCTGTTTCGCGGTCAAGTCCCAGGTTATAGCGCTCCCCGTTGAAAATTGCGGCGTTTTTCTCATTGGCGGAGAGGTAAAGTTGTCATTGCGAGGGACAAAGCGACGAAGCAATCCGTGTTATTTGCGGTTAGAGATTGCTTCGCTGCTTTGTTCCTCGCAATGACATCGTTAGGCTTTTTACCTTTGAAGCAATACTTTAAGTCCCCCGCAAAGCTCAAGCAGGGCGACTTTAGTCTGAACTCAAAAAATGATCTCCCTGTGAAACGTCTGGTAAGCTGCGTCAATGATCCTGGTCAATGCACTTCTCGGCGGCTGTTTGACCACCAGCCTTCCGGTCAGTCCCAGGGGAAGCTTCCCATTGTTGGGGAAATCCATTTTGCACACGTAATAGGGCTCAAGGGGCGCGTCCTTCGTGGCCACATCTCTACCGGCCTCTCTCTTGATTTCGGGCTTTGCTTCGGTCGCTATTTCTCCGCCCAGACGACTGGAAAACGGCGAGGACTCCAAATCTTCCGCTTTGAACGGCATGACTTCTCTAACGGTAAGGGCGAGAGAAACGCCGTTGTCCACAGGAAACCAAGCCTCTACTTTCTGACCCGGCTGAAGAGCGCCGATATCAACTTCAGGTATTAAGCCGAGTATTTCGCTATGAACCTCACTGGCCAGCTCACCCACGACCGCGCCTTTTTCCGGCTTGGCTCCAGGCTGTAGTTCCGAAGAGAGCTTGGCCACAGCGCCTGCAAACGGAGCTTTCCATTCACAATGTTCGAGATCATACTGTATTTGTTTCACAGCGTCCGCGGCCTGGGACAACTCTATATATTTCAACTGTAATTTAGGGAGATCCTTATCGGAGTCCTGAATGATCTCCATTTCCTTCTTGATGAGCGACAGGCCTGATTCCTTTTCCTTCAGACGGTATGTCAGCGGGATGGGGTCCAGTTTGAAAATGGTCTGCCCTGTTTTCACCATGTCGCCTTGCCTGACCAGGACCTCGCTGACCGGGGCTTCCGCGGGAATCACAATGTCCTGAAGCTTCGCCGAATCAAGATAGCAAGGATACACGGAATGACTGGACCAAGGCCGGGTGAGGAGGAAAATTACGGTTATGACTATTACTACAAGAACTGAAAGACCCTTTGGCCTAAAACTCATTTCCGACCTACGAGCTATTAGATTTTTGGTCGCATTTGTCAGAGGTCGCACGATGAAGAGCGAGAAGGCTATAAGGCCGAGTATGACTCCGATGGATTTGTCAAACTTGTGGTAAATCCTGGAAATAATGCCGGTATACAAGAAGACTCGATACACGAGCGATGAAACTCCATAGCTGATAAAAATGCATTGGTCTCTCAATGAAGCGTAGGTCCGCTTGACCGACTCGATACCGAGCGCTTTATTGAGAAACAAGTATCGAATAAAGGCAAAAGACTTGGTTTGAAGATTGGGAATCCTCAGCAGATCAGTTAACACAAAATAGCCGTCGAATTTGAGCAACGGGTTTCCGTTGAACAAGACCGACGAAATAAGGGAAACTGCGGCAAGGTAGAATGCGACCGAGTTGACCAATCCAGGCTTGGAAAAGTACCACACATATATGGAAATTACGGCGATGACCATTTCGGATAGAATTCCGGCCAGCGAAATCGCCATCCTTTGCTTCCGGTCCGCCAATTGCCACGCAGCCGTTGTATTGCAGTAAAGGCACGGGAAAAGGATCAGAAGCGCCACTCCCATTTCAGGCACGCGCAGACCGAAGCTCTTGGCGGAGTATGCGTGGGAGAACTCATGGACCAACTTCACTGCGGCAATGGCGATCCATAGCATGAGCAGGTTTTCGAAGTTGAAAAAGAAGAGGAACTCATTCCACAAACGCGGGAGACCCAAGACTAGAAGATACAGAGCCCCCGGTACCAATCGCGAAAAGAGAATAGCAGTAAATCGATTAACGAGAGCGCGCCAGACCGGCAGGGTTCTTTCCAGGAAATTGTCCGGGCTAATCAACGGAATATACAGATAATACAGCTTGAACAACGATCGCTTCTTAAGCTCACTATCCATCTTGTTGCGGACAGCCGTCTGCGCTTTGGATGTGCCGTAGCCGGTCCCCAGCAACAGGCCCGAGCGAGAGAATTGTTCCAGGAGTCTGGCCGCGTGGGTCTCGGCAAAGAAACGCCCCCGCAACTTGAGTCTTTCTAGAGCCTCGCCGACGGTCAGAGTCCCGTCAAAAACACTAAGCAATTCAAACTCATATGGAGAAATGCGGAAGTATTTATTCGCTACCGGGTCCTCCAATACGATAGAACTGGCGCCGCGGCGCTCATCATAGGAGTGTCTTATAATATCCGGTCGGAACTTAGGTTTAAGATCTTTCATGTCTGGATGCCGCGCGCCGTCTTTGATATGGGCGCTCTTTCACCGGCCTGCGTTCTTTCTTGTTTTCAATCTTGAGGCGGATTCCAGGGTCTAAAAGACACCTTTTGAACCCCTTCGGTGGCCATCGTTCCAGACATGCCCACCTGCAGGTCGCCTTTGGAATTGTCAATTAGGACGTGGACGCGTTTGCTCTTGGACGCCGGGTCGATCAATGAAGAAACTTTGTCTATCACTCCTTCAAAGACCTGGCCGCCGTAGCGAAAAACGGCCTTCTTTCCGATGGCCAGCTCCGATAGTCTGGCTTCGGGCCAATTGGCCCGGACATAAACCTTGCTCGTGTCCACCATGCCGAAGAGCTTTTCAAGATTATCGGCCATTTCGTAAGGTTCCTTGTAGAGCACCGCAATTGCGCCGCTGAACGGCGCCTTTATTATGCAAGCCTGAAGATTCAGTTCCGCCTGTTTCAGCTTGAACTCAGCTTCACTTTTCCTGGCCTCGAGTATCCTAACCTGCGCCTTGGCCTTGAGCAGATCATCGTAGGTCGAGGCTCGCTTCTGATATAACTCTTCCTGAATTCCCTGTTCTTCTCTCGCCCGATCCAACGTGCGCGCTACGGATTCGTAGTTGCCTTTGAACTCTCCAACGATGGCTTCGTAATGCGCCCTGGAAATTTCCGAAATCACCGAGCCTTCCTGTACGAAATCTCCTTCTTTCGCGTTTCATGAAATCTACCATGCCTCGCACTTCGGTGCCGATAGTTGCGGAGCGATATGGATAGACCACGGCGTTTATTTGATCAGGCCTCGGAATATTCAGATCTTCTGCGGAAGGACCATTTTGATAGAGCGGCAATCCGGAATTCTCGGTCGGATCGGCTGGTGTGGACGCGACGGGCTGCAACCTTAACACTTCAGCAGTCCCCGATGACACCACGACTGTACATAATAACCCCAGAGCGACACATGCCGCAAGCTTCCAATGCTGTTTCATAGAACTCCTCCTGAAATCACACGTCGGATAAATCACGCCGACCCGTTGTCCTGTTTCCGGTGTATCCTGACTAACCTAACTTGGGTCAGTTTCGTATGTTATTTTCGGCAATTAGAATAATAGGGTCCCAGGCGCGACAAGACCGAGAGCGCTTGAGGAGCTTGCTGCGCTTCTTTCGCAATGACATGCCGTTGTGTCACTGCTATGAGTAAAACAACCGACTAATCTGGGAATCGATCCAGCCACTACTGAACACAACCAAGAGCGAGATCTCTATAGGCCCAGAATGTCCGCGACTCTTAGCTCTTCCAATCTCATAGCCAGGTTCTCCATTATTGGGAAATGGTCAAAATCCAATCTACTGCCGGCTTCTACCGAAGCGACGTAACCTTCCAGGGGGGCAGTCGGCGAAACGCTGCCCGCGGAACTCAGCGAAGGTTGGTTGAGATCGTACCATAACCGAATGTTTTCAGCGCTGAAATCGAGCTTCATACCTCTGGCCACTTCCGGAGGATAACCCGACAGCTCGGTAATCAGGGGAACACTGCCGGCCTTGCCCAAGCTGGGTTGTCGCAAGCCATAGCCATCTGACGGGCTATGATTGTCGTTTTGATGATCCAGACCCACCAGCAAGTCTTCTAAACCTGTCGCGCCGTGGGCAAGGATCTGCTCCAGGTTTAGAGTTGACGAATGTGAAATAGGATGATGCTCCGGAACCATTGCGCCGACTTGGTTGGTCATCGGGGTGGCGCCGAAAAGACCGCCGGAGGTATGGGGCAAATGGGTGACGTCAACGTGTTCGTCGGCCGATTCGGTTTCCGTCGGCGGTTTGCCTTGATCGGTCTGAGTTGCGGGTGTATCGGGACGATGTTCAAGAGGCAGATTGTTGTGGAGATCGTCAATGATGAAAGAGAAGGTCTGGAGCGCCACGCCTCCATTCCCGTCATCCACTTTTATTGTAACGGTAGCGGTCCCGGCTTGCTTGGGATCCGCTTGCCAGTCGATCGAACCGGTGTTGGGGTCTATGGTCATTCCGTTTGGCGACTGGACCAGTGAATAGGTCACTCGGTCATCACCGCGCCAATCATGTTGTCCTTCATCAGTAGAATCAGCGTTGTAGGTAAAGTACTTGGTGGCCATAACCACTTGCCCTTGCGGCACGGTGGTTGTAAAGACCGGCGCCGTGTTTTCCACGGTGACTTTGAAGTTGTCGGTCGCTGTGCTGGTATGCCCGTCGTCATGGGTGATTTGAAAAGTGTAGCCGCCTACGTCCGGGTTCTTGGGCGCCCAATCGATCGCGCCGGTAATGGCGTTGAACGTGACAGGCGCTCCGCCGGTTGCGGTTACCAGAGCGTTGTATTGATCGACAGTGTAGAAGATTCCTGTTCCGCCATCACGTGAAATCTCCAAAGTGTAATGGGAATTGGCGCCTACCTTTTCGTCGGCGGCGTATACTTCCGCATCGCCGATGTGAAGCGTCGAATCCTCCTGGACAGTGTGATCCGGGATATTGTTTATGCTTGTGGGCGCATTGGTGACATCGACTGAAAAGGACTTTGACACCACGTCGCCGTGGTTGTCATCGGCCACGATTGTGAATTCGTATGCGGCTCTAGCCCTGGTTCCGTCGGAATTTACGGTCACATCCGCGTTGGTCGTGGGCCACTGAATCTCACCGGTGCTCGAATCGAAATGTGTGACGACTCCGCCACCTTGGGCCTGATTCGGGGAGTAACCCGGCGTCCATTTCACCCCGTCAATGTAAAGAGTATAAGTCAGATCCAGCCCTTCTTCGTTGGATTGAATATGAGATTGGTCCAGGGTGACCTTACTCGGATCGGTGTCATCTTCGTGAAGGATCCAGCTTCCGGGCACAGTCAGACTTGGAGAGCTGTCCAGCACGGTTCGCTTGAAACTCTCTGTGTCCGCGCTTCCATTGCCGTCATGGTGGGTCACAATAAATGTGTACGTATGCAGCGAGTCGAGGTTGTCGGGAGTCCAGGAAAACTTGCCTGTTTCCGGGAAAGTAGCGTCAGGAACGATTTGCCCGTTTGACGGATGGTTCGCGTTGTATACATTCCACGCGACCGGGCCGTTACCATCGTCCACGGCCAATTCGTACGAGGTTGTCAGGCCGGGTCTTTCGACGCTTTCATCACTGGCGGTGGGATCGAAACTATAGGTTTGCTTCTCCACCACGTAAATGCTGTCCGTAAAAGGGCTGGTGTGAGTGTCGATGACGGTCGCGTCATTGGTCACCTTTACCGCGAAACTTGTGCTCGCCTGCGCCCCGTGGTTATCCGTCGCGGTAACGGTGAACTGATATAACGGCTGGAGAGGGTTACCTGCCAGGTCAGCGTTTACGTCGGCGTTTGTGGTCGCCCAACTCGTCTCGCCGGTTTTTGTGTCGAACTCAAGTATTCCGCCCAAAGACCCGTTCACATGACCCACAAGTTTGTCTCCCACCTGATGGACATCAAATAGCGGATCGGCCGGGTCAAAGGATTTGCCGTCAATCTGGAGAGAATAGGTTTGACCGATTCCTTCATCGTCAAATCTGAGCTGTGAATCCGCAAGCGTCCACAGTTCAGGATGGGTCTTGGTGGTCGGATTAACCGAATCGTCCTCGTGAATATCCCACTCTACGGGGGCGGCCTTCAACGTAGGAGCGGTATTGGAAATCGTAATGTGGAAAGTGTCCGTAGCAGTGCTGCCGTGGCCGTCGTCATGGACCACCATGAACAGGTAATCGCCGACATCTCTGTTGTTTGGGCCCTGAATCGGGCTACTTGGATCGGACGGATCGGTATGACTAGTCCACGTGATCTGCCCAGTCTCTTTGTCCAGAGAAATTATTCCTCCTCCAAGCACACCCTGGGTCGCATCCGCTGGATTGGGTTGATACTGATAACCGTGGGGCAGATCGACAGGAACGAATACTGAGCTTGGGTCGCTGGGGTCTTTCTTAACCCAAACCTCGTAAAAAGCGTCGTGGTAGTAAGTGGAATTATTGGTCTCAGCCTGTTCATCCCTGGAAGCCAAGTCGATAACCAGAGGATTGGACGTGTCTTCACTGATGGTTTTGTCGGCTATCTTTACTATGTTGTGGCTTGAATCGAGCTCACCGACATTGGTCGGGTCATTCTTGACCTGGAGTTGGAACTCGGTGGATGTGGACAGACTATCCGTTCCATGATGGTCTATGGCCGTCACTTTGAACATGTACCTGGGGTCTATCTTGAGTGAGTTGGTCCGCGTTGAGGGTCGTGTCGGCATTGGTCGGTGTCCAATCCACTGTTCCCTTGTTCGCGTCGAATACGATCACGCCACCATGATCGCCGTTAATTTTTCCATCAGGGTAGTTGAGCGAATTGAAGTCTACGTAATGCAGCCCTGTCCCGGTAACGTCGATCTGAAGATCGTAAGTTACTTTGGTATCCGTGCTGGGAGCAACCGGTGTTATCTCATCATCGGTATTGACATCCAAATGATAGGCATGGTCTTCGGTGGCCGTTTGAGGTCCGGGAACGCTGGTCAGGGTCGGCGGAATATTGCTCACATTGATGGTGAAGTCCGCGGTGGCTTGGCTTCCGTGACCATCGTAATGGGTCACCTCGAAGGTGTGCGATCCCACGTCCATGTTGTTGGGGGTCCAATCCAAGACGCCCGTGTCTTTATTAAGATGCACTACGCTGCCGGTGGACAGGGTGAGGTAATAATCGGGGGTATTCCAAGCGTAACTCGTCACCACCTGCTGGGTTCCGTCCACCGTCAACTGGTACCAGGTGTCTTTGAACACCGGACTCGCAGTGGGGGCTTCAACCTGTTCGTCCGTCACGCCCGTTCCGGGTTTGCCCACGTCGATGGAATAGGTGGAGTCCTCATTCCATGTCCTGTCCTTAATGGGATGAGAAGAGTCCTGACCGGCTTCCGGGGTGATCTCGGTGGGCGTGTTGTCCACTTCCACCTTGAAAGGAGTGGGACCCGTGACCATACCGTGGCCGTCGTCCACCTGAACCTTGAAGTCGTATTGGGCGAGTCCCGATAGAGAGCTGCCGTCTATGGCGTTGGTCACATCCGCGTTTGTGGGCTTCCAGGTGAGTATGCCGTGGGCTGCGTCCAGGGTTAGAATCCCGCCCTGTGTTCCCTCGGGCTGCCAGGAGGTGTTATTCTTGTCCAGGGTGTGCCATGTGTTCCCTGTCGCGTCATTGGGGTCTTTCACCTGAACGATGTACGTGGTGTTGCCAAGGCCTTCATCTTCGGAGGTGAAATCAAGGCTGGACGACGAGTCTTCCGTGAGCTTCCATGTCGCAGGGACGTTGCCCAGACTGGGCGCCGTGTCGTCAACCGCCAGATTTACGCTCATGGAGTCCGTGGAACCGTAACCGTCATGGTGAACCACGCGGAAGGTGTAATTACCGACGTCCGCGTTGTTCGGACCCCTTGTGTGATCCGTGGCGTCGCCCCATGTCACTTCGCCGGTCTTTGCGTCGAAATAGATCGTCTCCCCATTGGTATTAGGCGTCATGGGAGCGGACCAGAGTTGTTCGGAGCCGCCTTGTTTGGTCACATACAGATCGTAGAATGTAACGCCGTCAGGAGAGGGGCCTCTCTGGGGACTGCTGTCCACGCTTTCGTCTTTGGCCTGGAAATTCCAGTCGAATTTCCCGTCTTCATTGGCGGCGACGGTGTCGTTGTTGTGGATCACCGTGGCGCCCACGGTCAGCGACACCTGGGTGGGGTCGTTCCATACCTGCGGATGAAAATATGTGGGAGCGCTGGTCCCGCCGTGGGTGTCCGTGGCCACGACCTCGAATGTGTAGTCGGACAGGCCGGAAATGACATTACCGGTTATGTCCCTGGTAACGTCGGCGTTGGTCGTGTTCCAGGTGATGATACCCGTGTGCTGGTCATACCATATTGCCCCGCCGTTGGAACCGTTGGGCTGGTAGATCACGCTGGAATCCGTCGGTAAAGCTATGTAGCTCGATCCGGTGGGGTCCTTTATCCACACCTGGTATGTGACTCCGCCCTTGGCCTCGTCATCGGAGTAAATATCCAGAGTTGTGTAAGCCGTGTTTGTGGAATCTTCCACAAGATGGTTCACGGGAGCGGTGATGGTGGGCGGAATATTGCTCACGTTGATGGTGAAGTCCGCGGTGGCTTGGCTTCCGTGGCCATCGTAATGGGTCACCTCGAAGGTGTGTGAGCCCACGTCCATGTTGTTGGGGGTCCAATCCAAGACGCCCGTGTCTTTATTAAGATGCACTACGCTGCCGGTGGACAGGGTGAGGTAATAATCGGGGGTATTCCAAGCGTAACTCGTCACCACCTGCTGGGTTCCGTCCACCGTCAACTGGTACCAGGTGTCTTTGAACACCGGACTCGCAGTGGGGGCTTCAACCTGTTCGTCCGTCACGCCCGTTCCGGGTTTGCCCACGTCGATGGAATAGGTGGAGTCCTCATTCCATGTCCTGTCCTTAATGGGATGAGAAGAGTCCTGACCGGCTTCCGGGGTGATCTCGGTGGGCGCGTTGTCCACTTCCACCTTGAAAGGAGTGGGACCCGTGACCATACCGTGGCCGTCGTCCACCTGAACCTTGAAGTCGTATTGGGCGAGTCCCGATAGAGAGCTGCCGTCTATGGCGTTGGTCACATCCGCGTTTGTGGGCTTCCAGGTGAGTATGCCGTGGGCTGCGTCCAGGGTTAGAATCCCGCCCTGTGTTCCCTCGGGCTGCCAGGAGGTGTTATTCTTGTCCAGGGTGTGCCATGTGTTCCCTGTCGCGTCATTGGGGTCTTTCACCTGAACGATGTACGTGGTGTTGCCAAGGCCTTCATCTTCGGAGGTGAAATCAAGGCTGGACGACGAGTCTTCCGTGAGCTTCCATGTCGCAGGGACGTTGCCCAGACTGGGCGCCGTGTCGTCAACCGCCAGATTTACGCTCATGGAGTCCGTGGAACCGTAACCGTCATGGTGAACCACGCGGAAGGTGTAATTACCGACGTCCGCGTTGTTCGGACCCCTTGTGTGATCCGTGGCGTCGCCCCATGTCACTTCGCCGGTCTTTGCGTCGAAATAGATCGTCTCCCCATTGGTATTAGGCGTCATGGGAGCGGACCAGAGTTGTTCGGAGCCGCCTTGTTTGGTCACATACAGATCGTAGAATGTAACGCCGTCAGGAGAGGGGCCTCTCTGGGGACTGCTGTCCACGCTTTCGTCTTTGGCCTGGAAATTCCAGTCGAATTTCCCGTCTTCATTGGCGGCGACGGTGTCGTTGTTGTGGATCACCGTGGCGCCCACGGTCAGCGACACCTGGGTGGGGTCGTTCCATACCTGCGGATGAAAATATGTGGGAGCGCTGGTCCCGCCGTGGGTGTCCGTGGCCACGACCTCGAATGTGTAGTCGGACAGGCCGGAAATGACATTACCGGTTATGTCCCTGGTAACGTCGGCGTTGGTCGTGTTCCAGGTGATGATACCCGTGTGCTGGTCATACCATATTGCCCCGCCGTTGGAACCGTTGGGCTGGTAGATCACGCTGGAATCCGTCGGTAAAGCTATGTAGCTCGATCCGGTGGGGTCCTTTATCCACACCTGGTATGTGACTCCGCCCTTGGCCTCGTCATCGGAGTAAATATCCAGAGTTGTGTAAGCCGTGTTTGTGGAATCTTCCACAAGATGGTTCACGGGAGCGGTGATGGTGGGCGGAATATTGCTCACGTTGATGGTGAAGTCCGCGGTGGCTTGGCTTCCGTGGCCATCGTAATGGGTCACCTCGAAGGTGTGTGAGCCCACGTCCATGTTGTTGGGGGTCCAATCCAAGACGCCCGTGTCTTTATTAAGATGCACTACGCTGCCGGTGGACAGGGTGAGGTAATAATCGGGGGTATTCCAAGCGTAACTCGTCACCACCTGCTGGGTTCCGTCCACCGTCAACTGGTACCAGGTGTCTTTGAACACCGGACTCGCAGTGGGGGCTTCAACCTGTTCGTCCGTCACGCCCGTTCCGGGTTTGCCCACGTCGATGGAATAGGTGGAGTCCTCATTCCATGTCCTGTCCTTAATGGGATGAGAAGAGTCCTGACCGGCTTCCGGGGTGATCTCGGTGGGCGCGTTGTCCACTTCCACCTTGAAAGGAGTGGGACCCGTGACCATACCGTGGCCGTCGTCCACCTGAACCTTGAAGTCGTATTGGGCGAGTCCCGATAGAGAGCTGCCGTCTATGGCGTTGGTCACATCCGCGTTTGTGGGCTTCCAGGTGAGTATGCCGTGGGCTGCGTCCAGGGTTAGAATCCCGCCCTGTGTTCCCTCGGGCTGCCAGGAGGTGTTATTCTTGTCCAGGGTGTGCCATGTGTTCCCTGTCGCGTCATTGGGGTCTTTCACCTGAACGATGTACGTGGTGTTGCCAAGGCCTTCATCTTCGGAGGTGAAATCAAGGCTGGACGACGAGTCTTCCGTGAGCTTCCATGTCGCAGGGACGTTGCCCAGACTGGGCGCCGTGTCGTCAACCGCCAGATTTACGCTCATGGAGTCCGTGGAACCGTAACCGTCATGGTGAACCACGCGGAAGGTGTAATTACCGACGTCCGCGTTGTTCGGACCCCTTGTGTGATCCGTGGCGTCGCCCCATGTCACTTCGCCGGTCTTTGCGTCGAAATAGATCGTCTCCCCATTGGTATTAGGCGTCATGGGAGCGGACCAGAGTTGTTCGGAGCCGCCTTGTTTGGTCACATACAGATCGTAGAATGTAACGCCGTCAGGAGAGGGGCCTCTCTGGGGACTGCTGTCCACGCTTTCGTCTTTGGCCTGGAAATTCCAGTCGAATTTCCCGTCTTCATTGGCGGCGACGGTGTCGTTGTTGTGGATCACCGTGGCGCCCACGGTCAGCGACACCTGGGTGGGGTCGTTCCATACCTGCGGATGAAAATATGTGGGAGCGCTGGTCCCGCCGTGGGTGTCCGTGGCCACGACCTCGAATGTGTAGTCGGACAGGCCGGAAATGACATTACCGGTTATGTCCCTGGTAACGTCGGCGTTGGTCGTGTTCCAGGTGATGATACCCGTGTGCTGGTCATACCATATTGCCCCGCCGTTGGAACCGTTGGGCTGGTAGATCACGCTGGAATCCGTCGGTAAAGCTATGTAGCTCGATCCGGTGGGGTCCTTTATCCACACCTGGTATGTGACTCCGCCCTTGGCCTCGTCATCGGAGTAAATATCCAGAGTTGTGTAAGCCGTGTTTGTGGAATCTTCCACAAGATGGTTCACGGGAGCGGTGATGGTGGGCGGAATATTGCTCACGTTGATGGTGAAGTCCGCGGTGGCTTGGCTTCCGTGGCCATCGTAATGGGTCACCTCGAAGGTGTGTGAGCCCACGTCCATGTTGTTGGGGGTCCAATCCAAGACGCCCGTGTCTTTATTAAGATGCACTACGCTGCCGGTGGACAGGGTGAGGTAATAATCGGGGGTATTCCAAGCGTAACTCGTCACCACCTGCTGGGTTCCGTCCACCGTCAACTGGTACCAGGTGTCTTTGAACACCGGACTCGCAGTGGGGGCTTCAACCTGTTCGTCCGTCACGCCCGTTCCGGGTTTGCCCACGTCGATGGAATAGGTGGAGTCCTCATTCCATGTCCTGTCCTTAATGGGATGAGAAGAGTCCTGACCGGCTTCCGGGGTGATCTCGGTGGGCGCGTTGTCCACTTCCACCTTGAAAGGAGTGGGACCCGTGACCATACCGTGGCCGTCGTCCACCTGAACCTTGAAGTCGTATTGGGCGAGTCCCGATAGAGAGCTGCCGTCTATGGCGTTGGTCACATCCGCGTTTGTGGGCTTCCAGGTGAGTATGCCGTGGGCTGCGTCCAGGGTTAGAATCCCGCCCTGTGTTCCCTCGGGCTGCCAGGAGGTGTTATTCTTGTCCAGGGTGTGCCATGTGTTCCCTGTCGCGTCATTGGGGTCTTTCACCTGAACGATGTACGTGGTGTTGCCAAGGCCTTCATCTTCGGAGGTGAAATCAAGGCTGGATGACGAGTCTTCCGTGAGCTTCCATGTGATCGGGACATTCCCCAGGCTCGGGGCCGTGTCGGAGACCGTAACATCGAAAGTGTCCGTAGCGGAGCTTCCGTGGCCGTCGTGGTGGATTACCGTGAAGTGGTACACGCCGACGTCGGCGTTGTTGGGGCCGTGAGTCAGGTCGCCGGAAGGGCCTTCCCACGTAATTACGCCCGTGTCTTTACTAATAAGGATCTCCCCTCCGCCGGCATTTGGGGTGTACGACCAGAATTCCGTACCGGCGGCTGGATCCAACGGAACCACCGTATGCACGGTGGGGTCTCCAACCTTTTGGACCAAAAGCTGATAATAGGAATCCTTGAAATAGGCGGGATCTGAGGCCTCAACCTGCTCGTCTCTGGAGGCCACATCTACGATTGTTTGCAGACCGCCGTCTTCAGTGATTGACTTCGCCCCTAATGTGGCGACCACATTTCCGTTGGCGTCCAAGGTCGCCCCCACATTGGTGGGATCGTTCTTAACCCCGACGGTGAACGTCTTGGTTTCCAGGAGGGTATTGGAAGCGTCGTAAGCTTCGGCTTTGAACAGGTAAGCGTTTCGTTCCACGGTGGTGGCGGTCGCTGTCGTGGCTCCGCCCAGTGTCACGT
The DNA here is from genome assembly GCA_963747865.1 of uncultured delta proteobacterium. Lineage (GTDB taxonomy): Bacteria > Desulfobacterota > Desulfomonilia > Desulfomonilales > Desulfomonilaceae > JBBSBY01. The sequence continues at coordinate 62,626 of CAVVHK010000031.1, read as the reverse complement.
CGGCGTTTGTGGGCGTCCATGTGATCAGGCCGCTATGTGCGTCGGTGAGGACAATGGAGCCGCCATCGTCGTTTATCTTTCCGCCCGCATAGGAAGACAGGGGCTGGTAATTGGTCCCGGTTCCCGTGGGATCCACATACAGGGCATAGTGATCAACCAGGCCCTGGGACTCCGCACCGGTGTAAATGTCAATTTGCGCTTGGTGATCTTCGATCAAAGTCGCTTGCTGAACGGACACCTTAAAATCGTCATGGGCCGTGCTGCCGTGTTCGTCGTGATGAATAACTAGGATCGTGATCTGAGTTCCGAGGTCGTTGATATTGGGGGCCCAATCTATGATCCCGTTTGTGGCGTCTGTTAGAGTCAGTTGGGTGCATCCTGTGGCCCGGCTATTGAAAGACGCCAATGAAACAAAATCACCGGGATGGTTGGGGTCGGGGTTGGCCAGCGTGGACACCATAAGATCAAAGTATGGATGAGCGGCCCTGGACCCCGGAGTATCAGTGTCCTGATCCGCCGCGTACGCGTCGACATGGAGCACCGGGTTCACTGAGGAACCACCCGTGGGGGCGATGTCCACCGTAACATCCGGCAGGTGGGGGTGGCCGGAGGTTTCCGCGGACACGGTCGTAGCCGTGTTCAACACCTCCACGGTAAATTCCACCGGCGGCGAAGACAAATAGGTTTGATCGCCGGTATAGCCTGAAGACGCACCGTGATTTGTATTCCCGTCATTGGCCGTGACCTGGAAAAGATAGGGTATTTCCGGATTTCCGCTCGCGTCATAGGTCACGTCGGCGTTCGTAGTCGTCCATGTGATCTGACCGGTTTTTTCAAAGAAAGTCAGCACGCCTCCATGAGACCCGTTGGGTTCAACCGTAATTATTCCGTGCGCAGAATCGTAGTTATAATTTGGCAGGCTCGACAGATCAACCAACCCCGCCTCATAGCCGGTCAGACTGATCTTAAGCTGATAGGTGAGCCCGTAGCCTTCCTCATGGGCGGATTCTATGACGGAACCCGGTAAAGTGGAGTTGGCCAAAGTGTCATCTTCAGTCAGAACCCAATTACCATGGTTCGGCAGAGGAGTTGGAACCGGAGGGGTCACGGTCACGACAGGTTGGACATTGTCGACGGCCACAAAGAAAGTTTTGGAGTCGCCTACGGGATTATGTGTGGCGGCGTCGAAGGTGTTTCCGTCGTAATGCGTAACTCTGAACAGATCGTGCAGAAGCCCGCCGAAAGCGTCTTTTGTTCCAGTGGGATCCACCACGTTGGGCACATCGGAATTCGTCGGCGTCCACGTAATTTCCCCGGTCTTCGCGTCGAAGTATATGGGGCGCTGCTCCAGGTAGCGGCAAGAGTATTGTACGTCCCGTTTCCTGTCCCGTCGTTCACCATTATCCAATTGCCTTGATCGTTAAGTTTTATCTCCAGGGTGTAATAGTCTTGGGTGTACAAATAAGGATTCTTGGAATATTCGTCCGTCGCCTGTATTTGGGCGTCGGTGATATGGAGAGTGGTGTCCTGAGTAATCAACTGGTCCGCGGGAGACGTCGTTATTTGCGTCGGTCTGTTGTTGACCGTGAGACTGAAAGACTGCTGAATGTGATCAGTTCCATCGAAAAAGTCGATGGTAAAGGTGTACACCCCTACCATGCTGTTGTCAGGCGAGCCTTTAATGGTTGGATCGCTGTTGAAGGCCGGATCGTCATTTGCGGTGGAAAGAGGATGCACCGTCAAATGCCCGTCCTTGGCGTCGATATCCAACCAGGAAGGGGCTCCAATCAGGGAATAGGAGACTCCAGGACCACTGAAGCGGTCGTAATTCTCGTCCGTAGTGTCCACGTTGAAGGGAATTACGGTCGTCGTTCCTGCAAGGTTCGTGAGCTGGTCCTCATACCAGATGATGGCGGTATCGCTGGTGAAGACCGGATCCGTGTTCTGCGTCTTCAGAGTAAAGTTGATAGTGTCCGACATCCCGTTGCCGTCGAAGATGGTGATTGGGAACGTTATTCCGGACGAGCTGCTCACCACGTCGCGGTTGGTCGGGCTGAGAATGAGCAAACCTGTGACGCTATTCAGGAATCCATATTGGTCTTCGCCGGCGCCCATGGTCCACAAGCCCGAATGGTCGTCAGCGAATCTGACCCCTGGGGGCGTGGTCGCCGGGTCAAGGTGATAGTAGACCACCGTTCCGGCATTAGTGTTGTGCTCACCCTGGTCCTCCGCCAAAAGTTGGAATTGGACTGCGGCCGCGTCTTCCGTCAAGGTCCAGGTATAACCTGAAGCCGGCGGGTTCAGAAATTTGGGAGCCGTGTCGTTTACGGTCAATGCGAAGTGCTGAGTCGTAACTCCACCGTGTGTGTCGTTGGCGTATATGTCAAAACTGAAAGCTCCCACATCGGAATTGTCGGGATTGGCGGTCATCAGGCCGGTTACGGTATCGATATGAACCCATGAGGGTTTGGCCGCGCTCCAGGAATAGGTCGTGCCTCCGTCGGATTCATCATCATTTTGAACATTAAAGCTCAACGGGGAATCCTCGTTTACCGAGGTATGATCCGCGGATGAGAAAACAGGGGCCCGATTCAGCACGTGAATGGTCACAGTTTGCGTGGTGACCCCGTCGATACTTCCGTCCGAATCCACGCCGCCGGTGTATCCGAAGTCTTTGCCGGCCTGGCCGTCATAGGCTTTTACTGTGACCGTCCAGTCGCCGACATCTTTGTTTGTCGGGTTTACGGTAATTATTCCGGTCAATGGATCAAGCGACATCCACTGGGGCGCTCCGCTCCAGGTGTAATGATACGTAGACCCCGTAATCGCGTCGTCCATGTGCAGCGCCACAGTTTGGACGCCTCCGTCCTCCTTCAAATAATAATCGTAAGTATTGAACGGTCCTGAATTGCCTGGATTGCCGGGGTCATAACCTCCGGATTGGGGAGCGTCGAATACTGGATCCCGATTCGGGATATTGAGAGTAAAAAGCTGATTCGCGCCGCCGTGGCCGTCCTCTCCGTGTATCGTGAATGTGTACGAGCCAACAAGATTATTATCCGCCGAAAATCCCGCGTCGGTCCACATATGCCCGTTGGAATCCATGTGTAGATGTGGGGCCAACCATGCCGGGACGTCGCTCCCGAGCGAGTAAGTGACTCCACGCGCTGACGAATCGTCGTCCGTGGTCACCTGATAATTCAAAGCGGTCGAGCTGTCCTCTTGCCAGTATGTGTTGTCGGCGCTGGTGAAATGCAGCGTATTCTGCACGGTCACCGTCAGGTCCTGTTTGATCACGTCAGGAGCGCCACTGGTCCAGCCGTGACCGTCCCAGAACACCACGTTCACATGCCACGTTCCCATCACGTCGTCATTTGTGAACATGCCGGAAGCATGGCCGTTGGAGGCGTTCAAATCCGCATAAACCAGGCCATTATTGTCAATCTTGAGCCAGTCTGGAACGGCGCTCGGCGCGCCGGCCGGGCCGCTGACATATTCCAGGGAATAGTGTGTTTCAGAAACCCTGGCCTTCGTCGGTGTTATTGACGTTATAGGTAGCAGCAGGCGCCTGGTCTTCCGTGAACGTCAGACTGCTCGCAGGAGTCGTAAAGTACGGCTGGACGTTATCCACATAAAGTTTGAAATTCTCATGGGCAACGGTTACAGGATGAAGGGCGTCCGAAATGTCCACCACGTTGATCCCGAAAGCGTGAGGGGTCTCCGGGAGCGGGGAAGGGGAGGTGACATCCTTATTGGTCGGGCTCCAGGTGATCACGCCTGTGGCGGCGTCAATCGTAAGACCGGCAGGCTGGCTGCCATCCAATTGATAAACCAGATTTGCGGCGCCCTCACCGGTATATTGCACGTCGAAATGTTGATTCGGCTCGTCTTCCAAGAACCTGGCGTTGTTCGCTGAGAAGAAGCCTAGATCATGATCTGCGTCGCTGGGAGGAGTATTTGTAATGTACATGTCAAAGGGCTGCTGGATCCATCCGGTCCCGTCAAAGAAGTGGATATAGAACTGATGGTCTCCCATGGCCAGCCCGGCGCCGTCCCAGGTGATGATTCCGGTCTTCGAGTTAATGCTTACATGCGCTAGGTCCGAGACCCCTCCATCCTTTTGCGTCAACTGGTATTCGTTACCCGCAGGCGTAGTGGATGAATTACCGGAAGGGTTTCTGTCGGAATTCTCATCGGTCGTATGGGCGTCAAAAGTCTGCACGCCGGTGGTGTAATTCACATTGAAATAGACCGAGGCGGCGCTGTCAAAAACCGGGAGCACGTTGGTCACGGTCAATGTAAATGGTTGGGTGTCGGTTCCGCCGTGACCATCGTTAACAGTTACCGTGAAATTCCAGGTCCCCACCTGCGCATTTGCCGGAACGGCCCACATGTGACCGTTAGCGTCAAAATTCAGCCAGGACGGCTGCCCGGAGGCGGAGTACGTAATGGTTCCTTGGCCATCGTCGGTGCTGTGGACGTCAAATGATTGATACCCGGCGCCGGTTCCGCCTCCGTCTTCTATCCAAGTGGCGCTGCCGGCTGTGGTTATCGCGGGAGGCGTATTATTCACATGAACAACTATGTCCTGGGTGGCCACACCCCCGTGACCGTCATCCAACCCGACCGTTACCGTGTTATCGCCCACATTCGCGTTGTTGGGATGGACCGTGAGGAATCCTGTGGTGGAGTCGATGGATATCCAGCTCCAAGATCCGACCAAATAGTAGTGAGTCGGCCCGTCACCTTCGTCGTTTAAGGGGCTTGCAGTGTTAATGTCGAAAGTCGCTGTGGAGTCCTCGGCCACGTTCAGGGTGGGTTTACCGCTGACGAGATCCACGGGCGGCAAGTCTGTGAAGACAGGCGCCTTATTGGTTAGCTCGACACTGAAAAACTGCGTAGCGACGCCTCCGTGCTGGTCGTTTACCGTAATATTGAAGTCGTATATCCCGCCAACGTCCTTGTTGGTTCCGGTTGGAATGTGAAGCAGTCCGTTTGAATCGATGTAAACCTGTGTTCCGCCTATGGTGGGCGCATGGTCGATGGACCAGACAGACCCCGGTTCGCTATCGTTATTGGCGAGCTTGACCTGGAAAGTCGCTCCCACCGAGTCCTCTTGAACCTGAACATGGTCGTCGGACACTATGACCGGCACGGTATTGACCACCGTAAGGGTGAAGTCTTGGGTCACCAGAGGCGCTCCATTATTTTCATCAGATACGATGGTGAAGGTATGATCGCCTACGTAAGAGTTGTCCGGTTTACCGGTGTCCGTCGTGATCACTCCGGTGAGGGGATTGATATGAACCCAGCCGTCCCAGGTCAACCCTCCGTCGGTAATCTTCGTAGGATCATGCGTATCGGCCAGCGAGTATGTTATGTGAGCGCCCAATTGATTTTCTTCGTGGGTCTGCACATCGAAGGTTTGACCTGCGTGGTCCTCGATCCAGGTTGTCGCGTTGGCTGATTGAAAATAGTTGGGAATGTTGGCCACATTCAGGGTAAATGTCTGGTATTGAACTCCATTATCGTAGTTTCCGTCATCGAATTGCACTTTTACCGTGTGGACGCCAACGTCCTGATTCAACGGGTTTCCTGAAATCAACCCTGTGTGGGCGTCAATGGTAAGCCAAGAGGGAACAGATCCGCCGTCATAGGACGTGAAACTGTAGGGAGTGGTCGCTTTTGAAACGCCCTCATCATCGTTCTGCACGTCAAAGGTCTGTACGCCGCTGGTCTCGGTCATGCTGATGGTAGTTTCGTGGTTTAGGAAATGGGACGGATTATTTACTACCGTGAGCTGAAATGCTTGATCTGCGCTACCTTCAGAGCTATCCGCATGGATAGTGAAATTGTAGTGACCTCCAGCGGAGTTTACCATTGTGTTATCAGGAACCCCGGTCATAACCCCGGTCGTAGGATTGATAGACAACCAAGCGGGCGCGCCGACCAAAGAATAGGTCACAGGTTTGCCGGATAACTCCGTGTCTGTATTGACGTCAAAAACATTAGTCGCCGATCCGGTGGCGCCGAACCCCCAGTCCTCCGTGGATACGGCATTGTCCGCGGACCTGAAATCCAACTTGTTAGCCACCGTCACCGTAAAAGGAGTCTGGTCCACCGTAGTGTGCCCGTCGTTGACCGTTATCGTGAATTTGAAGGTCCCTTCTTGGCCGTCTTGAGGATTGGCTGATATCAGTCCGTTGCCGTCCATGCTGATCCACGTGGGGATGGGCGTAGAGGGACTGCCATAAGTAGAGATAGAATAAGTTACGCCTTGACCATCTTCATTAGTATGGACTTGAAACGTTTGCGTCCCGTTCGTTTCCGTAAATTGAGCGGTCGCGGCGCCGGTAAACCACGGAGCGACGTTGTTTACCGTGACACTGAAAGGTGTTGAGACCGGTCCGTTAGGAGCGCTTCCTGTGCCGTGGTCATCGGAAATCAACTGGAATGTATGGGCGCCGACATCGGCGTTGTTCGGCGTCCACTTGATCTCGCCGGTGGTAGAGTTGAAGTCCACGGGCGCGCCGTTCGCGCTCAGGGAGTGCTGGCCCGGCGCCATAGCGTGGCCGTCTACAGTCAACTGGTAGGTGTTAGTGGCGGTGGCGTCCGTTGGATGCGGCTGAACGTCTATATTTTGATTCTGGTTGACGTTCTGATTCGCAATGGCGGCGATAGCTGCATTCAGGACTATGCGCTCTTCTAACTGCTCGAATATATTGGTTGGTTCTACGAAATTGACAGATAATTCATCCAGAAAATTCCGCATTGGTGACGCCTCCATTGTAATAAAGCTAAATGATAAAGATCGTTCAATAAGTCCTGAAATCTCGCATCGGCTATTCAAACTAAGAAAACTCTTTGCAATCAGACCCACGGGCGAAGTTAATTCTTCAGTCGGTGGTCTGGTTGATAAGCGATTTGCAAGGCTGAGCCGGAAACAAGTAGTCGGGACAGCCCGAGGAAATGACGCTTAGTCCCCAACAGACTGGGGGCAATTACCATGCCAAACGTTCTCACGAAGCCCTTGTCGTGTAACCTGGTGGAATCACGCCAATTTCCGGCCTTGCGCAGGCAGCCCTCGCGTATACAGTCGCAAAGGAGTAGGCGCGAAATGCGTTGATTGCACGTAAAAGCCATCACGCGATCAATTATTGATGACCAAGCGGTCTCTTCGAGCCATTATTCAAATTCGATCGGATACGCCAAAATGACGTGACTTGAATGCGCTCTGCGGAGTTTCAACTTATAGCGCAACATGCTTGCCCATCGAAGTCCTAGACTCGTATGGAATCCGGGCTGCGCGATCAGAGCCCAAGTCTATGCGCGTTTGATTGACGCTTCACGAATCACAGAAACACCTCAACCACGGAACCGCGCTAGCGTTTAACGCAGCCTTCCACACGTTCGGAGGAAGTCTCCGACGTCTCTTTGACGAACCAACAATTGAGCGGGGGAAGATAAACCGCTATCCCCAGTTAATGCCCTACCGCAATTGTAAACCGAGTAATCAGGTAGTCAAGGCAAAATTGGTGGGGTTCCGCAATTACGGGGCCTGCGAATTTTTCATGGACTGATCTTTTAGAGGAGGAACTTATGTCATGACCGACATAAAAACGGAATATTATTAATAAGTTGCCGCTTTTTTCACTTGACTCGAACAACATACCGGGTACTATGATCTTGTATCATCGAATCTTTCGCTGTGGCCGGCCTTAGCTTGCCAAATAATCCCAAAACACTCTCCCACTGGGCGTTCCCCGACCAGGAGGTCAATCATGGACAAGATATTAAGAATCAATATGGGGGCTGAAGAGAGTCCCAAGGTCACAGAGGTCCCAGTCGGCCAATATGCCGGCCTGAGCGGACGTGCTTTGACTTCGACTCTGGTGTCGAAAGAAGTTCCCCCGCTGTGCCACGCTCTTGGAGCCGACAACAAATTGGTGATCGCGCCGGGTATGCTCAGCGGCACCGTAGCGGCCATGTCGGGACGACTCTCCATCGGGTGCAAGAGCCCTCTGACTGGAGGCATTAAGGAGTCAAACGCAGGTGGAATGCCGTCCCAGATGTTGGCCCGCCTCGGGTATGCGGCCATAGTATTGGAGGGCAAACCCAAGGAAGATGTTTGGTATAAGTTGGTCATAAATAAAAACGGGGTTCAGGTTATTCCTGAGAACAGTATGAAAATGCTGGGCAATTACGCCGTGGTAGATAAGATCAAAGCCGAGTACCGGAGATAAAGTGTCCTGCATTTCCATCGGTCCTGCGGGTGAAATGAAAATGTGCGCCGCTTCCATAGCCTGTACGGACATGGAAATGCGGCCCACCAGGCACGCCGGCCGTGGAGGTGTGGGCGCTGTAATGGGGGCCAAGGGCGTCAAAGTTATCGTCATAGATGACTCGGGCGCTAAGATGCGGAGTCCCAAAGATCCGGAGAAATTCAAAGACGCCAACAAGCGATGGGTAGCCGGTTTGAGGGCTCATCCTGTAACCGGCCAGGGTTTGCCTGCATATGGAACCAATGTGCTCACCAACGTGCTGAACGAAGCGGGCGCTTATCCCACCAAGAATTTTTCAACGGGCCGTTTTGACGGGGCTTCCGACATCAGCGGCGAAACCCAGGCTGCGCTGGAAACGGAGCGCGGCGCGAGCCCTACTCACGGTTGCCATAGAGGATGCGTAATCAAGTGTTCAGGGATATTTCACGACAAGAGCGGTAAATACCTGACCAAGCAACCTGAATACGAAACAGTCTGGGCCCACGGCGGCAATTGCGGCATCCGGGACTTGGATTCCATTGCCATGTTGGACAGGCTTGACGACGATTTCGGAGTGGACACAATTGAAATGGGCGCAGCCATAGGTGTTGCCATGGAAGCCGGATTGGCCAAGTTCGGGGACGCTGCTGCCGCAATCGAGCTGGTCAAGGAAGTGGGCAAGGGGAGCAACCTGGGGCGCATTTTAGGGAACGGCGCCGCAGTCACGGGCAAAGCCTTCGGCGTGGAACACGTTCCTGTGGTAAAAAACCAGGCGATGCCGGCGTACGATCCCCGCGGCGTTCAGGGAATCGGCGTCACATACGCGACGAGCACAATGGGAGCCGATCACACCGCGGGTTACGCTGTGGCCACAAACATCCTGAAAATCGGAGGATTTGTCGATCCCCAGTCGTCGGAAGGCCAAATCGAGCTGTCCAGGAATTTGCAAATTGCCACCGCAGCGGTCGATTCGACGGGCATGTGCCTGTTCATAGCCTTCGCTGTGCTGGACCAGCCGGAGACGTTTCAAGCCCTGATCGATTTGATAAACTCCTTTTACGGCCTGGAGCTGACCGCTGACGATGTGGCTAACCTAGGCAAATCCGTGTTGAAGAACGAAAGAGACTTCAACATAAAAGCCGGGTTCACGTCAGCCCAAGATAGGCTGCCGGAATACTTTAAGAATGAGCGGCTGGCCCCGCACAATATCGTTTTCACGGTTAAGGACGAGGACTTGGACAAGGTCTTCAACTGGTAGCTTAAGCGCCGCTTGTATAGCTCTATACAAGACCTTAAGTGGAGTCTGTCACGGCAAAGGTCAAGTCTATTACACAATAAGAGCCCCCTTAAATATCGGGGCTCTCTGTATTTTAGGCCGCGCCCTGAGCAAATTGAAAATCTTTAGTTGGCGAAAGAGATTAGGGTGAATACGATGGTCCTGAACCGGAGAGGATCTTCCGACATCTACAGAATTGAGGGCGCGTGGGCAAATCCGGCGTTGCTCAGCTTCACGATTCTTCTTCAGGCCGGGTTCCTGGTTCCTGCGACCGTAGGACGGCCGATACGCAAGATTCTAATGGATTTCGATATATCCCCCGCCTACATAGATGAGCGAATAAGCACCATATTTCTTGACGGGTTTTCGATTGACAACGTCGACAAGGCGCACGTTAAAGAACTCTCGATCTTGGCCCTATCCTCCGCCATGCCAGGATTCGTGGGCGCAGCGTTGCGAAAAGGAGGATTTTATGGGGCCATGCGAAAGGAGATAACTTTCAGGGAGGAGGACAACCCAGTGGCGCAGGCGCGCAATTTCATAACAATCAAGTTATTTAATTTCATCGCCACGGATCTCGGGCCCAATTTCCTTGCGAGGGGAATCCGGGTTCAGCCGGACGTCCTGCTCAGGTTTTTCCAGGGTAGAACCGGGGACTTCTGGACGCATTGCCTGGATTTGGCCGTGAACAAAGCAAGAGTGTCTCCGGGCGAACTTCTCAGAGGCGCCTGGACTGCCGCTTGCGAACCGGTGAACCTGAGAGTTATATTCGAGTAGACGGAAGCCTCTGAACGGCGCGATGATCAGTCCATAAAGATCCGCCCTTTTCCGCGGATCCTCAAGGAGGCGTCAATGATTGACGATTCTGAATTGAAAGCCATCTTGATGGCCAAACAGAATGAAGGCAAGATAACTTGTGAGCAAGCATGTGATATAGCAGATGAAAATGGGGTGCCCAAGGAGAAGGTCGGCGGTCTATTGGATGAACTCGGTATCAAGATAAAGGCGTGCCGGCTAGGATGTTTTGGTTAAACACCCCGGCCGGTAGTCCGATTCATCGCTCTCCCTCTATGCCTTCGCTCGCTAGGGTCATGGGGACGTCTTGATTGGTCCTGTGATCATACAAGATCAATCCCTTGTTACTAATCTGAGTTATAGTGGCCCTGCCGATCATCATCCCGGTGGTCACAAAATAACCTCGACCGTCGGGATCTTCTACCATTCCCTTGTAATTACCGTCGCTTACTTGCATTACCCCCACAAGCTTGAGCTGCGAACGATCAAACTTGCATAGAGGCATTGACGGAGGGCATTCGGGAGGCAGCATTTCAGTGGGCACCTCAAACGGAACCCTTCCCATGACAAACGGCTGTGGCTGCCTCGCTTCCTCACCGACTTTGGGCGGCATCTTGCCCGGAGCGCTTTTCTTTCCCGTCATAGCTATGTGGGGCGCGGCCGGTTTGTCTGTGGGCTGAGCAGGCGGCGTTTGGGCAGGCTGAACTTTGGGTTGCCCTGGAAGTGGGGCCGGCGCCGAAGGACTTTGCGCTTGAGGCTCAGGCGCTGTCGCTCCCGGCGCTCGCTTCACAGCGGGGATCAGCGTCTGAGGCGAGGTTTGCTTACTGTCTGCCGAAGAGATAGAGCGTCTCCCCAAAACCTCATCTATCGCAAGGTTGGCCTCCTTGCAACTTGTCGTAAGCGCCGCAAGGGTCAAAACCAAACAGAATTTCATTGCAAAATTGCCGAGTTCAACAAGGGGCCGCTTCATATCAGACCTCTGCAATTACTAATTTGATTGTGGTCGTGGCGGAGCTCCCTTAGGCGGGTGCTTACGAGCCGCAATGGCCCTTATTTCCTCAGGGCTCAACCTCCGGTAAGTTTCTCCTGTGATTTCGACATCCAAAGGAAAAATGTTTAGTTTCCTAGCCAGATCGTTTTCTCTCTGACTAAGCCCGCCCGCCGGGGACATTCTTAGAGTGGGGACGTTGATTATTCGCGGCAAGCTATTGAGGCTCGTGAAAAAATTGCCTTGTCTTCGATAATCTCCCCTGACGCTCATGGAAATGGGTATCTTGGCGTAATAAAGTTCCTCATCTTTTTGCTCTTGACCGGGGACAAATCTCTTGGCCACGAGGTTTGTTTCGCTCATTAAATTCGTAATGGTCTTAAGCAAGACGTCAATCTCTTGTTTTTCGGGCAATGACGCCACCATGCTCTGAAGTCGCTGTTCCAGCTCTTGGATCTGAGCCTTGAGCTTCGGGCCTTCTTGCAACATCCGCTCCTGGTTGATAATTTCCGTCTTAATTCTGTTTATCCCCTGATCCAACTCCGAAATTTGCGACAACATGTCGGCAATGAACAGGAAATAGAATCCTACCATCAGGAGCAAGCAGATACCGACCACGATAAGGATGCGATAGAGCTTGGGAATTTTAAAGAATATTTCTTGAACTTTTTCCATTATTCCACCGTCAGCGCAGGTTTCCTACGATCTTGAAGCTCATCGAGCCCGAACCCGCAGCCTGCGAAGAGCCTGCGGCCGAAACCAACTGGACCAGTCTGACATCGGAGAAGAACGTTTTCTCGCTCTCCGAATTGTCTTTAATGTATGGATTGTTAACCGTAAAATCGGACCTTATCCTGGACAGGTTTTGGACGAAGCGTACAACTACCGTATTGTCCGCGCCAATACCATCCAGGTTGAATTGTTTACCGGTCTTGACCATGGCTTTTATCCACACCTCTTGCGGTATGGCCAAGCTAACCGCTGACATAAACGGCCCTGGTGTGTCTCTCGTTTCTGTCAGTTTCTTTATGGTTTCAACTTGTTTTTGCAAGCGCGCTATGCGGTTCTTGAGCTCGTCAATTTCCTGATTCTGGGCTTTGAGGGCATCCAGCTTTTTCTGCTGCTCCTGTTGCTCGGCCTGTAGACTGCTGACCTTGCCACTGAATATCATGTAGGTAGCGACCATAATTAGTATCGTACCCACAAAAATGGCTAGGGCAGTAATACCGAACTGCTGCAGCTCGCGCTGGCGAAGAATCTCTCTGATTGGGAGTAGGTTTATTCGGACCATTAGACCTGCTTATCCCTTTCATCTCTGAGTGCTAGGCCGACAGCTACCGCCATCTGAGGCCCTACTTCCTGTAAATAGTTGATGTCGAATGTTTTTTCGTTTACTGTAAGTAAGTTCTTGAAGGGATTGATTATCTCTACGGGAACATTGAGCTCGGATTCTATGGACGATGACAAGCCATAGGTCCGGGCAGCGCCTCCACTTAGAAAAACCTTTTGGATAGGGTCGTACGAAATGTTTCTGCGCAAAGAAGTCCAAGATCTTTTGTATTTCAGAGACAAAATACTCGGTGGTCCGCTGAAAGATTTTGCGGAGGTTTCTGGGGCTTATTTTGCCCAATCTAGCCCCCCTCTTTATGTCCTCAGCGTGTTCATAGGGCACATCAAAGAACCTCATGATTTCACGCGTTATCGAATCTCCGCCGATGGGCAAATCACGAGTATACTTGCAGGCGCCTCCCTGGAGAATGTTGATGTTTATCGTGCTCGCTCCCACGTTGATTAGGGCTACGATCTCCTCTTGAACGTGGGTATAGCAATATTCGTACATCACTTCCAACGCAAAGGGATCCACATCCACGACAACCGGGGTCAGGCCGCACGATTTCAACAGCTCCAGGTATTCGGTCATGTAGTCCTTTTTGGCCGCCACAAGGACCACATCCATTGAGCCTTCTTTTTCCGGTTTATCACCCATAATGAAGAAATCAAGGTTGACGTCCTTAATGTCGAAAGGGATATAAGGCTCAGCCTCGATCTGTATTTGTTTTTCCAATTGGGTGTCGGTCATTGAAGTCATAGCGACTTGCTTAACGATCACAGACTTTCCGGACACCGACATGGCTACTTGTTTGGAACGACTGGAAGTGTATGAGTGCAGGGCCTTTATGGCGCGGCTTACTTGGTCGGGTTTTTTGAGGGATTTTTCGACTATAGCCCCGTCGGGGATGGGGGCCACGCCAACAAATTGAAGATCGTAACGCCGTTTGGATCGGTCGATCTCCACCATTTTTACAGCGTTAGAGCCTATATCTAATCCGATTACCTTTGAAACAGCCATTCGTATTACCTGAAAGATCGAATTCTGGAAAGCCCATGTAAGAATACAACAAAATCACAATGTTGTCAACGCTAAAACAACCTCACTGTGCAGTCTCCGAAGTATCTGAACCGAGTTCCGAGCCAATTGAACGAGTGGCCGCCAAACTTCGTTTTTCAAACACATATACCGTTTCATCGGGCGCGGACATGCCCAGCTTCTTCTTCGCAGCCTTTTCTATGGTCTTTGGATCGGATCGCAGAAGAGTGACCTTGCGCTCCAACGCCTTTATCTCCAGGCCCAGGATCTTGTTCTCCTTGGAGAACGATTCTTTCTTGTCCTCAAGCCTGTACTTTTGAGTCAACCCTTTTTCGCCCATCAGGATGCCTATCGAGGAAACCGACACGAAGAGAAACGCGAGTTGGAAGTACTTGACAGCGCTATTGAGGAAAGGTTTCATTTCAGCTACTCATGAATCTCGAAATCTAACAAAGCCCCATTCAATGCGGTCACAATATACCCTAACAGCGCGCTTTTCTCAAGAAGTTTCTCAAGAAATAGGAGTAACATATTATAGTTGCAAAAGTTTAGCAGCCCTGGAGCCGTCAATCCCCGAGGAAGAAATCCACTCACCCAGGGTGGCACGCAAACAGAAGCAACTGTTTGTCGCGGAAACCCAATTTTGTCCCAATTCGGTTTCAAGAAATTCAGAAGGGCTTCCGTCAAACCTAACTGCGCCATGATCGAGAAATAAGATCCGCTCATAGAGCCGGACGTCCTCCCAGTTTTGGTTGACTTCCAATATCGTGATTCCTGATTTCTCATTTAGCCGCAGTAACAGGTCCCTAAGGTGGAAACGGGTGGGTCGGTCGAGCATATTGGTCGACTCGTCCAAGAGGAGGATTTTTGTGTCCATGGCCAATAATCCAGCTAAAGCCAATTTCTGCTGCTCCCCGCCGGAAAGGGTGTGGACCAGCCGGTCCTCGAAGCCCATTAACCCCATTTGGGCTAATGCCCGTTTCGATCTTATATGCGTTTCGCTGGGATCAAGTTCGAGATTTTCAAGGCCGAAAAGGACATCTTCCTCCACGGTAATGCCGACCAAAAAGTCGTAGGGGTCCGCGCCGATGTACCCAATGAAGGGGCGCAGCGGCCCTCCCACTTCGATGGTTCCGTGCCGGGGGGACAGCAACCCTTTTATCAGCTTGAGTAAGGTGGTTTTTCCGGAGCCGCTGGGACCCATAACAGCCACGAGCGACCCCTGCTCGATTTCGAGATTGAAATCCGAGAAGACCGGCCCGTTGTCATTGTATGAAAAATGGAGGTTACGGACGGAAATCATGAATTGTCAACACACCTAAGTTGCTGGTATTGCGCTTTTGTTATGCGAGAGCAGCTATCCTGCCGGCAAGGTTCGGGGCCTGCCCGAAAAACAGTCGGATTAGAGGATCTTAAGAGCTCTCTCCTTTTCACTGTAAACGCAGCCGCAATATTTCTGACGATAAAGGCCCAGCTTTCGATATACCTTTACACCTTCATTCCATCCCGTCCGCCAGTCTTTGTAAACGAATGCAACACCGACGTTTTGGGAGATGGCTTCACAGGTTTCCTTCAAGAGATCATGCTTCTGGAAACGGCTGTAAAACAGGGTGGATGAGAATGCGTCGAAGCCTTTCATCGCAGCCAACTTGGCCACTTTGGCCAGCCTGAAGTTGAAACAAATTTTGCACTTTTGGGCTTCTCGATAAACCACCTCCCTGAGCCATTCTTCCATCCCGTCGTTGATGTCGTCGGTTAGAACATCCACGGAGTTATTCTGGGTGTAAGTGTTAAAGGCGTCCAGTCTGCGGAGATATTCGGTGTATGGGTGAATATTGGGATTAAAAAATACCGATGTGACTTCGTGGCCTTCAGACCGCAAGTCGTTCAAGGGATAGACAAGGCACGGGGCGCAACAAGTGTGCAGAAGTATTTTCATGAAAAAGGTTGTCTCCTTTCGGGTGTCATGATATGAATTTGCCGGAAAAAAGGGCACTTGCCCAACATTGTGCGAGATTGATAGCGATGAAGAAAACTCTACTCTTTGCAGCCTTTGTCTACCTGGTGACTTGGCCCGCAATCCTTCAAGCCGATCAGACGATTTACTTGAACGCCTTTGGTGAGACGGCCACGGCCTACTTGAATGATTCATTCCTCTTGCTTGGAACCACCGCGGATGGATTCGTAGCGGAGATAATGCCCAAAGACACGGCGTTGGAGATTGCGCGAAATGTTCAAAAACGAGTTCGGCTTATCCGCTCAAAACTTAAAGCAGTGTCGAACACGAAAATCGCCGACGTGGATAATCAGCTAATCGGCCTTCTGGACAATGCTTTTGCCTGTCTGGACCACCAAGCCTGGACTCTGACGCAATACATTGAGGACAAATCGCCTGACAACGCAAGGAAGTTCGAATCCCAGAGGACTGAATGTTTGAGTCGCTTGAAGAAAATCTCGGAATTCTATATGGCTTTGCCCCCTTCCCCGGAAGTGCCCGAACCTCTCAGTACACGGTGATCTCCGACTCGCATCGTGAATTTTTCTCGATCAAAATATTCCAGCAGAGGAATATTATACTTGCGGGATGACTTTGTAATTTCACTGAATTGGGAAGGGGTGATTCCGCCCTCCTTTTTGATGAAATCCGCCAGTTTCTTTTTGACCGAGTCCACGAACGAGGACGAGAAAAAAAGGTCTTCCCGGATACGGACGATTTTCCCTTCTTTTTCCAACAAGGTCAGAAGGTTCTTCCCATGCTTCTGATCCGCCTGAACGAGGGCGAGGATTTCTTTTAGCGCCGGAGGAGCGTTGCCCCCTTCCAGGATGATCTTGAGAAGCTTGTCCTTGGCGCCCTTTTCGTCCTCCTTGAGCTGAACCTTGTGAGAGGCCAGCCTAACTATATCGCCTTGATCCACAACTTCCGCTTTGCTGACAAGGGTTTCCATCATTTTTCTAAAGAGCTTGTCCGAGCCGGGAATGTTGGAACGCAGCTCCTGTTTGGACATGCCTTCTTTTAAAGGTTGGTCTTTGTGGAACGCTTTGAGCCGTATGAGGATTTTACTCTTGATGAGTTCATAAAAGTCCTGGTGTATTAACCGATTATCTGCGGTGTCAAAGCGAATCGCTGTCCCGGCGTTCTTTAAGCTCTCCAAAACCTTATCAAGCCGTTTAGCTGAAAAACCGGAAAGCCCCACCAGTTCATTACGAGAAACCCCAACTATTCCAGAACTCTTTAGCAACGCGGAGACGATTCCTGTGTCATCCTCGCGCTCGGTCTCCAGGAAAGCCTTTGCGGTGCGGGCTTTGAGCTTTAGAGCCCTGGGATTAATTATGACCCCGCCACCCAAGGTTATGGAAGGTGAAAGCGCGCGGATTACAAAGTGATCTCCAGCCGCGGGCACTATGGGAACCGAAACTCTCAATTGAGCTGGAGTCTCAGCTCCAGGCTCCAATTCATCCATGTTGGGGAGCACGATCCGGGCTTCGACTTCCGACGTATAGTGATGGAGACGCACTTTTTTCCCATTGCGCAGGGCCAATGGAGACCTGGCGAGGGCCTTGAGTCTTACATCCATGATGTAAGACGGTCTGAACTCCCCTGGATGAGTGACCACGTCTCCCCTGTGAACCTGGCTTTGTTCGAGCCCGCGGAGATTGACAGCGACGCGTTCTCCGGGGTAGGCCACGTCTTCAGCTCGGTTGTGCGACTCCAGGGATCGGACCGTGCTTTTGAGCTCACCGGGCAATAATTCCACTTCGTCTCCGGCTGAAACCGTGCCTGAAATCAAGGTCCCGGTAACGACTGTGCCGTGTCCCTTTAGGGTGAAAACGCGGTCAACGGGGAGTCTTAAGAGGCCGTGAACCGGACGGCCTTCCACTTTTGAAGCCAACTCGCGAAGAACCGCCTTCAGCTCGGGCAAACCCTCCCCGGTTTTTGAGGAGATTTTGACTGCAGGGGCGTTTTCCAGGAAGGTGCCCTTTACGGCTTCCTTTGCGTCGTCCTCCGCTAGAAGAGCCAGTTCCTCGTCAACAAGGTCCAACTTGGTAAGCACAATAATTCCGGACTTTATATCCAACAGGCTCAGAATGTCCAAGTGTTCCACGGTCTGGGGCATCACCCCCTCATCCAGAGCGATAACAAGGGCCGCTATATCGATTCCGCCTGACCCGGCGACCATTTGCCGAACAAACTTTTCATGACCGGGCACGTCAACAATCCCGAGGCGAAGATCATCGGCCAAATCCAGAAACGCAAAGCCAAGCTCTATGCTTATGCCTCTCTGTTTCTCTTCTTTAAGACGGTCCGTGTCGATTCCGGTGAGAGCCTTTACCAATTGACTCTTACCGTGATCGATATGACCGGCGGTTCCGAGAATTACCCTTTTCATACATATTACCCGAAGCTCGTTAGCTTAGCCGACGCCATGCTTGTGCGACCATTCGGCCTACCGAAAACGAATTTGAATAAGACCTGCGCCCGAGGTTTGATACACCCCCGACTCCGGTATCTTTTGGAGGCGTGTGATTCGTCGCCTTCAATACGGCGATGGCGAAGACCGTTGCATCAGTTCTTAAGCCATTCGGACGGCACAGACTACCGTAGATTGCCCTCCAAATAGGACGAGCTTTGGAGCCGGCTTCAACAACAAAAGTTTCTTGGGCCGGGGTTCGCGGAGGGCTTCTTGCAAAAAGGGCCTCTCCGGCGATTCTTCCTAAAGCTCTTAGGTTTTGCGAGCGGTTCTAAAGGATACCCGTTCAATTACTCGGGCCACACGTCCAATGGCCGCTTGAGGGGAAAATTATACGGCGTTTCGGGGCCGAACCATTTTTCGTAGATTTTCTTGAAAGAACCGTCCGACACCATGTCCTGGATAGTGAAGTTGACCAGATCACGCCAGGCGGAATCGTTTTGCGGCAAAGCTATGGCTATGGCCTCGACGTTT
The DNA here is from genome assembly GCA_963747865.1 of uncultured delta proteobacterium. Classification (GTDB taxonomy): domain Bacteria; phylum Desulfobacterota; class Desulfomonilia; order Desulfomonilales; family Desulfomonilaceae; genus JBBSBY01. Next base: position 43,995 of record CAVVHK010000031.1, on the reverse strand, counting down.
TCAGTCGCAGGCGCCAGTTCAAGTTTGCCTGAGCTCTTGGACGCGTATTCCAGTAGCAAGACCCCGGAGTCAACCCAACCGGCCACCTTATCCCTGGTTAATGCAAGGAAACAACTGGGGCGGTCCGGGAAAGACACCACGTTCGCCTCAGAGCGCGCGTCTCCAGCGGCTCTCAGCAACCGCATGGCGACTTTTTCCGCCGCGGAGCCTTGAACTGCGGCCAGTTTATTTCCCTTGAGTTCTTCCTGGGTTTTGAATGAGCCCTTCGGCGCTAATATGCTCAGGGAATCGTAAAAGTAGGGTTCAGAGAAATCAAATTGGGTTTCCAGATGTCTACTGTGCATAATTCGGCAAAGCGCCGCATCAATCTGGCCTTTTGACAACATCAGCGGCCAGGTCTTTTCTGTAACTTTGATCTTGTCCACCTTCAAATTCATGTGGCGGGCCAGCTCGTTGGCTAAATCGACTTCAAAGCCCACCCATTCCCCATTATTCGTGACGAACCCCTGCGGGGTCAAATTGTAAGGGACCCCAAACCGAACGGAGCCCTCTTTCATCACGTGATCGAATGTAGGGCCCGCGGAAAGGGGGAAGGGTAGAAAGGCCAATGCCATGGTAAGAACAGCGGACACACACAGGTTCTTCCGAAAAGAGCCCGCCGTCTTGTTTCGCAAACCTGTCCAACCGCCGCCCAGGCAGGGGGACAAACCCGCCGGCAGCCACGGCAATCTATTTAAGCAGCCCACACGTGGGCCGCGGACGTTCGCAAAGCGGCGCAGGGTCCCTTCCGGCGAGTCAATCGGAAGGCTAAACCAATTTTTCCAGTTGTTCATCATATTCATCCGCATCGGCGTCATCGACTTCCGGGGCTTCCATGGGCATTTCGGAGGGCCCGCCTTTCCTGTTGAGCTTGTAAGCGGCTTCAAGCTCCTTAATCATCTCACTTTTGGTGACTTCGACAATTGTCTCCTCTTCAAACCGCACAGACACCGTTTCCGCGAGAGGATTGTGCTTGAGTACGACTCCTTCGCCCTTAGTCATCGTGACAGTCTTGCCGACCCTGGGAAGCCCTTTCTTAAATTCCTCGTAAATATCGTGTTCATATCCCAGGCAGCACATGAGCCGACCGCACACGCCGGATATTTTCGTAGGATTCAAAGAAAGGTTCTGGTTCTTCGCCATCTTAACGGAAACCGGCCTGAAATCTGTCAGGAACCTCGAACAGCAAAGCTCCTGGCCGCAGCAAGCGAGGCCACCGGTCATCTTGGCTTCGTGGCGAACCCCGATCTGCCTCATTTCAATCCTCACCGGAAATCTCGCAACCAGTTGTTTTACTAATTCCCTGAAATCTACCCGACCTTCGGCGGTGAAGTAGAACACATATTTGGAACCGTCAAAAAAGCACTCCACCGCAATCAGCTTCATGGGAAGATCTAAAACGTCGATCCGTTCGATACAATATCGGTAAGCCTCAAGCTCTCTTTGCTTACAGCGGTCCTGCTGGTCGAAATCAGCTTTGACGGCCTTACGGATGACTTTCCTCAAGCCTTCCATTTGGGCGGGTTCGAGCTCTTTCTTGAAGGGGCCAATCGCTACCAGCCCGAGACCCATACCTTTTTCCGTCTTCACGACAACCTTGTCACCGAAAGACAGCTCAACATCCGCGCAATCGAAATTATATATCTTGCATGCGTATCCGAACCGAATCCCCACGAGGCGCACGAGAGTCTTTTCAGACGCGTCTCCGGGTGCGGTTTCGGAAGGCTCTACGGTGTCGAGTTCGCTATCACAGTGGGTTAAGGCGCGGTCGCTTGATTGGGATGGACACTTAGCAAGGTCCGGTTCCCCAGCCTCCCCGCCGCTACTGCAGCAACAACCTTGAGGTCCGCCGTGGAATTCTTGAGTGATGGTTTCAGGCTGGTCTGTGGCCGAGATCTCCGCCGAGGTGTCTTCCAGGGGCTCCGTGGGTGAATTCAAGGGCTCCGAGTCGGAACATGGTCCGCCCCTTTTTGGCCTTTTTCCCCCCCAGCAGCGGGGAAGGTAAGACCGCTCCTTTTTTGACTTGTCATCATTCATGGGATAAGTTCACCTGCAATTCGAAGCCATTCCGAAGTCGGGACCGCCAAATATCCGGGCAATTTTCAAGAAAAGCACATCCAAAGCGATATTCCTGTTCACGTTAATTTCCGCCTCTATTAGATCCGAAGCCTTGGTTATTTCATCGTACACTTGAAAGAGTTCATGGTCGTTATGATTTTGAGCCGTAGCGACGATTGTGTCAAGGAAGTCTGCGTGAATGAGGTTTTCGCTACCCATTTTTTCAACAACCAAGTCCCTCAAGTAAGATTTGGCAATCTCCAAGGACTCCCTCGCCGATTCGCGATTGGCGGACAACTCTGCGGATAGGTCCAGTAAACCTGACAGGCCGTTATTCACCGGATTAACCAGGGTGGATATTACCTTGTCCCGCAGTTTCATAAAGCTGGATTCAGTCATTTGCAGAGCTTTGGCGGCGCTTCCACCGGACATGCCCGCCGCTACGGACGCTTTGTCGTCTGGAACCCCTTTTTCCACCAAGAGACTGATTAGAGAATGAGAATCCAGAGGCCCGAAACGCGCCTTCCGACACCTGGACCTTACAGTTGAAAGCAAAACGCCTGGCTTTGAACTCACAAGGATCAAGACCCTACCCGGTGGGGGCTCCTCAAGGGTCTTCAAAAGAGCGTTTTGGGCGGCCCGGTTCATCAGATGAGCATCATCGATAATTGCCACGCGGAAACGCCCCTCTACCGGCGCGTATTTAAAATTTTGCTGAAGATTCCTGATCCGCTCTATCCGGATAATGTTCTTTTCAGGTCTTTCCAGGAGAATATCAGGATGCTTCTCGGTGATAACGCGAGAGCAAACCGGGCAAGAGCAGGAGGGGTCGCCGTCGCTGGAGGGACAGTTCAGCATTGCGGCAAATCTGAGAGCCACCAAGCGCTTTCCAATGCCTTCTCTTCCGGTGAACAAGTAGGCATGGGCGGGTCGATCATGGCTGACAGTTTGCCGCAGAAGACTAAGTATATTTTCGTGTCCGAAAATGCCATTCATGAAAAGGCGTCATGTGCCGGATTTTCTAACCGGGAATATTCGATCGAGCTCCAAGACAAGCGGAGAGGCCACAAATATCGAGGAATACGTTCCAAATATTATGCCCACGAAAAGCGCCCAAGCAAAATCCTTTAAGACGTTACTGCCGACGCAAAGCAAGGCGATAACGACCAGCATCGTAAAACTTGAGGTCAATATGGTCCGGGACAGGGTCTGGTTTATGGCCGTATTAAAAACTTCGATCAACGGCTGCTTCCGCATTGTCTTTAGGTCGTCGCGGATCCTGTCGCAGACGACGATGGTATCGTTCACGTCGTAACCAATTATTGTCAACATGGCCGCCAGGATCGTGAGGTTAAACTCCTTGCCGGTCCAGACGAAGAAACCATAAACTGCGATCAGGTCGTGAATCAGGCAGAATATGGCGCCCAACCCCATGGTGAATGTAAATCTGAAAGCCATGTACATCAGCAACAAGCTCAAAGCGATTATCGTGGCCCAAATGGCCCCATGCCGTAAGTCTTTTCCCACCTTGGGGCCGACCATCTCCAAGCCCCTTATTTCCACAGACCCTTTTCCGAGCTTGGCGTCCAGCAGTTCGGTGATTCGCTGTTGGAGTTTGTCGTTGCCTTCCTCCACCGTCTCCAGGCGGACCACGTATTCCTCACCGACGGAAGCGAATTTCTGGACGGTCGAGTTTTCGCTCATAGGCTTTAGAGCTTCTCTGATCTGGTCCGAGTCCACCGGCTTATTGAACTTCATTTGGACCGTCACTCCGCCGGTGAAATCAATTCCCAACGGGATAAACCCTTTTATGGGGATCGACAACAAAGACAGGACCATCACTACTGTGGTAAACGCATACGCGTAATATCGGTTACCCATAAAATCTATTTTAGTATTAGGCGGTATCAGTTCCACTTCTTAATCCTTAATCCGACGAAATGCGGCCTGATAGCTTGCAGGCCGAGATTAAGAGTAAAGGCAAAAGAATCACGGCCAACTATACGATGCTGAGCCGTTTAATTTTCATCACTTGCAAGGCGTACTCGAAAATCGTTCTGCTTATGAACAGCGCTGTAAACATTGAAACGAGCAACCCGATGACCAGGGTTACGGCAAATCCCTTTATAGGACCTGTGCCGTACTGAATCAAGGGCAGGCACGAAAGAATGGTGCACAAGTTCGAGTCGAAAATGGTCGAAAACGCTTTGGTATAGCCGTTTTCCACAGCCGCCCGGGCTGACTTACCCATTCGCAACTCTTCCCGCATCCTCTCAAAGATCAGGATGCTCGCGTCAACGGAAATACCTATCGTCAACGCCACACCTGCCAAGCCCGGCAGCGTCAGAGTGGCCCGTAACGGCGGAGACACCATGATTGCGAAGATCAGCAAGAGGTTAAGGCTGAGAGCTAGGTTGGCGACCATGCCCGCCCATTTATAATACAGGGCCATTCCCAACACGATGAGTCCCATGCCCAGAAGAATGGCGTCACGGCCCAGGCGGATTGAATCTTCACCCAAAGACGGTCCCACAGTCCTGTTTTCAAGAATCTTGACAGGAGCTGGGAGGGAACCGGCCCTCAAGACCAAAGCCAGGTCGTGTGCTTCCTCAGGGCTAAACTGTCCTTCTATGACGGCGGAGCCGCCGGATATTACGCTTTTGATCACAGGCGCGGAGTAAACCCGATTGTCCAGCACTATGGCCAAATGTTCCCGCACATGGTCGGTGGTAATGCGTTCGAACTGACGGGCCCCGCTCCTGTTGAAATCCATTCCTATCTGTAGTCTTCCGGTTTGATCGGGATGAACTCTCGCATCGACGATATCATCTCCGGTCATCAGGATTTGCTTCTTAAGCAAATATGGAGTCCTGGTGGCGGCCCCGGTCCTGGGGTTGTGGTCGATTTTGTAGAGCACTTCGTCACCGGCAGGGACGTCTCCCTGCAATGCTGCGCTAAGGTCGCCTTTCTCATCAACGATCTTAAACTCGAGGCGCGCAGTCTTGCGGATGATGTCTATGGCTCGACTGATGTCTTCCTTGAGGCCGGGCAACTGGACAACTATACGATCAGTTCCCTGCATAACGACATCAGGTTCGGCCACACCAAACGCGTCTACTCGATTACGAATGGTGTCTACCGCCTGCCTAACCGCCCGCTGCTTGATGTTTTCAATTTCATGCTGGTCTAGTTGAAGCTGAACCTCAAAGCCCTTGTCCGTCTGATTGGAGGAAACTTTTTTGAAATTTGTCAGCTTATCCAGGACCTTTTCGTCAAAGAGACCCGCCTGATCCGCGTCCTTCAAATATACCGTAAGGTCACTGGCCCCGGTGCGCTGAATGTCGTTGTAGCGCACTTTTTCGTCCTTCATCAGAGCGGAAGCTTCGGAGACCGTTTTGTCTACCATCGCTTCCACTGCTTTCTCAGATTGAACTTCCAGCACCAGGTAAAGTCCGCCTTGTAAATCCAGGCCCAATCTAACCGGATTGTTAGGTAGATATTTGGCCCATAGCTCAGGCACAGGACCGAGCGAAGGATACACGAAGAACGCGCTTATAAGCAGCACTACTCCAATTATAGCGAATCGCCACTGAAGACTCTGAATCATCTAAAACTCCTCAGGTGTTTTGTTCGGTATTAGAGGGAGCAAGGCCTGCTATGTGCGCGCGGGACACCCGCACTCGGACTTTGTCCGCAATTTCCAAAGTCAGTGTTTGATCAGAAAGCGCAGTAATCTTGCCGAACAGCCCGCCTTGGGTGATCACGGAGTCCCCCTTTTTCAAATTATCGAGCAGGGTCTTGTGCTCTTTGGCTTTTTGCTGCTGGGGTCTTATCAGAAGAAAATAGAAAACCCCGAAGATTAAAATCATCGGGAGTATGCTCATTAGAGTATTCATATCCGCTCCGCCTTGACCGCCACCGGGAGCGGCCATAGCGTAGGCCGTGTCAATCATCGTTTTCCTCCATCGTTGCTACAAATTCTTTTGCAAAGGCCGTCAATCGGTTGTCCCGGATGGCGGTTCTTATGTCTTCCATCATTGTATAATAAAAAACCAAGTTGTGTATGGTTGCCAGACGAAGGCCAAAGACCTCCTTTTCCAAAAAAAGATGTCTCAAGTACGCTCTGGTATATTTTCTGCAAAGGAAACAGTCACAACGCGGGTCTATGGGGCCGGGATCGTTCTTATGACGCGCATTCTTTATGTTAATCGATCCCTCATATGTAAAGAGCGATCCGTTGCGCGCATTACGCGTCGGCAACACGCAGTCGAATAGGTCTATCCCCCGTACCACTGCGTCCAGAATATCTTGAGGCTTTCCAACTCCCATTACGTATCGCGGAACCGACCGGGGCAGCAAAGGCGCTGTGAGGTCTATCATTTCCAACATCAATTCACGAGGTTCCCCGACACTAAGACCTCCTATGGCAAATCCGTCCAGCGGCAAAGCGAGCAAGCCTTCGACGCTTAGTCTCCGTAGATCCGAAAACATCGACCCTTGTACTATGCCGAACAAAGCAGGGTCAACTCTTTTTTTAGCCTCCACACATCGCCGAGCCCACCTTTCAGTGCGCTCAAGAGCATCCAGGGCCTGCTCTCTGGAAACCGGATATCCCTTAACGTCGTCGAGGCACATGATTATATCCGAACCAAGAGATTCTTGAACCTTGACGCTGAGTTCGGGGCTAAACATGTGCGTGCTGCCGTCTATGTGGGACTGAAAGACGACTCCATCCTCAGTCACCTTCCTGAGCTTGGACAAACTGAAAACCTGGAACCCGCCGCTGTCCGTAAGTATGGCTCCAGGCCAGTCCATGAATTTGTGAAGGCCCCCCAGGTCTTCCACCAGTTCGTGACCAGGCCTCAAGTAGAGATGGTACGCATTGGACAGGATCAGCCTGTAACCGATGTCCCAAAGCTCGCCTGGGGACACGGTCTTTACTACCCCCCTCGTCCCGACGGGCATGAAAGCGGGGGTGGAGATCTCCTGCTCGCGAAGTTTGAGAAGGCCCAAGCGAGCTGAGCAGTCGTCGGCCAAGTGTGTGGTTTTGAAGGCGAAACTCATTATATATCAATCTAGAGTGGCGCATTTGGAGCGGAAAATGTTAAGGGCAGACTTCAGTCTGCCCCATGGACGAACGAATTAAACCAAAATGTTGGATGAGTTGCAAGGGCTCGGAGGAATGAGGATTATTATGCCGGTCCTCGTTATGATCTCGCAAAACGTTTTTAGGGGCGGGGTTTATCCCCGCCCGCCTAACTGGTTTTTGAATAACGAGCGGCGATAAACCCCGCCCCTATGACCACCGTGCCACGATTCGCGATAATTCGGGAGTTTTGAGACAGTTTCTTCCCGCCGGCCCAAGGACAATGACCGCCAGGGAAGGAGGTCGCCACCCGAAAAAAGAGCCTCCGACCGGAGAGGACGACTACGAGACCAAATTTATGAAGTTCAGTTCTAAGCCCGTCACCGATTAGCCTTTTTAATTCCCAACGCGTCCTGGGCCAGTATCATTTTCATGATATTGGTCGCGCCCTCAAGAATTTTGTAGACCTTGCCATCCCTGAGGATTCTGGCTATGGGATATTCATTTGAATATCCGTAGGCGCTAAGGACTTCCAGAGCCAAGTTAGGCACTTCATCCGCGGCGCGGCAGGCGTAAAACTTGGCCAGGACCGTCTCACGCATGTTGCTGACGAGACCCCGATCCTTCTGTATGGCGCAACGCCAGACGAGCGCTCTTGCAGCTTCGGTTTCCACTACCATTCTGGCTATAACTTCCTGAACCATCTGGTATTCCCCAATGGCCTTACCGAACTGACGTCTTTCGTTGGCATACTTGATCGCCTCATCCAGAGCCGCCTGACAGGTTCCGACCGCTCCCGCCGCAGCCGACAGTCTGGTGGAGATAAGCTCCTGCATCAAGTAGCCAAAACCTTTGCCTTCTTCGCCGAGTCTGTTCCCCACTGGAATCCGGACGTCTTCCATGATGATTTCGCCGGTGGGGCAAGCCCAGATTCCGAGTTTCTCCTTGATCGCTATTGTGCTTACGCCGGGTAGGTCCATGTCCATGACGAAAGCGCTCATTCCCCTGTGCGCGGCTTTCTTATCGGTCATGGCGAAAATAACGGCCATGTCCGCGACCGGACACCAAGTGATCCACATCTTGCGTCCGTTGAGCACGTATTCGTCGCCGTCCCTGACCGCTGTGGTGGTCATCGCCGCTGTGTCGGAACCCGCGTCGGGTTCGGTGATCCCGAAGCAGCCGAGAATTTTCGCGGATACCAGGGCCGGGATATATTTTTGTTTCAACTCCTCGCTTCCCCATTTCAAGATGGAAAGCGATGTGCCCATGGTTTGCATATTAAAAGCTACGCGCAAGGAACCGGACACTCTTCCGATCTCTTCGGTGACGATTGCGTGAGCCAGGTAACCCATTGCGTTGCCGCCGTATTCCTCTGGAACAGGGCAACCGAAGAATCCCAGTTCACCCATCTGGGTTACCAATTCGCGCTGAAAACGGTGCTCATTTTCATCTTTATCCACAACCGGCGCGATTTCCCTGTCAGCAAATTTCCTGGCCATGTCGCGGAGCATTATGTGCTCTTCAGTGAGTTCAACATCGTATTCGTCACTCATGACGTTTGTCTCCTTATCATAAGGGTTTACGGAGAGTTTCCGCTGTTTAATTTCGGATAAAGGCCGGTCGGCAAGATGCTGAGTTGAGTTCATTAAGATGAAACTGGCCAAATTGCATTTGGAATCAGCCCGGCTTCTATACTCTTTATCAGAAGACAAATCGCAGCGTCAAGTTCATTCTAGAGAACTTTGCAATAACTCGGACCACTAGTAAAAACACCCGTTCGGCTACCTTTACAACTTGAACTGAACGAGTAACTCATCCTGGGCCGCAACGCAAGCGTCAAAAGGGGTTCCTTGAAGTTCCCTCTTGCAAATTCGGCCACGAATTCGCCGGCGCAACACTACCGTCGAAGGCGCTTTTCCTTGGCGCCGCCCAGTCTCCATTCCGGACCAGAGCCGTTGGGTGTGAAGCCCTAACGAGAAACGTACCCGTGGGGGCTTTTCTCGACCGATGCTGTGAGCGAAGCGAACCGCATCCTACAAGAAACGCGACCGCGCTTACCGTAAGGAACCCTCCGTAAACGCGCCCGGGGAACATTGCTCAAGCGATGTTGTCTCATCACTTTCAGTAAGCATTACCATGTGTTACCTGAGACGCGGCAAAATAGGTCTAGACCGGCGGGCAAATACTTGGTAAGTAAGACGTTTATTTCACGCGTTCATCGGGTAAACAGGTTTCCCGGGAGGAAAGAATGACCGACGCCAGCGTTCCTGCAAAGGAAGCGAATTCGCAAACAAAGCAGGCTGAGGCTTCCCAAAAGGACTCTTCAGACAACAAGGCCAAGAAGCCGAAGAAAACAGGCGGCTTAGTCAAGTCGATATTCTTCATAATCTATATAGCTTTTATGCTCCTTCTCGTTGTAGGCGTCTTCGGAGCAATAGAATACTACGCGTATTTGCAGATTAAGGCCTCTCCGATCGGGCAGGCCTATAAGGGAAAGAGCCTAGATCTGGCGCGCCAGAGTTCAATGAAAGTGGCGCCTCAATACGGTTACGAGCCCACTCCCGGCTTCGCCGCAGTGAGGAACGTTCGGCTCGGAAATTCCTACGAATATATAAATGAAGAAAGTTTCAAAGATTTCGATGACGTGCCGCGAGAAAAGCCCGCCGACGAATATCGAGTGATCGTAACAGGTGGCTCCGTGGCCTACGGCCGTGGCCCTGTGCCTCCTTCGGACAAATTGGTGGACTATTACGAAGTCACTTTCAGGTGGACTATACCGCACCTAATGCAGGAAATATTAAACTCGGATCCCCGAATTCGGGAAAAGATACGGGGAAAGCACGTACGCGTGATTAACGCTGGAGTAGCCGGCTATGTCTATCAAAACTGCCTTATGCGGTATCTGGCAAAACTTCGCCTCTTCCAACCCGACCTAATTGTGGCGCTGGATGGCGCAAATGAAGTTCATACGGTCGCTCGGCCCCTGAGAGACTGGAATTACTTCACGGAAGGCCCGTATTTTGAGGTTGTGACTGACGTGATGGATATGAGCCGCAAAGGATTCATGAACTATTTGGCTCTCTGGCTCAAACGAAACACCTACTTTTTCACCTGGTTAGCGGTGAAGAACGATGAAGGGGCAGGCGTCATTTTCGAGAACAAGGGCTTAGCCGCTCACGCCCAGGACGCCACTCCTGAAATGATTGCGATGAGAGACAAGAACATCGACCAGGTTGCCGATGTGATGGCTATTTACCACAAGAGTCTTGAAAGTGACAGGGTCCCTCACGTTTTTGCCCTTCAGCCAATGTTTCGCAATTCGAAGAAGCCCCGCGACCCCATCGAGCGAGAGATCGAGAGAGTAACCGGTATGGAAAAGATCGGCTTCTATAACGCAGCGCAGACATACGACGTGTTCGTGGATAAGATAAAGAAACGGGGGCAGGGCATCGGTTTCGAGATCGCAGACCTGACCGGAATATACGACAATGTTCACGAATGGGTCTTCACGGACTGGTGCCATTTGACCAACGGCGCTAACTATATAATGGCCAAAGCGCTTGCTAAGCAGGTCAAAACCAGGATCTTTAATTTACCGCAGGGCTCCAATGACGCTCTGGCCGATCCCTACGATTCGTATTTCAAGGATTACGCCGGCGACGCAAAGTTGCTGGTGAACGGGGCTCCGCACAGCGGAGGTCTTCAGGTTCTTAAAGGTTATCCGTCTCAGGCGGATGTGCTGGACGTGCCCAAGTCCGACGCGGATAGTCCGAATATGGGGCTGGACCTCGGGTCCGTAGTGCCGGTTTCGAGGCTGAGGCTAGTGTGGGCCGACACCAAATCCGTCCCTGAGAACTGGCGCGTTGAACTGTCGGAGGACGGAAAACAGTGGAAGACTCTCTGCAATATCCAGGAAACCAAGACCGACGGATACGACCAGTGGCCTGGCTTCGAGTACCTATTCATACGAGGAAATCCCGGCTCGATATGTCCGTTATGTTCCGGGAAAAGACTCAGGCCCCATACGTTTACGACAGATAAGTCTGTTTAGATAAGAAAGCTTTCACTTACGCGAGGGAGATTGCCTCCCCCGATGGAAGCGGGGCGCAAAGACAAGCGTAACCGTCATTGCGAGGAGTGAGCAAAGAAGCAATCTCAAGAATTGCCGCTCACGAGTGAAGAGTTGCCTGGATAATATCAAAACAGTTGCAATCAACATTACGCTGAGGTATAAAAAGAAGTTTAATACCGTCTGATACTGGAAGGGGCGCCTTCCGGGCCTCGGGAGCAACCATCATGAAGCTAAAAATCAAATCCAATCGCGGAGCCGCAAAGCGTTTTACCATTCTTAAGAGCGGGAAAATAAAGCGGAAAAGAGCTAATCACAGCCACATTCTTACTTCCAAATCGACCAAACGGAAGAGAGAACTGAGGCAGGGAGCTTTCATTGACGCAAGTAACGTAAAGCAGATCAGAAAACTTCTGCCTTACGGATGATTCGGTGAACCAAGCGACTCGCTTGGAAAAGCAAAGTAAAGACCTACACTGATTGCACAGCCGTTTGTGGAGCCTAAATAGCGATAATCCCAGAATTGGAAGCGGATAGGTCATTTAGAGACGCCGGCTGCAAAGAATTAAGGAGTCAGTCATGCCTAGAGCACGGAGCGGGCCCGCGACCAGGGCCAGAAGAAAGAAGATTCTTAAGGCCGCCAAAGGTTTTGTGGGCGGCAGGAGTCGAACGTTCAAGCAGGCCCGGGAGACCGTTGAGCGAGCTTGGTGTTACGCATACCGCGATAGGAAAGTTAGAAAAAGAGACTTCCGCAGGCTTTGGATTGCCAGAATAAGCGCAGGTTCGAGAGCCAACGGCATGGCTTATAACCGCTTCATGGAGGGCCTACGCAAGGCTCAAGTCCTTTTGAACAGAAAAGTCTTGGCAGATCTGGCGATAACCGATCCGTCAGGCTTTACCATGATTGTGGAGAGGGCCAAGGCCGCTTTAGGAGTCTGATCGCTCTGAGCATCCGGCTTATAAAGGTGTGACTCGAAGCAGGGTTCTGTGTGGCGCTCCAGCCGCGTCTTCATGTCGTGCGATCCCAGCCGTATCCCGCTTAGAAGCCGTTGCAAAACCTGAGGGCCTTGGGAACAGATACCGGGAATGGCCTTTCCTGAAAAGGCTGCTGGAGGGAGACTGCCTCAAAAAAGTTTTCCTCCGGACCTCCCTTCAAGAATTTCTAGAATGGCGATGCGACTTGATCGCCGTTCCCAGACATTCGGGCGCGCCGGAGGTCGATTGTCCACGGAGCCCTGGAACCGATCGGATAGTGGCCGCAATCAGCTGTGGTTTTTCAGGGGCCGAGACTAAAGCTTTGTATTTCCAAAAGCTCCTTAGAAATTAGCCGAATTCGTCATGATCAGGTCTTTTGGCAATTATCTGTACGCCCGGTAAAGCAGTCGGCAGACTTCATCCCGCATTGGACACACATTCATTCCATTTTTCCGAGGCAGCCATGAAAGACCAGCTCGAAAAGCTGAAAGAAAGAGCAATATCCGCTATAGCCGAACTACACGATGAAAAGGCTTTAACGGAAATCCGTACCCGCCTGCTTGGCCGGAAGGGCGAATTGACGGCAATTCTTCGAGGGCTAAAGGACTTGCCTGCCGACGTGCGCTCGGAAGTCGGCCAGATGGCCAACACTGTCAAAGCCGAACTCGAGGGCAAGTTCGACCAGGCGGAGGCGACAATACGAGGTTTGATCGAAAGAGCCAAATTGGCCTCAGAATTCGTGGATGTGACCTTACCCGGCCGAAGACTGTCGCCCGGGCGCATGCATATCCTCAACCGGGTAACTGATGAGCTGATCGAAGTGTTCAGAGGTCTCGGCTTCCAATTGGCTGTGGGACCGGAAGTGGAGCTTGATTACTACAATTTCGAAGCTCTCAATCTACCCAAGAATCACCCGGCGCGGGACATGCAGGACACGTTTTATTTCTCGGAGAACGTGGTCCTGCGCACCCATACGTCTCCGGTCCAGATCCGCACTATGGAGAAGCAGCAGCCCCCGGTGCGCGTCATTTGTCCCGGAAAAGTGTACAGACGAGACGCCGACATCACCCATTCTCCGATGTTCATGCAGATCGAAGGGCTGTGGGTGGATAAAGGAATCTCCTTTGCCGACCTCAAGGGTGTCCTCATTTCATTTGCCCACACATACTTCGGCGAAAAACTCAACCTGCGGTTCAGGCCAAGCTTTTTTCCTTTTACCGAGCCATCCGCCGAGGTGGACATTCAATGCGTAATTTGCGGCGGCTCCGGTTGCAGGACCTGCTCTTTCACCGGCTGGCTTGAAATACTAGGATCAGGGATGGTAGACCCCGCGTTGTATAAATTTGTGGATTACGATCCGGAAATCTACACCGGCTTTGCTTTTGGAATGGGAATCGAGCGAGTGGCCATGTTGAAGTACGGGATTCCGGACATAAGAACATTCTACGACAATGATATGAGATTCCTGGAGCAATTCTAGTTTCTGGTTCCGGCAACGGGACATTAATTTCCGGAGAGGTGCGAAATGCTCGTCAGCTTGAACTGGCTGAAGGAGTTTGTGGACATAGATCAAAGCGCGAGCGACGTTGCTGAAGCGCTGACAATGGGCGGCATTGAAGTGGAAGCCGTTACCCATGTGGGCAAAGAACTGAGCCGAATCCTTACCGCGAAGGTTGAAGAAATAACCGACCACCCTTCAGCGTCGAAATTGCATCTTGTGAAAATAGACCTTGGAGGCCGCGGCTTAACCGTGGTTTGCGGGGCGCCAAACGTTGAAGTCGGCCAAATCGTGCCCTATGCGGGACCCGGAGTAACTCTTCCTTCGGGCGACGCGATAGAAGAGCGAGAAGTCAGGGGAATCACCTCCGCTGGTATGCTATGTTCCGAGAAAGAACTGGTGTTGGGCGACGACGCCTCCGGATTACTGGTGTTGGATCCGAATCTTAAGGTTGGAATTCCACTCACGGAGGCCCTGCCTTTTATCGAGGACTTCATACTTGAGACATCAGTCACACCCAACCGAGGAGATTGCCTGTCCGTCCTGGGCACAGCCAGAGACTTAGCGGCGTTGCTGGGCAAGAGCTGGAAGATTCCGGAATACGCTCTGGAAGAAAGCGACCGCGAGATTCATGACAAAATCGCCATAGAAGTTCCGGACTACGACCTCTGTCCGCGATATGTCGCGCGCATGGTGGAAGGCGTTAAGATCGCCCCTTCGCCGTTGGAGGTGAGAGTTCGCTTGAGCCGCTCGGGAGTCAGGCCGATATCCAATGTAGTGGATGTCACCAATTTGGTGCTCTTGGAATTGGGCCAGCCGCTGCACGCGTTCGATTGTGATCTTCTGGAGGATCGGAAGATAGTGGTGCGTCGTTGCGATCCGGATGAGGTATTCACGACCCTGGACGGGCAGGAGCGAAAGCTGCCCAAAGACACACTTATGATCAGAGATGGAAAGAGGTCCGTGGCGCTGGCCGGCGTTATGGGCGGACTGAACTCTGAAATTAGCGATTCGACGACAAATGTGCTCATAGAGAGCGCCTGTTTTGAGCCATTCGGCATACGACGGTCGTCCAAGACTTTGGGACTGTCCACCGAAGCTTCTTACAGATTTGAACGTGGCATCGATCCTGAAGGCTCGTTTCTGGCGGCTCGGAGATGCGCATACCTGGTAAAGAAGTATGCGGGCGGCTCAATAGCGCGGGGATGTGTTGACGTCTATCCCGTTCCCATAGAGAGGCGTCCCGTAGTTGTCAGACCGGCAAAGGTAAATAATCTCCTGGGGATCAAACTGCAAGCCGAAGAGATGGAGCTGCATTTAGGCAAGCTTGCGATAGAAGTCCGGAAATCGGGGAACGACGATCAGGCCTTAGTCTGCACACCTCCTCCTTGGAGATGGGACTTGGAGCGGGAAGTCGACATGGCCGAAGAGGTTGCGCGGGTTCTAGGATTCCAAAACATCCCGATCTCGATGCCTCGGATGAACGCCGCGCCGGATTCGACGCAGGAGAAGCACGGACTCGCTCGCAAAGTGAGCAGGTTGATTAATGCCTCGGGTTATAACGAAGTCATCACCATGTCGTTCATATCCAGGGATTCGGCCAGAGAATTCGACCTCTCCGGCTCCGACGAACTGGCGTTGATGAATCCTCTTACCGAAGACTACACGGTCATGCGCAAGTCGCTTCTCCCTGGTCTCATATCGGTCATGAAAAGGAATATAAATTTCCGAAACGAAAACCTTAAGCTTTATGAAATCGGAAAAACCTTTATTCCCGTGCCTGGGGAAGAGTTACCGAGAGAAGACCTGAAGCTGGGCCTCTTAGCCGTAGGCGCGCGGTACGAGTTTCTTTGGAACACTCCCAAAGCCGAACAGACCGATTTCTATGATGTTAAGGGCGCGCTCGAAAATCTCCTTGAGGGTTTTGGAGTCAAAGAGGCAGAATTTGTTCCTTCAAATATAAGCTTTCTGCATCCCGGGAAATCTGCGGATGTGATAATAGATGGTGAGAATATCGGCTTTGTTGGCGAGCTTTCACCGGTTAAGGCGAGGGAGCATGAGATAGAACGGGAAGTCTACATCTCTGAGGTATTCCTGGAGCCTCTCTTTGCTCGGATGCGCAAGGAGAGAGTTTTCAGCGCTATTCCTCGCTACCCCTATATAGAGAGGGATTTATCATTCATCGTTGAAGAAAAAGTTTCAGGCGCCATGATTAAGCGCTTGATTTCACGCTTGGGCCATGATATTATCACTTCCGTGATCTTATTCGATTTATATCGAGGAGAATCGATACCGAAGGGTCATCAAAGTATGGCATTTCGGATTCGATATCAGTCCGAGGATCGGACTCTAACCGATGAGGAAGTCCAAGAGGTTCATTCTCTAATTCTGGAAGCCCTTTCCAAAGAATTTGGCGCTTCAATAAGAGAATGAAGCCGGTTTGACTATTCGGCGTGCAGAAGTCTGCAAACCGGCTTGTCCTCAGGCGCTGAAGGAATCCGGTCGGGTTGGATTCTCATTATTGGAGGGGTGGTCGCATTATGACTATCGCAATTCCCGAGAAACAATATTTCAAGATCGGTGAAGTGAGCGAAATCCTGGACGTGGAGCCGTATGTGCTAAGGTACTGGGAGTCGGAATTTAAAATCCTTAAGCCGACCCGGACCAGAGCACGACAACGTCTTTATCACAAAAAGGATTTGGAACTCCTTCTTGAGATTAAGCACCTCTTGTATGACGAGAAATTCACCATAGCCGGGGCTAAAAAACGGCTCCAGGAAATGAAGAAGCAGTCTTCCGCCGAAAAAAGAGCCAGAAAGCCCGCAAGACCCGTAAAGGGTAAAGAGGATTCTGACCCGATGGAAGTCGTCATGAAGGACGATAATTCGTCCGGCATGGAGCACGCCGATTACCGAGAAATCCTCTTGGAAATAAAGAAGGAACTCAAAGAGCTCCGATCAATTCTGGAAGGTTGATCTCTTACCTATCCTATCAGTCAACGCTCGGGAAACGCAGGGATTGTGCATCGCACGATCCTTTTTTTTGTGAGTTTGACTGCGTTGTAAACCGGACGTATTGTATGGACAATTAACAAAACAATGTCCTCGCAATGCCATGTTTGCGGCATCGGCGAGGATGTGGAGCCTACAATTTTTTGAGCCGTTGCGGTCAAAAGGCTTTTGGGCGGATCTGGCCGATATTTCGGGGGGTTATCATGCCGAATGTGGACTGGACTAGAGTGAAAGAGATCCTGGATCAAGCGTTGGAAAGATGGAAGGCCGCGAACGACAGGGACCCAAAAATGAAGGTTTCCCATGATGGCCCCATTGGATGGTCCACCAAAGAAGAGCTTCTATCTAGCCGACCTTACGACTTGAAGCTTATAGAGCCCGAAAAGGTAGGTAACGGTAGGGCCGAAGAGACCAATTTGATAAAGATTTTGAAAAGAAACATCGGCGGTTATCGACGTATGCCTTCTCGTGGCCCGTATATTCCTGATTCTGAAATAAAGGAGTTGGCGCAGTGGATTGACTCAGGCATGCCTGATTGAGTTCAGACACTCACTGCCGATTCCAACTCTTTTACTAATTTTTCATAGGTCATTCCAAGCTTGCGGGCCTTTCTCAGGCACCGCTTGCGCAAGAGCCAATACCCGACTACATAGCCTATGGCCGCAATTACGCTTGAGCATATTAGCGCCCCAATGGCCCACTTCAGCAGCAAATCAGCCCCAAGAGCCACGAATTCCCTGACAGCTTCCCAGAAATGATCGGCGTTTATCATAGGATGGATGAGCTTGTGAAAATCGCTCATGCTCATAAGGGCTTGATCGCCAAGGATTGCGCACCCCAGCCAGTAAAAGCCGTAATACATAGGCAGTAACGTAATGGGATTGTTGACGAATGTGAAAGCGAAAGCCACCACCACGTTGTATCTGAACAGCAATCTCAAAAGTCCCAGAGAGATCGTGTGCGTTCCTAACGGAAAGCCGGCTCCTATAAATAGGCCCACGGCTATTCCTCTGGCATCGAACCAGGGCGGATTCGCTGACCCGATCAGGGGATCGAGGAAGTGTTTACGTAGCCATCCCTTTGGACGTGAATGGGCCTGTTTCTCTGATTGACTTGACTCTTCCTCGGTTATATGAGCTGTTTCCTTCTCCAATGCGATCCTCGGTGAAACTGTAATTCTGATTCGGTGGTTCTGCGATTATCGGCTCTCGTCGCCGTTAGGCGAGAGGCTTCAGGGCAGGCTTCCTTTACCGCCGCAAGCTCGTCGAGCAATTTGCCACGAAAGACTTAACGGTAGCCTCACATGTTCCGGAACTCCGATACATCGTCCTCTGGCCTTATACCTACACTTATTGTCAGCATTTCTTGGATTATTTATTGGCCGTGTGGTATTCTGAATTTATCAAAAATGTCGAATCTTATCCAGTCTAACTTTTTTGCAGGCTCTGCCGGCGTCCCATTCGCTCATTAATCTCCGGCGCCGAGGGCCGTCGGAGAATCGCATGAAACCCATCTTTATAGAGGCGACGACCATTCCCGACGCCTGGTTCCAGTGTCTCTACACCTTGATCGACGAGTCTAGAAAGCCCGATGGGGCTGCTCGACGTTACACCGTGGACACAGGCTCAAATCCCGGGGCCGACCGAATCGAATTCGACATGGCGATTGTCCATATCAAGCAACCCGGGGTTCGGCCATTGCTCCCTCAGATTCCCGAGCATCTGAATTTGCCGCCGGTAGCTGATGAAAAATATCTAGCCGAGTACATGCCGTACCTGCTTTCGCCCGACAAAACTCCCAATGAGCACTACACTTACGGAGAGCGGCTTCAGGTTTCGTGGCAGTATGTCATCGACTACTATAAGAAGCACGGGCCCAGGACCAACCGGATGTGTATGGAAGTAGGCAAGCCCGATGATATACGCTTCTACGACAAGGAGGACGGATCCACTCCGTGTCTCAGGCTTGTGGATACGCGGGTGATGGACAATAAGCTTAGCTGGATAATATATTTCAGATCATGGAATCTATGGTCCGGTTTTCCTGTGAACTTGGCCGGATTGCAGCAAGCCAAAGAAATCATGGCCATGGAAATCGGCGTGGAAGATGGCGACATAGTAGCTGTTTCCAAAGGCTTGAACATTCGTGATTACAATATCGAGGTCGCCTTGATGCGTTTGCAGAAGGATACCAAGTTGGAGCTTGGCGCCCGCAAGGAATGAGCTTTCAGGCCAGTGTTCGGCTCAGATTGCGGGGCAACGGTAATAGTTCGCCGGGAAACGCCTTTTTACACAAAAAAGTTTTCTCCCGGTGAATGCTTACGGACAACTTTACATATTTCTTGGAGATAAATGTTGGATAATTTACTTGAAAAAATAAGCCAAACCGAAAAGATTGATATACGAATTCTTAAGGACACGTTTCAGCAAGCTAAAGTTGCGGTCTTTAAACCCACAGCTTCAGGCCTTCCGGTGGGCGTCGGCGCAAACCTCCGCATCAAGGTGAATGCGAATATCGGCACCTCAGCCGACCTTCACGATGAAGATTTTGAGCTTCGCAAACTTGAAGCCGCCGTAAAAGCCGGGGCCGACACAGTTATGGACTTGTCAACAGGAGGGGACCTGCGTTCCGTTCGGAGAAAAATTATATCCGAATCCTCCATACCCGTCGGTTCCGTTCCCATTTATGAGGCCTTAGTCGAATCCGTGCGCAAGCGAGGGGGCGGCGAGAAGATGGAGCCGGAAGAGATGCTCGACGCGATCAGGCTGCACGGCGAGGATGGAATCAGCTTTGTCACAGTCCATTGTGGGGTCACTCTCTCCGCCCTGGCATATTTGGAGAGGAAGCCCCGAGTCTGCGGAATTGTAAGTCGAGGCGGCAGCTTTCTGGCCCGATGGATGAGAACCAACCACAGGGAAAACCCGCTTTATGAGCGCTATGATGAAGTTCTCGACATATGCGAAAAGTATAACATGGTGATAAGCCTGGGCGATGGGCTTCGACCCGGAGCCATTGCCGATTCCATGGATAGAGCGCAAGTCGAAGAATTAACCGTCCTGGGGGAACTCTGCCGACGAGCCCGTGAGCGAGGGGTTCAAGCAATTATAGAGGGTCCCGGTCACGTTCCCTTGGATCAAATCCAGGCTCAAATGACGCTTCAGAAAAAGCTGTGTGATGACGCTCCGTTCTACGTGCTTGGCCCCCTGGTTACGGACATAGCGCCGGGGCTGGATCATATAACCTCCGCAATAGGCGGGGCCATTGCGGCGTCATACGGAGCGGATTTTCTCTGCTATGTCACGCCCACCGAGCACCTGGGTCTTCCGGGTATTGAAGACGTGAGAATGGGGGTCTTGGCGGCCAGATTAGCGGGCCATGCCGCTGACATCGTCAGGAAATACCCCGGGGCATGGGAATGGGACGAAAAGATGAGCAGGGCAAGGAAGCAGCGCAATTGGGAAGAACAAATCAACCTGGCTCTTGATCCGCAGCTTGCTCGCGATATTCGTAGTCGTACATGTCGTGAAGATCATGAAACCTGCACCATGTGCGGAGACCTTTGCGCTTACAAGGCCGATGATGTGTAACGCTTTGTCGGAAAGCCCTTTGGGAAGAGACTTCCGGACCTTCTCGGAAAAAAACTTTGTAAATGGGTTAGTCAAATGGCCGCAACAGGGCTTGGCACATATCCCTCCGCGCTCTGTGTCGACTCCGGGCTCACAGGCCCTGGGGACGGCGCATCGGCACAGTAACGCAATAGTTAGAGTTTTTTTTTGAAGGATACTTCGGGAGGAGACTTATTCGCACAAATGAGTTTCCACCGGGTGAACGCTCATGGTTCGTCGATAGGCTCGGGCGCATCCACCGAAAGACAAAAGGAAGGTTGGACATGATTCGACAGGTTGAATACTTCGAGAAGCCGGGCAAAGCCAATACCGGCAAGTGCTTGGAAATAGTCGACGGCCTTCTTAAAGAAGGATTTGAACATGTGGTCATAGCGTCCACAGGCGGCGACACCGCGTTGGCCTTTGCCCGAAAGCCTCGGGACAAAAAGGTTAACATCGTGGCGGTAACGCACAATGTCGGCTATGCAGGTCCGAACAAAGATGAATGCGGCGCGGAGGCCAGAAAAGAGTTGGCGTCCCTTGGGGTGAAAATCTATACCGGGACTATCCTTACTCGGGGGATCGAAGCGGCGCTTATGAAATTGCAACAAGGAGTGTACCCCTCTTACGTGGTGGCAATGTCGCTTCGTCTACTATGCCAAGGAATTAAGGTGGCCGCGGAAATCGTGACCGAAGCCTGTGATGGGGGCCTTATCCCAGAGGGAGCCCAGGTGATCGCTGTTGCCGGCACAGGGCGCGGCGCGGACACGGTCGCAATCGTAGAGGCCCATCCGTCTGACCGTTTTTTTGAGATCAAGATCAAGCAAATATTGGCCATGCCTATGTAAATGAGTAATCGGGCGCGCACGCGCCTCACCATTCCTCTCCCCCAACCCCTTCTCCAAGCCTGGAGACGGCGCGATCGCTCCTCCTTCCCAAGACTTGGGGTAGGGAATAGGGAGCAAAGCCGCATAAGCGCTAAATTTGGGCTCTTTGTCCGCTTTGGGGTTCGCCTACGCCGGTTAGGTAGGAACCAGCACGGCAATGCCGGCCCCAAAGGGTTCGATCTTGAATTCTCTATGTGGAGCAAGCTTTCTTGCCTGCCGATGCTACAACCGAATTAACCGCAGGCTGGAAAGCCCGCGCCACAGCAAATTTCCCTAAGCCACGAGCATTCCGTCTTGACGGGGACAATCGACCTGCGAGGGTAGGGGAGATGAGCATCTCCATTCGTTTCAGGTCTTAATTACCAGAGCCAGAGCCCTTCCGTGGACGTCTCCGGAAATTAGCGCCCGTCGCGCGGCAATAATTGTTGGCAAAAGCTCGCTATTGCTTTAAAAGATAGAATCAGTCCAAACAGCCTTACTGCACTTTGAACCAACAAGCTCGTTTACATTCGCTGAGGGGGTAAATTATGAGAAATTCGTTGAACACTGTTTGTTGGGTCTTAATTACTACAGTGGTTATCCTGTGTACGCCGGCTTTCGCCAACGCGGACGCCCTTACGGTATATGGCCACAGAGCCAATGACTTGGAAGGCAAAGACGAAGGTCAATGGGACTGGGCTTTCAGGTTAAGTTTCAATCACCCTGTTTTCTTGGAGAATCTCAATTCGGCGATTACGGTCAAGGTAGACGGAGAAGACGACGACTTCGGAAATCTTGGACGCAAAGTCAAGACCGATGAAGGAGGAACAGTCGAAATTCTTCGTCATCGTGCCCACAAAACGTTTTGAAAAGCCGATTTCGGTTAGCGTAGTCATCGACAAGGGGTTGGGTGACGTAACCGGCAAGAAGACCCTTGTAAAGGATTTCACATATCGATTTGTAACGGTCCAAACCGTTTCGGTGAATGGGGTTTCGACATTTTTTAAGTCCAGACAAAACAAAGGCTTGAGAGTGGCGCTGTCTCAGTATGTCCCTCCAGGCGAGTTCGCAAAAGTCATCAAGATAACCCCTGAAGTTCCCAACATTCAGGTTTCCGCCGAAGGCCGCACTTGCATAATTCAAGGCGATTTCCAACACAAGCAAGACTATACTCTCAATGTTATGCCGACGACTGCGGACAAGGGGTATTTTTTTAAGCAATACGAACACCCCTTCCAAGGACCCGGGCTTGATCGGACGGCATCCATAAAGACAAACAGATCCGTCGTGGAATTGATAGGTCGTCAACTATTGCCGGTAACCCTTTCCAATATGCCCGCGATGAGATGTCAAATAACAAGGGTCCCGCCGTGTCTGCTATCCGAAGCCTCCCAAATCGTCGACGGACAGAGTGCGGAGAGGCTGGCCGGCAAAGCCGACGATCTGAAAGCGCTCGCAGAATCCTTGCCGGCGGAATCTTACTTTTTTGCAGCTCCGACCAAGGAAGCGGAGGCCTTTTTTGCTCCGGAATCCAAAGACAAGGTCATCGGCTACTCCCTTCCGCTGTCTTTCCGCAAGAACGCCGAAAAAGGCGGAGCATGGCTGATAAACGTTACGGATCCGGACGGGCAGTGGAAAGGGTCCGCCAATAAATTCGTCCAGATTACGGACTTGGCTTTATCCTACAAAATTTCCGAAAATTCGTTGCTGGTTTGGGCCACATCCTTCCATACGTGCAAGCCCGTTCCTGACGTGTCCATCATGCTGGAAACGAAAGGCGGCCAATTGAGCTTTGTCGGCAAAACCAATAAGGATGGGGTCTTGCTGATAGACAAAGGACAAAGCTTTCCTATAGCGACAGTCGGAGGAGCCGGAAAACCGCAGGTTGGAACCGTGCCGTTCGACCAAGTCAGATGGATCGTAGCCGCGACAAAGGATGATTCAAGCGGGATAAAGATAAACAGTGACCAGCTCAAGCCTTCCTCAGTGAAACAAGCGATGCGCTTGACAGATAAACCGGATTTTAGAACAGGTTACTTGTTCACTGAAAGGGGAGTTTACAAACCGGGAGAGACCGTTTTCTTCAAGTTCCTGGCAAGGGCGTATAAAGAGGGGATAGTGTCCCCCAAGGGAGAACCCGTCGAGATCGAGATCGCCAACCCTCGGGATGACGTAGTGTACAAGAAAAAGTTGAGCCTCAATGAATTCGGCTCATGTAACGATCAGCTTGAAACCAAGAAGTTTTCACCTCCAGGGACTTACACGATAAAGGCCTCGATGCATTTAGCCGACGGCAAGACTGAGAGTTTCAGTCAAACCTTCATGGTCCAAGAATTCAAGAAAATCAGGCACTTTGTGAGCATGTCGATGAAAGTCGGCAAGCGGCAAGAATCCGAATATGTCGGCGTCAAGGTCAGTGAAGACTTTTTGAATGTGGAGGCGTCCTGTCAATATTACACCGGTGGACCCGTGAAGAACGGCCAAGTGAGATGGAAGGCGACTCTGGTCCCTGTGACAAGCTCGGTTCCTGGTCACGATGGGTACACCTTCGGCAATGAGGACACTGAAGAAAGGTTCCTAGAATCCGGAGAGTCGGTTCTAGATAGCAGCGGAAAGCTCAAATTTGCCATTCCATTGGACCCCCGCTTGATGACCGGCCCATTTGGAATAAAAGTATCGGCCACCGTCCTGGATGTGGACGGTGAGCCCGCCACCGATGTCCAAACTTATAGCCCCAAGCCCAAGTTCGTCGTGGGAATAGGCAATCATCCCGACCAGGTTGAATACGGATACGCTTCCCCTCTCTCGGTCCTGGTCTTGGACGCGAACGGAAAGCCTGTGCAAACAGGCAATTTGGAAGCGGTGTTCATGCAGAAGCAGTCCTTTTATGTGACAAAGCGGGACGAAACGGGAAATCCGAGAGAAACCTGGGAAGAAGGTTGGACCGCAAGCTTTACCTCGCAACAGCCCATCTCGGCTGGGAAAGCTACCTTTCCGATTTCTTTCAGCGATGGTGGTCAATATCTGGTGGAGTTTGCCATCGTAGAGGACGGAAATCGATATGCCAGCCGAGCGCGTTTTGAAGTCGGCTGGTCGTCGAGATGGAGACGAGGAGAATCGGATCAGGAGGGCATCAATAAGGCCGAGGTCTTCATAACTTTGAACAAAAAGGAATTTCGCACGGGTGAGACAGCCCAGGCGCAATTCACCATTCCTAAACCGGCCAAAAAATGCCTGGTTACGCTGGAGAAATCGTCCATCCTCGAATACAAGCTGGTGGATCTTCAAAACCGCTCCGGTTCTTTCAATTTTCAAATCAAAGACGAGTACAGACCCAATGTCTATATGTCGGTATTGGCTCCCATAGGGAGAGACGGATACCCCATTTACAGCAATCAGTCAGACGCCGACATGCCTATGACCTACTACGGCTACATAGATGTCCCCGTAAGGAACGAGAATCTAAAGCTGAAATTGGAAATTGACCACGAAACTCCGGAACTGAAGGGGCGGCCTGCCGAGCAGAAGAAACTTTCATTCAAGGTTTCGGATGCGAAGGGTAAAGGGGTTGTCGCCGAGATGGCGGTATGCGTGGTGGACGAAGCTATTTTAGCTCTGACCCGCTTCAAAACCCCTGAACTTTCCTCGCTGACCAAGTTCGATCTTCCCTTGGGTGTCTTCCAGGGAGATCTGCGGCTGGATCTCATCAGCCAGGACTTGTTCCGACTTATTTCCACAAAGCCCTTGACAGGAGGCGGCGCGGGCCTGGGGGAGGTAAACCCGAGTCTTCGTAAGGACTTCAGGCCTGTGGCCTATTTCAATCCGTCAGTCATCACTGATGAATCGGGTAATGCCACGGTTGAATTCAAGCTGCCGGACACAACCACCGCGTACCGAGTTTACGCAGTGGTCTGCGATAAGGACGCAGGTTTTGTTTCAGGCCAAAGAAACATGGTGGTCACCAAAGAATTCTTCTTGGAGCCTTCGACACCCAGATTCATGATCCAGGGAGATAACGCCAAGTTCCCCATTGTCCTGCACAACAAGACCAAAGAAAAAGGAACCGCTCTTGTGGAAGGAAAAGGCGAAGATGGTCTCAAGGTTAAGATACTTGAGCCGAGCGTTTCCCTGGAGCCTCAGGCAAGCGCCCTTATCAAGGGTGACGCGTTGCTGACGGACAGACCCGAAAAAGCCGTGTTTACCTTCCAAGGAAAATTCACGGGAGGCAAAGACTCTTTCTCGGACGCTGTCGAGTATTCGGTTCCAGTGCATTCCAAATACTTGCCCGTGACTCGCGTGAAGCTGGGCGATTTCACGGACAAGTCAGAGCTTCAGGCTCCGTTTCCGGATTACTTGGCCGGCATGGACGCGCAAACCCTGAACCCCACGGATTTCAAGGCGCTGCTTAGCTTTAGTAGGACATCTTGGAGCAAGCTGGCCCCCGGTCTTAAGTATCTACTGCATTACCCCTACGGATGTATAGAGCAGACCAGCTCGGGAGTAATTCCGTTGGCCGGTGTGAAGAGCTTGGTCAAATCAGGGGTGTTCCCCGGCGTGTCCGAGGATCAGGTTGATAAATTTCTGAAGGGAGGTATAGACCGCCTCCTGTCCATGCAGGTGCAAAACGGCGGATTCGGTTACTGGCCCGGCGCTCAGGAGCCCTCATGGTGGGGGACTTTGTACGCCACGTTCGCTTTGCTGAACGCAAAGCAGGCGGGCATTGAGGTTCCTGCGGATCGTTTGGAAAAGGCCTTGGCCTATATAAAGGGAAAGGCGTTCGATAAACAGAACTATTCGGATGTTTACGGTAGATGGACCGAGGAATTAGCCCTGTTCGACCTTGCTGCGGGCGGCAATCTGACTCCCCAGGAATTGGACGCGTATTTCCAACGTTTCGATATCTTGGATAATCAGTCCAAGGCCTATCTGCTCATTGCGGCGCAAAAGGCCGGTTATGCGGACAAAAAGAAACTCCAGAGCCTTGCGACGAAACTGGACCCGAAATTCCACCCGGACAGAATCTACTATTATGATTCCACTTACAGAGAGTTGGCAATCTGCCTGATAGCGGGAGTCGAGTTGGGATTGCCCCATGAAAAAACGGATCTCTGGGCCGGGACATTGATGCGCAGTCTGAAACCGGATGGCCGATGGGCTTCCACTGCGGATACGGGCTGGTGCTTGCTGGCCCTCAGCCGGTATTATACGAGCAAGGATAGAGGCCCATCAAAAAGCAGCAAAGTTACCGTCGCTTACGGCGATAACACCACGGAATTCACGCTGGGCGATGTGGTGAAAGACCTCGAACTGGATGCCGGCGCCCTGCTGAAGAATCCGGTTATTACCCTGCGAAGTGATTCCAAAGACATGATTCACGCCACCTTGACTCTGGTTTATCCCGAGGAGCAGAAAGAGCAGCCTGCCCCCAAAGCCCCGCTTCATTTGACCAAGATCATCGAGAACCTCAACGGGAGCGATGAAATCCGGGTGGGCGATGTCTTGAGAGTCACATTGACGGTTGATCTCTCGGGTGAATACTACGACAGAATCTACGAATATCTGGCTCTGGAAGACCCTGTTCCCGCGGGCCTCGTGCCCATCAACTCCGAACTGAAGACCGAAGGAATGGAGAAACAGGCGAGACCGGAAGGGGATGAAGACGAGGATGATTATAGGTATGGTTATTATTACAACGGCTCAAACTTCACTCCGACTTTCCAGGAAATTAGAGACGATGGTGTGAGAGCCTTTAGAAACCGAATCTGGGCGGGAAGCTATAGGTACACTTACCTGGCAAGGGCTCGTTATCGAGGGTGAATTCTGGATGAGAGGCTCACGCCTGTCGTTGATGTATCAGCCTGAGGTCTCGGCCTCGGTTCCCGGCAAAAAAGTAAAAGTCTTACCCACAGGCAAGTAATGCCACATAGTTCGGACTGAATAAGTCTCGGGCACGTTCCCAGGCTCCAGCCCGGGAACGTACGCCTGGAGGCTCAGCTTCTAATCCGGTATCAAATATCAAATGTCCGAAATGGACAGCTTGCACGCTGTTTCCTAAATATGGTGTCGGATTTGTTTCATGAATACGGTCGCGAACTTGAGGGGGTTTAGCGCCCTGGAGGAGCGTTCCTCTTGGGTTACCATGGGTGAAAGCCATGGTAACCGGCTCGAACCCAGGGTTTCTTCGACCCCGTCGGGGTCGAAGAGGGGATTGGTTGTTGTTCCCATCCATGGGCTGCGCCCATGGCTACTCAAGGGGATTCCCCCTTCAGGGGAAAGATAGAGAGCGCGCCGGTCCCCATAAGAATCCGTGACCGCATTTACGAAAAAGTGTAATCAAGCTCCGGCTTTCACCAGAATCCCGACCTACCCCAATACGGAAAGAAAATCCCTCAACAGTCTTTCAAACTTGGCGGGTTCGTTTGCGGCCACAGTCAAGTATCTTACTCTCGCCGGTTCCCCTCCAAGTAGCCCGGAGCTCAGCACACGCTCCACTCTTGACGCAGCGAGATCCGTGCCCCTGTGGGAAGCGCAATTACAGTTGTGGCACCCGACCACGAGAACACCTTTGGCTCCTGCCGCCAATGTGGACCAAATGACGTAATCCGAAACGCTGCCGGCGCATGGAACGCCGAAGAAGCGGATCTTC
Organism: uncultured delta proteobacterium; assembly: GCA_963747865.1. Lineage (GTDB taxonomy): Bacteria > Desulfobacterota > Desulfomonilia > Desulfomonilales > Desulfomonilaceae > JBBSBY01. The sequence continues at coordinate 16,142 of CAVVHK010000031.1, read as the reverse complement.
TCCGGGATATCGATAAACTGCGACATCAGGCCGGCGGACTTTTCACAGCCGAATACAAATAGAGTTTGGTCTATGTCAGCCGCTTGCGTCGCTGTCACAAAACCGGTGATCGTCTCCTCAGGCCATCGGTTCAACCTGATAGCCAAGCTGGGACACATGGAAGCGCAAATGCCGCATTCCCTGCACAACGCGGGAGAGGCTTCGATCCGGGAAATGGCTGTCTCCTGAGGCAAAGGTATGGCCTGATGGGGGCAGACTCGGAGGCAAGTCAGGCAGCGCGCGCACGCTTCACTGGTGGAAATGACTTCCGCGCTACCGCTCAAACGAGAATGAGTTATCCACGCCTTGGCCTTGGCGGCGGCGGCCCTTGCCTGGACCACGCATGTGGCTAAATCCTGATTTCCCGTGGCTTCTCCTACGATGAACACCCCGCTGGACCACGAACATCCGGAATTGCAGGGGAGGCTCTCGGATAGCATAAAACCCTCTCCGTCAGAGTCTCCGTGGGCCATTTTTATCGCCCATTTAGGAATCGACGAAGGGTCCGGTCCTGTAACCACAAAGAGTCTATCGCAAAGGAATTCCGATAGACTCTCGTTATCCAGCGCATCATTGACTGCAAGCCGGACCAGTTCGGGCTCGGCGGGATCCGAGGAAACACTGGGGGGCAATGCTTCTTGAAAGCGAATGAACTGCACTCCCGCCTTTCGAGCGTCGTCCAAGAGGGTTTCACCCAGCAGGCCTATAACAGGCGCGTGCCTGAAGCAGAGCACTGATTCGCCCCCGCTCAGCACATTCTTGGTGGCCGCTCTAATTGCGGTCATGCCCAATGCCGGATCGGAAAGTCGAGGATGATCCATCAGAAAAGCTATGCGCCCTGCATGGGGTAACTCTATCCCGCCACGGAAAAGGTCGGCGTTCTCAGGCAGGAATTGAGGTTTAGGTCTGAGAGAGACTCCGGGAGCCAAGAAGAGGCAATCATAGGTGGATTCTCGTCCGTCCCGGAATGTGGCTCTAAAACCCTCACGAACTAGGCGAACGGCCGGAGGCGCATCCGAATCTATCGTTTCGGCGTCTTGGACGCTCAGAGACAAATCGCGCAGATAGTCTTCAAATTCAGACCCAACATCCTGAGACGAATAAAAATGTAGAGGCGGACTGTCTATTTTGGCAAAGGTTATATCAAAGCCCAACTCCTTGAGGGCTTCAACGGCTATCAGGGCGGGCACGCCTCCTCCTACCAGGAGGGCTCGACAAGCGGTCGGATTCATTTTGGCGGAGGATTGGACACTTATGGATTGATTTGTGGTCACGCGTTCCCTCCTCTATGGAGATCCGCCATAATCGCAGCAGCGGTTTGGCCTGCATGTTCCAAGGTCCGTTCGATATCCATCGGTCCGGAGCAGCTTCCCGCAACATAAATCCCGGGAGCGGTCGTCCTGCTACTGTCCGAGACTCGGTCGGGTTCGATGAAACCGAATTCGTTTACAGGCAGAGACAGTCTGCCGGCCAGCTCTGCCAATGACGCATGTGGTCTCTGGCCTATGGACAAGACTATACGATCGAAGTTCTCCCTCACGTTCCTACCCTGGTGTTCCACGATGACTTCCAACATATTGTCCGCGTTAAGCGCAATCTCTCCGGGAACTCCCTGGCGAAGGGATATTTTCTTCTCTTGAGCCCTTCGCAGCAATTCCGCCGCGTATTTGCCCGCCAGTTGCAGATCTATGTAGAAGATAGTCGCGTTGATTTCCGGATATTCATGAATCAGCTTCAAAGCCATCCGTAAAGAAGCCTTACAGCAATGCTGCGAACAGTAATTGGCTCCTCCCTCTGTTTCTCTTGATCCAACGCACTGGAAAAAAGCCACATTCAAACTGCTTTTTCCATGGGTGAAATCTACGAGGCTATCTCGACGGATGAAGGCGTCCATCTCGGCGATGGTATAGACCTCTTCCAGGCGCCCATGCCCCCACAATACCTTGGGGGACGGATCGTAAGGTTCAATGCCGGTGGCGACAACCAGCGCGGCGGCTTCTAAGCGCGTCTCAGCCCCGGCGCCGATTTCTCTAAGGCTTACCTGCTTGAAGCCTACTCCGGACTCGCTTACGGAGGATAGTTCCCAACCGGTAAGCGCATTCACCCTTTCGGAAGAACTAACGTAACGGATTAGCCCCTGCGCCGAACAGCAGAAGCATCGCTGACATGTGTCGGTGGCCATGCAGGCCCAATTAGCGACATTCCCCCCAAGGCGGGAACTACGTTCCACGATTGTAGCCCTAATGTTATTGTCCACGAGTGTCTTGGCTACCGCCAGACCGGCGATTCCGCCTCCGACAATCACCACGGGTCGTTCTATCGGCATATGAACCTCAAAATGCTCTCCGATGGGAAAGTTCCAAACTTGGTCTCAGGCCCCATGACCGTTGAATAACGTGCCACAAAATCTCAGTGCTAATGAATCATATTTTTATGAAAAACTGCGGATTAATGCAAGGGGAGGAAGCTTCTGTGGACGATTCGGTTCAAAATGGACGACCGAATGGCCATCTGTAGGTGAGCTGTATTGTGTCGCCAGTCGTGGTTGGGAAATTGTTGGGAAAGTCCACACGGAGTTTTTGTGCAGGCGCTTCATCTTTGGCGCGTCGGTCAAGCCGCACTGAGCGGCCCGCCACGCCTTGTCAACAGATAGCCAAGACTGTAGCTAGGTTGAGGTCTGCCCCCGAGAGATAAAGGCGTCCTCAACCCGCTGTCAGTCATGTCAATCAGCGGAGCGCTGAAATAAGCGGCGATAGGGATGCGAGGAGCGCATCCCGTAACCGAGCGTCTAATGCTTGTGGGGTCTCTGGACCACCCGGGACAGAATGACGGATACTATCAATACCGCTGCGGAAATATAGAACGCCAAATCATAGGAACCAGTGGCGTCTTTTATGTATCCGGCTACCAGTGGCACGAGGAATCCAAGTCCCCAACCGATGAAGACGAATCCGTAGTTGGCTCCGAGATTCTTGGATCCAAAGAAGTCAGCGGTAAAAGCGGGCATCAACGACAGACCACCGCCGTATTGCCAGTATCCGATACCCAGCGCGACGAAAAGAAGAAATACGCTTTGAGATTGGATCAGGAAGGGAGCGGCCAAAAGACATATTGCGGACAAAATACCATTAATTGCATAAGCATTGCCGCGGCCGATTTTGTCGGAATAGACGCCGGTCCCTATTCGGCCGGAAGCGTTTACAAAGCCTCCGAAGGAAGCGAGTATCCACGCGTTGGCGACAAAGAATGGGAGGGCTTTTGCCGTCTTAGCCAAAATGGGGGCGGCGTTGGCTATGATTAGTAGACCTGATTGCGCGCTGCCCATGAACATGAATACCAGAGCGTAGTCACTGCCACCGCGTCATAATCTCCGAAGGCGCCCAGTCGTCAGGAACAGCGAGGGTGGCTTTGGGAGGCGCTCCAGAGGCGGAAGGTTTGACCACCGGACCCGGAGGCACATAACCTGCGGGCGGATTAGACAGCAACTGGCCGGCAATGATAACGACAACGGCAAAGAATATGCCCAGGCCGATGAAGCTGGCTGAAATGCCATAACCTTTAATGAGATAATCAGCAAAAGGAGCAATGTAGAGCGCAGCCGCTCCGTAGCCCGCGACGACCAGACCTGCGATCAAGCCTCGTCTGTGCGGACCGAACCACTTCAACGCGGCGGGTGTAGGGGCTGCGTAGCCGATACCCATTCCGATGCCGCCCAATATTCCAAAACCTATGATCAGGCCCGTGTAGCTTTTCATTATACCGGCAAGTATACATCCTACCGCCAGGCAAAGACCACCGATCGTGGCCCCTAATTTCGGGCCGTACTTGTCCTGAATTCTGCCCCCTGGGATCATGAATATTGTAAACATGATTCCACACAGGAAGAAAGCGACCGTGCCCTGAGCGTCCGTAAGATAGGGCCATCCCGCGTTCAATCCCGTCATTATCTCGCCTTTTTCGGCCAAGGCTTTGTTGACCAACACCCCTTTCCACACGCTCCAGGCGTACAGTATACCCAGACACAGATTGCAGGCCGTTCCTGCAAAGGTAACGATCCAAGCCTTCATTGGCTCTTTAGCGACGTTCTTTTCCATACTGGCTCCGTAGAAAAGTTTGGATCCCCTCCGAGTGGCGAGGGGTCATTATGATATTCATGAACAAACATGGAATATCAGAACTTATGGTCTACTACTTGTCCTCTATCATGTCTGAAGCTCATGAATTGGTTTGTCGTCAAGCCAAGATTACATCCTCCTTTCTTCTTCCCTCGGACTCGGGGAAGCAAAGGCCACCAAAACGCCCAAAGTGACCTGATGGTATTAAAAACCTCCTTTCAGCTTTCTTATCCATGGAACAAAAAGGCGCTTATGCGCCCGCCATGAACCCAAAGGGTATCGAGACAATCTCTGGATCTTCGGGTCATAAGTGACCATTCCAGACTTATTACAGGAGCCTAGTAACCAAGTCCCTTGAAATCCTAAGTCGTAGCCTCAGCAGCGAGCGGTCGAATCCGGTTTTGGCCTCGCCGGCGAGCCCGGCGCTCTCCCCGAGTTTATCGCCGCCGAAATCCGGTCAAACCGTCATGCTCCGGATCCAGGGCACGAAAGTCGCGGTCCCATGCAGCTCCCACCCAATCCGCCAAAGACGACCCGTCTTACTATCAGGCTGTCGTCGTCATGACTCGACGCATCGCCAAAGTCGGAATTGCGAAGGCCGGAGCCGTAATCCCAGCTACGCTATTAACCTTTTGGAACCATCCCAATGGCAATCGAAGCAGACCAACGACAGACAGCGCCATGTTTCGCAGCGTTACTCGACGCCGGAAACCGGTCTTGCCGTATTTGACAAACAGAGCGAATAAGCGGTGATTACTCAAAGTCAAAAGGGCTAAAACGAGACAAATCGTTACCGCTAGGACGGACGCCGATGCCATAAAGGATGAGCGGACGCTGAAAACGCAGCCAAGTAGGAGAGCAACTTCTTCCGAGGAAATCTTCGCTAAAGAACTTCCACCGAAGGTTGCGCCCGTGGGATTAACAAAGCTCAATCGGGGCCATGCGTAAACCGCTTGCGGATATCCGGGAAACGTGTTCAAACCGGACCAGACGCCAATGGTTTGCAAGACTGTAAGGAGTGATTTACGGATTTTCTGTGTAGATTGTAGTTTGGAAAAATGCTTGAAGATATTTGGCATGCCGACGATTAAATGCGGCAGGGCCGTTCCTGGAGAGATTTGGCAAAAGGGGATGTTGTTGAAGTTGAGATAATGTTGGAGGAATACCCTTCCGCAACACAGAGGCGGAGCGAAAATCGGATCTTTCGCACAGTGCGATAGAATCCACCTATGGTTGTCGAGTGCTGAAGCGATATCAAGAGTGAGCCTGACGCGGCGGAAACCGGCCTCCGCGTCCCGAAAAAGCTGCCGGAAAAGATAGAGGCCTATGAGCGAAAAGCCGAAAACGCCAATAAGGGCCGCCTTCTTAGCGGCAACCGCGATGAACACCAGAGAGAAGGCGAGAACAAACACAGCGGCTAGCTTAGTCACAGGCCTGGACCTCCTCTCGTGTTACTTATAAAGTTTTCCACCAGCTCCACCGTGAGCCGCTGGAAAGCGTTAATTCATACTCTTGGCACTTTCTCGTGGTCTTTTCTCAAGATGCTGAACACCGGCAACATGTTGGTATACTGGCAGCGACAAGTCAAGATGAAACAAGAGGTGGCGGAAATAAAAGCTATTCACGATTATAATATATAAATAAGAGATACAAGGAGTCATAACAACTAATTAAGTCACACCCTGACCATCTAATCTCTCCGACCGACCCAAGGCTTCGCTACCTACCCGCACTGACGCCGGACCGCGCATGGCAAATTAAATGCGCGCTTACAGCGGCCATTTGTTAAATCTGGGTTCACGCCGTCGCGCGTTGGAACGCGGAATTTAAGCCGGTGATCGTCCGTTGCGACGAGGGAGCGCACCAGGACTTATATGGTGTCGCTAGGATGCGTCCGAGGGACTATCGCTCCAGATATCCATTTCACTGGTGTCAACCGTCTTGGCAAGTCTGGAGTGGATTTTGTCAAGTGAGGGGCCTACGTAGAGATTGATTGCAGGAGCTGGGGTGTGTAAGGCGGCGAGGAAGGTGTTGTGTCGGCAGAGCACGATGAGTAGTCGCGCCTTTTTGTCGGATCGAACTTTGGCAGAACCTCCGAAATTGGCTTCGAAAGCACGCTGTTCCAAATATGACGCCCATCCGTGCTTAGCGATGAACTCAATAGCTTCCTCGCGTTTCGCCTTGACGGATTTTGAGCTCTTTTGATCCTCCAACATAAAAACCGAGCCTCTGTACACCAATTCCTCGACCACAAACAAGTATTTCTTCCCGTGAAGGTTGGCTTTGAAAGTAGCCCCTTTAATTTGATCGCGTTTGGTTGCGAACAGTTGCAGGGCCCAAGAGTGATTCTTTTCCGGGTCGCTAAGTATAAACGTCTCGACATTGTGGGCGCCGTCGGCCACTTTTATCGTTTCCACAGGCTTTTCAGGTTCGGCCTCACCGTCGGCGGGCTCGGAGCCGGCCGACTCTCGGGTGGGAGCTTCCGGCTCGGAGGCTTCGGGCTCAGGTTCGGCAGCGGGAGGCCTGGCCATCTTCCATTTCTTGAATTCCTCTTTTCTGAACAATCCCTTGCGTAGCAGCATCTTTAGTAGCGACTCAAATTCTGGCAGACTTATCCCGTACTTCTGCATAAAATCTTTGGTCCGCATTCCTGCGCGCAGGTCCTTGAGGACCTCTTCAACAGTCAGCCTTGCCGTTTCGGAAGGCTTATCCGCTGGAATATCCTGGAAATCCGGACCGACATCAGTTGTAGCTTTCATGCATTAACGACCAACAACAGGATGTTTAAACACTATTTGACCATCGCCACTACCTATTGGGTACACGATAGCGCAGAACCGAGCACATTTCCGTCCGCGGTTTTTAGGCGGCTGCCTCGACTGAAGGCACGACGCCGGATGGGTAAGCCCTTCGGACATTATTGCCGCTTACCGGAAATCTTATCACAAAAAAAGTTCATGAGGAACAATGAATTATCGGCGTCAGGCTATTGAGCAAGGTCATGAAGCCTGTCGTCGATTTTTCGAGGAGTCTCCCTTTGACGTGGTTGACCATAGGCTGAATATCGAGAGGACCCGGGAGGATCGGGGTCCGCTTCTCGATTATCGAGTCTCATGTGTCTTAAGGTCGATAGTGGAAGAGACGACGCGGCCCCGCTTGTCAAATAGTGATGACGGGCCTTCAAACCCCGCCATGTTCACTTGCCTAGACCCCGGCAGTGGGTTAACGGGTAAGTCCGAATAACGAGAGCAAGCCCCTCCACATTGAGGAACGTTTAAGGCGTTTGTTCATTTTGCGCCCAACGGTTAAAGCGAGCACCACCGGTAGGCTCAAGAACAGGGGAACCAAACTTTGAGGTGTGAACACGCCTATGCTGATAAGTTTCTTACCGATTTTTATGAGTCGAACGGGCGTGTAAAACTGTCTGGTGATCCGTTTGCTGATGAGTTTCAAATGAGGGCGGCCAAAACCTTCCCGGTAAACGATGTTATCATCGCCGATGTAATATCCCGCTGTGTCCTCCACCAATTTCTTGAGAGGAGAATATCTTTCGATGCGCAATTTTTGATACGTGATGGAATCCAGCCCCAGTTCTTTGGCAAAAACCGGAATCTGCAGCATCTCCTGTTCGGTTTCGGTTACATTTCCGTATATGAAGTATCCATGAAAAAAGAAGGGGTAGCCTCTAAGGGTCTGGAAGGCCCGTCTCAGCTTGGCGGTATCGAATCCCTTGTCCAATTGGGCCAGAATACGGTCTGTCGGGGATTCGATTCCCATGAGCATGATCTTTATGCCGGCCCTTGCAGCGGCGTCCAGAACATCTTTGTGTTCAAATATTTCTATCCTGGCCTGCACCAGAAATCTTTTGTTGATGCCTTCGTCGGCTATTCGTTCGCACAGTTCTTTCGCCCTGCGAGGATTTACGAAAAAATTTTCGTCTGCGATCAGAACTATCCCCGCTGTCATCTGCCCGACTTCCTCCATAATGGAGTCTACGGAGCGTGCCGAGTAGCGGCGTTTCTGGGTCCACGGGTTGATATTGAACGTGCAGAATTTACAGTTGTAAGGACAGCCAGCGCGCCGTGAGCAATACGTCAAACTCCTCACCTCGCAAGGCGAATCCCCCCAGATTGAAGTGGTACTTGTGCGGACGAAGGCCTCTGTCCGGGAAACGGTAGGTTTCAACTTCGCATGAGGGCCGAGTAGGATTGTGCAGGACCGTTCCTTGTTCACGGTATGATATTCCCATAATATCTTTAAGGTCAGCGCCCATTGCGATTTCCGTTATCGTTTCTTCGCCTTCGCCCCTGACCAGGATATCCACCGCAGGGCAAAGTTCGAATACTTCCTCAGGGAAAAGGGTTGCCTGCTGTCCGCCTACAACGGTGGTTACGTGAGGAGGTAAGGAGTTGACGAGATCGCACACTTCGCGGAAGTCATACTCCCAGTTGATACTGATGCAAAGGAGATCGATTTCCTGTTCGATGAACTTGCGAAGCTGGTCTCCTTCCCGATATGGGCTGGGCATCCGCAAATCCAACAACGTGAGTCGCTCCACATGGGGACGCAAAGCCGCTGCTATGTATTCCAGGCCAATGGGAGGAAATACAGCCAGGCCTAACGAACCGGAATGGCTGTCCCGTCGATATGGGTGAAGGCAAAGCGCATGCTTGTAAACAGTATCCGTCAATTCGGTTACTCCGGTGATGTGCTGGACTCAATTGGGCGCTCATGGACCGCGAACGGCCCGTGCTCGTCATGGAACTCACAAGGCGGCGCAGGTTACGCCGGCTGGGACCGACCGAGCCGACTTACTCTTAGCACGGCTCCAGGCGCCGGGGAGTTCTTGTCGGAAACCAGACGTTTTCTCCCATTTTGCAACGTACTCGATTACAGTCTCTCCGTCAAGTGAATCCGAGACTGGTGCAATCCAGTCGCCACGTTTCGGGAGGATAAAGAGAAGCCTTTGCGTCGCTATATTGAAAGTTCTTGCAGGGAAGCCCGGAGGGAAACTTCTTTCAAGAAGTTCCCCTCCAAGGACATTTTCATAGGAATGAATGCTTACCGACAAACCCGATTTTTCCTTTACCGAAAGACTCCGATGTGCAAGACTTGAGAACATGACGGAACGCCATGCGATTCGTGGAGGGGGTATTATGAGTGGGTATTTCAAAGATAATGCCGACGCAGTGGGGCTCACCCCATTGGTAAAATTGAATAAGATCACAGCGGGAGCCGAAGGAATTGTTTTGGCCAAGGTAGAGGGCAGAAATCCTGCGTTCTCCGTGAAAGACCGCATCGGCGTGTCCATGATTCGAGACGCTGAAGTCAAAGGCTTACTGCGGGAGGGAATGGAAATTATCGAGCCCACCAGTGGAAATACAGGCATAGCTCTCGCGTACGTGTGCGCTATCAAAGGATATCCGCTGACATTGACCATGCCCGATACCATGAGTATCGAACGACGCAAGGTTCTTCGCTTATTCGGAGCAAATCTCATTCTCACCGAGGGGGCCAAAGGGATGAGAGGGGCTGTGGAGAAGGCCGAAGAACTGGCTTATGGAGATCCGCGAAGATTCTTTATGCCGCAGCAGTTCAAGAATCCGGCCAATCCCGCCGCGCATGAGACAACCACCGGCCCGGAGCTCTGGGAGCAAACCGGTGGAGAAATCGATGCGTTTGTCAGCGGTGTCGGCACTGGCGGCACGATAACCGGGGTGGGGCGGTTCCTGAAAAACCGGATGGGAAGAAAGGTCCATTCAGTGGCCGTCGAACCCACAGAAAGCCCGGTAATATCTCAGACTCTCCAGGGCCAGGACCCGATGCCGGGTCCTCACAAAATACAGGGCATCGGCGCTGGATTTATTCCGGAAATCCTCGACCTATCAATGGTGGATGAAGTCCAGCAGGTAAGCAGCGAAGAATCTCTGGACTATGCCCGCAGGCTGGCTCGGGAAGAAGGCTTACTGTGCGGCATTTCCTCGGGAGCCGCTGTTTTGGCCGCTCTAAGGCTGGCAAAGCGGGAAGAGTTCAAGCGCAAGAATATTGTGGTGGTTTTGCCTAGCGCGGGTGAAAGATATCTAAGCTCGGCGTTGTTCGAAGGAATCCCTTCGTGAATACCGTCAGCGAGACAACACATAATTTGAGGTGCGACTAGATGAAGACTAGAGAAGACTGTATCTTCTGCAAAATAGTGGCAGGCCAAATTCCGTGCGTGAAGATCTACGAAGACGACAAAACTCTGTCATTCATGGACGTAAGTCCACTGAATAAGGGCCATCTTCTGGTCATACCAAAAGAACACTTCGAGACGATAGCGGAAGTTGACCCTGATCTATACGGGCGTCTGTACACGGTAACCGCCAAGGTTTCGGCTGCGGTCAATGCCGGTCTGAAACCCGACGGCATAAATATCATGCAGCTAAATGGACGCGCCGCGAATCAGGTTGTTCCCCATGTTCACGTACATCTGGTGCCAAGGTGGTCAGGCGACCAACTCACCATATGCGCATGGGAACCGGTGCCCGGTAACAGAGAGGAAATAGCCGCAACAGCCGAGACCATTAAGAGCAGTCTGTGAAGATGCTGCTGGAGGAAGACTTCTTGAAAGATGTTTCCCTCCAGACCTTCGTTCAAGAACATTCAATATGGCGGCAGGACGTGTAGCCATTCCCAAGCCTAAAAGCGCAACGAACTTATCGAGGCATTTTCATTCTACGTTGTGGCCGCCCCGCGGTCGTGGAAGTATTTCAGCGTCAGCCTACAACCCCGCCGCCTGAAGCGACGCTCTATTGTCGCTAACCCACCGGATTATTCGCTCCAGCCCCTCCTCGACACTTGTGGAAGGAACCCAATTCAGGTCTCGCGTTACGCCGGAATTGTCCGTTATGTATATTACCAGATCGGCTTCCCTGGCCTGATCGCTGTAATTTGTGCGGATTTCTTTGCCGAGCGTTAGGTTCACAAGGCTTGTGGCTTCAATCAACGACAAAGAATTCCGTCGGCCTCCGCCTACGTTCCATACTCCGCCGCTGAAGGTCTCAATTCGCACCAACTGTTTTTCGATCAGCAGGCAGAAATCGGGGATGAACAGCACGTCTCTGACTTGTTTGCCCTTATGGCCGTAGTAGGTCAAGGGGCGGTCGAACACCCCGACCATGGCCCAATATGTGAGCCAACCTTGACCGGCTACTCCGAACTGGCCCTCTCCGGCGAGCACCCCGCATCTATTGACAACGATGGGAAGATTGAATGCCGAGCGGTATTCCTGGCAAAACAGATCCGCAGCAGCCTTAGATGCTCCATAGATGCTCTTCGTAGGCCCGTCCAGGTCGAAATCGGCGCTCACACCTTTGACAGGATCAAAACCCCTGACCATAGCCCCGACGTCCGCGCTCGGGACCCAATCCCAACGAGTCTCCTGCTCTTCCCGAGGCAGTCCGTTTATTTTGTTCGAGGCATAAATCCTGCTGGAACTCAGAAAAATCATTCCTGCATTGTTCAGCCTACAGAATTCCAGGCAGTGAACTGCGCCCATAACGTTAGTGTTGAAATCGTACAAGGGCCTCGAAAAGCCGGATACCACCGATGGCTGCGCAGAGCATTCGATCACGATATCAATGTGCCGGGGTAAGTGAGCCACATCGTCCCAATTTCTTATGTCGGCATGGATAAAATCGATTCCTAGGGCTTTTAGCGCAGGGAGGTTGATCTCGCTGCCTCGGCGGGCCAAATTGTCCACCGCAATGACGGTATGTCCGCACCGCGCCAAATGGGCGGCGAGATTAAAGCCGACAAATCCGCAACCACCGGTAATCATTAAACGCATTAGAGATTACCCATCAATCTTTTTCCAGCTGTTGGATTATTGATTCCATGAAGTTCACAGCCGAACTCAAGGTTGTGGAATCGAAACCGAACCGCGCTCCTGCGGCGGAGAAAAGTTCCGGCAGAGAGACGGCGCCGCCGAGTGAGAGGGCATGCCGATAAGATTCGATGGCCGCCGCGGCGTCCTCAAAAGAATTCCGCCATATTTGAACTGCTCCGAGTTGAGCCAGTCCGTATTCCACATAATAGAAGGGAACCACATGGATGTGCAGCTTGCGCTGCCAGCCCGTTTCCAGCACTTCCTCCAGGCCGGTCCAGTCGAACCACGGCATGAATCGATCGGAAAGGCGTTTCCACTCTCTGTCGCAGTTTTCGGGTTTTACCGAATCTTCCGGGTTTTCATATACCCAGTGCTGGAACGCGTCTACATGCGCCATGTAGGGCCAGAATACTATGCTACGGGTTAAGTGCTCTATTCTGGCTCTTGCAGCGTCCTCCTTGGTGTAAAAGCCTCCATCCGAGGCAGCCAGATGCGGGGAGGCAAGCAATTCCATGGCCATGGAAGCGACTTCGGCAAATTCCATTCCAACGTGACGCTGTTGATAATAGGGCAGCCTGTTAGACTCAAACGCATGAAAAGCGTGTCCCGACTCGTGCAAAAGGGTTTGGACATCGTCCTGGAGACCCACCGCGTTCATAAAAATGAAAGGTCTCTTGGTGGACGGGAATTCCGTGCAGTACCCACCCGGCGCTTTATTTTTTCTGTTGTCCAGATCCAGAAGCCCCTCGCTCTCCATCGTTTGGAAGTACGAATACAATGTTCCGTCCAAACTTCGGAACATATTACCAACGCCGCCGATCAGTTCGGAAATACTTTTGAACGGCGTCAACGCAGTCTTGCCTTCGGCGTTGACTTCCAGATCCCAGGGTCGTAATGTCGGGACTCCCAAAAGCTTCTTTCGTTTTTCGTATATTCTTGTAGCGGCCGGAACAACGGTCTCCTCGATTGCTTTATGGAAGCTCACGCAGTCCTTTGGAGTATAATCGAACCGGAGCATCTGCTTCCAGCGGAACGAGCGATAATCATTGAAGCCGGCGTTTGAAGCCATCTTCAGACGCAATTCCATGAATTCCGACCACAGTGCGCCTATATTGGCTCGATCCTTGAGCTGCCGTTCGGCGCAAAGGCGCCATGCCTTTTCTCGAAGCGCTCTATCCGTTTCTTGCTGTATGGGACGCAACTGAGTCACGGTGACTTCTTTGCCTTCCCATTCCACGGTTTGTGCGCCTATGATTTTGTTATATTTTGTCGCCAACTTGTGTTCTTGGGTGAACAGAGGGATATTAATCTCTCTGAATATTTCAGCTTCAGTGCGCATTTTCCTCAAGGCCGAGCTAAAACCCGCAGGTTCGAGTCCCGCGTCGAGGAGTTTCTTCTTGAGTTCTTGCTCGAATTCTTCCGCCTTGGGATAAATCGTATCCAGAAAATTGTTGTATCGCTCTTCGGCTCGCTGATCCGCCGTGTTTACGGTGATTGCGACATGGAGCCTACTATAAGTTTCGTCCATTGCTTCAGCAAGCTTCGTCCAATCGGTCAGAAAGCCTGGCACGGTTGAGCTGTCCAGAGGCCTGGCCAGCAGATCGCGATAATAGGGTTCGTAATCCTGCCAAGAGTATTCAATTAGAGCTTGGGGATTAGGGGGAAATGACTCGAACATCGGGCTCCTTTCGCAAAGTGTATGGATATGTCTGAGGGGCGAAAGCTGCGCTCACCCACCTTGGTTAATTTCCGCCGTAATAGCCGATGCGCTCATTATGCGGAACAACGGCTGCAAGACGAATCCGTTGTAGAGTTGAAGCGTGGCTTCGTGAATTTCCTGTTTATGACATGCGCAGGCGTCGGATACTATTATCGATCGGAAATCGTTTTGAATGGCGTCCAACGCTGTCAGTGAGAACGCATACGTTGGTGACGATTCCGCAAACCGCGACCGTATGCACGCCCCAGGTGCGTAGCGTCTGGTCCAGATCAGTCTTGTAAAATGAGCTCATACGTCGCTTGGGGAGAAATAAGTCCGAAGGTTGCGGCTTAAGTTCGTCTATGGGCTCATCGCCGCCGGTCCCGCGCAAAGCGTGAGGCTGCATGCGTCCGCCGAAGATGAAATCCTCCCGCATGAAACTGTCACAGGCAAACACGACCTTGTTTTCCGATGATCTGAAGGCCTCCGATAATTGGAGAATCTTCGGGATTAACGGCTTTGCCTGAAGGTCCATCATACCGTGGCCCGCAGTGTTAACGTTGTCTTTAACCATATCCACAATTATCAGCGCATACCCTGCCAATTTGTCCTCCATAGGAATGAAGCGGTGGTCCATCAAAGTCACCGCTTGCTCTCAGTATGAACCCGGGGTTGGCTCTTTCCCCTGATTTCGCCTATCAGGAGGCGTAAGTAACTTAAGGGGATTCCACCATTTCCTTTCCTTCTGCAGGTCCTTGTCTTCCTTTTTCTCTATTTTTTGGTCCGGCTTCTGCTGTTCCTGGGGGATCGGGGGCTCCGTGGTTGCTCCCTGCTTTTCGGGTTCCTTGTTTCTGTCTAGTTGGGTTTTGGCCTTGTCATCAGGCCTTTTAGGTGTAAACAGCACCTTTCCCCATATCCGGTTCCGGTAATCATAGGTGTAAACCGCGATATTGTCCCCTTCACGGCAATGGATCCACCATTCATCAAATTCCGGACGATAATTCACGTCAAGGATTTGCCCGGTGGTGGGCACCTCTAAAATTGTGGTCTTATCTTTGCGTTGCATGAACGCAGATGAATCGTTCCAGCAAATCGCGATTGCAAGTACAGCGGCGAACAACGCGGCCGGTAAAGTTCTAGGACTATTTGACAACCTTCCCCCAAACGGCATATATGGGATCGCTAGGTATTCCAAACGAATAGTACTTGTCATCTTCGGGCCTCGGATGACCCTTGCTTTCAAAGTAACCGTCCAGATAGAACTGATCCGCTGCGCAGAAGTATTTCTTCACTAGTTCAATCCGTTCGGATTCGGTCGAGTGTTTCCACAACTTCACCGCCTTAGGAGGGAACATTCTGTTGGAAAATACCACGATGAAGACACCCTCTTTTTTCAGTATTCTCGCTACATCCCTGAATACTTCCACGGGCTTTGTCATATAATCGACTGAGACGGTATTCACAACCGCTTCAAACTGGTCGTCGGCCAAAGGCAGTTGAGGGGTTGCGTTCAAATCATGAATAATACGTTTAGTCAGCGCGGGGTTGGCGTCCAACTCTTCCTGGTTAAGCCCGAGGCCGATGACTGCGGACGGTTTCAGCTCCCCTTTCAAATGGGAATCCGGTCCCGCCATCAAATCCAGAATTCGTGAGCCTTCAGGGATGAGCCTGGCGTAAAGGTCTTCAACCGTAGCCAAGGCCAGAGAATCCAAATGATCAACAATACGTGGTTTTCCATAAAAGACGTCGTCGGGGGTCTCGTCGTCTCTGGAGAATTCGTCCACGCTGAAAAAATCAGAGGTTCCCTTAACGGCTTCCTCGGATCTTACGATCATATCTCTAAGGTCGTCCGGCGAACTCACCGGTATCGGTCCACAGCTTCCTCGAGGGTCCATTCTGCAACGGTACCCTGCTCCCTCGACTCCCTGCATAATGAGAGCTTCCCAGCTCCGCGTAAAATAGCCGCAATTGTCGTTGAAACAGACATAGTGGATTTCACCGCCCCATGATGACTCGTACGGTGTTTCTATGGGATCCATTGCGCATCCACAATGGGGGCAAACATAATTCGGCAACGTCAACCTCCTGACCTGAGCAGGTCTTTGCGTCAAAATAAACGCAAGGCGTCAAGCCCTGCGTGTCCGATTATACATCACTTATATCTTACAAGTTGATCGCAGACAAGGCGCCTGACAACTAATGCGTCTCAATTCTCGCACTAAATCGAGTCTGCGCGACATCCTGGCGGACGAGACACGCTGGATCGAGCGGCGCTGCGCTTATGGAACCAACCACACATTCGGGCCTCTATATTCTGGTCCATAACTAGGACACAGCAACACTAATTTCGTGCTCCGAGGTTGTATCGACGTCCGCACATATTTTGTTCTTGAGCGCATCCGACGACCAAACCGCCATCGGA
>CAVVHK010000030.1:0-85854 GCA_963747865.1 uncultured delta proteobacterium | reverse complement strand
TCACTCCCTGTCGGTCTGCCAGAAGAAAAACGTGATCGTGTTCGAGGGACGTGATCCTCATGGCGCGTTCCAGGATAGGAAGCAAGTCACGATGAATGGGGACCCTCTTCGGGCGACCTTCTTTAGTGTCCATGTCCGCGAGAAAAATCAGGCGCTGGCCCAGAAATACCTGCTGACGTTTCAGATTGAGAATCTCCCCCAATCTCATTCCGGAATAGAATGAGGTAAGGATCAGGTTCTTGAGCCAGTATGTAGCTACGGAGCGCTTTGTCCCTGTGTTATAGGCCCCAATCAATGCGCCTCTGACTAAAGAATCTGAAAGGTAAGCCTGGCGAACCCCGCTCTTGAAAGAAAGCCCGGTACCCTTAACGCCGCCCCTTATGTGTTTGCATGGGTTTTCGCTTATTCCGGTAGTCTTCTTGTCTGCGATAAGGACTTGGTAAATAGCCGAGAGCGTAGATATCTCCCATCCTATTGTCGCCGGAGCAGCTTTTTCAGCTACTCTGGTCGCGTAGTAGGCGCGTAACTTCGGCACCCAAATGTCCACCATGCGAGTATCAGGCTTTAGCAGTCTCGTGAGATGCAGAACACTGCAAGAATAGCGATTCAAAGTGCTCTCAGGCTTCTGCCTGATGACGGGGTCAGTGAAGAAGAGCTGAATGGCTCCCCGATTCGGTCTCTCCTGATCCCAAAGTATGATGTCCCGCAATTCTTCTTTGCGTTCAGGCTCAAGGATCAACCCAGGAGGAAAGTCCCATTTTCTATTTTGATGGAGCCTAACCAGGACCTCACGAGCATCCTCACTGAGAGAAGAGAACCCCTTACGGTCCATTGCCGTCAGGCATTCCCTTTCTAAACGCTGAGCCTCTCCAAGTGTCCTGCAATAGGACTTAACGCAGACTTGACGGTTGTCATGATCAACAAAACGCCACATAAAATCAAAACCGCCATTACGTTTCAAGATTGCCACAGTCTATTAACCTCCTTCCTGGTAAGAATAGGCGATGACTTTCCTTTTTTGTGTTCTTTCGTTGCAGAATCCCCTCTTTTCAACTCACAGGACCCCGATGATTTGCTCAATAACGTTTTATCAGCTCTGCGTCTTGTCTGGGAAGCCCAAAAGTCCTCCAAGTCCTGATGAAGAAAACGGATGTTTTTTCCGAGCCGGTGATGGCCTAGTTTGCCGTCGTGAACAAGTTTTCGCACCTGCCCCGGCGCGCATCCAAGCCTGGTGGCGGCTTCCGGAACACCGAACGTCTCAGCAGTGGCTGCGCTGGTGGGAGTATTCGAGGAGAGAGCGTTAACCAGATCCTGAACCGATGAAATTAATGAAGGTATTTGGCGGTCACAGCAAGGCTGCTCCGGCTGTTGAGGCGCTTTGAAATTTTCATTGAGCACTTCGAAGCCCTCAGGTAACCGGTCAAGACTCGCTCTACATTTTGATAGGATCTATCCCTCAAATATAGAAAAGAAGGGAAGTTGCGGAGGAGAGGACACACGTGAAATCTTCATATCTTACCCCCGGCCTTTGTCACATTCAGGTTCAGTAATCCACTAATGGGCTATATGATGTAGTGAGGGTAGGAGACTCCTGTTGGTGCCGTTTCCTTGTCCATGTGTCGAAACAGCCCCAACTTCTGTTTATAGGAACGATGAAACTTCCAAGAATAAGATTCAAGGCGGTTTATGATTGTCCTGTCTTCTGGTCTGCGTCTATACCGTTAGAGGAAGTGAAGTGATTTTTCCATTATTGTCAGGGGTATGTCATGTCCAAACGAATCTTGCTCATTGCTCTGCTGGTAGCCGGACTTTATGTTCTTTTTACGTCGCCTTTAATGGCCCAGTCTCAACAGGATGCAATTCGCCTTCACAGAGAAGCTTATGCCTTGCAAGAAAAAACGCGTTCCAAAGAAGACCTTAAGAAAGCCGTCGAGAAATATGAAGAGGCCTTGATCATTTACCGGAAAGTGGGTGACACGAAGAACGTTGATGTGGTGTACACCAACCTAGGTTTGATATACGGCGGTTGGAGTCAGTTTAGCAAGGCAGCGCAGTGTTGGGAGAAGTCCCTAGATATAAAAAGAAAGATCGGAGACGTGAATGGTGAAGGGCAAATGCTAAACCAGCTGGGAATTGTTTATGAGTCCTGGGGGCAATACCCCAAGGCGGTGGAATTCTACGAGAAGTCCTTGGAGATTAAGAAGAAGACAGGGAACATCAAAGGCGAAGTGGCTACTCTAGGCAACCTGGGGGGCGTGTACCTCTGAATTGGGCCGGAATAGCAAAGCATTGGAGCATTACGAGAAGGCCCTGGAGATGGCTAGGAAGGTCCAGGACGTGAGGTTAGAAGAGCAAATTCTGGTCAACCTGGGGAACGTGTACTTTGAATTGGGCCGGGATAGGAAGGCGATGGACTATTACGAGAAATGCATAGAGATAGTGAGGAGGATCGGAGACTTAGAAACCGAAGGAATCGTCCTGATGCAACAGGGGAACGTGTATTGGCGCTGGGGGCAGTATTCCAAAGCAGTGGAGTATTACGAGAAGTCCCTGAAAATTAGGAATAAGATTGGTGACGCGAAAGGCGAAGGGGTTACTCTGAACAACCTTGGGAACGTGTATTGGCACTGGGGGCAATATTCCAAAGCAGTGGAGTATTTCGAGAGGTCCATGAAAATTAGGAACGATATTGGTGACACGAAAGGCGAAGCGCTGACTCTAACAAATCTGGGTGAAGCCTATCACGCCCGCGGCGAACAAGGCAAGGCATTGGCGAGCTATCAGAAGGCTCTGGAAATCTACGAAAAAATCGGGGTTCCCACGAATAGGCCCAAGGATTTGATCGGCAATTTCTACCTCGATGAGGGTGAGATAGGGAAAGCCGAACCGTTCATAAAACAGGGAAATTATGACGCGTCCCTCGGTAGACTATACCTGGTTAAAGCCGACTACCCCTCAGCCGAGAAACCCTATGAGAGCCTTCTGAAATCTGCCGAGGAAAACAGAGCCGCCAACGACCTTTTCACAGCCTATGTCGGTCTAGGCCTGTCCTATGAAGGTATGGGCGATAATCCCCAGGCGGTGGAATATTACCGAAAGGCTGTTGCACAGACTGAAGACCTTAGATCGAGCCTCAACCCTGCTGAGCGTGAAACTTTCTTCGATGTGAGACATAAACGGATTTTACCGGACAGTCGCCTTACGAAGGGCTTGCCCGTGTGCTCGCAAAAATGAACCGCCCCGTGGAGGCGTTCAAAGAGTCCGAATACACCAGAGCAAGAATCTTTGCTGAATCCATATCAAAAAGGAACGAGTATGCCGGTGCTTGACGTTCCAAAGAATATTCGTGACAAGGACTCTCAACTTACCGACGAACTTGCGGCCCTTACAAAAAATCTCCAGAAAGCTTATGAGAAGCAGAAACAAAGAACAGATTACCGTCCTTGAACCCCAAGTGAAGGAAGCAAAAGAGAAATTTACGGCTCATGTCGATATGCTACGCGGACAGTATCCCCTCTTTGCGGCTACCAAATATCCTCAACCAATGGGTCTGGATAAGACTGCTCTGCAAGACAATGAATGGGTGTTGTCATACCACGTTACCGATCCAGGAATCATAATCTATCTCACCAGCGGCAAGAATCTGGTAAAGGGGCTATTCAAACCCATTCCAAGAAAAGAAGTTGACGAACTGGTCCGCAAGTTTCGCGAGCCGATGGAACTCGCATCTGGTGAATCTATTGCTGAAAAACTCAGTAAATTTGACTTTGCTTCCGGCAAGAAGCTCTCAGATTTACTGTTGGCTGATATTCTCCCCGATCTGCCCAAAGACACCTCCGTTATCATTGTCCCTGATGGTTCCCTGGGAGTGGTTCCGTTTGAGATGCTGGTCCTGAATGATTGCGGGAAAATCGTAACAGACAATAAGCAACCCCAAATTTCGGGCGCTGAATTCTTCGGAGACCGCAACCAGATTTCCTATTACCAGTCAATCACCGCCCTTACGTTGGCACGCACATTAGGGAAGCAACAGAAGCCCGGAGAGAAGACATTAGCAATGGTAGACCCAATCTTCTCCGCCGATGATCCCCGTCTGGTTAAGGTCGCCAAACAAGAAAGAGATAGGCTTTTGGCTAACCTTCCTACGGACATTACCATGTCTATTCAGACTGAGAATGGATTGACCTTTCGGCGGCTGCCTCTTACGACTCAACTGGGCGAGGCCCTGAAGAAAGCCGACCCTCAAAAAACCGACCTCTACGAAGGGTTAAGCGTAAAGAAGACCGCTTTGCTCGACAAAGACCTTACTGCATACCGCTCTCTGGTATTTGCGACTCATGGATATTTCGGAAAGGATTTACCAGGAATACAAGAGCCTGTTCTCGTAATGAGCCTCCTTGACCAAACAAAGGGTCAGGACGGCTTCCTAAGACTCAGCGAAGTTATGGGCTTGAAGCTCAACTGCGACATAGCAGCCCTGACCGCATGTCAAACTGGTCTTGGGAGACATATATCAGGCGAAGGCACGATGGGAATGGGCAGAGCGTTCCAATATGCCGGAGCCAAGAGCGTCCTTATGAGTTTATGGAGCGTAAGTGAGACAGCTTCGGTTAACCTTGTGGAAAGCTTCTTCAAGCATTTGAAGGAAGGAAAGAACAAGTTAGAGGCGCTGAAACTAGCCAGAGACGAGATACGGAAAGCCGGATATGATCACCCGTTTTATTGGGCTCCGTTTATTTTGGTTGGGGAGGTTAATTAGGATACCTCACTTAAACACCGGGTTCATTTCATTGATATTGGAGGACAACAACCTACGTGATAAGAATCCTTTTTATAATGTTCATTTTTCTTGGTTTAGTAATGTGTGTCTTTATTGGTCTGCGTCTTATGGGCTACGGTGACAAACCTGCCATTCAAGAATTCATCATTCCCTGTCAAGAATCCAACATTTCCGATGTCACTATGAGAGAGATAGAGGGGGTATTTGGTAATAAGCAACAACACTCATCCGAGCTTAAACAGAACATCATGAACGAGGAGACCGAACAGTTGTGGAACTCCCTCTATCGTGGGCAATGTGTTCGATGGCAAGGCGTTGTGACAGAACTCAAGGACCGCACATACATGCGGTTAGTCCTTTATGTCGGAGGAGTCGGAGGAATCATACTCTTTGTCATTTGGTTGGGTGCCGCGCTTTTTGTTTTTTCGTAACTGGTAGTAAATAGGGCTTGTTCTCCGAGACCTCATGTGCTTTGATTTGTATATCCAGTACAAGTTAAAGCAAGGAAGGAGGCCTCGGATGAATACGAAAATAGAAGAAGCTCAGGAGGAATTCAACTCTATTCTTCAATTCGTAGTGAATGGAGCGCTTGATCTGCAGATTCACGAGGTGGAAGATCGGATCTATCGGATGCTTCTTCGGCTGGGACGAATTCTGTTGGAGCTGTTTGTATTGTCCATGGGGACTGGGAAAACAGGAGAGATTTTGGTCAGCGCCGACGGCGGCTTGTACCGGTATCTGAGAGATTTGGGGCGCAAGTATTTGTCCATTTTCGGAGAGATCACGATAATGCGGGCCTATTATGCCGGAAGAGGACAAAAGGGGTTATTTCCCTTGGACGCAAGGCTCAATCTTCCCGACAGAAAGTATTCCTACGTCCTCCAGGACTGGATGGCCTCTCAAGCGGTAGAAACATCCTATGAACGAGCGGCGGCTTGGGTGAACAAGCGTCTTCATTTAGAATCAGCCCATAGACCGATTCAACGAGTGATTCAGGACTGCGCCTTGGCGGTCAATGAGTTCATGGACTCTCTTACCCCTCCCCATGTGGAAACGGAGGGACCCATTCTGGTTCACACAGTGGATTGCAAAGGAATTCGAATGCGACCCCAAGAGCGCAATCCCGACGTCGTGAAAACCAAGGACAAGCCCGGCGAGAAGCGGATGGCCTGTGTGGCGCAAGTCTACACTATCGATCCTCATTACAGGTCGAAGGAAGGCATAGTGGACAGCTTCTTTGGGTCAGCCGTTTTCAAGACGGTCAAACACAAAGATCCCCGTCGACCGGAACCACTGAACAGGCGGACCTTTGTCTCGCTCAAAGACAAAAAGTCCGAAATCTTTCGCCGCTCGTCGCTCTCGGCCAAGGTTCGGATTCATGGGACAGAGGAAGAGAAGTTGGCTCTTATGGATGGAGAAAAGGCCCTGTGGAGCCTTTCTCGCAAAGCGCTACCGGGTTGGTCCGAGACTCTCGACCTCACACACGCCGTGAAGAGGATTCGGCTCGCGGGCGAACTCCATCACGGCCCCGGAACATTGGCGGAGGACTACGGACGTGAGGCTCTGCTGTGTCTCCTGGAAGGACGTCTGGATGACGTGATCGAGGACTTCGATACGGCGTTGGATGACGGGACGCTTTCCGTCTCAAAGGCGAAAGAACTCAAGAGCGAGGCTCTGGGTTATTTTCGGAACAACCGGCATAGGATGTCTTACGATCGGAATCTGGCTAAGGGGCTTCCCATAGCTTCGGGAGTAATCGAGAGCGTCTGCAATTCCCTCATAAATATCCGCATGGAGGGAGCGGGCATGTTTTGGTCTACGCAAGGGGCCGAGGCGATGCTAAAACTTCGAGGAGTCTTCCTTGATGACCTTTGGGAGGAATTCTGGGAATTCAGAGCAAGGGCGGAGAGGAACAGGCTATACGCCAAATACGACAACATCCGTCCAGCTACCCAGGAAGCGCCTCGGAACCGGAAAGCGGCATGATGTCATCAACTGAAGAAAACGCGCCGCACCCCATTTGGTTGGTCGGTTTTCTCACATCTAAGCGAGGATGCTTCCATGACTACTGTTTCGGGGAGGCTTTTCAGGTGTTCTATCTCTTACTGTTTGGGCTTGCTGCAATTTGGGCGATCTTGTGCTTCTTGGTCGTGGCCGTATTGGGACTTAACCAAGTTACTGCGAGAGTCTCCATGAAGGAAGGGGCGAGAACTCTCCGACCTGTGTTAGTGTTCTTTAATGACAGAGAATCAAAACGTGAAGTGGAGAAGCTTGCAAACGGTAGCACCATCACTTTCAGCGGCATACTCTGGACGAGCCCTCAATCCCAAGAGGGGAAGATGCCCCTCAACTCTGACCCTCTTGTGCTGGCATACGGCAAACTTGAACACTCTGAAATGGTCGTTTCGCCGGAAACAAGATATCAGCAGATGTGCGAAAAATACATCCGATCCCAATTTCAATTACCGGCCAGGGTGAAAGAGGTAAAGTGGAATGCTTATTATGCAAATCAGCAAGTTCAGTTCAAGGGTCGAGTCACCAAAATTGAAGAAACTCCTTCGGGTGGGCTTTCGTTGACTGTCAATGCCCTAGGGGTGACACTGGTCGTCTCTCTGACAGGAAACGCTGTGTCTAGAGCTGCCACTGAGAAACTTTCCACCACTCGGGAGAATTTGTTTGTAGGCGTTCTTCCTAGCAATTTTCCGGCGCCTTCTGAATCTCTCAGGGTTACCGATGCAACAATCAAGTAGCTATTCGGTGCATACGTAGAGTATGCATTCATGAGAGGTCCTTACTTCATTTGATTCAGTGCTGAAGCGATAATCGCCTATAAAGACATGAGAACCATTCTCCGCGATTTTCGTGCTCAAGGTACATGACGCTATTCGAACATTGCGCTCGTCCTCCTACGGCGTTCTGGTTGAGCAAGAACGCATGTATGATCGGGGACTTGCTCACATTCGGCGGCCTTTCGATAAATTCTTTAAGTCTCGGATCGGTAGACAGGGCGTAATACCGCTTGTATACGCAAGTTTCGATGACAATAGCAGTTGAAGTTCGCCCAGCACTAATTCTTTCAAAAAGCCACCCCAGGCATGAGATGGTCAGTCTTTAAGAAAGCGATCATGGCCTATTGAAGCCACTTTCACAGGTGCCGATATCACCTCCCATGAAATTTGGCCCGCCGCCGACGTGTCGCTTGCTGATACTGTGGTAGAGAAGCCTGCTCAGACGGTACCGGTTGCGAACTCGATTCAGAGGCAGAAAGTAGGATCTTATTCTCTCGGGCCTGGGAGATAAGTTATCCCAGAGGCTGAGGCTGAAGACTGGATTTTATTCTAAGGAGTAGCCCCGCCCTTCGGGTATCTTTTCAACTTGTCTCATCTTGAGATAGGTTATCCCAGGAGTCGTCAAATTGACGACTCCTTGTTTCTTGCCTCAAAATTTGAAGGGAAGTTCGTCAACGTCACCTTGACGTCGGAAGGAAATCAAATAGTTACACTCATAAATAATCATGGCGTTATTCGAGCAAACCTTTAACTGTAATCTTCTGATGACGGTTGACTGATCAACTGCCCTCAGATTGAGGGTGGTTGCACATATCGATGGTCAGGGAGAAGGTGACACAATATCGTGCCACCTTTGCAGGGGAAAGCTGGCACTACAGCTTCAGCACATGCAGAGACATATGATATCTGTTTTATTAAAGGCGTATGATAATAGTTTAGGGGGGATTTCTGAGCAGGTAATGCTAAAGGCGTGGGTGCAAGCATTGGGCTATGCCAAGGGTCGGTCGCATGCTTTTCTTTGGAATGCCGCCAGGTTGCCTAAGAATTGACCGAGCGACCCATCAAAGCCGAAGAATAAATGAAGTATCCATTCGGTCACGTCTTTCTATGCTTGCTTTATCTGCGGGAAAGGTCGGTTGGTTGGTCATATTCCCAATATTATTAATGAAACACAAAATAGCTTGGTCGGTCGGTCCGTGAGGATGGTCGGCCAAGAGCATGCACCGCCTGGTAATCATTCAAATGGTGTGATATTCGGAAATAGCTGATCATTGTGGGGCTGCTTTCGAAAACCACAACATCGGCGTCTAAGCCAAGGAGGCCCTCTAATGAATGAAGGCTACAATTCAATCTACCTTGGGCTAATTTCCAAGCTTTCTGAACTTGATTTTCAGGAAAGTGCTGATCGGCTTGGTCTTCAATATGTTGATGGTGGGGTCCAGGTATGTTTTTTGAAGAGAGAATATCGTATCTCCTCAAACGGTGTTGAACCCCTGGACGGACGACCGACCAATATAAATAACCGCAGTGTTCTTCTCTATTACCTGTTGTCCAAAGGTCAGGGAGACCCTGAAAACTGTTACATTCCATTTCAGAGCATTCCGAGAATGATGGGTGGGCTACCTGTACAAACCCGGTTGATGAATACCCCCTTGGAGCGATATTTCGGTAACGACTATGTAAAATTCAGCGAAGCAGCGGTCAAACTTGGTGGAATCCAAGAAGAGTCTCAATCCGGCAAACATCGATGGAGATTTGATGTTCTTCCAAAAATCCCTATGAATCTTATCTTTTATGAGGCTGATCACGATTTCCCGGCCGAAATCCAAATCATGTTGGATAAAACCGCTATTCAATTCTTGGAATTTGAATGTCTCGCTTTCATGGTGGGATGCTTTGTTCGTGCCCTAATTAAGACGGCGAAATACGGTGATGTCGTTGGTTGGGAACAGTAATGTGAATTCTTGACCGGTGACAATCTGGAGAGCAATGGAAAAAACTCGGTCGGCCGTAGGCATGGTCGGCCCCGACTGTTTCTTCGTGGAAATAAGGTGTCAGGATATCCTGATACCTTGGTCCGAATGCTTTAGGCGTGTAACGATCCTGCAACCCTCCTATGTACCCATTTGGGTACGTTCTTTTTGCTGCTTAGAAGCTTTCCTAGCAGGTTTGTTGGCAAGGTTATCCTTACGTTTGATCAACTCAATCTTTATCTTATTATAAGACGACATGACCTCTTTGATCTGTGTTACCAGGACGATGATTTTATCCATGTTCTTGCCTGTTGGCTGGTAGCCGTCCTCAGTCAGTGCCTGCACTAGACCTTGGTGGTCCAGCTTAACTGTGAGTTGGTCACAGTGTTTGATGGCCTCGCACAAACCAATCAACAATGCCTTCGCCTCGGCAACGGAGATGTCCATATGTCCCAATGGCTCAGATTTGCTGAATATTTGTTGTTGTTCGTCCATCATCACAGCACCGGCTCCGCTGGGACCACCAGAGCCTGAACTGGGGGAGTGACGTACTGACGCATCCGTATAGAGCACCATGATTCAACTCCTTGCGTGTATATAGGCTTAAGCCATACCTCAACCCTCAATTTGAGGTGTAAGCTCAACCCCCTGACTTGCAGCGACACGAGCCAAGTAGATCAATCGTGGTCATATGACCACGATTGGCTGAAGCTGGGGTTCAAGAGGCTGTCAACCGTGGGATATCCATAAGGAAACAAAGGGCTCATCAAATTGATGACCCCTTGTGGACTCAAGAGATTCGCATAATTAGCTACTTCGGGCTGTTCAGGAGAAATCGGCTTTCAACGGCTCATCCAGCTTCCCCGCCGTTATCATCATCCTTCGCATCAAATGCCTTACCTGTTCCGCTTCCTTTTCAGGGCCTCCACCCATAAAGAATCGTGTACCGTCATAACAATGCGGACGTCCATATTTCGTCGTCGGAATATTCGGTCCAGCCGCAACATTGCGGTTTTGGTCGAAGACCTCCCGGTCTCGATGACGCAGTTAACGGGTCAAGGAAATCGAGACCTCTTCTCGGGGAAATGGTCACGTGAGAAGGGACTTGGAAGTCACGATCAATTCGTGCCTCTTCACCGTCCGCCAAATGGCGGATTTCTCCCCCGAACAAGGAAGAAGAAACTCGCCCGTCAAAACCTTGTGGCTTGTCTTCCGCATAAGTAGGAGACATTTGGGAGTAAAATTTTATCAACATCTTATTTCCAAACGCCAAAAGGTAAATTGTCACTTTGCTGCTTTTACCAGTTAATTCTTCGCCGGTTCTCTTTGGTCAGGAAAAGCGCTACCAAAATGAACAAAAGCGCCCCTGCCACCATCCACCACAGCGTGAACAATCCGATGCTCAGCGTTATAAACAGCAAAGGAACCAGAGACGTGATACTCATCACGCCGATGGTCCACCATGCCCGCCGGTCACTCTTTCCTGACAAACCGGTTCCAAGAATGGCCAGCCCCAGGCCAAGAGAAAGAAAGAGCGCTCCGCCGCCCCTCATCATTGCGACCAATAGTGTAGCAATCTTTGGATCCAGTTGCTCGTGGGATTGGCCCAAAAATCTCTCGTGATACGGCATTATAGTAGGAGACAGCAAATACGTGAGCCCTATGAGCACGGTCATTCCGGACACCGCATAAACCAGACCCGAAGCAATTCTAAGTCTCATTTCTTTCTTTCCCATGGGTGAAGTAAACCTAGTAATGCTCAGCCTGAGTTCCTATAGTTTTACCCTTTTGCGAGATTGAGGTCGGCTTGTGAATTGCAGTGCGTCGAATTTCAAGTTATTGCGGTGTTCGCTGGGCTCGCGCGAAATTCCGGGGATGAAATGACTGCGTCGTGCCGTAGCGAGCATGTCCGAGAAGGTAATATGTCGCTTGGTATACCAGGGCGCTCTGCGAATCAAGAGATCTTTTCCTGTACGGAACTGATCCACGAACCAGACCACCACGAAGCAATAGCTCCAATAGGCCATGAGCGGGGCGCGAGACACGGATGTCTCAGAGCGACACTGAGGGTCTGCGCTGCCGAGCAGACTCTTGGTCTCCCGATTCATGATCTCAATACTCCAGCGGTGATTGAATCTTTGGACGGTCTCTGTGTCGGAAGCAGCGGTATCCGTGTCGAAGAAAACCGTGTCCGGATACTTGCCGCCGGGATCTCCGACCATCACGACGGACAAAAGTTCATTCCCTCCGGCCTTGTACCAGATCGCCTCAAAACGGTGGACCGACACGATGGTCTCTTTGCCGTAGAGACTGATCCAGATCCATTCCCAGGGGATTGCATCGGAGGCGAAGAGGAATTTTGGGCAAGGCAAACGCTCCCCCTTCTTCCGTGGACGCCCTCTTCTGCTGGTGGAGGCTTGCGGCGCCACTGCGTACAGAGCAGCATCGAGGCGCACCTTTCCAGTAATATGCACTCCCTGGGGGCGACCTTGGAGCAGTTGTTTGTTGGAGTATCCACCATCAACGATGACCCGCAGGACGATGGAGGGATCAAGCCAAGAGCGAGTCAATCGAATCAACTGAGCGCCCAAGTCGGATTTGGTCCGGCGTTTCTCACCCACAGGCTTGACCTTCGCCTTTTGAGGCCACCACAGACGAGCAGCATACGGCAAACAGAACACCCTATCGGATATGCCCGGCAGACGAACCACAACCCCGATGATGACAAAGCAGACTCCGTATCCAATCGGCTTTCCGGTCTTAGGGGCATCTCCGTCATGCTGAAATCCAGCGCCGAAGATCTTCTTGCCCACATGGTTATTCAACGTGTCGTCCAGGACAAGCTCAATCTCTGTCACGCCCGGCAGCAGGGCATCTACTATCATCCTGAATACCTCAAAAGCCACTTGGTCCGGGGACCATTTGGCCTTCTGCAGGAATCTGTAGATGCTGACAAAACTCTCCGACTCGTGCAGCCTTCCCGTGAGGATCACTTGACTGATGGTGTGAACCCCCACGGTCAAGACCCAACCAGTGATCAACACCCCGAAATGCCGAAGGCTCGGGGCACTGAAACAGTCATGAAATCGGACCTTGTCAATGTCAAACGGCTGTGGCAGATTCCGCTTGTGCATCGGCGTTCCTCCCCTTGTTTGTTGCAAAACCGTCTATGGCAGGGACGCCGATGATTTTCAAGGAAATCACCACGATATCAAACTATCCATGCGAAAAGTGCAAAACTATAGTGAGAACTCAAGGGAGTCAATGTTTCTTGTCAACAAAGAGCTTGGGAAAGAAATGGGGACATTGTGGAGAGGCTTTTCAAAGGGAGTCCGCTTCAAGATGACGGAAATCATCCCGTGATTTTTGACAACCTGCAAACAAATCGGAAGTCCTGATGGCGAACAACGGGGCTCAATTTTATCGGGGCATTGCAGAAAGACGGCTTTCCCGTTGATTTCTCAGTCCAGCCAACGAAACCCCTAGGTTAACGGGCCTTGATGTTTTCTCTCAACTGGGCGATCTGAAACCCCAGAGCGATGCATTGTTTTCCAGCCATGCAGACAGCAGCGTCTTCGGGTTCTAAATGCGTCTTGAGTTCATGCTGGTCCTTTTTCAGATCGACTATCCAGGCCTTTTTCGTTTCATCATACTCCACATCAACATCGATCCCGCATTCGCCAATATCGGGATAGATTTCTCTTATCTTTTCACAGAGTTCCTTTTTATCATACATAGTCTCAAGCTCCTTTCTCGACTCGGCCATCAGGCCGAATTGTTAATCCTAATTACGCTTTCCGAGACTGATTCTAGCCTGAATCGGGCGGCGATTCAGCTTTGATGTCCATCGGACGCAAAATCTGGGAAATTTGTTGTGCCAAAAATCAGTCACTTGAGATATTCGCAAGTCGGACCTCCCGCTTCCTTCCAAACAGGCATTTTAGAATTCACCAAAGATTCCCGTGAAGACCAAATCTGATGAACCCCGCAAACAGGGCAGCTGCTATAATCAAAACGCCGAGGCCGATCTCCCATTTTCGCAGGTTTGGGTTTGGTCTTGACAGCGGTCCGTAACCAAGGAAGAAAATCCCCAATGCGATTTGGATTAATGAGGTAAGATTCTCAGCAATCACTTGACCACCGATTCGGTAAATAGCCCCAAAACATAGTGCGGCAAGCGCCATGGTCGCAACGAGGGTTACCGGTTTGTCCATGCCCAGTCGATGCCGCTTGTTTTCCAGTTGAACCGTAGAGGGGATATGCTCCCTGATACATTGAGCGACCTCAGACATGGACTCAAATCCGAACAATGAAAGAGGTGAGCCATTACGGGTGTACACCTCAATGGCACGCAGCTCGCCGCTGGAATTATGATGGAAACGAACTTTGGTGACGCTGTCCCAGGAAATCGCCTGTCGCACGGCTCCAGATCGGCGGACCAACTCACTTGGTCCAAATTGCAGGCTCATCTGACGCCATCGTTCAACCATAATTCGAGTTGTCAGGGTGCTGATAAGCAATATTGCTACAAATACGACGACAGAGACGAGGGCAAACAGTCCCCAATACTGCGCTTGAAAATGGGATGCGCCGAGCATGGCGATCAAGCCAACCGCCGTCAATGTGAGGGCTATAACCACATTGAGTCGCTTGATATTGCCGAACAGACGGTTCGAGATGCCGAAGGTAGCACAACAGACGCTCATAGCGATTCCTCCAATCTCCACCTGTTCTCGAAGTTAAAGCTGGCGACGTGTTCTCACTGCCTCGCCACAATCCTTCTAAACAACTCTCGCTTACTTGGATGCGCATCATCAGCCCAAGATTCGACTTCCGGAAAAACCATGATCCAGTTTGGCTACGATCCGGCGTACACGTGTCCAACGGAAGCGAAAGTTGAGCAATGGAGAATATTCACCATGCTCCAGAATTGTTCCCACTTTTTTGGATCAAGAGGGACAGTGAGGGACTGAGAGGGACACACACAACTTGAAATCGTTGGGGTTTTAAGGCGCTTTCAGTGTAGATCAAGGGCCCATAAGAATGATAGAGTCGGGTGTCACGCTTTACTTTTCCACTGCGGCCATCTAATTAGATATAGTGTTCACCGAATTCGGCAGTAAACGGCATCCTGCTTTTGGACAACGTGGTCATTGCGGTCCTCTCGCTGAGGATGTCGGGCGACGGAGATCGGGACATGATGGTGGGACCTTCCGTTTTTCTCGCCTCGGGAGCATTTTTCGGCTTCATTGCGGGAAACCCCTCCAGCCATGGAATTACCTTCTGTGCAATACTCCTATATTGTTCTCCGATTGTCCTAATGATGGCGGCAGTCTCCGTTATCCTTGGGGTTCCCGTCAAGAGACGAATAATCCGTAGACAACTATCCTCCACGGAGTACATCCGATGGAAAGACCTGATTTGGAGCCTGATATTAGAGGTGTTTGCGATCACGGGATCGCTAATTTTCACCGTTTACGCACTGGAGGAATGGCTGGAAGTAGGTTCGACTTATCACGGGAACGCATGGGTCGTTGTTTTCCTGCTGTCCACTGCTGTATTGAGCGCATTAATTATGATTATCGCCCACATGAGCCTACTCTCAGAGAAATTAGGTGAGCGCTGGTCGGGCATTTCGGTTATGCAGAGGGTCGTTCTTGCATTCCGGCTTGGGCTGGTTAGCCCCGGCGCTTTCTCAGTAGTGGTTATAGGCTTGCTCTTGGCCTTTTCCAATTAGGAGACAGCAAGGTGTTAATTCGGTTTTCTCTAATGGGCAGGACCCAAGACACACACCGACCCACTTAGTCTGTAATCTTGCGCTCGCGATGGAATGTGATATCGATCTCCAGGAGCGTGCATCGAGTTGAGAGCGATAAAGGAGTGGATCGTGCTTCCAATTATTTTCGTGTCAGCTACCCTCATAGCGTTTGCATTCAATCTGTTTCTCAGCAAAAAGCCTCGGACCAAGATCAGAGTAGTGGAGCTACTACTCCTCTATTTTCTCACGATAAATATCGGTCTCGGGTGTCTGTTGGCTTGGTACGGACACAGGTTCATGGCTGATGAAATAGCCGGGAAAATAGGTTGGCAACCTGGAAGTCCGTTTCAGTTTGAAGTTGCCGTCGCCGACCTAAGCTGGGGAGTCTGCGGCCTGCTTTGTTTTTGGCTTCGACAGCAATTTTGGACGGCCACAGGAATCGGAAGCTCTGTTTTCCTTATGGGGTGCGGTTTTGGCCACATCAGACAAATAATTCAAGAAGGAAACATGGCAGTCTACAATGCGGGTCCGGTCCTGTGGATTGGCGATCTGGGTATTCCCGTTTTGATATTGGTCCTGCTGGTGATTCGCTCCAGGCTTCAGGGAACGGCAGCCTGAAAATTGGGTCTGTAATCCTGCTCTCTTGTTGCTGAGGTCTATTTTCTTGGAATGAACCCGCCGAAAAGGTAAGATATGAAGAGCGAATTGAATTGCTTGCGGGGTTGCCCGCAGAAGATGAAGTCACGGGCATGGGCTAGGCTGTTTTGGAAAGTGACTGGCTGCGTGGCCAAATGTATTTTCGCAATGGGGAACAAGCCATTTTTGTGGCCATGCGGTTTTGAGCGCGCATATCAGGAGATTTTTCTGCTGAATCGGGCTACGTTTTGTAGGAGGGTTATATTTGACCCAGACGGGACTCCGCTGGTATGGGAGGCTGCTTTTCCTGGTTTCCACTATTTACTTACGGCTAGGGAGAGATTGAATGATATCAGGGTTGAATCGAAAAGTTTTTACTCAGATCAGCTACGGTTTGTACATCGTTACATCCCACCTCGAAGGAAAGCTGAACGGCCAAATCGTGAATACGGTCCTCCAAGTTACTTCTGAACCTCCTCGTGTGGCCGTGATCATCAACAAGAACAACCTCACCCACGAGTTTATATCCAAGAGCAAGGTCTTCGGTGCTTCCGTGCTTGACGCCTCAACGCCCATGACCTTCATTGGCCTGTTCGGATTCAAATCAGGGAGAACAGAAGATAAGTTGTCCAAGGCTCAACACATCCTGGGCAGCACGGGGGTCCCTTTGGTCACTGAACATGCTCTGAGTGTCCTGGAGTCCAAGGTCATCGACGAGATCGATGTTGGAACCCACACCCTGTTCGTGGGGGACGCAATAAACGCAGAAGTACTACGCAGTGGCGAACCGTTGACTTACGCATATTACCACACTCATCTCAAGGGGAAATCCCCCAAGGCTGCCCCATCGTATAATCCCGACAAATGACGGACGCTGAGATGAATCAACGCGGGGTTTTGGACACAAATTTGCAGAAGGTTGGTAACAGGCGCCGAATTGTTCAGATAAGGGGAACAGTTTTGGACGCCTTAACTCGCTTCACGAGAAGAAGCGGTGTCGAAAAAAACACGGATTATTGTTGAGAGGAGATGCTCTATGGCGAAACTTGAGGAAATGTGGCAATGCCAGACAGTCAACTGTGGATATACCTATGATCCCGATAGAGGCGACCGTAAGGGTAAAGTTCCCAAGGGAACAAAATTTGAAGACCTGCCCGATGACTGGAAATGCCCGGTATGTGGCGCAAGTAAGAAGATGTTCAGGCCGCTCGCTGGTCCGGGCTCCGTGAAGGATGATATTGGCTAAGTGGGGACATATCCGGTTGGCATTTAGGACAAGGTACTCTCAATCCTGAGAAATAAGATTGGGGAGGTAAGAGATGAAAAAGGTAGCGATTGTTGGATGTGGCGCATACATGGAAAGCGGATACGGATGTCCAGGGGAATGGAGATGTTTGAAAGCGGCGTCCCTCGGGGAGCACAGTTTTGACGAACCAGCCTCAGTCGTGTCGTTTGTCAGTTGTGAATGCCCTGGAAGGACCCTTGTGCCAACTTTGGGCATGGCGGCCAAGCTCTCTGAAATGAAACCCGACGTGATTCACTTCAGTACCTGTATGGCCAAAGCACAGCCTCCGTGCCCGTACATTAAAGCGGAAGATATGGCGAAACTGGTGGAGGAAAAGACCGGCATCAAGGTAATTCTAGGAACACACGATTATCATTAGTAGGATTTGAAAAGACGGAGCCTTGAGGCCAAGCCATTGATGGTTAAAGAAACGGGCTACATTTCGCAGTCGTCTGCAAGGTTCCTGGATCGACTGCCGAAAAAATTACCAAACAGAGTGTCTCTCAAGGACAAGGTTCTTTGGCGAGATTGTTGGCCAATGATTCTTCAAGCTAGGTGTAAATCAATCGGTTTGGGATGCATCTAAATTCCGAACAGACGACTCGTCATATTTGATGAGATATTCATCACTTAACTGCGAGGGAATATGAGATCTATCATCGCCATGGTAGCCTGTGTGGCCCTTATCCTGTGTGCTTCATCAATGGTCTTTGCAGACCAGGAAGCGGAGGTTAAGGATCTCGTCAACAAAGCCATCCAAACTTTCTCAGGAAAAGGAACGGATTACACCTTGAGACTCATCAGCTCATCTTCCGGACCATTCCGAAAGGGTGAAATCTACGTGTACGTAATGTCTTTGGACGGTGTCATGCTTGCCCATCCCGTAAACAAAGACCTAGTCGGGAAATCCCAGGAGGATACCAAAGATGCCAAGGGGATGCCTATTAACGCAGCTTTAAGGGCGCCACTTCAAAAAGAAGAGGAAGGTTGGGCGGAATACTGGTGGCTACGGCACGGTGAAAAGGAGCCAACTCTCAAACGCACCTTTGTGAAACAGGTTCCAGGCGAAAAAATGTTTGTCGCAGCGGGTTATTATGTGACTAAGTAGTTATTTTGACGCTTATTTATTCAGGAGAGCAAGAAGGCCCTGGTGAATTCATCTCACCCGAAGCAATAGGAATAGTGTGCTGGGCATGGGGGATGGATTGAGGCGAAAATCTTTTCGTCAATTTTTCGTTACCTGTGAAGACCCATGGGATACCAACCGTGTCTCACAGTGCTCAATGGGTATTTATTTTTCAGGTAAATTTCGGCAAGACGGCTCTGGGAAGGAATGACTTACTGTAGAATCAGAATTCTTCATCGGCAATGCTCACTGTTCAGTAACTCTCCCGATGTCTGGAAAGACGCACTTCCACAGTGGATCGAAGTTTATCCTCTTCCGTCAAGTTTCTTGGAGAGGATTCAAACTGGCAGCCCATAGGCAAAGCCCCGTCGTGGAGCATGTGGGTGAAGGTGGAATCAGAGGGTCAACAGCAACTTCGATATCCCCTGTTGATGTATGCCGCAGGCGATATGACCGATGGTCGGAATCAGAGTGTCATCGAGTGCCATTTGGAGTTTTGTGACTCATGCAGAAGGACGGTTTCCACGCACAGGAGCACGGGAACTATACGGGATCGCTATACAGAGAGCCTGGTCAGACGTATCAAAGACCGTCAGGCTGAAGTCAAACGACATGAAGATGGCGGACCTGTTCCTGGAGACATTTGGCGAGCGGTTCCAGACTCTGAAGAGCATATCTTTGGACCGCTCTTATTTGTGATAGCGACTAGCCACCGGAATACGCCAGAGGTCGTCCTCGTTGCCGAGGTTTCCGATGAAATGGAGCAGGCTACTGATACCGACATGGTTCTCGAAACTGCTGAATCGGGACTACCGTTTGTGTTTATGGTCGGCGCCAACAACATTTTTTTATACGACGAGAGTCCTTGAAGGCCTTCGCTGGTTGTTTACCAGTTGAATTTACACAGAGAGTCGTAGATTTCTGTTGTTCGGGAGACCAAATTGGGAAAAAACCTGATGCTCGGGGATATGTTTTTCTTGAGGATCCGGAGGGTAGCGGACGAGTACGCACGCGAAATATGAACTCACCCACGCGAGGATTCGGTAACGAAGATGGTCCTCTCAATTTTTCGGAGAAGCAAAGACGCCGATGTATTTATCTCCAAGCAAGGGTCGACCCCAAATCCTTGATCCTAAGAGGTCCTCAGAATGGGGTTGTTACCGTTTCGACAATGGAGAGTCGGAAAG
Organism: uncultured delta proteobacterium; assembly: GCA_963747865.1. Classification (GTDB taxonomy): domain Bacteria; phylum Desulfobacterota; class Desulfomonilia; order Desulfomonilales; family Desulfomonilaceae; genus JBBSBY01. Next base: position 66,320 of record CAVVHK010000030.1, on the reverse strand, counting down.
TAGCAGCAATGGAGCGCCTCTTCTACCTTTCCCATCAGGTATATCATTCCAAGGTTTCTGCGGAGTGTGCTTACCCGTATCTTGCCGGTAGCAGCAGGACCTGTCATTGGTGGCATTTGTCTTAGGAATGCCACAATTAGAGGCGAACGGCCTAAGGTGGTATTTGACGCGAGGCTCATTAGGTCCTGGACAATACTACAGCCAGATCTTGCTATATATGTTTTTCAATATCCCTTGGTATCCCTTGATTCTTCTCCACCTTCTGCTTTCAGGCCTGCTGTTCATCGTGTCCCGGAGGACCCACCCAAAACTTGCATGGCTCTCTTTCTTTCCGGGTGGTAACATTTTGGTCGTGGTCAAAATTGCCGGAAAACCACTCTGGTGGATACTAATTCTATTGATACCTTTATCGTGGCCGACCATGTTTATCCCACTTTCCAATTGGGAAAGCCCAATCGCATCAGTAATCGAGAGAGCTAGTCTTTTATTACCGTTGCCTTTTCTACTATAGTTTTGCACTTTTCGCATGGATAGTTTGATATCGTGGTGATTTCCTTGAAAATCATCGGCGTCCCTGCCATAGACGGTTTTGCAACAAACAAGGGGAGGAACGCCGATGCACAAGCGGAATCTGCCACAGCCGTTTGACATTGACAAGGTCCGATTTCATGACTGTTTCAGTGCCCCGAGCCTTCGGCATTTCGGGGTGTTGATCACTGGTTGGGTCTTGACCGTGGGGGTTCACACCATCAGTCAAGTGATCCTCACGGGAAGGCTGCACGAGTCGGAGAGTTTTGTCAGCATCTACAGATTCCTGCAGAAGGCCAAATGGTCCCCGGACCAAGTGGCTTTTGAGGTATTCAGGATGATAGTAGATGCCCTGCTGCCGGGCGTGACAGAGATTGAGCTTGTCCTGGACGACACGTTGAATAACCATGTGGGCAAGAAGATCTTCGGCGCTGGATTTCAGCATGACGGAGATGCCCCTAAGACCGGAAAGCCGATTGGATACGGAGTCTGCTTTGTCATCATCGGGGTTGTGGTTCGTCTGCCGGGCATATCCGATAGGGTGTTCTGTTTGCCGTATGCTGCTCGTCTGTGGTGGCCTCAAAAGGCGAAGGTCAAGCCTGTGGGTGAGAAACGCCGGACCAAATCCGACTTGGGCGCTCAGTTGATTCGATTGACTCGCTCTTGGCTTGATCCCTCCATCGTCCTGCGGGTCATCGTTGATGGTGGATACTCCAACAAACAACTGCTCCAAGGTTGCCCCCAGGGAGTGCATATTACTGGAAAGGTGCGCCTCGATGCTGCTCTGTACGCAGTGGCGCCGCAAGCCTCCACCAGCAGAAGAGGGCGTCCACGGAAGAAGGGGGAGCGTTTGCCTTGCCCAAAATTCCTCTTCGCCTCCGATGCAATCCCCTGGGAATGGATCTGGATCAGTCTCTACGGCAAAGAGACCATCGTGTCGGTCCACCGTTTTGAGGCGATCTGGTACAAGGCCGGAGGGAATGAACTTTTGTCCGTCGTGATGGTCGGAGATCCCGGCGGCAAGTATCCGGACACGGTTTTCTTCGACACGGATACCGCTGCTTCCGACACAGAGACCGTCCAAAGATTCAATCACCGCTGGAGTATTGAGATCATGAATCGGGAGACCAAGAGTCTGCTCGGCAGCGCAGACCCTCAGTGTCGCTCTGAGACATCCGTGTCTCGCGCCCCGCTCATGGCCTATTGGAGCTATTGCTTCGTGGTGGTCTGGTTCGTGGATCAGTTCCGTACAGGAAAAGATCTCTTGATTCGCAGAGCGCCCTGGTATACCAAGCGACATATTACCTTCTCGGACATGCTCGCTACGGCACGACGCAGTCATTTCATCCCCGGAATTTCGCGCGAGCCCAGCGAACACCGCAATAACTTGAAATTCGACGCACTGCAATTCACAAGCCGACCTCAATCTCGCAAAAGGGTAAAACTATAGTTTTCTATGGTGGGCATTCTTTTATTTACCGGACTACTGGGCGGATGATCCGGTGGTCCTGTTCGTACATAGGGCGCTGTTGACTCTAATTTGTCTTAAGGCCTGGTATTCTATTACCAAAGCTATTGCGGCCTCGATGGGGAAATCAAGGATTTGGGGTATTTTGCTTGCCATACCCTTTACTTGCCCCCTGGCTTTGGGTTATCTAGCATTGTCCAAACCATCGGATCAGCCGGCTCCAGGAGAGAGATGATTTACAATGCTTTCATCGGAGATTCCCCGCTCCGCATAACGTCGAATCAACTCAGGTTAATAATAATTCCCCGGTTCGTATATATCCTCAGATGCTCGGATACTACCCTGTACTGCGGCGCGACGACGAATCTGGAGCGCCGCCTTGAAGCGCATAATGGTGGGACTGGGGCCAGGTACACCAGGTCAAGGCTGCCCGTGAGATTGATGTGGTATAGGCGGACACCGAGTAAATCGGGGGCGTTCAAAGAAGAGTTCAGGATTAAACGTTTACGCAAAGTCGAAAAGGAGTTTCTCATCACCTGTAAGAAAGGCGGAGAGCTCGAATACTCTGATTCCATGGGAGATATTACGATGACAAAGGCGGAACTCGTGGCCAAACTGGCTGAAGAAGCGAATCTTACCAAGAAGGCTGCTGCGGCAATGCTGGACAACCTGGTCAAGACCCTGCAAACGAGTCTAAAAGACGGCGGCTCAATCCGCATCGACGGTTTGGGGACTTTTGCGGTTTCGGACAGGAAAGCTCGGGTGGGCGTGAACCCTCAAAGCAGAGCCAAAATTAATATTCCAGCTACCAAGGCTCCAGTGTTTCGGGCCGCAAAAGCCTTGAAGGACGCCGTTAAACCGATTCCTAAGAAGGCTGCAAAAAAGTCCAAGTGAAAGCGAGCCGAGCAAAGCTCGTAGACGAATAGTCGCAACTTGATACTGAATGAATTGACGCTGGTTGGAGTTTTGGCAGGCAATCAACCAATGTTCGGTTATAAGGGCGAAGCTGCGGTTTGAGGTCGTCTACCAGGGGCCGCACGGTAGCAGCCTCGCTCCTTGATATAGGTGATAACGGTCGAGGTCAAAAACCGACAATCCAATATGAGTCCATCAAACATTCGATCAGGGGATCATTAGTGGTCCTATTTCGCTATTTTCTAACAGCGGCGTCAATTAAGAAACACGGTTAGTGGACGGCCGGTCCGGTGAAATCGGCGATATCGCTCTCGCCGACCGGTGACTCGGGAACAGGCGTTGGCACGAAAGGAGACCCAGGACAAGATTAGAATATCCAGTCCCCATGCGGATGAAGTCCTTTAAAGTATCTCACTTGGCCTGCCCTCCTCCATTCGTCCCTGTAAACGTCAAGCATTTGATCCGCTCTAAGAGGGTCTGCTTCTAACCTGCTTTGATGAAAAGCCGCCACAGACTCGTGAATGGCCGAGCCGAAGGCCAAAGCGGAGGATTTGAAAGCAGGTTTCACTCTGTCTAAATATTTCAGCCTGTATTGAAGCGGGCAACTCAGGTACATGTTGACCTGGGAATACGACAAGTGATCGTGCTCTTCCGCGGTTCTCCTCTTTTCCCCTCCCTCGAAGTTCCTTCGTGCGGTTGCGCCAGTAATTTCTCTGATTGACCAGTCGGCGCAGTTCACTGATGAGTCTTCTTCTGGATTTGGGCTTCGGCGGTTGGAATAACGAGGTAATTCTGAACATCGGGATTCTCCTTTGTTGTAGCGGGGCTAGAACGCACCTGTAGCGTCCCGCCATTTGTTTATTCGTGGTTCTGTTTATCTGGTGAGGTTAAGCTGCGACTTCGGTTTGCAAGTAGCTTATGAGCTGAGAGGCGGATTCACGGGTGAGTTCTTGGAAGGACACGGCGTTCAGTGGATGGAGCAAAGAGTCTATGTCATGATCTGTGTATTGCGCCTTTGCGGGTCAGGGCGAACAATGCTCGGCATTGCGCTTGCGTAGCTTTTCCATTGCCGCAACTTTGCGGCGTTGATCGATGGGCCGCTGCTGAATTATCAGGTTTTGCTCCGTTGTTCCCCGCATCGATAGCATCACTCGACGCTTTTGATTCCTGTTTGTTGCCGCCGCGGTCAGCAGGAAACACAGGTTCGGGCGGTTTGTTTGTGGTTTGCTCAGCGACCGCCGCATAAGCGATTTCCTCTGCTGAGGCATATTCGACCCCTATGCCGCCGAACCTAAGAGCACGGGCTATCGCTCTGGTCTCAGCCAATTCAACCAAAGAGTCGGCTAAGCGGGCGTCTCTTTGGCTTGAGGCTGTTCCCGTGCCGTTGAATTTTCCTTTTTCACATTCGACGGCTGCCTTAACCACCGCGAAGTCAGGCTCCAACCTGACAATCTCGGTCTCGATGCTCAGATGATCATTACTTTCGTGAAGAATTCGCAACCTTCCTCCGACAACTGGGAATACTCTGGTTTGCCATTCGTTGCCCACTTTTACTTTGCGGCTTACCAGCTCCTCTTCTCGGAATCCGTTTGTGCTCATGTTCGCTCTCCTTTCTTGAAGTATTCTGTTTCTCTATAGATTTAATGCGTATGTGGGCGTGCGGTAATCATAGTCTCTTCAGGGCTTGATATCCGCCGAATAGAGCGACGGCCGCATCATCAATTGGCCCTGGAATCGGATTGAAAATGATGTAGAGAATGACCAGGAGAATGATTAACCCGATACCCCCGCCCTGATGTTGTTGCTGACCGTTCATGGCTAAGACTCCTTTCGTGTGCGTTTCTTTTGATTCATATCCTTCAAGGTTTTACCCTCTTAACCCTCAACTATAGAAAAGAAGGGAAGATGGGGGTGAGTTTACTGGTATGGGAGAAGGTCAAGCATTCAAGAGAACATCCCTATCAGGCGTCTGATCAAGGCCGGAGGCGCTTTGCTCGTATGGCTTCGGCCTTACCTTTGGCTCGACTACCTCGGTCTATTTTGCTGGACCGACCCAGAGCATTCTACTTGACCGGGGGGACGCTGTAAGGTACACTCCAAAACAGGAAAGCTAAGAGCCACTTTGGTACCGCGGGGACAATTTTGTCTCTGACAGGCCTTGTAGGGGGGCATTCCCGGCTTCAGTGACGTTATCCTTCAGCCTTGTGGTCTCACGTGAGACCCGAAAGAAGTCATGGCCTAGCACAAATCCCCTTTTAACCAATCCGCAAATTCAAAAAAATCAGCCGCCTCCTTCTGGAGAGATAACTTTGGGGGTACAGCAGGGAAAATGGCGACGGACTTCGAAACGAAACCAAGTTCACCGACGGATCAGACCAAGGAAGCGCCTGACCCGGACGATTTAACCGCAACCATTGATTTTACACCATTGCTCACCCAGAAACATCACCCACACGGGCAGCTTCGACTTGAAGGGAATGCAGACCCAAGCGTTTCGCAAGTTGTTGCACGCGTTACCGATAGCCGCTCTATTGGTTGACCAAAGACATGACGTGGTTTTCGCAAACGAGTATTGGCAGCGCACAATGGGTTCGACAGATAAAGTAACAGGGCGGAAATTCAGCCAGTTCTTCTTGAGATCCGACCAAGCCGAGCGGGTAGAATCCCTGCTGACCAGGGCCTTTGAGGACAGAAAGCCCCGTATAAGGAAACTGGCGCTAAATGTCGGCGGCAAGAAGATCTGGGGTCACATGCACCTCCGACCAATCAGAATGGCTGTAGGCAGATTCTTCCTAATCCTATACGAAGATCTTACCCTTGAAAAAGAGCAGCTCCTTATGAGCGAAAAACACTCAGAGTATCTTCACAAGGCTCATGAAGAACTGGAAAAACGCATTGAGGAACGAACGGTCGAACTGAAGAAAACAAACTCAATGCTCATAGCAGAGATTGCAGAGCGCGAGTTCGCAGAAGCGGCTCTCCGAGAATCCCAGGTCAATTACCGGGCGATTTTCGACGCCGTCAATGACGCTATAATTGTGCTCGATGCAAATAACGGGGACATTCTCGACGTAAATAGTAAAATGTGTGATCTGTATGGGTACACGTCGGAAGAGGTCAAGCATCTGGATTTGGACGACTTGACTTCCAATGATCCGGTGTATTCACAAAAAGATACGATGAAGTGGCTGAGACTCCCCACTGCAGAGGACGCAGAGCTTTTTACGTGGATGGCGAAAGACAGATCGGGGCGATCTTTTTGGGTAGAAGTTAGTCTCAAGCGAGCGACAATCGGAGGCAATAATCGGGTTTTGGCCGTGGTCCGTGACATATCGGAGCGAAAACAATTAGAAGAACAGCTTCGTCAGGCTCAAAAAATGGAAGCCATAGGACGACTGGCTGGAGGGATGGCCCACGACTACAACAACATCCTAACCGCTATTATGGGTTACTCGAATTTGTTGCTTCAGGAAACGCCTCAAGAAAACCGTTTTCATCAAAGGCTCAAACAAATAGCAGAGGCAGCCGAGCGAGCTGCTGGACTGACCAATCAGCTGCTTGCCTTCAGTCGTAGGCAGATACTTAACATGAAGGTGTTGAACCTGAATGACGTGATCGCTGATTTGTCCAGCAAACTGCAAGATATTGTCGGTGATAATATAAATCTAGTAACCATTCTTGACCCCGCCATTGGAGAAATAAAAGCTGATCGCTCTCAGATCGAACAAATCTTGGTACACCTAACCCTGAACTCAAGAGACGCCATGCCAGACGGTGGTGAAATTATAGTGGAACTATCCAATGTGATCCTGGACGAGCGATATGCAAGAATTCATGAGGATGTTCTTCCTGGAGCTTATGTTATGATGGCCGTTAGTGATTCCGGACATGGTATGCACCTTGAAACTGTCTCGCGAATCTTTGAGCCGTTTTTCACGACGAAGGAGGGAACGGGCCTAGGTTTATCCATGGTGTTCGGAATCGTCAGGCAGCATCAAGGACATATAACGGTTCGAAGTGAACCAAACTTTGGCACGACGTTCAAAATCTTTTTGCCCAGCCTCAAAGAAATCCCGGAATTTACAAAGACTTCAACTGGAAGCCAAAAACTCGGCAATGAGACGGTGTTGGTCGTTGATGACGAGTCCATGGTTCGTGAAGTAGTATGCGAAATGCTTCAAACGCTCGGTTACACGGTACTGGAAGCGTGCGATGCGGAAGAGGCGTTTCAGGTCTGTAAAAGACATGAAGGCCACATTGACCTTCTAATAACGGACGTGGTCATGCCACGGATCAATGGCAGCCAATTATACGCCCAGTTGCGCGCGGTAAGACCGGATCTGAAAGTCTTGTATATGTCGGGTTATACGGAAAACGCTATTGCGCATCACGGCGTGTTGAAGCCAGGCGTGCATTTTATGCCCAAGCCGTTCAGCGGAGACATCCTGGCGACAAAAGCACGCGAAGTGTTGGACGTACCCGTAGGAATGTCTTGGAGGAACAGAATACCGATAGTAAAGATTAGGGGCGATTGAGGAAGCTGGCTCTTCGCTGTTTCGTGTGGGTAATGTCATTTTGTAGTGCATAGCGTAAGAGGTCATTTCTTGGTATGGAACCGTGCCCAGGAGGGCCTTCCTATGCAAGTATAAACGCCGGTCGGAAATCCCTACGGTGATATCACGGTTCGTGAATTAGCCTACGGGCGTAAAAGTGTTTGAGATTTCAATTGGAGACATAAGACCTTCACTGCATCGGATAGAGTGCCCCCTCTCTATGCTGTTTTCGGTTCACTTTCGGCAGATACACCTTCTTCAGATCGGCGGAAGGGCAAGAAATAGGCTTGGGCACAGGCAGATCAATGATAGGACTGAACGAAGCTCATCAGGCAAACATCCTATCGAAAAAGGACCACAAGCGCATTCTCAAAAACGCCTTGAAATTAGTGAGTTGATGCTAACCTGCAAAGGAACTTTCGCCCTATCCATCGCCGCAATTTTGCGGTTTTGATTTTTCAGCGGGATCAATGCCTTCACTTGACGCTTTTGATGGTTTCTTGAGGTTATCTTTCACGCATTTCCATTGAAAAGGCTCGGCGGTTAGGTTATAGAGAGCTTGAAACCGAAGTATGGCCGTTCCAAGGCATTCAAGGTCTTGCGGAGTCGTTGGGCGTCAACAGTTTGCGTTGCACCACGGAGAAGAACATCTGGCTCTGGTTGAGCCAACTGGCGTGTATTGGGGTGTGAACCTTTATGACGTTCCGAAACCATTCGGAACGCCGTTCAAGCGAGGATTTCCCTCGATGAGAAGAACCACGTTGTCCGTAATCGAGAAAACTCGCAGCTCCGACCAATAGAGCTCTTGTTGCGTGACCAGGATAAGGCATTCCCTATGAAATCATCATTTCTCAAATTACTGATGTTAACCTCCGTGGCCGGAACCATGTTGCCATTCTTGGCGGCCCTGGCAACCATTCCTCGGGATCGGATTAGCGGAAGCCCCGCGTTTCCGACAGAATCGGTTTCTTATTTGGGTAGCCTCTTATGTGCGGCAGCTCTTTGCAGCACAGCGTTGTTTTTGTTATACAGGCGGCTGGAACCCAAGCTAACGGAGGTCTCGGAAGAGCAAGGCCGCCACCTGGACAGTCTCCCGGATGAATGGGTTGATTGGGCGCTGCCGGTTGCCGCTGCATTAAGTATTTACTTGGAACTGGTGTTGATCCGTTGGTTGGGAACGGTCTTTCCGTTCTTTGCTTTCTACAAGAACCTGACCTTGCTCGCCTGTTTTGCAGGGCTGGGGCTTGGTTACGCTATGTGCAATCAGAAGGGTGTTTTTCTGCCTGTTGTACTTCCTCTAATTTGCTGGCAAATGTTTCTTTATCTTTATATGCGCTCCGGAATGACGCCCGACTACAATCTGTTTGTCCGCCTGTTGGTGCCCTTTACCGAACAACTTCACATGGGGGTCGCTGTTCCGCGACATCCGCTTTTCTTTATTGCGACCCATCTTTTTCTTGCGTTGATTTTTCTGCCGGCGGCTATGACACTTATTCCTATTGGACAATTGTGTGGACGACTTATGGAACGTCGCGGCAAACTGAAGGCATACGGGCTCAATTTATTGGGAAGCCTCCTCGGAGTTGTTTTTACTTTTGTCGCAAGCTACTTGTGGCTTCCTCCTGCGGCCTGGTTTGCCATAGGTTTTGGAGTCCTTATTCTATACCAACTTTTTGACACCAGACTGATGATTGCAGGAGTCACTTTCGCAGTTATAGGGGTCACGGCGCTTTGTTATCCGTGGTCGCCGGCCGTGCATGAAATCTATTCTCCTTATCAACTGATCGAACGTCACGCTGGATATAAAGGATTAATGGAAATTTCGGCTGCAGGTCATTTTCACCAACGGGTGTACGATCTTTCCCTGGATAATCTTTCTCGGAACAGCGATCCTCTACTCAGAACTGAGGCTGATCGGTACGAATTACCGTTTCAAGTGCACAAGAGACCCACACGAGTCGCAGTTGTCGGTTCCGGGACGGGCAACGACGTGGCAGCCGCATTACGCATGGGTGCGGGCGGGGTGGATGCGATAGAAATAGACCCTGTTATACTCGAACTGGGCAAGAAATACCATCCTGAGTATCCGTACTCCTCGGAAAAGGTTCACGCCGTGGTAAACGACGCCAGAACCTTTCTTCGTACCACCGACAACAAATACGACGCGATCATTTACGGACTACTGGATTCGCATGCTATGTTGAGCCAGGCATCCAGTGTGAGACTGGATTCGTTTGTCTACACGGTGCAAGGATTGAGAGAGGCCGCTAACTTGCTGAATAACAACGGCACCCTATGGCTGTCGTTTCTGGGTATTCAACGACGAATTCGGACGGAAGCTGTACTTGATGATGAAGGAAGCCTTCGACGGGCGAGAGCCTTTGGTTTTAATGCAGCGGAACGGTTTCAATGCCTTATTCGTACAGGGAAAGGAGCAGCGCCCGTCCATTCCGCAAACACTCCTTGATGAAAAGGGATTTCGCGACTATTCGGCATTCTATTCGAACGAATCCCTCAAGGCTGATATATCCACCGACGACTGGCCATTCATTTATATGCCCCAGAGACGCTATCCATGGTCATATATTCCTATGGCGGTGATCGTGGTTCTCATGGTTTGGTTCATGAACCGACTCCTCCTGGATAGGACGAGTAACCCTTTTGGCAAGAATTCCGCATTTTTTCTTCTGGGAGCCGGCTTCATGCTGATTGAAACGAAGGCGATTACCGAGCTTGGGCTCGCATTCGGTAATACCTGGCATGTGATAGGGATTGCCATATCGGGCGTGCTGGTGATGGCATTCCTTGCCAACTCGTTTGTGGCTCGTTTTCACCTTTCCAGACTGCTGCTGCCATATGCTCTGCTGCTCGGAGGCCTGGCTCTGGGGAGATACACGATGTCACACCACGTGTTCGCACCCGATTTCCTGGGGCGGCTTGCCATTACGGCGATCCTTACCAATCCCATATTCTTTTCGGGAGTGGTGTTTTCGAGCTTGCTGAAACGAGGCGGGGACATATCAGCAATAATGTCAGCGAATCTGTTGGGAGCAATGTTCGGCGGACTATTAGAGTATAATTCTATGTATTTTGGATTCGGTTTCCTCTACATTCCGGCTATGGCTCTGTACGCTCTTGCGGGTGTAGTTACTCTGGTCCTAAAGCCGATTCAGCCTGCTTGATATGCCTTTCGCATTCGGCTCCCGATCAGCTGGGGATCGTCAACAAAAAGGAGTTCAAATCTTAAATCTGCAAACCGTGTTTTCGCAAAGCCGACCTCTGCCGTGTGGAGTAACGATTAAAGAACCGTAAAATACAACTATAATTGTGCCGTTTCTTTATCAATAGACTGATATTGCGAGGGATGAATTGAAAAGCATCGGTCTTGCTGTCATATCTCGTTTGGGGAAAGCTCATGCGAAAAGAGCTAATCCTATGGCCACGAGAAGCCCGCCACAGCCAGTAGAGATCCACAAGCTGCGGTTATTCTCGGGAATTAGCCGCTTAGAGGTTGCGGAAAGCGCGCCTCCGTTGACGCACCTCCCCGCCCTTTCGGTACACCGTCCGCATATGTCTCCTTTTACAATCGGTAGAAAATAGCAAATCTGGACGGCAGCGGCAAAATTCTACACTATCGGCTGCAAAACACAGCAGGGGTGAATTTCTATCAAAACCTAACCTGTGCGCTTTATCCAATAGATGCGCTGATGCAGGCGTGCAAATTGAGAATGATCTCCGTTTCAAGTATAAATGTCTACAAGAAGCTCAACAGGTTACTAACTGGCCTCAATACTAACACCCTACCCGGCGCCCTCTCCCTCACCTTGTTATGGGCTCCTCCGGTGGGCCGTTCGCCCTGGCGGGCCATAATACATAGCTGGAACAGGGGAGTTTATGATGGTCCATACAGCAAGAATAGACATGACATGTGAAAGTATACTCACAAACGGCTGATATTACGAGTTGCCGTATTTCATAGCCGAGTACGCTTCAGACCAGAGAATCATTTTAGGGATACAGGACTGTCCTTTTGGGTCAAGGAAACCGGCAGCACACAGACGATTATGCCGGGAGGGCAAAACCGCAATCATTTAATTGTTAGCACAGGAGGCGGGATTTCCGGATGTTTACTCTAGAATTGCAATCACGTGGGGCCTCATCGTCTGCCTTACCGGAACGATGTTTTCCGCCGTCCTGAGCATCCTAAATTGAACGATGATTCCGGCAGGCGGAAGAAACCACTCCCACCTAATTATTCTTTGATTAGGTTGCGTTATCGCAGTCAAACCCTAGAACCGATCCCACCCGGCTCTTCACAGTCCTGTCTTTGTTGTTCCGCTTGGTCTTCACGAGATTCGTTCGCAAACTCAAGGAGAACGATTGTCCGCAATTTTGACGTTTTGGGGCGCCTATGGATGTTCAAAAATGCTTTTCGTTCGTTCATGAGGTTCTGGACACGCGGAGAACGCTGATCATGGTAAGGGATTGGCTAAGCTCTTTCGGTACACTATCGACGTGAGTCCCTTTTGAGCAACCGCAAAGCTTGATGGAAACAGGAAAATGCTCCATTGGAGCTTGGAAAGCATATCCGGCGTGAGTTTTATCAGAAAGGAACCCTGAGCACGTCATCCACAGCAGGTCAGATTACAATCGATCAGTAGTGGAGAAGATATTCCACATTGCGCTTGAGGAAGCTGATCCTGTCGTATTTCTTTTCATATTCCTCAGATAGCCTGGCAACATCCATTGAAGGCGCATCGTTGGCGGACTGGTTTAATCCGGCACAAAATTCGCCAATGTAAATCACCTCGCCGGTTGGTTCTCGAAACTGAGCGATCCAATGCGTGGATGGCTCTTGGAGAATCCCAAGCCAGGCGTCTTTTGTCACCCTGCCCTCTGACAAGATTTCTGAATCAAGGATGAACCAAGGATTTTCAATTGTTGTTGGGGACCCCAAGAAGTCAACGACAGTAGCCGCCTCCGACACAGAGCGATTCTTTCGCATCGAGTCGAGTTGCGCAAGGAAGTCCTCGCCTAGTAAGACGCTCTGAGTCTTGGGTCTCATATAATGACTAACGGCAGCGGCATCGTGCCCAACCACCACGGGGGTCCTCTTACCGGTGAGTAAATCCGGCCTCTCCTCGATCAAATAACATGCGGCGGCAAGAACTCGTAGTTTCTTGTCCTCTGGGAAAACAAAATGCTTGTCGGTCAGAAAATATAATTGGAAGATGACCATGACCATTACACACGGAACTAATAATAAGAGCCGCATTTTTGATAGGACCAGCCCGGATAAAATCGCAGAGGGCATTGCCAAAACATACAGGTAAGTAGGCGAGCCGGATGACGCAAAAATGGCTGCCCCGGCGAAAAGAAACCAAAAACACATTGTATCAAAGAAACCTCTACGAACCAGATCTGAGGACAACCGCTTCCTTTCACGAAGGAGGTAAATAGCTCCACCGGCGCTCGCCAGAAGCAATTGTGGTCCCCAGGGCAAGACGGTATTGTTCCAGACGCGAAGCCAGGAATTGGACTCCACATATTCTACGAACGTCGGAAATGGATAGATAAGGGGTGTGCGCAGAAATGCCGCAGCTCCAAATTTCATAACGTAGACGCTCGACCAAATTACCACTACAGCAACCGTCAAAACAGGCAAGATATCATAGGGATTGTCGGTGAAGTGGTCGAGTTGTCGGCTCAAAAGAACAAAGAGTATCAGACAAAGGACAAAACAAGGCCAATCCAAACCTATCATTAGATATAGCGCAAGAGAAGCAGGCGCGGCTACTCTATAAAACCGGGAATTAGGACAGGTCATAAAACTCGCGAACCAGCACATTGTGGAAAAATGCAGCAAGCACGACAAAGTATTAAAATACCAAGGCAGCCTGATAGTGTAGGCCAGCCATGGCCCCATTACCAGGGCGGTGACGGAGCAATAAGCAAGGCGAGCGGAAGACATCCTTCTTCCAACGACCCAACAGAATATGGCTGCCATAAAAGCAAAGATAGTATTGGGGATCTGCATGGTGGAAGGATTCAGAGGCAATAAATCCCCGACCAAGCAGCAGTAGAGATTTAACAAGATATACTGAAGAGGACCTTCGACATGAGCAAATACCGGCGCGATAATAGAAACCGCTGGGTTGGGTCGGGTGGCAAGGTAGGGCAACATAGTTCCCGTGTCTCTTATGGCAACACCGTCGAAATGAAAATGGGCCACCGGCAGTCCTGTCGTGCCAAGCACGCACAAAAAGATGATGACGGCTCCAAAGAAACAATATTTCCTCAGAAACGCATCTCCTGTCATCTCAAATAATCTCCACCTGGTATGTCGTCCTTCAAATGACATTCATAATGTATTCGGCCATTTTGAGGGTCCTCTGGGTCTTGATCGGTCACTCGATGGCTCCTTCTGCCACGAAAAAGCCGCAGTGTTGTCTCCCCTGAGCTTCCGTGGAGGCGTTATTGAGCCCATTTTGCCCGAAAAAAGAAAGTCATCTCCAGTTTCTGATAATACCCGGCCATATTGTCCGCTGTCAACTCACGGCCTTGCCGGTTGCGCCTTGCGTCAGCACAGCTATAAAAACCAGGCCAATGGAAAGGCTGAGGTCACATTAACATGCCATCTCGTTGATTGAGAAAGTCTCGGGTTATCGTGTCTTTCCCAAAAAGATTCAGGGTGGAAAGCCCTGAGAACGATTCTTCGCGTTTCTTGGACTCAAGGCATGTTCTGTGTTCGCGAGTTCCGTCAGAACGTCCACGATGTCCTGGTTGCGCGAGAACGCGGATCATGGCGAGGACTTGGCTGCGCTCTTTCGATGCGCCATCGGCATATGTCTCCTTTTGCAATCGGTGGAAAAATAGCAGGCGGGACGGCAGCGGCAAAATCTTGTATTAGTGGCTGTAAAGTATATCCGACGTGAATTCTTTCAAAGAGCCACCCTGAGCACGTCATCCAAGAAATACCCGGTCCGTGCGGTTGGGGAGATAACGACGCATCTGCGTTGGCTTAGCCACGCGTAATTTCGAGGAGCATTACTGGGTTTACATAATTGTGTTACGTTGGAGTATCGGTTGATGTCGGTTGCTTACGGCAGGGTTCCTATGGGTCAGGTATTCCCAAGGTTTAGCGCCGCCGTAAAAAACGAATCTCCGTCGGGCTCTAAATGTGGTAAACTGTTTTTGTTGTGCGAATGGACATGCGAACCAATATTCCTGGGAGGCCATTCATGACTCAACTGGTTTCAAAATATTAAATGCTAAGTTGGCGTCAATTTAGACAATATTAGGAGGTCACAATGTCCAAAAAATTGATGGAATACTTTAATAAACAGCCACGGCTTGGCACTTTGAGCACCGCTGACAAAAGCGGCAAGGTTAATTCCGGGTATTTCGGCTCACCTCAAATGATCGATGAAAAAACTGTGGTCATGGGACTAGGCAAAAACCGAACTCTTGCCAATCTTCAAGAAAACCCGAATGCTTGCTTTTTGATTCTGGAACCCGGCGCCACCCTTCCTGATTGGAAAGGTGTAAGGATCTCCATGAAGATGATTGACTGCCAGACTTCGGGGGACAAACTGGACGCCATAAAAAGCCGCATTGCGGAGAGGGCCGGAGACAAAGCAGCGAAAATGATTCATGCGGCGGTGACTTTCGAGATTGAGGAAATAAGACCATTGGTCAGCCTTGGCCAAGGCTGGGAACAGTCCATCTGATGTAATATTCCGGGGATTTTCCACGGGGTGGCGATTCCCTCAGAATTAGGGGCGCCGCCCAAAGGCCCACATAACTCAAGGCGTCGGATAATTTCGGCCGAAATACTGTCGAAGCTGAAGTAAAATGCGGTCATGGACAGATGTGCGCCGCACACCTATCTAAATGTATCGTTCCTGCATCCGGTTGCTTTCTTCATCATTGACTCAGCTTCTGCTCTTGTACTAAACGGACCTGCCACGATGTTCATAATCCTTTCGTTTCCGACTTTGATTATTTGACAAGGAGCATTACCTTTACGAACAACCGCCCAATCTGCAGAAGCAATCGAAGCCATTAATAAACTGCCTAATCCGATTGCCACCAACAGTTTTAGCTTTCTCATTTTCTAACTCCTATTGACCGGAATTATGCGACGCGCTTGCCACGTTGGGGGTTTTGGGGTCGGTGACCCGTCGAACGAAGGTTCACCTGACATCGAAAACCTGCTCACACGATCACACATAAGACCCGTGAAACATAAAACCGTCGTCACGTTGCTTGCTGAAGAAGCCTGTTTTTGTTGTTCTGAGCATATGGCTCTATAGGTTCTCCAGTCAAGAACAATCGAACGATTTCTTACTCGAACACACATTGGTGAAAATGAGTTAATGGAAGGGCTTAAGCCTCAAGAAAGTGATCAGCACACGCTGGGCGGGCAACAAGACCATCTCTCCCCGCTCCGCCGAATCCGGCGTTTAAAGCCTTGAGAAAGATTCTCCGCGATTTTCGGGTTAACACCACCTTAGAGTATTCGAATGTTCCTCTCGCGTATCTAAGACGTTCTGGTTGCGCGACAACGCGGATCATTCGAAGGCCTTGGCTTTCGAATAGGCGGTCTGGCAGTGCGGAAAACCATATAGAAGCTTCCGCTTGGAACAGGCGCATAGCGTTTATCGACAAGCAGGCGCCGGGCATACCGTTGAAATGAGAGGCCTCCTAATTCTGGTGGAAATATTGTTTGACCTGCAAGACCGGCCAATGTAACAATAAGTAACCCTGGTTCCGGTTCGAACACAATTGTTAAAAGGTATAGACAATCGGAATACACTTGCCTTAACGGGGGGCGGAAATGATTCATAATCTGGAATTCATAGCAGAACAATTTGTGAGTGATTTCGAACGCGGAGCGTCCTATCATGAATTGATGTCAAAATATAAGCTTACCCTGCAAGAGGTCGAGATCCTTGTCGAAAGATTCTTCTCGTCGTCGGTATCCCAAGAGGTCACCCTTATTGACTGGAAATCTCAGCCGCAGGAAAAGCCTTCACAACTCAAAGAGCGTTCCCAACGACCAGTTAAATTTTCATTACTAAATTTCTTTCGGGGCACTATTTTGTACGGAAAAACAGGCCTCAGAGGTTTCAGAAAATTTATCTGGAAATGAGAGAAGTTATTACAGCTTGTTTCGATCCTGCTCTTGGTTTTTCTCCAGAATTGAGGCCTTTCAGGGACAGGATTAAGCGCTGGCTTACAAAATGAAAGCCGGGCACAATGGTAATAGGATACACCGTTTTCCCCAAGTCATTTCGCGTGATGCGAAATTGCCGGAGAAGCAGATAGCCGGTTTCAGGCGGCCGCCTTTTCGAGAGAAAAGGGTATGGTCTTTGCGATTGCCGTCTTGCTGGCCACGACAAAAAGATCGGAGGCCAGACGGGGGTAATGGTGGCTGAGTATCAGACACAGACGTCGGTACCAATCAAAATTCTCAAGACGAGTCATCAAGCGAATTCTATTCCGGAAGAGACGAAATCCGGTAACCTCAGTAACCTGGAAGTTGACCGAGCGTATCTGCTCAAGCAGCGACTGGAACGAATAGTAGGTAATCCTGTTCGCTCTTTCAGAATCCTTCCAGTTGGATTGAACCTCTAGGGATATGGCTTTTCTTTCCTGATAGATTTTTCTTGTGAGTCCCTTTAATAACGAGTGCAGCCTGGGAAACCAGTTGATGGGATTGTACACGAACAGCTTTCCTCCCGGAACCAACACCCGATAAAGCTCCTTGAGCATTGCGGAGGCGTTGGGCAGATACATGAGGACTTCATTACACACAATGATGTCAAAGGATTCACTCACAAAGGGAACGCCGTCGACAAGATTGACTTGGAAGAGCGCTTCATATGCGCTTTTTTCGGCCGCCTGACGGAGCTGGTGGGGCCATAGGTCCACACCAAAAAGTTTGTATTCCGCTGGGATTTGGCAAAAGAAACCCAGATTACCCGGACCGCAACCGATATCCAGAATCCGCAAACTCGTCAGCCCGGAAGCCCGTCCAGATAGAATGGCCTGACTCAGAAAGGGAAAATGTGCGAATTTCAAACGATTGCTCCTCTGCATTCCGGCTGAGGGCATCCTAACAGAGCAGGTCTTTTTCATGGTGAACTCCTGAAGAGGCGGGAGAACGAATATCATGAGGAAAGCCGGCGTGTCAACGTAATTTGACGACGCAACTGGGATAATCAGCGCATTCAGCAGCAGTAGAGCGATTGTCGCAAACCTTTATTGGCACAAAAGAGTTGAATAGTCATAAACAGGCCCAAACGCCCGGCTCCAAATGTATGCCGGAGTGTATAAGGCCTGGGATCCTTTAAAGTCTTATCGACGAAAGACAAATTGTGCCTGCTTGTGGAGCCGCAGCAATGGGAAGGAGAAGGCCTGCGCCCGATTGCTTTAATGGATCGAAGGACCGAGGTCCATGTTGTTCACAGAGAGACTCCTCTTGCAAGCGCCTGAGAACCATTCTGCGCGATTTTCTCTCTTCAGGCATGCCAACCCCCTATTCAATATTTACGTTTCCGCGTCTACGGCGTTCTGGTTGCGCGAGAACGCATGTGTGTTCGGATACCTCGTCCGTCTTCTTTGGGTTCACCATCGGCAGATGCATCGACAGGTAAGTGTTTGTCGGATCGGTGGCATAACTGAGAAACCGGATTCGACGCAGGAAGTCCTATTACATGAGCCAAAGGCA
Source organism: uncultured delta proteobacterium (assembly GCA_963747865.1). Lineage (GTDB taxonomy): Bacteria > Desulfobacterota > Desulfomonilia > Desulfomonilales > Desulfomonilaceae > JBBSBY01. The sequence continues at coordinate 48,121 of CAVVHK010000030.1, read as the reverse complement.
AGTCATCCCGAGCGAATTCTCTAGGAATGCCACCCCAAGCGCATCATTAGCAGAGATCGTGAAAGGGGACATGTATGTCCACTCTCAACAGTACCCTCAGGTCCGCAGCGGTGGTCATCATTTTTCTCACCAAATGCCGGATCTGTTCAGCTTACGGGCTATCACATTCACTCTGAGCCAAAATCAGCCTCGTCTCGGCGCCGAGCCGCCTCAAATAGCAATTGCATCCCGGCCTTTTCTATCGTGATCTTTTCGGGAGGATTCCAGGTCAGATGTGCAAACTCTCCTTTTGGGGGTAGAACACAACCATAGAAAGCCTCTTCACCTTCCATTTCCGGGGTCGTCGCATGAAGGACCTTGCCATCTTCCACGAAAAGTTTGGTTGGCATTAAGTTAGGATGGCTGACTTCCAGCACTGTCTGCCTACCGTCTATCAACATCCATTGGATATAGTCCAGAATATCGATCCCCTCCACCTTACCCGAGTAATAGCGCTGAGTTTTTTTCTTTTGCCCTCTTCGAGCTTTATCTTGCTCTAACACTTCCGTAGGGACACCTAACAAATCGACCGTTTCTTCCTGACCACTCCTGCGGGCCGCTATCTCGAATCGAGAAATCAAACCCACCGTGAGAAGCTTTCGGAAAGCGCTATCAAGGCCCTTGGTCGTCAGCCTATATTTTTCCATGAGCCCTGCATCGTCCATCCCGGCTTTCACGTCACTCATGAAGTCCTTTGCGTTAATTTCCCTTTTTATCATCGATTCTAGCTCCTTGCGTATCTACCACTTCGTAATACTTCGCCTCGGTGAGATTGTCTTCCGGGTCTCGAAAGTAAACGGAGATTCCTATACCGTGCGCTCCCCAACGCTCAACAGGACCCACTTTTGTGGGAACTGCATGCGCCTGAAGCCGTTCCATGAGTTTCTGCCAATTGGACTTGCTCAATGCGATACAAAAATGGTTGAGGTTTCCTCACGGCCACTTCCAGCACCAGCCTGGCGCTCCCACATTTTCTTCGGGAATAGGTCAATAATGGTTTCCGCATTCGGTCGTACCGAAGGAAACGGCACTTTTCCTGATCGGTATTCGTCTAGCCGATCAGTTGAAAACTTGAGTATGTCCCCATAGAAAGCGATCATCTTCTCTTCATCTTGGACATTCAAGACAAGGTGGTCAATCACGCATTTCATCCTTGTTCCTCTCCAAATGGATCTTCGCAATTTCTTTTCGGGACGGATTGGGCTGGATAATCTTCATTCAAATTCTACATCCAAAGGGACCAACAGATACTCCACTGCATTTCTCATCGCTTCCTCCATCAGTCTGCGGGCCTCCTCTAATTCTTGCAGGGGGGCCTCCACCCAAATACAGTCATGGATGGTAATGACGATACGGCTCTTCATATCCCTTTTCCGGAAGATTCCATATAGGCTCGCTACAGCCAAGGTGAGCACATCCGCCTCCGCTTGTTGCAATATAGTGGCCCGGGCTTCACGGTATTCTTTGGGGCCAAAATTTTTATCAAAGACTCTCCTCCGACCTGAGAAGCTTTCAACAAATCGTTCTTTTGGGTTGTCTTTGCTTTTCAGCTCTCCAACAATTCCATCCAGATACTGTTTTGCAACCGAATAGCGGGACCAAAAAGCCCGGATGGTACTTTGCTGCCGTAACGATATCTGTACCCAATTTCTGAGCTAGTCCCAAAGCAGTCATCTGGAACAATCTACCAAAGTTCACTTCCTTGGCCCGGTCCCTCTTTTCCTTGTCCGTTGAGCCCTGAATGCCGCACATTTCCACGGTTAGCCAATGAACGTCTTTTTCTTCCTGAAACGCTTTGACCAGCTCGGGATCGCCTGAAAAATTGGCTAATAGCCGCATTTGCATTTGCTTATAGTCCGCTTTGAGTAGGGCGCATCCAGGAGCGGGCACAAGGAGAGGACGACAGGTCCGCTTATTCACATTCTGTACAGCAGGATTTGAAGCTGATATACGTCCAGTTCGGGAAATGATTTTCCACTCAGGGTAGACTCGCTCCGCCCACCTGGCTTGTTTTAAGAACTGCAAGTCAGTCCCCAAATTCCGCCATTCCAAAATCTGGGCGGCTAAAGGATGAAGTCAAGTGCAACAACATCGCCTGTGGCTCGAACGGTGATCTCCAGCCGGATGGCTCGGGCAAGAAAAAGGAATCCCGCATTGAATCCATTTGGCTCAATTACTGATTCTCCCCTCCTATAGCTCCGCACGGAGCGCCGCCCCAAACCGCTGCTTCCTCCAGCAGGGCGGGGGCACAAGGCGGGCAATGCCCGCACCACCGGATCGTGATCCGGCAAATTGATAAGTTGGAGGAACGGAGGGTATGGAAGAAAAAGAATTACTACAAGGAACAGGAATTATTGACGAAGATTTAGAGACGCTGTTGGATGCTAAGGATGTTGCCAAATTATTTAAGATTTCAGCCAAGACCGTGCATAAGCGGGTGAGAGAAGGAAAATTGGGGTGTGTTCAGGTCACATCCAAAGACCGTAGATTCACCAGAAAACAAGTGCAGGCGTTCATTGAAGCCCAAAGCACTGGGGTTCGAGTTGACAAGAAGGACTCCAAGCCGATACCATCGGTATCCAAGAAAGGGGGCGAGAACAAAGAATTTAGGCGAGAAAAGACTAAGGATTCGTGGGCATCTCTGAAAAAGGAGATGTCACGATGGACGTGAAAAAGAAGGGCAAGATTTATTATGTGCGTTTTCGACAGGGTGACGGAGTGGAGCTTGCCGCTTCAACCCGCACCCAATTAAAGAGAGTTGCCGTGGGAATCGCCGGCGCCATTGACAGAGCAGTGCGGACTCGAGACTACGCTTCCCTTGATCCTGAAGCCCGAGAAGTGGCAATGAGACTCTTCAAAGACAGGTTGGACGATTACCTGCCCGGATTGCGAAGGGTAGACAACCACGAGCGGGGTATGAGTCTTTGGGAAGCTATGGAGTATTGTCTGACCTATCCGGAAATAACGGGAAAGGGTGAGGAATACCGGGACCGTCTGAAGGGGAGTTTCTGCCACCTGGTTCTCAAACTGGGGAAGGACACGAATATCAAGTCTATCGGGATCAGGGACCTGGAGCAGTACAAGAGCGACCGACTCAAGGAAGATGCAGCTCCAGGAACGGTGAATAAAGAGCTTACGGCGCTGTCGAAACTATTTTCCATTCTTGTGAAGAACGAATATCTGGACAGGAACATCGTGCGGGAAGCGCCGAAGTTGTCTGAGAAGGAGAACCTGCGTCAGGTGTACGTGGGATATGAGGATTTCTCCAAAGTCCTGGCTCATCTTCCGGACTGGTACGCACCCATGGCATTGACTGCGTACTACACGGGAATGCGTCAGGGCGAAATTCGTAATCTGACCCGAAGCCAGCTGGACTTGAACCGACGCGTCATTCGATTGGGACCCCAAGATACCAAAGAGCGAAGTCACAAACGGGTTCCAATTCACGATGACCTGGTTCCGGTTTTGGAGCGTGCCCTGAACGATGAGGCTGAAGGAACTGACAACGTGTTCCTACGGGACGGAAAGCCCACACCCAGAACTCAAATGAGACGCTTTTGGGAGACCGCCGTGCAAAAGGCAGGGCTACCACCCTCTGTTCATTTTCACGATATCCGCCATGTTTGGATTGGTGGGCTGGGAAAAACATCAACACTCGGTATGGGTATATAAGCAACGACGAGCTGGTCCAAGCTATAGAACGGTTCACGGTGGACAACGGGGAGACGGAGATTTGGGTGCCGGAGAGAAAAAAGAAAACCCGACAGGTGCGAACTGCCGGGAATAAGTGGGGACAATTTGGGGACACTGTAGCGTCCGTCCCCGGTTACGAAACCCGTAACCTCTTGTAATCTTTGGCAGTCCCAACCGGTTGCGAACCGGTGTCTCCGCCGTGAGAGGGCGGGGCAACCTACTTAAGATATCAATTGGTTACCCACATTTCCCGCAATCAAGCGCCCTCAACGTCCCTCAAGATGACGCAAGATTACTGAAGATTCCAGCGAAACGGGGGAAAGCGGGGGCAACCCGTGAGGGTGGTGACGATACCGCTGAGACGAGAACCGAGAAACGGTCTGGAGAGAAAGAATGCTCCGGATCTTTCATGGCGTAACCCCTAGTAGTTGCGGGTATTGTTTAGCCGCGAATTCAAATAGCATCCTAGCAGGAGTAGAGAGGCATTCGATTCGACCCCACGGGTGAGGAATGTTCCAATCGAGTGCCTGTATTTCACACCATTGATGCAAAACTTCCAATCGACATTCGACTGGAGGATGGTGGGCATATATATTACTCGTAACCGGATCGCTGTCAAGTATTCCAGAGAATCGTGCTCTTTCGATCATCTGTAATACCTTCAGAGAGACAACAGCCGCTGCGAAAGTAGTTTCGACGGCAAATCCCTGAGCTTCTACTTTCTCTAAACGGGCGGCAACTTTTTCAACACATCCGGAAAGAAGAAAATACAATCCTTCTAAGTCAGCCCGAAATTCCCTTTTCCAGAATTTGATACGTCTCTCTGGTATGTTCCAAGCAGGAGAAATCGTGATACCTGAAATGTCGATACCGTCCATACCAGGTTGGATATGCGCTATCTCGTGCATTACGATAAACAATTCAGCTAGATTTTCTATGTCTACTACAATATTGCTGACTTGCGGAGGTGTCTTGCTAAATGCGGCTAATAACTGAGGTATCCCCCGCGCATTGAGAGGTTCCCCATTGAGGTACATTTCGTATGCAATACGTACTTGTTCCGCGTCTCCAGGGTGCGGCGCGTTTTCTTCAGTTGATGACATCATGCCGCTTTCCGGTTCCGAGGCGCTTCCTGGGTAGCTGGACGGATGTTGTCGTATTTGGCGTATAGCCTGTTCCTCTCCGCCCTTGCTCTGAATTCCCAGAATTCCTCCCAAAGGTCATCAAGGAAGACTCCTCGAAGTTTTAGCATCGCCTCGGCCCCTTGCGTAGACCAAAACATGCCCGCTCCCTCCATGCGGATATTTATGAGGGAATTGCAGACGCTCTCGATTACTCCCGAAGCTATGGGAAGCCCCTTAGCCAGATTCCGATCGTAAGACATCCTATGCCGGTTGTTCCGAAAATAACCCAGAGCCTCGCTCTTGAGTTCTTTCGCCTTTGAGACGGAAAGCGTCCCGTCATCCAACGCCGTATCGAAGTCCTCGATCACGTCATCCAGACGTCCTTCCAGGAGACACAGCAGAGCCTCACGTCCGTAGTCCTCCGCCAATGTTCCGGGGCCGTGATGGAGTTCGCCCGCGAGCCGAATCCTCTTCACGGCGTGTGTGAGGTCGAGAGTCTCGGACCAACCCGGTAGCGCTTTGCGAGAAAGGCTCCACAGGGCCTTTTCTCCATCCATAAGAGCCAACTTCTCTTCCTCTGTCCCATGAATCCGAACCTTGGCCGAGAGCGACGAGCGGCGAAAGATTTCGGACTTTTTGTCTTTGAGCGAGACAAAGGTCCGCCTGTTCAGTGGTTCCGGTCGACGGGGATCTTTGTGTTTGACCGTCTTGAAAACGGCTGACCCAAAGAAGCTGTCCACTATGCCTTCCTTCGACCTGTAATGAGGATCGATAGTGTAGACTTGCGCCACACAGGCCATCCGCTTCTCGCCGGGCTTGTCCTTGGTTTTCACGACGTCGGGATTGCGCTCTTGGGGTCGCATTCGAATTCCTTTGCAATCCACTGTGTGAACCAGAATGGGTCCCTCCGTTTCCACATGGGGAGGGGTAAGAGAGTCCATGAACTCATTGACCGCCAAGGCGCAGTCCTGAATCACTCGTTGAATCGGTCTATGGGCTGATTCTAAATGAAGACGCTTGTTCACCCAAGCCGCCGCTCGTTCATAGGATGTTTCTACCGCTTGAGAGGCCATCCAGTCCTGGAGGACGTAGGAATACTTTCTGTCGGGAAGATTGAGCCTTGCGTCCAAGGGAAATAACCCCTTTTGTCCTCTTCCGGCATAATAGGCCCGCATTATCGTGATCTCTCCGAAAATGGACAAATACTTGCGCCCCAAATCTCTCAGATACCGGTACAAGCCGCCGTCGGCGCTGACCAAAATCTCTCCTGTTTTCCCAGTCCCCATGGACAATACAAACAGCTCCAACAGAATTCGTCCCAGCCGAAGAAGCATCCGATAGATCCGATCTTCCACCTCGTGAATCTGCAGATCAAGCGCTCCATTCACTACGAATTGAAGAATAGAGTTGAATTCCTCCTGAGCTTCTTCTATTTTCGTATTCATCCGAGGCCTCCTTCCTTGCTTTAACTTGTACTGGATATACAAATCAAAGCACATGAGGTCTCGGAGAACAAGCCCTATTTACTACCAGTTACGAAAAAACAAAAAGCGCGGCACCCGCGTCTCCAGACCGAGGATCTCGACAAACCATACGGATCTTCTTCCCTATGAATGCGATATCAGTGATCAGGCAAATTGCAGTTATTAGGTAACGGAAGATGAACAGGAGAAACCTAGAACCAAGAATTATAATCCGCAGGGGTTTTCCACAAGTGCAGACGAATGGAGGAGGCGTTGCAGCGTTCACAAACGATGCGGAGTCTGCAACAAACAGCATAACCGGCGGTTGGCCTATCTGTTCGGAAAATAAAGGATTGTAGGCTTCTATAAGCCACCGGACTCGGTTTGTCATGTAGTCGTTATGTACGGCCCTCTCATCTCGTAACCATGTCTCGTAAACTGAAGTCTTGCACAATAGGCCCCCCTGCAGTGTAAGCGGAGCGCGTCCTGAATAATCAAAAAAGTTGAGGGCTGATGAAAAATGCTTGATTAGCGCGAAATAGCGCGTATTAAATGTCGCTCAATGGAGGCATACTATTATGCCAATTGTGGCGAACATCCCCAAAAATCTGGAGAAAGCCCTCGAAGAATTTCGGCCTCATTTCGGCGCTCCCGCTTTTGAGCATTTTAAGCGTTATGTGCTCGGATTGATCGTTTCGGAAAATTTCACTGTGGAGGGCATCAATCGGCTTTTTATCCAAGCCGGACATCCTAGCTCTCTCAACCGATTCCTCACCGCCGGTATCTGGAAACATAAAGACGTCAATGACACCAGAGTCGACATTCTCAAGGCGCAAGGGGCTCTGGCCGGAAAGGGATGGTTGGCTATTGACGATACCCTGACTCATAAAACCGGCAAGAAGATGGAAGGCGTCGGTATTTTCTGGGATCACAGCGAGAAGAGATATGTGTTGGCTCACAACATCGTCACTGCGGAGCTCGTGAGCCCAAAAGGAGACAGCCATCCTATCGAATTCAGGCTCTACCTCAAAGAAGCTCAGGCTCGTGAGAAAAGGGTTCCGTTCAAAACCAAGATAGAGCCGGCCCAAGACCTTGTGGAAGACGCCCTTCAGCGTGGTCTCGAAATTCAAGGGGCGCTCTTCGACAATTGGTTTGCTTCGAAAGATTTCATCAAATTTCTTCAGGCCAGGAAGCTGCATTGGGTGACGCGACTCAAGTCCGACCGCAATGTGAAGATTAAGGGAAGTTACGTAGCAATCAGCAAATTTGCCGCCGACCTGCCCAGAGGGTCGTTCCGAAGAGTGGACATAGGCGACAGGGTTTATCAAATATTTTCCAAAGCGGTGGACCTCAAAGGGGTCGGCCAGGTTAGAATCCTTATCAGCTATGACAACGAAGAGTTTTCCGGTTCCCCCGCCTACTTTGCGACCGATCAGATCCGATGGGAAGGAACCCGGATACTCAAGACATATTCGGAAACGGTGGAACATAGAGACGTTTTTTAGGGATTCCAAGCAGAATTTCGGGCTTGAGGACTACCAGCTTAGAGATCTTTGGGGTATCAAACGTCATTGGTATCTGATCTTCCTTGCCTATAGCCTCCAAGTGTCCGGTCTGTTCGGAATTCACCCCAAACCTCGTCGTGAGTTTCCCACGCTGGGAGAACTCATTACCAAGACCACCAGAGAAGTTTTCAGCGGACTTGTGGAATGGATTACTATCCAGTTGAATCACGGCCAAACCCAAGAAGATATTTGCCGCAAGGCCTATGGATTCTAAAGACCGAGTAGCCGATCCGTTGCTTAAAAGCCCGGTGGACTAGTGTCTTTTGTGAGTCTTATTGTGCAGGACTTTAGTTATGTTGTTCAGATTTTCCGAAAGTCAACATGATCTAATCAATCAATACCGTTTTTCCGATATACTAAACGGAGCCTTGCGTTCTATCCGCGGAGCCAGTTGCGAATAAGCCGGACTTCGGACTCTCTTGCGGATTCTCTTAAACGTCATTCTTCGCTCTCGTTGGACCTCCTTTGGTTGGGTCCGGGGCATCTCGTGCCCTTGCCTCGGGCTTTATTTTTTGCTTTTTCTTTTTAAACTGGCCTTATAAAGGTGAATCTGAACAATCTCTTGATCAAGAAAGATTACTTTCAGGACTGCTCGCGTTCAGCGATCAAGCGACCTCGGCGTTTTCGAGTCCTACAAACGCTTCGTTTAGCTTTCTGCAAGTGACGGATTTTGGCAAGTATTCGTTTTTCTAATCGGCCCCGGCACTTCCTTTGATGCTTGCCAATATTGAAGATGTCTCGTCAATTGCAGCGACCATTTCCCCAGGCCGTATTTTCTCGGGGTGGTGGACCGCTGTGTTTCGGATCTGCCGTATGGCGTCGAGACGCTCGCGCAAATCGGGAGGGACTATTTGTTCTTGAGCAAGAATAGATATCGCCTCTCTAGCTGAGACCACTCGCTCACGCCGCTGTCGAGCTAGGTTCATAAGCAATCCTTCGAGCTTGCTCCAGGCCTGAAGGAATCTGCCAAGTTGGCTGGGCTCGATGTCGTTCCCAAGTTCCTCACGAATTCCTTCGCATAAGGAAAGAATACGGTCGTTGTCCGGATATAACGCAGATCGAGATATTGGCTCGAACCCACCATCGCAAAACGAGTCAGTCCGTGAAATCTTGAACTTTGCAATCAAGCGGTTGTTGAAATCCAATTCATTCTTGGACGGGTAATCGGTCATTACCTCGTCGGTACCGGAAAGATACCCTTCTTGGAAAAAGGGCGGAGTGCATCTGGAGGGCAAATGCTAAGTAACCGCACGTTGACAAGGTCGTGCTCGGAATTGACTGAAATGCGGTTGGTTATGTATGGAAGGCCAAACACAAAGACATACGGGTCTTCCCCAGTGGAGTCGAGAAAAGCGAAACTGCACGCAACCCTCACTGAGTGCGTTAAATCAAGCAGCGGGGTTGGACACACTTCGTAGTGCTGGAGAATGCTCCACTGAATATATTTTCTTCGACGTACCTCACCAGCGCCTTCGATCTTTTCACGAGTGAAGGCTTCGCTCAAGCGCATAGATGCACTCGAAAGAATGTCAAACCGTATTTCTAACTCCGACCTTGACAAACGTTCGCCACGATAGATGGAAGGATAGAAACTGGAAGCACCCGCTTTATTCTTGTAGTCGTTTGGCTGTCCCCGAAAAAACAGCAGGTAGTCCTTGTTGGCATAAGACAATCGCGCGACATGCTCCATCAACTTACGATAGCTTGACACCTCAACCGGGTCGGCTTTCGCTACAGACTGATCGCCTATAACAATTGATAGCTCGGAGCTAAGTTGACCATTTATGCTTCGCATGACATGTTAAGTCCGATGTTGCTACCGCTCCTTGACGAACGGCTCTGTGGTTCCCTATTAACCCCAAGGACTACGTTTTGCCGTCTAGGACTCCTGCGTTTCTCTTTCAGAATGTCCAATACATCTTAATGGCCTCAGCATCTTGATCGTTATCATCGCGTCTTATTCAGTCCCACTAAGCCGCCCACTCTTTCGGGAAACCTGCCGGATTGGGCAACCCCCGAACATCTGAATCGAGTTCACGCGTGAAATCATTGTCGCCTTCAAATCCTGGTGTCCCAACTGTCTCTGAACCTTAGATTGGAGAATCATTGTGTGCCCTCACAATAATGCGTGATCACGGCAAGGTCAATCCATTCTTCAGCAATGATGGACTTCTACAGCGAGGTAATTCATTTCCGCAGGACGTGATTTGACAAACGTCCATCACCGGGACGCCTAAAGATAGCCTTTCGATCTTGTGCTTGGGCCATCTGCCCCCTCCCCCAAAAAAAACAATTCTGCTGGTCGAATCCTGACCGGTCAGCCAGCGTACGATTAGTCATAACCTGACCGTCTTTCTTAAAGATATATCGAAAAGGAGGGCTCCAATGAATATATCACCGAATGATCGAGCAGCCGTTTATACCTGTTGTTTTTCACATTAAATTGACTGAATTTTTCTGATTATTTGGGACAGCTTCTCTCGTTTTCATATTATTTGGACCGAGCCGGAGCGAAAGTCGTCCGGCCCGATATTGTTTCAGAAAATTTCCGTTGACGCCAAGCGTATGTGCTCCGCAGTTATCGTGGCGGCATTGCTGTTCGCCGCAGCGATCAGAGCTCCTCTTGCCAAATGGTTCGCCTTTCGGAATATTCCTCCCGATCCCTGGTGAATAGCGGTGATAGCCGCATCCTCGAAAATGTTGGTTTGTATGCCGGTGAGGGCCAGGTGATGCAGGATGTATTCTTCCATTTCATCCCTGGTAACCGGCTCCATATGGCTTCTGGCCACGACCCTTGAGGCAAGGGGCATGGAGGTTTGATACATGAGCTTGTCGATGAGGTTGGTTCTTCCAACCAGGATAATCGGCAGCCATGCCTTTGAGTCCTGCTCGAACTGAGTAATGGTGTGGAGTTCGGCGAAGACTTCCAGACGCATCAGCGACGCCTCATCCACAATGAGCACGACCTTCATTTTCTTATCAATAACCGTCTCATGTATCGATTTCTTGCTTATACGAGTCATGGAGGCTTTGGAGCCCGCCTTGTCCATGTTAAGCTCGGCGAGAAAAAGCCGGTAAAACTCAAGAATGGAGCCGGAACAAGCCGTGATCCATATGGTCCGATATTCCGAGGGATGGAGCTTCGACAGAGCGTATCTGAGCGCCGTAGACTTTCCGCTTCCCACCTCGCCGGTAAGAAGACCGATCGCTCCAAGCCTTACGATATAATCAAATCGCTCCCTTATGGAAGCGATGTCCTGGGTTTCCAGGATGTCTTTGAGGGAAAGATCGGAAGCAAAGGCCTCACGGTTCATGTCGAAGAAGGTCCTGTAATTGGCGTTCATTGGTCGCCTCGCTTCTTTCCCCATAGCCTTCCGCCTTTGTAAGTCTCGGAGACCCGGCTGCTTTGAATCTCGATATTATTGTTCTTGTCTCTTTTGACCCTGCAATTGACGTGGATGTCCAGAGCGGCGAGAAAGCCGTGGGATTGTCCGTTGAAGATTACTTCGATCTGATCGTCTTCCCCCTCGTGGTACAAAAGCGACACCTGCTTTCCGATCAGGGCGACGGGAGCCTCAAATATTCTTCCCTCCAGGCTGACCGTCCTGTCCTTGGCCACCCTGCGCCGGGCGGTTTTACGAAAATAGTCTCTCAGATTGGTTGGAGCCGCTCTGAGACATTGCATTTTGGAAGTAAATCGGGCAAAGGGGGTCTCGCCGGTGGATGAATGGACTCTTTGATGGTACACTTCGTTGAGCCATATCCAGAGGGCTTGATTCAGGTCTTCCAGCGTGTTTCCTTTGAAGTCGGACAAGAAATCAGACCTTACCGTGCGAAAGAAACGCTCTATTTTCCCTTTACCCTGCGGCTTGTAAGGTCTGGCGTGGAGCAGGGCTATCCCCAGGCTTGCCGTGACGTGGTCCAGATGATGGGAGCGAAAAGCGCTTCCGTTGTCGGTATAGATCTTCCTGGGCAGCCCTCTTGTCAGGAGCGCTTCTTCAAGAGCTTTGAGATAGCGTTCCAATGACTCGGATAGATAGAAGCAGGCATGGGGAACCAATCTTGAGTGATCGTCTATGAAGGCCAGGAGATAGGTTTTGCGCTTCTTGCACCCATGCTCCATCCGAGGCCCGTGCATACAGTCGGATTGCCAAAGATCGTTGGGCAACTCCGCCTCGAAACGCCTGCGATCTTCCGGGGTCTGAGACCACTTCGCGTGAATTGAAGTAGTTTTATGTCGCGATTGCTCGCGGTTTTTGTTATGACCTCCTCTACATTGGGAGGTCGAGATGAGTCGTATCACACAAGCGCATCCGTGGATGTCGGTTGAAGAGCTCAAAGCTCTGCTTAAACGAACAAATGATCGCCGGACGGCTCAAAAGGCTCTTGTTGTCATAAACGCGGCCCTACAGCCCTGCCTGGCAAAGGACATTGCAGTCCGTGTCGGCGTGGCTAAGCAGACTGTCCACAACTGGATGTCCGTATATAATCGGTTCGGCCCTGAAAAGTTGTTCGACAACAAACCCAGGAAACCGTCCGAAAACCTTTTGACTGAGGAGGAAGAACGCTCTTTTATGGAGCCGTTTATTCAATGGGCGGCCACCGGTCAAATCGCCACCGCAAAGCAAATAAAGAGGGCTTTCGAAAGAGGTTTTGGGGTTTGAAGTTCATCATTCCACCATCTATAGGTTATTGGACAGACACGAGTGGCGAAGGATAAAACCGCTATCGAATCATCCAAAAAAAGATAAAGAAGCTCAGGAAGACTTTAAAAAAAACTCCGGAAACCATAGCTGACATTATTGCCCAAAGGGACCCGGAGGACTCCCGCCCGGTGGCTTTACTAACCCAGGATGAGGGTAGATTCGGACGAATCAATTGTGGCGCCTCCTACTGTTGGGCGCCCAAAGGCATGCGTCCCAAAGTCCCAAGGCAAATCGTCCGGACATTCATATACGTGTACAGCGTCGTTTGTATGGCTCTGGGCAAGATGACCTCCCTGATTCTGCCCTATTCGAACACGGAAATGATGAACCTGTTTTTGAAGCATGTAGCCGAAGACTTCAGGGATTATTTCGTCATCATGCTCGTTGACAATGCCGGATGGCACAGATCGGAAGCGCTTGTCGAGCCCGAGAACATCCGTCTCGTCTATTTGCCTCCGTACAGCCCGGAACTCAACCCGGTGGAGCACATATGGGATTATCTCAGAGAAAATGCGACGCATAATATCGCTTTCAGCTCCCTGGACCAACTGGAAGACGCTCTATGCAGAGAACTCAGAATTCTGGAAGGCGACTCTGAACGCCTGCGATCCATGACCAACTTCCCATACCTGAGAATTACTTGTAATTGAGCGAAGTGGTATTAGTAAAATCCGTTCGCTTCTCGAGGTCCAATGTGGTCATGCCCTGCCCCCCACACTTATCTCGAAATTCAACGGGGCAAGCCGCTGGACAACATTGAAACCAATAAATGGGACGAGACTTTAGGGTAGAATGGCGAATACCCTTGCCGGAAATCCGGAGCCCTTCTTTGGTTTTGGGAACGCAACCACTGCGATAGCTCCGTATTCGGGAACTTTGTCCAGATTTGTCAGAAGCTCAATCTGATATTTGTCCTGCGAGAGAATGTATGTCTCGAGCGAATAGTCTCCTTTGCTGGTGGCAACGCCGGGGTCCGTGTCGGTGGTCTCATGGCCTGACGCAGTGATCTTACGACTTTCGTAAAGGTAAGTAAGGACTTCTTTACTCCAGCCCGGATAGTGGGCGACGCCCTTCTCGTCTTCGTTACGCATCGCCTTTGCGTTAGGCCATTTCTTTGACCAGTCGGTCCTCATGGCCACGAAAGCGTCAGCCGGTATCAGACCATATTTCGTTTCCCAAGCTCTGACATCATCCATAGATATCTGGTAGTCGGGATTGGACTTCGCCTTGGCGCTAACGTCGATTAGGACAAGGGGAAGGATCATTTCCTTGACTGGGATTTCGTCGAGAAATCGCTTCCCTTTGGCGAAATGCGCCGGAGGGTCCACATGAGTTCCCCACTGCCCCGGGATCGTATATTGATGGGCCAAGAATCCATGCCCCTTCTCTCCTATTCCTTCGTCGTAATAGTAAGTGGTCACCCTGACTTCGCCGTCAAAGCCCGGCCAGTGGGGGATTCCCGCATGAAAAGCATGGGTGAGATCGACGAATTCCTTGGATCGCAACGTGTTCACCATAGGCCACAACGTGGGCAGCGTTTGCGCGCCTGCGCTAAATGCTAAAGTCAGGATGAAAACTGACGAGACGAAAATGAATCTGCCTTTCATGGTTCCGCACCTCATTTTAACATGTCGACCCCGGACAGCCCCGGCGCCCAAAGAAATCTACCGCTTGCGCAATGGAATGTCCAATTAGTCTATTACGGCCAATGCGAGGATCGGCACGGAGGCCGGGGTAAGGTCTTTATATATAAGGGAGCCCCTGATACTTCTACAAGATGGCCCCACCGTCGAGACCTGAATACCCAGGCGAGTATATCATGCGAAGTCCTGGAGCAACGGACGAGCCGGGATTTTCTGGGACGACCAGGCCGGGTCTGGACAAGCTGTTTACCGGGAACGATTGAGGAGCAATGATAGATGAGGCCGTCTACTATGCGTACGGAAATATGGATATAACCTCAAAGTGATCGGAGAGCGCTTGCGCATCCATTATACGACCGTGAGCATAGCGGTCTCAAGGAGTGAAGAAGCAATAAACCGACATTTGAAGACCTGACCCTGTCTGTTCATGCTGAAGAACGGATTCCTCTAATAGCCTCCCATAGCTTTTTACAAAACCTCCGCTATTTTTAGAAACAGCTCTGAATCCCGAACAACCCCTACAAGTTGATCACCGTCGTACACAGGCAGCAGGTTCACTTGGTTGTCGGACAGGGCCATCAAAGCTTCCAAGACATCCGCTTCCGCACTTGTTGCGCCTATCAGGCTATGGACAATGTCTCCGACCGGCTTTTCCAAGTTCTTCTTCAGCCGGTCTCTTAGGCTAAGTCTCGTCTCCTGCGGACGTGGGAATTTTGTAACTACGCCCAAAGCATCCCACAGCCCTCGAATCCTGTCCGGAAAAGCGCCCGTAATCTCGGGAACCAAGATATCCATGATGGACTTGAAATCCAAAGTGCCCACAATTTGTTTGTCGCTGTCCAACACCAAAACGATTGGAAGGCCCGCCTGGGCGCATTTCCCTTCTTGGACCTCACAATAAAGCTTTCGCAAAACTTGTATGGCCTCTTTCATAGTTGTATCGACTGTGATTGTGGCCACGTGATTGAGGGGAATCATGAAATCTCTTATTTTCTTTGATGCGCCCATGGGCGGATCCTTTCACCGGAGTTATCGCGTTCTTCACAGTGGGGTTTCCAACTCCGAGCGATTGGCTGCTCCGGAAGCCCCAACCTCTTGGTTTTGTCTTCTGCCTAGCGCCTGTTACACAGCCCATCGGACACAAGGTCTATGTCGCCACACTCATCTTTGGTTTTCGTTATATCCTGACACATCGATCACCAGAGAGAGCATGGCGACACCAGGACGCAAAGAATCGAAGCTTACGGCTACCCCTGTGGCTCGCCGTATCGCTTGCGAAGTTCCAGATTGATTTCAAGCACGTTTACGAACTTCTGGCCGGCAAGCCCCAACCAGGGAGCGGACGAGTTTTCCTGTACAATCTTTTCGATTTCTTTTCGGACCACTGAAGGGTCGCGTTTTAGGTTCGCAGCCCATTTGGAGGCGACCCTATCAAGCTGAAACTCCGCGTTTTGAAGCGTTATATGGGGATCGAGTCCGGAAGCGGACGCCGTGACCAAGTCGCCCGGGACGTTCTCTAGGTCAGCTTTGGGATGATCTTCTCGCCACATCAAGCAGAAGATCGACTGAATATCCGACCCTTCTTTTACTGGTTCAATCTTCGTTTCACTCTTGCCTTCCGCTCCTTCGTGAGTAATCGCGGCAGGGAATTGACCCGGGTATTGCTCAGAGAAACTTTTGCAGAACACAACCGCCAGATCCACGGCCTTCGGCTCAGGAGTCCCAGGATTTTCCTTGATCCAACCCGCCACCAAATCCGGATGCGCCTTGGCCCAATCGTCCACGTACGTGGCGTGTGTCGGGTCCCCTGTTACCCAAGCCTGAGCGAGGGAATTGTGCAGATCAGCCCACTGAGCCACAATATGCGGCTTGTCTTGATAAACATCTTTTTGAAACCAGCTTTCGATATCAGGCGCCACAAGCTGCCCTGCCTTGGGGCCGGATCGGTATTTCATAATCGGACCCAGTGTCCGGGCGACACGGTCTCGCAGCCCGTAGTTGGAGGCCGCCAGGCTCGACGATGACGAAGCGGACGCGTCGTACGAGGCCGCTGAAGGCCGCGGTTGAAAGTATTCATCCTTAGTAAAAGGCTGGGCGATGATTCGCGACCCCACCGGTTTGCCGTCAGGTCCCTTCAGAATGCTGCCATTGGCCTGGAACGGGAAAACGGTCTGCCCGATGGCCCATAGCACCAGGGGATAAACCCCACAGCAGATGACCACGAGCAAAATCATCAACAACACACTCTTGGTAATATATCGGAACATATCTTTGTCTCCTCGATTCAGTGAGGCTTAGCTCACCAAACTCAGACTCACGATGACGAGATCGATCAGCTTGATGCCGATAAATGGTAGAATCACGCCACCCAATCCCCAGATCAGCAGATTCCTGCGCAAGAGCGCTTCGGCTCCCATCGCCCTGTATCGGACTCCTTTCAGGGCGACCGGGATGAGCGCAGGAATAATAATTGCGTTGAAAATCACCGCGGACAGAATCGCTGAGGTCGGTGAATGCAGGTGCATGATGTCCATCATTGCCAGCCACGGTAAAGTTCCCGCAAAAAGAGCTGGGATAATGGCGAAGTATTTCGCCACGTCATTGGCGATCGAGAAGGTCGTCAAAGAGCCCCTCGTGATCAAGAGCTGCTTTCCGATCTCCACGACTTCGATGAGCTTGGTGGGGTCGCTGTCCAAATCCACCATGTTCGCCGCTTCTTTAGCTGCTTGAGTGCCCGCGTTCATGGCCAAAGCCACATCCGCTTGGGCTAAGGCGGGAGCGTCGTTGGTGCCGTCGCCCATCATGGCCACCAGCTTTCCTCCGGCCTGCTCCTTCCGTATGTAGGCGAGTTTGGTCTCAGGGGTGGCCTGTGCGAGAAAGTCGTCCACTCCGGCTTGTTTAGCTATCGTGGCGGCGGTCAGCGGGTTATCTCCGGTAATCATAACGGTCCGGAGCCCCATCTTTCTCAACCTCTCGAACCGTTCCTTCATATGAGGCTTCAGGATGTCTTCAAGGATTATCACACCGGCGATTTCGCTGTCGTCAGCTACGACGAGAGGGGTCGCTCCCTTGGACGCAATGCTGTCCACCAATTTGCTGAGGTCCCCCGGCACGACGCCATGATTTTCCTCGACGAATTTAATGACTGCGTCCGGCGCTCCTTTCCGTATCCGTTTGCCGTCAGGAAGGTCGATGCCGCTCATGCGCGTTTGAGCTGTAAATGGGACGGACTTCGCGCCTTCAGGCAAGCTGACCGGTGTTTGGTTCAAGGATACGAACAGCTTCACAATGCTCTTGCCTTCGGGAGTAACGTCGGCTACGGACGCAAGAGCCGCCAGTCGCCCAACCTCGCGAGACGAATATCTGCCCACCGGCGAGAAGGTTGTCGCATTCCGGTTGCCTATGGTTATAGTGCCTGTCTTGTCCAGGAGCACTACATCCACATCACCGGCCAACTCCACCGACTTGCCGCTCTTGGCTATGATGTTCGCCTGGAGGGCGCGATCCATTCCCGCTATTCCGATGGCTGAAAGCAAAGCGCCTATGGTGGTGGGAATGAGGCACACCAGTAGAGCGATGAGAGTTGGAACATCCGTGCCAAGGCTCTTCAAAGGTTCCTGGACGCCCAGGTAGCCCATCATGTACTGCTCGGCGTTCCATGCCATCGCCCAGAGCGGAATTACCACGATTAGGAAGACCAGCGTAAAAGCTGAGAGCACCAAGGTTAGGGCGATCTCGTTCGGGGTCCGCTGACGGATCGCCCCTTCCACCAAGGCTATCATTCTGTCGAGAAACGATTCCCCGGCGCCGCTGGTAATCTCAACTACGATTCGATCTGAGAGCACCACAGTGCCCCCAGTCACACCGGACCGGTCCCCACCGGCCTCACGAATGACCGGAGCGGACTCACCGGTAATTGCGGACTCGTCAACGGACGCGATGCCTTCGACGATTTCGCCGTCACCGGGAATCGTTTGCCCCGCTTGCACGACAACTCGATCGCCTACTTTTAACGCCGTAGAGGAGACTTCTTCAATGGTTCCCATCTTATTCAAACGATGGGCCGGCGTATCTTGACGGGTCTTTCTCAGCGATTCCGCCTGGGCTTTGCCGCGAGCTTCCGCAAGGGCGGTTGCAAAGTTGGCGAACAACACGGTCAAGAAAAGCCATACGCCAACCCAGATGAAGTAGCTGAGCGGCGCCACACTCGCTTCCCCGCCCCATGCGCCGACAAGGATATATAGGAGAGTCAGGAAGGCCCCGACCTCAACCACAAACATTACGGGATTCTGCCATTGCGTGTCAGGTCGAAGCATGATAAACGCCTGCTTCAACGCCGCTAGGGCTGTTTCCCTCTCCAGCAACGGTTTTCTTTTCGCTCGACGCTCCGGCCGAGGCTGCTCGGAAGGCAGCGGAGCTTGCTGTAACGATTCTTTCACACCTGCCATTCTATTCATTGCGCACCCCTTTGAGCACTTTCTCCATTTCATCATTCCTCTTGCAAACTTCAGCGATTGTTGGATGAGCAATTCTCAAGCTAACCTCCGAAAGGAATGGGGCCGAAATGATCCGCGACCGGTCCCAGCGCTGCGACCGGTAGGAACAGCAGGGCTCCGACAATAAGAATCGTCCCGAGCAAGAGTATGGCGAAGGTCCCGGTGTCAGTGCGGAGAGTACCCAGGCCAAACGGGCTCGACTTCTTTTCTCCGAGGAATGCCGCCATGGCGATTGGCGCGACAATCGGCAGATAGCGGCTAAAGAGCATCACGAGACCGGCGGCGATATTCCATGGTATAGCCTCCGGATTGGGATTTGGATTGTTGGCCAAACCGTAGACGGTCTGCAATCCATCAAAGGCCGAGCCGTTATTCGCCGAGGCGGAAGAGAAGTTGTACAGCATTTGTGAAAAACCGTGCGCGCCGGGATTGCTGGCGGCTTTGACTCCCCAAGCCGTCGCAGCGAAGAGCCCGGTGGGAAAGAGAATCATGAACGGATGGACCAGCAGAGCGAGCGTGGCAAGCTTCATCTCGCGAGCGCCGATTTTCTTGCCCAGGTACTCAGGCGTTCGTCCTACCATCATACCGGCGACGAAAATCGCGATGATCACATATATCAACATGTTGATCATCCCGACGCCTTTACCGCCATAGATGCAGTTAAGCCACATCCCGACCATGGGCGACAAGCCGGCGATCGGATTTAGGCTATCGGCCTCTGCGTTCACGGCTCCACATGTAACGTCCACCGTCACAGCAGCGTAGCGTGGCGCCGGCCGAGGTCCCGAAGCGCAGTTCTTTGCCCTCAAGATTGCCCAGATGTTGATCCACAGGCAGAGCCGGCACGGCCGGCTGGGAGACCGTCAGTTTCCCACCCGGCGCTGTTGCGCTGGAAATTGCGAATGTTCGAGCTGAATGACCGGTCAATCCCGGGTTCGGCTTCAAGGTGTCAAAATAGACCGACCAGACAATGGTGCCGATCATCAACATCATCATGACCGAAAAGACAACGAGAGCATGACGCAATCGACCGAGCATCCGACCGTACATCAGCACTAGACCGAACGGAAAAATCATCATGGACAAGCAGTTCAGAAAGTTCGACAAGCCTGTGGGATTCTCGAAAGGATGCGCCGCGTTCATCCCGTAAAATCCGCCACCATTCGTTCCGAGCATCTTGATGGATTCCCAGGCGGCCACCGGCCCGACCACAATGGTCTGCTGCTTTGCCTCGCCCTTATCCGTGGTTCCCATCGCCGCGGGTTCGAGGGTCGAGACGGATTGCGAGGATTGGAAGGTCATCGGACTGCCTTGCTGGATAAAAACCAGGCTAACGATAAGGGCGACGGGCAGGAACATGTAAACCACTGTTCGCCACATGTCCACGAAGTAGTTCCCAATCAAGGAATCGCCGCGCAAGGCGCGGATGATTGCGGTCAGAGCGCATAGACCAACCGCAGCGGATATGAAGAGCATGGCTACGCCGAAGAAAATCTGGCTAAAGTTCGACATGACCTGCTCGCCGGAATAATGTTGGAGATCCGTGTTCGTCATGAACGAGGTAACGGCTTGGAAGATGGTAGAGGGGAACAACATTCCCTTGCCATCCGGATTCAGAGGCGCCCACGGCTGGATCGCCAGAACCACGTACCCGTAGACGAACATCAGAACATTAAATAGGAGCAACGAGACTGTATATTGCTTCCAGTTCTGAGGGCCGCTGTCCAGGCGTTTCTCGAACCAGCCCAGGACAGGCAAAGGCCGGTATTTTCCGTCCATGATCCACGCAATGTAGCGACTCAATGGAAACGCTACGAGCGTCGCCGCTACGAGAAGCGCAAAGGGAAGTATCCAGGTCTGTATAAACATTGTATCAGTCCTTTCGGTATCTCGTTACCCGCTTCCGCCCTTGCTCAGAACCATTCCGGTCGTACAAGGGCAAGCACCAGGTAAACGAACAAGAAAGCGGCTACACCCGCAGCTACATAGATCATCATGAGAGATCACCTCATCTCCTATATTTTCTCGCAAGCTTTCATGAACAGAAACATTAATCCCATCGTTCCAATGCCCAAGAGAAACGTTACTATTACCCACGATGCGATACCCATTTACCGATCCCTCCTTGGACCTTTGCAAATTGTTGGTTGGCACGACGCTCTGCGCGCCAATGGTGAGAATAGTCGCCAAAAGTCTCACGAACCCCAGCGACAGTTTTTGCCTAAGACTAAGCATCTTCCTTTCCTCGTCACTGAAACTAATAGGCAACTCTCATGCCAAAGCAATAACGAGTTAATATCAATAGCAATTGCTACAAGTGACCCCAATCGAGGAGGCGAGACATTTTGTTTTCCGCAAGGTTACGGAAGCGCAATCCTTGCGTTCCGCAAGGACCGGCGGAGGAAGGCATGGCGCCCAGGGTCTTAATTCTGTCGGGACGCCATCTCATGACGCTTGCGCTTTCGCCAAAGTGTGGATTGGTCTATGCCAAGAACGTCGGCCGCTTCCTGAAGAGACTTTGTTCTGACTAGGACCCGCCTGATATGCTCGTCCTCGATCTTAGCAAGGCTTACCGGATCCCCCAGCCTAAACGCCGCCTCTCGGCCGGCTATTTTATCGGGTAGAAGCTCGATCCCAGCGCTGTCAGATTTGCACAATATCGCCATACGCTCTATGACGTTGCTGAGTTCCCTGACATTTCCCGGCCAATCGTACTTCGTGAGCGCCAGCAGAGCATCTTCAGTGAATCCTCGGAACGAACGATGGTTCTTCATTCCGAAGAACATCAGGAGACGCAATGCCAGAGCGGCCACGTCCTCCTGACGTTCACGCAGCGGAGGGATTTCAATTTGAATAACATTCAGGCGATATAGGAGGTCTTCCCGGAAGTGGCCGTCCTGCGCCGCGGTCTCCAAATTCACATGAGTGGCAGCTATAATCCTGACATCCGTTTTGCGCGTGGTAGGGTCTCCGAGGCTTTCATACTCTTTTTCTTGAATAAATCTTAATAATTTTGGTTGAATCAGCAGGGGCAAATCACCGATCTCGTCCAAGAGCAGCGTCCCCCCTTCGCATTTCGCTATGCGGCCGGAATAATTCCGAATTGCGCCGGTGAATGCGCCCTTCGCGTGGCCGAAAAGTTCGCTTTCAAGTAATTCCACGGAAAGAGTTGGACAGGAAACGACCCCAAACGGTTTTCCCGCGCGATCGCTCCAATGATGGATTGCTCGGGCCAGGGCGCTTTTTCCCGTGCCGTTCTCGCCAATAAGCAGAACATTAGCGTCGGAGGCCGCCACTTCGCGCGCCAGGTTCACCGCTTCCAGCATCGCAGGGCTGGCGCTGGAGAAATCCGCTTCAGGGATCGCCATTGCCAATTCTTCCTGCAGACCCGTAACCCTATGCTCCAACAAACGAACTTCTGCCGCCTTGCGGACGGCTAAGTTCACCTGCGCCGGAGTAAATGGCTTGGGAATATAATCCGTCGCTCCACGACGCATGGCCTCCACCGCGGAAGTAATAGACGAGTAAGCCGTTATCACCACAATCTTGAGCCACTGATTTGCCGCGAGGAGCGCAGGAATCAGATCCAATCCGTCCGAAGCGCCTAACCTAAGATCCACAAAAGCCAGATCGAAGGAGAGTCGCGCCGTTGCCGAAACAGCGTCTTGAAAATTGCCGACTGAAGTGACCGTGTGGCCTTTGACTTCCAAGCTCACCGACAAAAGCTTGCGAATGTTGGCTTCGTCATCCACAATTAGGATATTAAGCGATCCTGTTGGCGCGCTGGGTTCGGGCAAATCGTAACCGTTCCCGGCCTCTGGTCTAATGGATGTTCTGTTAATGGCCATCTTTCATAGTCCTTGACCATAAGATCGGATAGTCATGGGGGCAGCTATAGCGCCATCCGTTGAAAATTGCGGGAATCCTGAGCGGTTGATTGAAGCGCATCAGGCGTTTGTAGCGGCGGGGTTTATCCCCGTCGGGTCACCCAGACATCAGGGCGGGGATAAACCCCGCCACTACGTTACCTTTGGTGTCGGCGCCCAAGGGTGGCGGACACGCAAGTCTGCTACCACAACCATAGAATGGCTCCGGATAGGTTCAGCGATCCCACAATTTTCAAGGCGCTCCCCTATAGTAACCAGGAGCCCTCGGGCTTTAGTCAAACAGCGTCCGTAGCCTGTCAATTATCCTAAGCATTTTTAGTGCCAATACCGCAAGTAGCTGATATCTCACATGATAGATATGGTTAGTGAGTCCGAGTCACAAGTTTTTTTTTGAGATTTGCAAGGAAGGAAAATGAGGAACATTGCAGTCTGCAAAGAGCGCTAGCGCCGCTGGTTTCCGCCGGCGCCTACACCGACTTACCAACGGCCTTGACAAAGGATTCAATTGGCGGACGCAGACCATGTAATATCGAAAACGCATCCCTCCCATGCGCCCCAGAATCGCCATAGAGGGAACAGACATTTTTGGAAATCCGGCGATTCCTCGTTAAAATGGAATTACGCTCAGAATTGTTTCTACAGTTTTGCCATTTTATGGCCAACAAATTGATTTTTGAACCGTCTGCGACCATTTTTCCCAATGATTGTTAAGGAATGGCTGAAAAGGGAGGATGACGAATTTCGTTTCGCAGAAGCCAATCTTAGAGGCGGAACCGAGTTTTATGCGCAGATATGCTTCCATTTCCAACAAGCTGCGGAGAAGTATTTAAAGGCCCACATCATCGGCACGGGCCTCGGGTCAGAGAAAGTTCATGACCTGGTGCATCTCCTCAAGACCTGTTCCAACTTTGAATCGGTGTTCGCTACGGTTAAAGAGGATTGCATTCTTCTGAACGCCGCCTACATCGAAACCCGCTATCCGGTACACTGGCCAGCCAACTACACAAAGGTATCCGGCATTGGTTTCATGCGACACATCTTCGGGGCGATCGCCGTCGCATCACTTGGGATCGGTTCAGCCCGTTTGCGAATCGTTGGTTCCCGCGTGCTCGAATCCTGCATCCATATTCCGATAAGCGTTTCTACACCATTTACCCGGTGTAGGAGCCGTATGCGGTAGTTCCGCTCGTACCGATCTGTGCGGGCGTCAGGTAACTGACGTCCCTACCGCGACCCAACGGACGTTATCGTGATTGCAGGATTAGACCAGAGTGTCAAAAGAGAAGCAAAATAGGAATTATGACGGTCACAACATCCCTACGAGGGTCGGTCCAATTGATTTCTCATGGGATACCGAAGCCACTTTATTCAAATTTTAGAGCCGTGACAATATCTAGATTACAAGCCTTTGAGGCAGGATAGGCGCCGGCAGTAATCCCAATGGCTAACGTGAAAGATAGATCGATCAGTATACTTACTGACATCGCATAAGGCGGCACATGAAGACCTAGGTAGTCCCGCAAATAGTAAACAGCCAAGACTCCGCCTACAATACCGATTATGCCGGCTAACGAACTGACCAGCACCGCCTCAATCATAAATTGGGCTTTGATTATCCCATGACTCGCCCCTAGCGCTTTCCTCAAGCCAATTTCTCTCATTCTATCCTGAATGGCCGAGAGCATCACGTTCGTCAATCCTATCTTCCCCAACATAAAAATCCCAACCAGAGCGGCATAACAGAATAACTGTATCATAAGCATAATGAAATTAACCCGCTCTAAGCTGGCGGATGAATTCAAAAGCTTGACAGCGGCGGCGCTCTCAGGATGAAGCTCCTTGAGGACCTCTTTGATCCGGTTTCTGGTGGCTTTAACATTGGCCCACGTGTCTACCCTGATATAGAACTGAATTAATAACCGGTCATGGGCAATGCGGTCACGCGCAAGGGAAAGAGGAATGAATATGGATTTAGAAATATCGTCATGCTGGAGACCACCCAGAGTTCCGACGATTTCATATGCGTAACCATTAGCCACGATTTGTTTGCCCAAGCAGGCGCCTGGACCAAGGAGGTCATTCCGGATGTCTTTTCCTACAACGCAGACATTTTTCCGAAGAGTCACGTCAGATGCGGTTATTAAGCGACCATCTTCGAGACTGGCCGTTTGCGTGAGCCAGTAATTCTCATCCACAGCGGTGATCTGTGATAACCTGCGCTCGGCAGTGCCACAGCGGAAAGTCTCCGTCCTTAGAGAGCTCCAAACTGGAGCGACTACCGTAACGTGGGGAATGCTCCGCACAGAATCCAAGTCTCGGGGAAAATAATCGCCCAAATGGGTAGGGGTTCGGCGGTCCTCCCAAACAGCTGTCAACACCGTAGCCTGGCCTATAAGCTCGAGATCTTCTGAAATCTTTAGCTGCACGGAATCACCTAAAGTTCGGATGAGTATGAAACCAACAGTTCCCAAAGCGATTGCTATTACAACCGCACGATAACGGTGGCCATTCCGGCGCACCATTCGTAGGGATGTAACCAGGAGATCTTGAATCGTCATATTGGTTTACTTCAATGCGAAATCTCAGCCGACGCAATGTCAACGTATGTAGCAATGCTTGCCAAGACCGCTCTTTCCCAAAAGACATCTTGAACATGAAGCCAAGAAGATGTTATTCGGATTTCATCGCAACTACCGGGTCCATTTTACTCGCCATCCTGGCCGGTAAAATGCCGGAGACAATGCCGGAGACAAGACCTGTGAGAACTGAAGTAAGCGCGGCCACTGTATAGATCCTGTAATCAATACCGGACTGCCAGACCAACATTGTCACGCTAAGAACTACGCCAGTGCCGATTAATATCCCCGCTAAGGCGCTAACCAAGCTCACGGTAAGCGATTCTATCAAGAATTGTGCTGCGATGTCTCCATCCGCGGCGCCCAAAGCCTTCCTCAGTCCGATTTCCGATGTGCGTTCCCGCACCATTGCTAACATGACGTTTGCTATACCGATAGCGCTCAAGATCAGAGTCATGCTGATTGCCACGTAGGTAAATTGCTTGAAAGTACGCAAGACCTCCCGACAAGTGCGAATCCGCTCAGCGTCATAGAGCACCTGGTATTGGTACGAGGGTTTTCTAGCTGTGAGCACTTCGGACACGTTGTTGCCGACCATTTCCACACTGTCCAGACCTTCCGGTAGAACCGTCAATCTTCTGATCTCACGCATATGGGCCAGTTTGGTTCTCGCAACGGTAATGGGAACGAAGATCGCCTCGTCGAGAGAATGATCTTCAGGATCTCCGAGGACACCAACCACCTCAAATGTCAAGCCCCCGACACGAATCATCTTGCCTAATGGGTCTTCTTCGAATTCCAACAGCCATTGCCGGAGGCCTTTTCCAATTACACAAACATGTTTCATCCTCCGAACATCTTCATGATCGATCTTTCTGCCTTCAGCAATTTTCAAATGAGCCACCATCTCAAAGAAACTAGATTCAACCCCGGCGACTTTAACTTCTCTTTGTTCTCGATCACGATAACCGGCAACAAACTCTAGGGTAGCCGGCCACCAGGAGTAGACCGACGGAGTAACGACTTCAACTCCCGGGACATTCTTGATGGCGTCCAGATCGGCATCGCTGAAACATCGTGGATCTTCCAAGGGACAATCTGGGTAATTAGGATTAAGATTGATCTTTATTAGAGTTGCGCTTCCCATCACAGCCAAATTGTTCCCAATAGCCTTTTCCACACGATCTCCGAGAGAAATAACGAGGATAAGAGCGGCGCTGCCCAGAATTCCTCCTATTATAGGACCAGCGTACCGTCTCCGGGTTCTGTATATTTGTCTAAACGATATTTGAATCACATCGTCGATAGTCACAAGGCCTCCTGATTTCGGCATAAAAGAGAGCGCGTACTAATTCATCAATTTTATGCATATCCTGAACCACGAAATAAAGAAAGCCCTCCAGCAATAAACTCGGTTCGTCAATTCCGAACCAAATAGTGCGTCCAGTTCACGTGTGTAGACCATACCTCGGTCAATAGGCAAACAGCCTATTCAACAGATCTTCTTACTGATTAACCCGAGACGCATTCTTCTGTCAAGGCGCAGGAATTGAATCCAGCAATGAAGAGCGAAATATTCCCGGTGGCGTGAGCGGAACGTCTTGAAGTAAGTTGAGGGACCAGGCGAAGCCTTGGGACGTAGTTATCCGCTGTCGATGGATCCGCTGTCGATGGGAGCGACTGTATTTAGTTTGGACGAGGAGGAGGAGAGCCGACCGGAGCGAGATTCCGCTCAAGAGATGTCCGGACGAGATCTTGAGTACGACTGTCTCCCGGAGATACCACCACGCTACGACTACGATTTCCATCCTGCTAGAGTCGATCCTCAAAGCTTTCCCAGCCGGCTATGGAGTAGGCTTCTTGTGGATTCCCTGAGCGAGAATTCTCAATATCTTACCCAGTATTGCGACAGCCAGGGCGAATGGGATTTGCGTTGCAGCCGAGCCCGGTTTTGGGAAACCGTTAGAAAGGAGGAACGTAATGGTCAGGGCGGGTATAGCTGATTCGTTCGGTAATGACGAAATGCGTTTCGTGAGCAGCGTCAACGCAATCTACGCCCAATAGCGCTCCCGATGCGGCCTGTGCGCGTCGGTTCGTTTCCGGCGTCTCGGCAGGATGAAGAGCGGGGAGCCGCCGGGCGCTCGACCGGCTTTCAATAATCTCTTAAATTTCCTAACTTCTTGATTCGCCTTGAAACGCGCAGAGGCCTCTACATCAGCCCGACTTAGCGGAACGGGGAAAAGCGACGGTCTTGTTGGACGCATCCTTCATTGCGGAAGAATCGGAGAACGGACGGTTTGGTCTTTCCGTTTCATACTCCACCCGCATATCTTCGTCGAGCTTCAGTTGGAGCAATTCTCTTTTTGCGATTGCGACGAAGGATGCGGCCAGAGCCGCCTTCTTCCCCTTCCGCCAAACCGCCACGGTTTCGAGGTACGGCTTCGGCTCGTCGAAGGACCGATAGCATACGCCGTCCGAACGTAGCTCCATCGTCGACGCCGGTGTCACTGACACGCCCATTCCCTGCGCCACCAAGTCAACCACCGTCTGCTTGCGCTCCGCCGTATGCTGCACGGTGGGCAAAAAACCCGCATCCTTGCAGAGCTGGACCACAATTTCATGAAAGCCCCCTTCGGAATAGCGACGGCACAAAATGAAGTTTTCCTGCGCAAGCAGACGCAAACTCACACGCTCGCGATAAGCGCATGGGTGGTTTTGCGGCAGGACGATGACCAATGGCTCTATGAGAAACTCTTCAACAATCATTCCCCCAGCTTCGATCGGCATCATGGGAAAAGCCAGGTCTACGGTTTTTTCTCGCAACGCCTGCGCCAGTTTCGGGCTGGGGGCCTCGGTGAGATCGACCGCTATACCTGGAGCTTCTCTCTGGAATGCTGCTAGAAACCGGGGAAGATAGACATAGGAAAGATGGGTGCTGTAACCGATTTTCAAGCGACCCTTATGTCCGGCCGCGACGTCCGAAGCGTCATGCTTGGCCGCCTCCAGCTTATCAAGAATTCGTTTGATCCTCGACAAATAAGTTTTCCCGGCGTTGGTCAAACGCACCTTGTGGTATTCGCGCACAAAAAGTGCGAATCCCAACTCTTCTTCGAGCTCCTTGATCTGACGGCTGAGCGGTGGTTGAGAGATGTTCAATCTCTCAGCGGCGCGCCCAAAGTGCAGTTCCTCAGCTACTGCAGCGAAATACCGAAGATGTCTCAATTCCATACGATACCTCCAGGGTATCTTGCGTTATCAATCCAGTCTTGGACATTGTGTACAAACCCTGGAACAATTGCAATATGAGAAATCAAGTGGACTATTTCTGAAAGGGGAAAGCCAAATGAAGGTTACCGCATTCAACGGCAGCGCTCGAAAAGACGGGAACACGAGCATTCTCATTGACACGGTCTTTGCGCAGCTCCGGAAAGAAGGGATCGAGACCGAGCTTGTATCGTTGGCCGAAAAGGATGTCAAAGGCTGCGTCGCATGTTATCAGTGCTGGAACAACAAAGACCGGCGTTGCGCAGTCGACGATGACGACATCAATGAACTCGTGGACAAAATGATGCGCTCGGAAGGCGTAATTCTGGCGTCACCCACCTATTTCAGCGATGTAACGACTGAAATGAAAGCGCTTATCGATCGGGCGGGAATGACTGCCATGGCCAATGGATACATGCTCAAACGCAAAGTCGGGGCCGCGGTGGTTGTGCACCGTAGGGGCGGCGCGATCCACACGTTTG
This sequence comes from uncultured delta proteobacterium, assembly GCA_963747865.1. Classification (GTDB taxonomy): domain Bacteria; phylum Desulfobacterota; class Desulfomonilia; order Desulfomonilales; family Desulfomonilaceae; genus JBBSBY01. The sequence goes on along the minus strand of CAVVHK010000030.1, from coordinate 19,183 downwards.
ATACCATCAACCACTTCTTCCTGATCGGTCAAATGATTATTCCGGGATCCGACTATTGGAATTTTGGAGTAGGCCGGGAAATCGGCGAAGTCGAGAAAGATGGAGAAGGCTTAACCACCATGAAACTCCTGGGAGAAAATATGGCTTGGCTTCTTAAGAAACTTTACGCTTGATAAAGAGAAGCGGAATACCCCATCATCTTTTGACAACTATTTCTTGATAAATCCGATGTAGCCCGTCGCCGAACACCTTGCAAGGTGGAAGCCGAGTGCTCACTTACGGTAAACAACCATGCACGGGGAGGCGGTTGCGCAAAGCCCAATCCAGGCAGAAAGGAACGCAGCATTCACCATGAACCTATCCAACAAACTTGCCGTAATCACGGGCGCCAGCGAAGGAATCGGTCGAGCCATCGCCGCTGTGTTCGCACGTGAGGGGGCAGACCTTTTCGTGGTTTCTCGGAATGAAGAAGCGCTGAAAGCTGTTACCGAAGAGCTTCAATCATCCTATCCCACACGATCCATCTCTTATGGAGCCTTTGACTTGAGTGACGATCGTCAGGTGTTGAGTGTAGTGAAGGCTTTCCAGGAACGCCACGAAGCGCTGGACGTCTTGGTGAACAATGCGGGCATGGGCCGGTTCATACCGTTTGAGGACTCCACTCTGGACTTGTTGCGGCAACACCTCAGATTGAACGTGGAAGCGCCTTTTCTTCTTACTCAGGCTTTTCTGCCCATGCTGCGGAAGAGCCGAGGCAGCGTGGTCAACATTTCATCGTACTTTGCCCATCGCATGCTGCCGGGGCGTGCCACCACCGCTTATTCGACGAGTAAGGGAGCAGTCAACGCTTTCACGCGTGCGGCCGCATTCGAATTGGGGAAAGACGGAATTCGCGTCAACGCGGTGGCTCCAGGAACGGTGCATACCAGGGCCGTCGAGCGAAACCTGTCACTCCTTGACGAAGCGGGAAGACAGCGGTTTCATGAAATGGTCAATGAGATCTATCCGCTCCAGCGGCTGGGAACGCCAGAGGAAATTGCGGAAATGGTAGCGTTCCTTGCATCGGACAAGGCTTCCTGGGTTACGGGAGGCATTTTTCCGGTGGATGGCGGCCTGACAACCAACTGATCGGAAGCTGCCAAGCAACTTGGATGGCGAGTCATAAGTCATTGGCTGGTCGCTCCGCGCGACCGGAACCAGCTTCGGGGCTGTCGGACAACAAGGATGGCAATCACCCATAACAATGACTGCCCCGGCTGCAGTCCACATCCGGCGCATTCCGTAAAATAAAGCCTGTCATCGACAGGAAATTTCCCCTGGAGCAGACGGCGGAAGCGTTTCGTTATCGAACACGAATCGCCGACGTTGTCAGGGACTACGAAAGCTGAGATATGCGAAAAGGAGACTGTCATGGTTAAGAAAACTGATTTTGCAATTGAGAGGCAAGAGGGTCAGTATTTAGCCTGCGATAGAGGATTTCCTGAAGAGATTGAAGATATACGAAGGATTGGAAACCATGGAGTCATTCCGGTCCTGAGAGCCGGAGTATTGGCCGATCACGGCATCCCCAAGCCTAAAGACAGCGCTGAGAATGGAATGGTACTCGGTTGTTACCTGCCTTTCTTCATCCCCTTCCTCTTGCGTGACTACATTAGGCTCTTGGACATTCTTGACATAGACTATACCTATTTTGAAAAAGAGTTTTGTTGCGGTCTCCCTTTGGTCATGCAACGCGTCGGGGAGGATCAGGGAAGCGCGATGACCGCCGGCGTCGAGTTCAATCGGCTCAACCTGGACCTTGCTCGTCAAAAAAAGGTGAATACGCTGGCTTATTGTTGCGTCGGGTGCGCGTACATGGCCAAGAGTTTCGATGAGGAAGCGTCTATCAGCCAGACTTACATTGTCGATCTGATTCTTGACGAGCTGGAAAAGAAACCGCTCAAAGTGGCTCCGACGCTAATTGGGTATTTTGAAGGATGCCACACTTTTTACAAGACCCATTTTCCACGGGTTAGCCTGGGGTGGGAAAGGTATCGTCGGTTCCTGGACGGAATAGAGAATTTGGAGATTGTCGATTTGCCGAACAAGCTCTGCTGCAAGAGGTCGGCTGACAGGATTGTGGAAAGCGCGGAAAAACTGAACTTGGACAGGATTCTTTGCTCGTGCAACGGATGCTATCGATCTCTTAATGCCGCAAGCGAAGGGAAGTTGACGACGATGAATATGCCTGAATTTCTTTTGCAGGTCCTGGAAAAAACTGAGAATGCGGGAGAAGCCGGCTAAAGAGGAAACCGCATAAGAGAAACCAAATCGTCTTTTTGACTCATGTTTTGCCGGATGTCGAGCATTCTCGACATCTCGAAGGAGTACTCATGAACGCAATAGCCGTAAACGGCAGCCCTCGAAAGAATTGGAACACAGCCACGTTGCTGGAAAAGGCTCTGGCAGGCGCCAAGGCCGAAGGAGCGGAAACGGAACTCATACACCTGTACAGCCACGCGTATAAGGGCTGTATAAGCTGCTTTGCCTGCAAGACCATCGATGGCAAGAGCTACGGCCGTTGCGCCGTCCAGGACGCGCTTACGCCGATCCTGGAAAGGGTTGCCGAAGCCGATGTCCTGATCCTGGGGTCTCCCATCTATTTCTCCACCGAGACCGGGGAGATGCGTTCCTTTATGGAGCGTCTTCTGTGCCCTTACCTGACCTATACACCGGGTTACAAATCCATCTTTCCCGGGAAGATTTCCACGGGGCTCGTCTACACCATGAATATCACCGAGGAGAATATGCCCGCCTTCCGCCAAGACAAGACTGTGGAAGCGTCCCAAAGCATCATGACCCGCATTTTCGGGAACTGCGAGGTCCTGCTGTGCACGGATACGTACCAGTTCGACGACTACTCGAAATATCTGTCCACAGTATGGGATGCGGAGGCCAAGGCCTTAAGGCGCAAGGAAGTATTCCCGCTTGACTGCGCGCGGGCTTTCGAGCTGGGGGCTAGGCTGACGGCTGCGGCTGGGTCGCTGTAGCCGTTCGGACTCACGGAAATCGGAGTCAAATTCGTCATAAGCGTTTACCGCAGAGGCGTAGATACCCCACGGAAATCAATTCTTCTGCAGTTTCTGGAACAACCCTTAGATGGCAGGATTGTGGTCTCCGGTCACGTGCCATGAAAATGAAGTCCGCACCCGATTGGGAACATGAAACGTGGTACTTTCATCATATTCTTGCTACTTCTTCCGGTTGGTTGGAGGCTAGCGAACAAGAGATCCTGGAAGTCTTGCTCCAGGCTCGCATCTATTGTGGGGTCGCGGAAGCCATGAACAGCATGCGCGTAGCAAAGGAGACCTTTGCTGAGATGAGTCTTTAGTTATCCTCAGACACCCACGTGCTCCGCACGCGGGTGTACACATGATTCTTGTTTCACAATGTGGGCGCCTGTCTTGTTGTAGTGGGAAGGATTTCTTGTCCTCGTCTTGATTTGCCAAATGCTCCCACCTGCGATGCAAAGGATTCAGAAAAAGAAAGGAAGGGACGTCATGGAATTGAACCGAAGGGAATTCTTGATTGGCAGTGCTGCAGCAATAGGAGCGGCAGCAATAGGTGAGGGAACCTCCCATGCAAGTGATCGACAAGGCCAGGACACCGAGTCGGCCGGGGCTGCCCAGCCGACATATGAGATTTATGCTTTGAAATGGGCCGGACCTGTACCACGGAAATTGGCTGTGGTTCTATGGTGGGAAGGCTGGGATAAAGACGTCGAGATGAACTATTACGTGTGGGCCATCAAGGGGAAGGACGAGATCATTGTTGTGGATACAGGCAGCGATTTGAGCTTAGCCAATCAACGAAAAATGAATTATTACGTGAATCCCGTGGAGGCGCTGGCGACCTTGGGCGCTAACAAAACGAATGTGAAAAAGGTAATTATTACCCACTGCCATTGGGACCACCTCGCCGGCATCGAGAAGTTTTGCGAGCTTTTCCCGAAGCAGTTTTCTACATACAAGAAAAAGAGTTTGATTTCTGGACCAAAAATCCGGTTGCTAAAAGAGCTCCCTTTGCAAAAGTGACTGACGAAAGGACGATTATGGCCCTCTCGCAGCTCGAGGGAACGCCACATTTGCAGCAAATTTCGGGAGACGCGAAGATCATGCCGGGCATTGAGCTGATCCTCGCCCCAGGCCACACGACTGGTCTCCAAGCGGTAGCGGTGAATACGGTGAAGGGAACTGCAATAGTTGCCTCAGACTGCGCCTTCGTGCACGAGAGTTTCCAGCAAGATATCCCAAATTCCGTGATCACTGACTTGGTCGCCTGGATGGGGTCTTTCGACAAGTTGCGGGCGAAAGCCTCATCCATTGATATGATATTCCCAGGACACGATGTGAGGATGCTGAACAATTATCCCAAGGTCGCCGAAGGGATCACTCGACTCGCGTGATTAGGCAATTCCGACGCCGTGTCGGTTACCAGAATTAGGTGAACCGGTTGATCTTTTCGACCGGACCACATAAGGGTCATGCGCCGCTCATTATCAAGAATGCCATGACCCGTGGCTTTTTATCCGAGATTATTCGGCGGCAAGTAGAAGAAAAGAATGTTCTTTGAGGCAGCTGGCTGATATGATGAAGGGAATGGAGCGCCGTAGAGAGTGACCAGATGGTCCGGAGTACAATCAACTCTCACCTTGCGGTCGATTTGTCTTTTCGTTCGACCCGGAAGGCCTTTGGGAGCTGAGAATTGTTCGTCAGCACTGTTCTTCGCCTCAGGATTCAGCCGAAAGGCCGATCGCAAATAGAACGTGACGAACAAAGGACCCAGGCAAAATTCCCAGAGCAATAACCTCCAAGGAAAGGCGCACACGGCATCCATTCCACATTTTTCATCGCGGAGCAGTCGCAGGATGTAAATTTGACTCCAAGAATCGGTAGCGTAGGTCTTAACGACCAAATAATCCAGTAAAGGAAACTTACCGCCATGGAGCACGATGCCTAAAAATGTAGTTCTAAGCGTTAAAAATTGCGGTATTCTTGATTAGTCGTATAAGGTGTGTGGGCTGTGTGACCGCAAGGGGCGTGTGGAGTTCCCCTCCAGAAACAACGTCAGCGAACCTCCAGCAGCTATATTGGTACACGCTCCCAGAGGAGGCTCCATATTCTTGCTCATTTCACGAAATGCCTGTCAGGCTCTTTCATTGAAGGCGTAAATACAGAGACAGCCACGAGCGGCTCTCCGTCGCTATTCTTGACAGCGTGCACAGCGTTTATAGGATTAAAGTGAATCATGCCTGCCTTCACGTCAACCCATTTGTCATTCACCAACATCTGGCCGGATCCTTTGATCACATACAAGGTCTCCTCGTGGATCTTGTGGTAATGAGGCTTTATTTCCCCACCCTGTAAGATTCTTGCGATGAAGACGTCAACAGCATCGGTCTGGGCGACATTGATCAACTGTGCTTTCTCACCGGCCTTCGGCGGGTTCATGGCGAGAATCTGATCCACAGACGCTAGAATTTGGGCGACGGTATTTTCCGCTCGTGCAGCGGTTATCGCAAGAGATGAACAAAACAAAGCTAGAAGAATCCTAAAGTTTAGAACCGTCTTGTTCCTGACCATATTACACCGACCCTTTTCATAAGCTGTTGTCATAATACAAACTGTCCCTCGCCTTTGAGTCCGCATGCGGCTTTATTTCAAAATACTGCCTGCGTTGACCCAGGTAATGGAAATGGCGTCAGGTGTCAATCGATTTTGAGCATCGACGACAACAATTCCTTGGCCTGGTTGATGGTATTGATACGGCCCATGGAAGGGCTTTGTCGTTTCTTCTCGCCAATCGCATCTTCTTGTTGACGCTCAGCGTGTTTCCCGTAGCAGCAAATCGAATCCATAGCAAGCCCTGACAGGCTTCACACCGCCCATACTCGTCTGGTCTTGGGTCACCTTTGGTCGCTGTGAATATTCCACGAACAGCCATCCGACGACACACATCAGGACTCCGTGCCCTCGTTTGCCTTCACCGACCCTGCGGCGGTTCACACATTCAGCCACTTGTCGGCGTCCATAGTGCTTTCACGAAAGCGATCTTCCGAGGGGTTCTATCCTGCGATAGATCCGCTGCAATCAGGGTCAAAGATGTTGGCGCCCCATGTTGTCGGAAAACGGCACTATGACTTAGCTCAGCGTATACGATCAACCCTGTCGAGTTATGAGGAACTCAAAGATATCATAGCCATGCTGGGAATCGAGGAACTCTCCCACGCGGACCGCCGCACGGTGTATAGAGCGCGTAGATTGGAGAGGTTCTTGACTCAGCCTCTTTTCGTGACCGAGAAATTCACAGGAATGCCCGGACGAGCGGTCAGCCTCCAGGATTCGCTTGGTGGGTGTGAGAGAATCCTCAACGACGAGTTTTCCGATTACCCCGAAAAAGCCCTCTACATGATCGGGAAAGTGGAAGAAGCGAAAAGATTGTGAAAATCAAGATAGTCCTTCCAACAGAAATTCTCATCGAAGAGGAAGTGATCAAGGTTATCGCTGAAGCGGAAAACGGCTCCTTCTGTCTTCTCCCTCGTCATGTGGGTTTTGTCGCAGCGCTCGTGCCGGGAGTGGTTTCATTGTTTTCACCGGCAGGAAGTGAGAAATTTGTAGCCGTGAACAAAGGCATATTGGTGAAATGCGGTCCGGAAGTCCTGATTTCCACTAGGAGCGCCGTTATCGGGCCGGACCTGGGGGCGTTGAAAAAGACTATTGAGGACAGATTCAGGGTCATGGACGACCGCGAAAAGAAAGCGCGCTCTGCCGTGGCAAAGCTCGAAGCCAACCTTGTGAGGAAATTCCTGGAACTGAAACGGTATGACTAAAGAACAAGGCAGTCCCAACGAGCGGCGCCGAAAATCCTTTGAGGATTTCTCGGAGAAAGTGGGCGCAAAGGAGGCCAGGAAGCTCAAGGCCCGTGGCGAAAAGCACAGGAACATCTGGTTCGGCCTCGGAATGTTCGGAATCGTGGGGTGGTCGGTCGCCATCCCGACTCTGCTTGGCGCCGCTCTGGGAATCTGGATAGACGCGCACTATCCCAGCCGCTTTTCCTGGACCCTCATGTTCCTATTTTTGGGTGTCGGCCTGGGGAGTGCAAACGCATGGTACTGGATCAATCGAGTTGGAAAGAACGGCTGAGTGGTCGCTATTGTACGTGAAACTTCAGCGGAAAGGTTTACCGGTGTGTCTGGATACCTCTTGGAACTGGTTGTTTGCATGGTGGTGGGAACGGGCCTCGGCGTCTTCTATTTCGGAGGCTTGTGGCTCACGGTGAAAAGACTTCCCGGCTCCTCATGTCCGGGACTGCTGGCCTTGGGCAGTTACCTGGGAAGAACTGCAGTGGTTTTTGGAGGTTTCTATCTGGTCATGGACGGCCATTGGGAAAGGCTGCTTGCGTCCGTTTCGGGGTTCTTCATCGTTCGCGCTGCGAGCGTTAGGCTTGCGCGGCTTCCCCGCAAAACTATTCCGGTGTCCTGATCCGGGCAAGAGGATATGGAATGAACGCGGAAAGCATCACACCCGACCAAGTGGTAATATGGCAGTGGGGACCGGTATCTCTGAACTCGACCATTTTCTACACTTGGGGAGTTATGGCGCTACTAACATTTGGCTCGTGGTTGATCACTCGAAACCTGTCTTCAGGGCCCCGATTTTCCCGCTGGCAAAACCTTCTGGAAATCATTGTCACGTTCGTCCAGGGTCAGATTAGCGAGATCAGTCATAAGGAGCCCAAACGATACCTGCCCTTCATCGGGACTCTTTTTCTTTTCATAGCGGTTTCCAATATACTGGACGTCGTCCCTGGATATCATGCGCCGACAGCTTCCCTTTCCACAACGGCGGCTCTTGCCATATGTGTGCTCTTTGCAGTCCCCATATTCGGAATCGCCGAGGATGGGCTTAGAAATTACCTGAAGCATTACGTGCAGCCTTCACCATTCTTGGCGAACTTTCACGTACTCTTGCGCTTGCCGTCCGTCTTTTCGGCAATATCATGAGCGGAGCAAAAATTGCAGTCATCCTGTTGGCTGTGGCTCCTCTTTTCTTTCCCATCCTCATGAACGCTCTAGGATTGTTGACCGGCCTGATTCAGGCCTATATTTTCGCAATTCTCGCTATGGTTTACATAGCGTCCGCGGGACACGGAACCAGCGAGTCTTCCGCGAGAAAACCGCCGGAAAAAAGGGGCGAAGACGATGGATAATCTGACTCTAGTGGGGTTGGTATCAGTGATCACGGCTGGAGCGTGCATGGCCATAGGCTCCATTGGCCCCGCGTTGGGACAAGCGCGGGCGATTTCCAGCGCTCTCAGCTCCATAGCCCAGCAGCCCGACGAAGCCGGAACAATATCCCGAACCCTCTTCGTGGGTTTGGCGATGATAGAATCCATGGCAATTTACTGTTTCGTGGTCGCCATGATCCTTATCTTTGCCAACCCCTTCTGGAATTATCTCGTATCCAAGGCCGGAGGCTGACAGGTGCTTATAGACTGATTCACCGTCATAGCTCAAATCGTCAACTTCCTTATTCTGGTTGGACTTCTTAAGTATTTCCTGTTCGATCGGATCACCAAGGCCATGGACGAACGAGAGCAGACGATCGCCTCGGCCCTCGAAAAGGCAGATGAAACTTGGAAGAGCGCCGAGGAGGAGGCGGAGCGCTATCGGCTTCTGAACGACGAACTTGGAGAGAAACGGCGACATATCCTGGATGAAGCAAGAAATGAGGCTGATTCCCTACGCAGGGAGTTGTATCAGCAAGCCAGAGCGGAAGTTGGAAAAGCCAAAGCCGCATGGGAAGAATCACTTGAGAGAGAAAAAGGGGCGTTTATGGTAGATCTGAGGAAGCTCGTAGGGGAACAAGTCCTTTCCATAACTCGCACCGCTCTCTCGGATTTAGCGAACGCAGATCTGGAAGATAGAATTGTCCACGCTTTCGTGGACCGACTCCGGGACTTGTCCGAAGAAGACACAGGCGAAATTAGGAATGCTCTTGAATCTTCCAATCCGCAACTCACAGTTCAAACCGCATTCGACCTTTCCGAAAGAAATAGGAATGAGATTCTGGAATCTCTCCACAACCGATTTAATGGAAATTACGAAATACGATGGGCTACTGCCGGAAGCGCCATTTGTGGCGTCGAGTTGAGATTTCGTGGCCACAAGCTCGCTTGGAGTATTGACTCCTACTTGGATGGTATCGAGAAAACGGTCTCCTCAACTCTGGAGGAAAGGGTTCATAAGATCACCGGCAGATCGTCTGAAGCCCAAAACCGGAGCCTCACCCAAAAGGAGGACTCGAAAAGTCCTGGTCAGAAGCAGCCCACAGCCGTTCGGGACGACGTTGTTGAGAAGAGTCGGGGCGGAAAATGAGCAATCGATCAACTGGCGATCCCGGCCCATTGAGGTCACTCCTCAGAGATGCGTCAACTGATCTCGACCGAGCTCTTAAGGCCCGTAAGCCGGCGCTGACTCTGGAGAAAGTCGGATCCATCCTCTCAATCGGGCACGGCGTGGCATATGGATGGCCGTTGGAGTCAAGATCGCGGGTTCCTTGGAAGAGCGAGATCTTCAGATCCAAGAAGTTTTTCCGGTCCCTGGGAGCGCTCAAGGAATTAGTCCGCTGGTCCAGGATTTGCTGACAAAAATAGAGGAATGGCAAGAGCGATTAAGCCTCGACCACGTGGTGGTTTATCACAACAGGCACATATCCCAACACCACCTTCGGTCCGCAGGTGTCTCGGTTACTGCCGCTCGACTTGGAGTGGCTCGAGAGGGTTCAACGGCAAAAATGGCCGTATCGAGACATCCCGACCTTTACCATGGAATGGGATCGTCTCTTTTCAGCTCTCGTGCGACAGTATCTTTTCGTCTCTCTCTACCGGGCGGTGGCCGAGTCTCTGGCAAGCGAAAATGCCGCTCGCCTGGCCGCCATGGAGAGAGCGGAGAAGAATACAAAGGAGCGACTGGATGAGCTGCGCCTTCAATATCATCGAAGCCGACAAATATCGATCACCGAAGAGCTTCTTGACATAATGGCAGGATTTGAGGCCATAACCGGCCAAAAAGACGGACGCTGAAATGGCGTTTGTTTAACGACCTTTTCTCTCAAGAGCATGTTCAATAGACGTTTGCTTCGTGGAAATATCCTGGCTACTTTGACTATAAAATACGAAAATATCGCAACATATTTCTCAAACCAGGGAGAACGCCTGTTGAGACAATCGAGTTACAATGGACCCCGAAAACTGGACAGTGGGTTAAGGTGGAAAAGCCGACCTTGGTTATGTACAAATCGGGGGGATCACAAGGAGGCTTTGGTTGAGAAGTATGAGAAAGAAATACGACGGGAGCTTTAAGTCCCGAGTTGCTCTGGAGGCAATCAGATGGGATGGGCATAGACGCGATCTATCCGAATAAGGGTTTGAGTATTGCGGACTCGGTGGCCAAGAAGTAACCGTACTTGCTCAGGGGCGTAACCATAAAGAGGTCGGATCAATTGTGGGCCGCCGATATAACGCCTATTCGGATGAAGAGCGGCTTCATCTACCTGGAGGAGATGAGCCAAGCTTGGCTATGAAGAGCTCTAGGCGGCGGCAGATGAGCAGCGTGGTCACCCGGACAGCAAATCAGCCGGAACTCAAGACGCCCTGAGCTCCCGGTAAGATTCAGCCAAACGCATAGACGATCATAGGGGTAGTTGTGATAGGGGGAGCCACACGGTGAACAACGTCCCCGCTTCGTCGGACTGGACCGACAGGGAACCTCCGTGGTCCTCGACTATCTTCTTTGACAGCGTCAGACCTAGTCCGATTCCATTGGTCTTTGTCGTAAAGAAGGGGTTGAATATCCTATCGAGCTCTTCCGGTGGAATAGGGGCGCCACTGTTCTGAACTTTTATCTGGAAATAGGTTTCGGATCTGAGGTTTCCCATTATTCGGGCAGCGTCACTGGGTGTGGAAAGAGCCGTGGCGACTGTTATGGTCCCTTCAGACTCAGACGCCTCAAAGGCATTGGCAACTAGGTTTCGAATAACATGCTCAAATCGGTTAGGGTCCAAGGGGATTTCGCCAAGGTTAGGGCTAAGATCAAGGTCTATGCAAAGATTTTTGGCTTCAATCGTTCCTTTGCTTATTCGCAGCACATACTCGATGATATCGTTAGGGTTGACGCGTAGTACCTTCACCTCCCTGGGCCTGGCGTAGTCGATGAGTTCTCCCAGAACGCTCTCCAGCCTTTTCACCTCCTTCATAAGGATTCCGAGTGCTTCTCGATATTCTCCGCTATCATCCATAGCCGGGTCGGAACACACTTTCTTCTCCAGTCTTCTGGCAAATCCGCCGATGATAGCAAGTGGCTGACGCAGCTCGTGTGCGACCATCGCAGTGTGCTCAGCTATGAGCTTGGCCTCGCGTGACTGAACAATGTGTTCATACAGAACGTCTATTGTCCTGATTTTTTCTCCGAGCAACTGATTGGCGGCGAGCAGTTCGGCGGTACGTTCCTGAACGCGTAATTCCAGTTCGGCGTGGGCTATCTGAAGCTCCTCTTCGGTTTTTTTCCGGACGGCGACTTCGTTTTCCAGCTCCCGCATTTTCTGTTCGAGCTTGTTCACCACACGTTCATTATAACGCTGTAACAGGCTTTCCTTCGTTTCCCTGGGCTCTCCCTCGAGGCCGGTTTCTCCATTACGGACCTCCTCCAGCACCTCGATTAGAATTTTCAATAGTTCGTGTGGTGATAAAGGCTTGTGAATGAACCGGCGCGCTCCCATGGTAAGGGCCAATTCATCATCCTTCTCATCAGTATAGGCTCCGGTGTAAAATACCAGGGGAATGAAGCGGAGCCGCTCATCTTGCTTCACTTTCATACATAGCTGGAATCCGTCCATGACCGGCATCAAGGCGTCGGTGATTATCATGTCGAACCTCTGGAGGCGTAGTTTCTCAAGAGCTTCGACCCCGTTCTTGGCGCAGGCTACCTGGTATTCGGCGCCTTTAAGAAGGCATTCCAGCAGGTAGCGGTCCTCTTCTTTGTCATCGACGACAAGGATTTTCATCTCATCATACATCCTCAAAATCGTTGTGTGGGCGGCAACAAGCCCGTTTCAGCATTTCAGAGACGTATCCTTCACGGCCCAGTGTTTTTTCTCATGTGGCAGTCTGCTTCAACGTCCGTCCAAAACCTCACGAACGACCCTTAGCAGTTGCCTCACATCATACGGCTTGTTAACAAAGCCTCTGCTCACTTCCTCTACAGCCCTCCTGGTCGATTCGTCGACACCGAATCCAGTGGCGACCAAAATCTTCAGGTTAGGCTCAATCTTCAGAAGTCCGTCGATACACTGCTTGCCCCCCATTACGGGCATGATTAGATCGAGAATCACCAGTGAGATGTCCGCCTTTCTCTTCCGGTAGATATTCAAGGCCTCTTCACCATTTCCAGCTTCAAGGACAGTATATCCAGCCAGTTGGAGCATTTCTCCCAGCATTTTTCTGATGCGCGTTTCGTCGTCCACTACTAGGATGGTCTCGGTCCCGAAAGCAGGTATTTGCTGTGTCACTGAAGCATCCGCTTCCTCGTCTTGGACGACCGCAGGCAGATAGATTTTGAACGTTGTTCCGGCGCCGGGTTCGGAGTAACATGTGATGCAGCCTCCATGGCTTTTCACGATTCCGAAGACCATTGCAAGTCCGAGACCGGTTCCCTCGCCGGGCCCCTTGGTGGTGTAAAACGGCTCGAAGATATGCTCCACTACTCCCTGGTCCATTCCGTGGCCCGTGTCGGAGACCGTAAGCGCCGCGTATTCCCCGGACTGAATCTCCGGATGGGTTCTGCAATAGTCCTCATCCAGGATCACGTTTGCCGTTTCCATGGTAAACCTCCCACCGTCGGGCATCGCATGTTGAGCATTTACCGCGAGATTTAGAAGTATCTGTTCCATCTGTCCCGGATCTGCATTGACGGTCATAAGGTCATCGGCCAAGAGGATTTCAATTTGAATCATTTTGGGAAGCGTTCGCTGAAGGATCTTTTGCACGCGCTCTATTTCATTGTTAAGGTTCACGGGCCGGGCGTTGGGTTCCAGCCTTCTACTGAAGGCAAGAAGCCCTTTGGTCAGTTCAGCTCCATCTTGAGCTGCTCTCCGTATCGCTTCGAGTCTAATGTGGTCAGGGTCTGTTGATTTCTTGCCGAAGAGCATCATGTCCGAATAACCCAGAACCACCTGGAGCAAGTTGTTAAAATCGTGGGCAATACCGCCTGCAAGGGTTGCGATCGCTTCCATCTTCTGCGCTTGAAGGAGTTGCCTCTGAAGCGCTTTGCGTGCGGTCAGGTCTCGTACGATGCCCCGGTATCCGGCAACGCTTCCATCGCCCGCAAATTGCACAGACGACGTGATCAGGCAGTCCACCTTTGTTCCGTCTCTCTTTCGACCCTGGATTTCATAGTCTTTCACGAACCCCCTTTTTTCTATTTCTTTCTGGAATCTCGGGCGATCATCCGGATCGAGGTACAATTCGCGAATATTTCGGCAGAGCATTTCCTCTTTTTTATAGCCGAAGAGTTGGCAGAAAGATGAGTTGGCGTCAATTATCTGTCCCTCTCTCAGCACAGAGTAAACCCCATCTATCGATTCTTCGAAGAGAGTGCGATATTGGCGCTCACTTTCCTTCAGGGCCTCTTCCGCTCGTTTGCTTTCGGTTATGTCGCGGATGATATGTACCGAACCTGTGACCCGACCGTTTTGACCGACCAGCGGAGAAACTCGAACGTCATATATCCCTCCCAGACGAGGTTCCACCACTTCCGTTGAATGTTCTGCACCGTCGGCAAGAAGCTGAGAGTGGGGACAAAAAGCAGGGGGCTCCTTTTTTCCGTGGACAAGTTCGAAGCACGGTTTTCCTCTCAACTCATGTTCCGTTATTCCAAGGGCGTCAGCCATGGCCTTGTTTGCCCGGACTATCTTGTGTTGATCGTCCAGAACCATAACGAGGTCTGAAATAGCGTTGAACGTTCGTTCCCATTCTTGATTGGCTCGATCTGTCGCCTCCTCCGCCTTCTTGCGCTCGGCGATTACATTTTCCAGATCTAGCATCTTCTCCTGCAGCTTGTTTACTATCCGATCGTTGTAACGCTGCAGCAGGATTCCCTGGCATTCCAATCGCGATTTTATAGGCCGGAACCTTCCTTCCCGGAATTCTGTCAGCATCTCGTCTATAATCCGTGTGAATTCCTCAGGCTCTTCAGGTTTGCGGATGAATCTAGCCGCTCCCATCATTATGGCGAGATCCTCGTCAAGCTCGTCGACATAGGTTGCAGAGTAGAACAGGAAGGGAATATCGCGTAATCGATTATCTTGTTTGACATTCATACACAACTGAAAGCCATCCATGACCGGCATGAGGATATCAGTGATTATGATCTCGAAGTCCTGGGTGTGTAGCTTCTCAAGGGCTTCCGCTCCGTTCCCGACGGCGACTACCTCGTACCCGACCCCTCGCAGAAGCGCTTCCAGCAGATAGCGTCCTTCTTCGTTATCCTCGGCGATGGAGAACTCTTATCTTTCCAGGCTCCATGGAGAGTCTCCTCCCTACGGCTTCAAGTATTTTTCTATTTCCCTGACAAATGTCTCCGGATCTATGGGTTTCTCTATGTAGCCTGTGCATCCGGCGGCCAAAGCCTTCTCTTTGTCGCCGACCATGGCGTAAGAGGTCAAGGCGACAATGGGGATTCCTCCGTCCACCTCCGAGGCCCTTATTCTTTTCGTGGCCTCTAGCCCGCTGATGTCCGGGAGTTGGATATCCATAATAATTAGGTCCGGCCTCTCGTTGATGGCCATTTCGACTCCCATGGAGCCATTCTTAGCTGTGATGACATCATATCCGGACTTTTCGAGAATAAACCTCACCAGATAGAGATTGGTGTCATTGTCTTCAACCACCAATATCGTTTTCATGCGATCCTCCATAGGCTGGCGGTAAGACAACCGTGAATTCGCTTCCCCTGCCATATGTACTGGTCGCAGTTATGTCCCCCCCCAGGACGGAGACCAGTCTTTTGCAGAGGTACAGGCCCAATCCAGTGCCTTCATATGCTTTGGTTAAAGTAGCATCAATCTGCTGGAAGGGGGAGAAGAGTTTCTTCATGTCCTCCTCTTTAATGCCCACTCCCGTATCCGTGAACCGCAACTCCAGCTTGTTATCACCTAAAACTCCAGCCGAGACAGTTACGCTTCCGTGTTCAGTGAACTTGACGGCATTCCCGATTATGTTCATTAGTATCTGCGTCACACGTCTCTTATCGTGGGTCAGGACAAGGCCGGATGGGAGCTTTCGGACAAGCTCCAGGCCCTTCGCCGCCGCCATCGGTGAAACGGTTTGAATTACCGAGTCTACTACCTCCCCTATCTCGAACCGTTCCAGAGAGAGGGTTACCTTCCCTGCCTCTATTTTGGCTATGTCCAGGACGTCGTTGATAAGGCCCAGCAAGTGATTGGCGCTGTTTTTGACCATCGTGAGCTGTTTCTTTTGCTCTTCGCTCAAGTCTCCAGTCATACCCATCAGCATGATGCCTGTAAAACCGATGATTGAGTTCAGCGGCGTCCTCAGTTCATGGCTCATACTGGCTAGGAATACGGACTTAAGACGGTCGGCTTCCTGCAAACGGACGTTGGCCGCTTCAAGCTGTAGGGTCCTATCCTGCAGTTCCTTCGTCTTCTCCGTCACAAGGTCTTCCAGTTGTGTGCGGTACTGCGCCAACTCTTCCTCTGCACGCTTGCGCTCGGTGATATCACGGCCTATTGTTGAAGCGCCGATAATTCTCCCCTCGGCGTTTCTGATAAGAGAGATGGTCAGCGATATAGCTATTTCACTCCCGTCCCTTTTCCGGCGCACAGTTTCATAGTGCTCAATGTGTTCCCCGCGTTTTATTCTTTCAAGAAGACCGGAAACCTCCTCCTGACGGTCCGGAGGAGCCAACAGGTATATTGGCTTGCCAACAGCTTGGACGTCTTTGTAGCCGTATATGTTTTCCGCTCCTTTGTTCCAACTTGTAATTATTCCATCCAAATTCTTCCCGATGATGGCGTCATCGGAGGATTCGACAATCGCCGCGAGCCACAAGTTTTTATCCTCCGACCGCTTGCGATCGGCGATATCCCAGGCCATGTCGGCCAGAAGCGATACGGTCTCGATGTCACTAGCGGCGTAATCCACCGGTTTGTTGCCCACACCGAGGATCGCCACGAGTAGGTCGCCTCGAAAAACCGGCACGACCAGCTCACGGATGACATTCCGCATGCCCGGCGGGCATGCCCTTGCGGTGTGGCAAGGCGGAGTAGTCATTGTGAATGACCGGCTTGCGCTCATGAACACAGTCCACCCACACCCCGGCTTCGTCTATGTCATAATGGAGGCCCTTGCCTTCAGCCGTACACATTTCCCGCAATGTCCTCGTTGACCAAGCTTGGAGTAGAAGAGTCCTTTGATCATTTTCGACAAAATGGTAGAAGCCGATAGAACTGTCGGTCAAGGCTTCCACTTCGTCCAAGGTGGCGTGGAGTAGCTCGTCCAGCGAGTGGGAGGCGGAGTATTCTACCAGCCGAAAGCGCGCCAGCATGATATCTTCGGTCCGCTTGCGCGCCGTGATATCACGGGCTGCCACAAAAAGCCCGGCAATAGCGCCAGAACTGTCCCGGTACACGGAAGCGTTGTAGATCACCGGTGTCAAGTAACCGTCCCTGTGGCGAATCTGCAACTCATAATCCTTGACTGCGCCATCCTTGAAGGCTTGCCGGTATCCTTCCTTTGCCCTTTGAGGCTCCGTGAAGTAGTCACAAAAATCCGTCCCGATCAGCTCGTCACGTCGGCGTCCCGTGACTTTTTCGGTTGCTGTGTTGACATCGGTAATCCTGCCCTCTGAGTTTATGGTCACCAGCGGGTCCAAACTCGCCTCGATAAGGCTGCGGTTGTATGCGTTGGCGGCTTGCAAAGCCTCCTCACCTTGCTTTCGCTCGGTTATGTCTCGGGAAACCGTCATCACGCTTACGACTCGGCCTTCGCGGTCGAATTCCGGAAAGGCGTAAATGTTGTACCAGTAATCAATACCGTCCGCCTTCGGCCATATAACATCTATGGCCTCGGTAACACCGTTGTCGAGCACTCTGGAAAGTAAATTCTGGAGAACCGCGGCGCTGGGCGCCGGCAATGGAGAGCGTTGTGTGGGCGCCGTGGCAAGCAATTCTTGCTGCGCTATTTCGGCAATCTTGAGGTACGTTGGATTGACGTACGTGCGCCGGCAGTCATGATCGTAGCGCGCAATAATATCCGGCGAGTTCTCGATCAGGGTGCGAAACACTTGTTCGGCTTCGTAGAGCGCTTCCTCAGCACGCTTGCGCTCTATGCGGGAGCGCAGGACCACGATGCCGAACGCCAGATCGCTGGACAATTCTTCCAGGAGACACTTTTCATCCGCTGTGAAGGCATTTGACTCGGTGGAATAAATGTTGAGAAACGCCGAATGTGTTTGCCCTCTCGTCCTTCAGAGGGAGAGCGATACAGGAGAGATAGCCTCGGCGCAAGGCGCTGTCTCGCCACGGAACCACTTGCGAGTCCATGGTAAAATCCTGAATGCAGGCGCTCTCGCCGCTCCGGATGGCCATTCCGGCGGGGCCGAGTCCTCTTTCTGTATCGGCCCAAGTTAGCTTTACCTCATCGAGATACCCATACTCGGCCCCGGCCCACACGACAGGACGTATAGACTTGGCGTCGTCGTGCTCGGCGTACCCCACCCATGCCATGCGATAGCCCGCCTTGTCACAGATGATACGACAAATGTCATTGAGTAAAGTTTGTTCGTCCTCAGCCCTCACCACAACCTGGTTACAGTCGCTTACCGCCCGCAGTTCTCGATTCAACCGGCGCAGCTTCTCCTCGGCCCATTTCCGTTCGGTGATGTCAACAAAGGAAACAATAACCTGCGTGATTTCTCCGGCGTCATCGAATTCCGGCTCGGCGTTTACCAACATCCACGAAATATGCTCCCGTTCCGGGCGTCCTATTCCCATGACCTGGCCCCTGGTGGGCTGCCGGGTGGTGAGCGCCAGGCTTACGGGATAATCAGCGACAGGCAAAACGGAACCGTCCTCGCGTAGGAAATGCCATTCCAAATCAATCAAGGACTTGCCCAGGAGTTGGTCTGCCGAAAGTCCGAGCAGCTCCTGGGCCAAAGGATTGCTGTTCAGGATCCGGCCATGGCCGTTATGGAGCATGATGGCGGTCTGGACCTTCCAGATGAGCAACCTATACCTTTCCTCGCTGGTCCTCAGCTCCATGTCCCGTTCCGCCAGAGCGTCCAGCATGGCGTTGAATTCTTGTCCCATTACCGCAGCCTCGTCGGCGCCTGCAAGCGAAGAGCGGGCGAGGCGGTTGCCGGAACGGACCGCGTCTATGGTCTCCTGGACG
The DNA here is from genome assembly GCA_963747865.1 of uncultured delta proteobacterium. Classification (GTDB taxonomy): domain Bacteria; phylum Desulfobacterota; class Desulfomonilia; order Desulfomonilales; family Desulfomonilaceae; genus JBBSBY01. Next base: position 679 of record CAVVHK010000030.1, on the reverse strand, counting down.
GCGTAAAGCCTTCTCGTGATCCAGAGCCCCATAAACCAGGCTATGACCGAACCGATGAGAATCGCCGCAAGAGCGTAGACGATACCGCTCTTAGTGATCTCCGCTAGCTTTTTGCCGGCCGCCTTCTGCCCTATGCCGACGCGCGCCCATCCAATAAGACGGCCTCCAATGATGGCGGGGGCTGCTACGTCCACCAGCGCAGGAGTTCTTGCGATTACCGTCTGGCGCTCTTGGCGGGGCAGGTCGAGCATGTGGAGCCCCTGTTTCGAGTTGTCGATGTCGGCCAGCACGCGCCCTTCTTTGTCCGCTAGAATGGCAAAAAGGATCTCCGGATAGCGGCGCTGGGCGTCTACGAGCTCCTGCAGACCGGAAATATCGTCAGCGGCGATCCAGCCTGCTGCGGAAGTGGCGAGGGCCTGGGAAAGCGCAGTCGCCTCCTCGATTTGGCGGTCCAGGAGCATGGAGCGCTGGCGTGCCGTCAGATCGGCGATGAAAAGGGCCATCATTACGGCATGCACCGTCGCCACGCCGATTATCAGACGGCCGCGAAGCGTACCGAGCAGGAAATGATACAGTGTCTTCGTCATCGCTTCTCCACCGGCCGAACTTCCGTCTCGAAACGGGAGACGTATCGGCGAACCCGGTCGTAGTCCTCGTTCGAAGCGGATTGCAGGCAATT